>CAMWMD010000004.1 GCA_947175265.1 uncultured Porphyromonadaceae bacterium | reverse complement strand
ACACATATTTATTTCCACCCCCCCCCCCGCTCCCGTCCTTCCTCTCCGTCTCGTGGGCTCGGCTATGTGTATCCGAGCCCGGGTGGGGGGGATGGTGGTAATTTTGGAGTGTGTTTTTAATTTTTTTATTATGGCTGATTTCAGATATATGATACCGTTTGTGTGTCACTTCGCGGGTGGAGTGTTCGGGAAGGATGGTTGTGAGTTGGACTTGCCGGATCGGGATATTTTCGAGTTGGCGAAACTGAGGGGGTGGAGTGATGATGCGGATGATCCGGGAGGTGCGACTATGGTGGATGTTACTTTGGCTACGTTTTCAATTTTCAGGGGAAGGCGAGCGACAAAGGGAGAGTTGCGCAACATAGGGTTTGATGAATGGCAGAGTATACTGAAGGGGATGTTTTGGGATAGGTGCGGTGCCGACGGGATCGAAAGTCAGGGTCTGGCGCATCTGATAGTGGACTGGGTATGGGCGAGCGGTCCCGGGGTGTTGAGGCGTGTGCAGAAGTTGTTCGGGGTAGTGCCGGACGGGAAGATAGGACCTCTGTCTCTTAAGGCAATCAATGGTGGCGACCAAGGAGCCATGTTCCGTAGGTTGATGACGGAACGTGAGCGTTATTACCGTCGTTGCGGGGCAGCGTGGAAGTATCTCGACGGTTGGTTGCGGAGGTTGCATGCCATACAGCCTGACGGTTCGTTCATCATCTATGGAAAGCGGATAAAAGGTGAAGGCCCGGCTTAAAAAGCCAGGCCTTCCTTTCAATCTGTCGGGGTGAAAGGATTCGAACCTTCGACCCCCTGCTCCCAAAGCAGGTGCGCTAACCGGACTGCGCTACGCCCCGAGGATTTGCGATTGCAAAATTAGTAAATTATTTTTAAATGCAAGCGGTTTTTGAAAAAAATATCACTTTTTCTTTCGATAATTTATTATCGCTTGCGCCATGCGTATTGTCCCTGGTTCCATACCTCCTTCCTTCAGTCTGAAGTATGCACCCTCGGGATTGCCGTCAATGGCTTTGCCGACCTTCGCTATATCTTCTTCCGATATTATCCGATCAAAGTCAGTGACTTTCCCTTCTTCGGTCATCTCCGCGAGATGGCTGAGAACCGTTGCCTTTTGAATCCCCCTAATCTCGGCAATCTCCTCCACCGACATTCCTCCATTGAATAGAATGAGAGTCTCCTTCGTGCTGCTTCCGGAGGGTAGCGTAGCAGGCAATCCCCGGAATTTTCGTATTGCCCCGATGAATTTCTTATTGTATTTCGTCAGTTTCACCTGTCCGATGCCATGCACTCCCGCAAATGCCTCAATATCTATCGGTCGTTTCTCCACCATGTCGGTAAGTGTTGCATCGCTGAACACAACGAAAGCCGGAACACCCTCTTCCTTGGATATATCCAGGCGCACCTCCTTGAGGATATGGAGCAATTCCTCCTCCGGTGTTGCGAATGCGGGTTTCACTTCTGCCTGAGAGTTCTTTTGCTTTTTACCGGCAGGGAACAACGGCTTCCGATATTTGGAGAGCTCGATACGCTCCTGTCCGCGTACCACCTTCATGCCGTATGGCGTAGGGCGCAGATGGAAATTGTCCTCGTATGCTATCTCGAGCAGCCCGAGTTGAATCATCTGATGGATATAACTGTTCCACTCCCAGGAAGAGAGGTCTCGGCCCGCTCCGTAGGTCTTTATCTGATGATAGCGTTTCTGTATTATCCCGCTGTTGTTCAGTCCGCGGAGAATATCGATCACCATTCCTATCCCTTCCACGCAGTTTATGCGTATCACCGCGCTCAATGCCTTCTGAGCGAGTATAGTGCCGTCAAACTTTTCGCGTGGGGAGCGGCAATTGTCGCAGTTTCCGCAGTCGGAGTGGCTTTCCTCGCTGAAATAACTAAGCAGGATACGGCGGCGACATACGGTAGCCTCCGCATAACGCTGCATGAAATCAAGTTTCTCGCCATTTACCTCCTTCTGCCCGCTTCCGTCGACGAATCCGCGGCGTGTCATTATATCCCCGAAATTGTAGAACATTATGGCCTGTGCCGGCATACCGTCGCGTCCCGCCCTTCCGATCTCCTGATAATAACTCTCTATATTTCCGGGTATGTTGTTATGCACCACCCAGCGGATGTTGCTTTTGTCTATCCCCATTCCGAATGCTACCGTCGCACATACCACCTGCGCCTCCCCGTTGACAAACAGTTTCTGAGCCCTTTCCCTCTCTGCCGGGAGCATACCGGCATGATAGCATACCGAACGGTAGCCCATATCGGCCAACGCCTTGTGCATATCCTCGGCCTTCTTCCTGCTTAGGCAATAGACGATGCCTGAATCGAGGGGATGCTCATCTATAAGGGATGCTATCGCGGCCAGACGTTTCTGTTTCCCCGGGTCGTTTATGACGGAGAGGGAGATGTTGGGCCGGTCGAACGATCCTATCCAGCAGAAGGGGTCGGAAAGGCCGAGCGAGGAGGCAATGTCTGACCGGGTGAGACGGTCGGCTGTGGCCGTCAGAGCCATCACCGGCACAGTAGGAAACTTCTCCTTCACAGCCTTGAGTTCCTTATAGACAGGTCTGAAATCGTGCCCCCACTGCGATATGCAATGAGCCTCATCAATGGCGATGAGGCTCACGTTCATCCTGCCTGAAATCCTGTCGAGGTCAAGCATCAGTCTTTCAGGCGAAATGTATATCATCTTAAGTTCACCACGGGCGGCGAGTTCCAATGCCATATCGTTCTCATCCTCCGGACGGTTTGAGTGTATAGCCTCCGCCCTGACCCCATTGGCACGCAGCGACTGCACCTGATCGTTCATGAGGGCAATCAGAGGAGACACGACAATAGTGATGCCCGGCAGACAGAGAGCCGGTATCTGATAGCAAAGAGATTTTCCACCCCCGGTAGGCATCAGCACGAGGGAATCTCTCCCCGCAAGGGTATTGCTTATTATCTCCTCCTGACCCGGCCGGAATGAGGAATAGCCGTAGAATTTCTTTAGGATATCGATTGGGGAAAGCACGGAGCAGGAAATGAGATGTTTATCAGCGATTGAAGAATATCGCTTCCTTGAAATAACGGGCCATCAGCGTGCCGGAAGTCCAGTCGTCGCAGGGCTGGAGTTCCAGACCGAGAGCCTCACGGATTATATAGTCGGTGATAGGCGCGCCTGCATACACTGAGCAGATGACTCCGCCGGCAAGACGGGGATTCACCTCCATTAGGAGATAGCGGTCGGCATCAAGATCATGGATGAACTGCAGGTTGACCGGACCCCTGAGGGAGAACTTCTCGATTACCTCACGGCTCAGATTCTCAATCACCTCGTTGTGGCAAGTGCGCGTGCGGTTTGACTCACCCCCCATAATCTCAAGACGCTCGCGGGGAACGGTGGTCAGGATGCGGCCTTTGGAGTCGATATAGCAGTCTACCGTATACTCCTTTCCATGCTCGATATATTCCTGCACGAGGTAGTTCTTGATGTCATCGAGGTGCATGAAATCCTCCATATTATGGAAAATCTGTATCCCCCTTGAGGCACGGCCCTTACGCGGCTTGGCGATAGCGGGCATTTTGGCGGAAAGCACGGAGTATGTGCGCGGAATGGGAAGCCCCGCCTCCTTGAACACGGCAGCGGCCTCCACCTTATCGAAGAGTTGTGAGGCGATATTGAAGTCGGTCACGGGAACGAAAACATCAGGCAGCCTGTCGCGGCAGATTGAAGCGATCTCTATGGCGCCGTTGACGAAGGGGAGGATTATGTCGATATCATATTCCTTCACGACACGGAGAATATCGTCTACCACATTCGGGTCGGTGAATGGAAGCCCTTTCACCACCCTTCCCACAAGCGATATGGGCACTTCCGAAATCAGTTCGTAACTCACGATCTCCACATTGCATCCGATGTTCTTACCGCTTTTCTTCAGGAGCTCGGCAAGCGAGACTCTTCTTCCTCCGCCGAGGAAGAGTATATTGAGGTTCTGTTTTCTCATCTGTTGTAAATTTCCGGTTTGTATTTCTTAAGGTTTTCTTCGCGGCATATCCAGTCGATAGTCCTTCTCAACCCCTCCTCAAGGGTAACCTGCGGGCGCCAGGGTGTGAGGGATGTTATCAACTGATTTGAACCGAGCAGCCTGAACACCTCGCTGCCGGCTGGGCGCAACCTCTCGGGATCGACCACCCATTCCACGTCGGCATCCATTAGGCGCGCTATAGTCTTCAGAGTCTCCTCCATCGACACCTCCTTCTGCGTTGCGATGTTTATCTCCATGCCGGCTGTGCCTTCAGCCTCGGCAATAGCAATGAATCCCCGGCATGTATCCTCCACGAAATTGAAATCGCGTGTAGGGGAGAGGTCGCCCACCTTTATTTTCCTCACTCCGGAGGCAATCTGTGTTATTATGGAGGGGATTATGGCCCGTGCGCTCTGGCGGGGACCGTAGGTATTGAATGGCCTGACCACCGTGACGTTCAGGCCGAATGCATTATGGAAACTGAGGGCTATCGCATCCGCCCCTATCTTTGTGGCGGAATAAGGACTCTGCGGTTGTTTGGGGTGCTTCTCATCGATGGGCACATAGCGGGCCGTGCCGTAGACCTCCGATGTGGAAGTCACGAGGAGGCGTTTCACTCCGGCATCACGCGCTGCCTGACAGATATTGAGAGTGCCCTTAACGTTGGTATCGACGTAACTGTCGGGAGCCACATAACTGTAGGGAATCGCAATCAAAGCCGCGAGATGGAACACCGTGTCGGCGCCGGCGACGAGTGCCCGGCAGAAATCCGGGTCACGCACATCACCGGTGACTATGTGAAGGTTGGGATGCTTCATCCCTTCCAGCCACCCCCAGAAATTGAAGGAGTTATACTGAGCGAGCGCCGTCACGTCATACCCCTCTTTGAGGAGCATCTCCGTGAGATGGCTGCCGATAAATCCGTCGGCACCGGTGACTACTGCTTTTTTCATAGCCGCATTATTTAATTGAGATGCCGGGCACTATCCCGGTCTCTATGAAAGACTGAATATGACGCTTTTTCTTCTCTTCAAAAATCTCGGAAATCTTGAAGAATATGCCTGTCTCCTCAACCTCGCCGAACTCATGGTTTATCGCCGTCCCGAAAACCTTCATTGTGGATGACAGCGACATGTAGGCATTCACCAGGGGGGGAATGTTCTGCCCTCTGTCGCGTATCGCGTGATTGAGGATGCGGTAGTCGTCGCGGAACGAATCGCCGGAGAACATCCCCTGTATCTCAGGACTCAGGGCGCGGCTGTCAAGCTCGACAATCGGCCAGACGAGACGGTCCGGGTCATGGAAGTATTTATGCAGGAAACCGAGCAGCATGTCGCGGCTGTCTTCACCGTAGGCAGGATACATCGTCACTTTCCCGAACAGATATTCGATCTGCGGATAAATCACGGTCAGTGCGCCGAGACCGTCCCAAAGGTTGTCGAGGGCATACAGTGCCTTAGGATTGGAACGTGTGCTCTGATATTTCACGGAGACGAAAGAGCGGCCTAACTCAAGGGTCTTCGGCAGAATCTTATTGATAAACTCGGGAGAAAAATGAAACATGTGTGAGGTGGCGATATTGGGCACACCGTCCCTTATCTCGATGTCCTCTCCAAGGATGAATCTGTATCCACCCACGATCTCCCGCTCAAGAGGATCCCAGACGATCAGTTGGCGGCAGGGATTGGGCATCGTGTCAAACTCGTCAATATCGCAGCAGAGACCGGTGCCGCCTCCGGCATCGCGGAACGCGATTTCACGCAGGCGACCGATTTCCCTCATCGTGTTCGGAGCATTGAAAGCATCAACAACATATATCTCGTTGTTCCCTTTGTTGGCAGGGCGCAGAAGGCGGTCAGGGGTGAGCTCATTGTCAAGGAGCTCTCTGTCGATCGGGTCAATTATTTTCTCCATTGTCAAATAAAAACTTCCGTGAGTACGGAATTTTTGCAAAATTAGAAAAAAAACGCCAATGCGCAAAATAAAAGGAGCGGAGGCTGGCCGTAAAGGGAAGCCCCGCTCCGTCAGGGTAGTTGTTTCAGGGATAGGAAATTCAGAATACCATGGTCACGGCCATGTAGAGAAGATGCGCCACGACAGCAGCCACGATTCCTCCTACGGTGTGGGCAAGTATCGCCTTTGAGGTCAGTTCACGATAGCCCAGTGAATCGAGCATGGCGGTATGGGTGGAGAGGTAGCCGCTCCAGCACATCCCTATGGCAGTGAAGACCGCTATGGCATTCCCGTCGATCCATCCCTGGCTCACAAAGTTGGGCACCAGACCCAAAGCCGCCCCTACGGCGCCCAAAGCCGTAATCGGGAATGCTATGAGATGCGGGTCGTGAAATCCGAAAAGAAACTCGAATATCGGTCCGATCTTCTGTGCTGCCATGGGGAGGAACTCGATCCCTTCGTATGCCGCCCCGGTGAAAGAACCGTCGGCGGAGGGTCCGAAAGTCAGGAGCATCACGAAGGTGGATATGATAAGTACACCCGGTATTATGGCCAGACCGATCTCCACGCCCCCCTTTCCGCCGTCAAGTATGGCGTTAAGGATGCGGGCAAATGTGGATTTCCCCACCTTATTGTCATCTTCCTTCTCCACTGGGGCTTCCACCACCACATCCTCTGTCAGGAATTTAGGGAACGCCCTGACGACGAACCTCTGCATGAGGCGCGTCGAGACCATACATCCGCAGAATGCTCCCAGGAACCCGACAAGTGGTTCCCAGGTGTACCCTTGTCCGAGCATGAAGACGATGACAAGGAGCCCCATGCCGAATGCCGTGCCGAAATTTGTGAGGGAAATCAACTGGAATTTCTTGAAATAACTTCCGAAACGCTTATCGTGGGCCAGGGTTATGATAGCCGGATTGTCGCTCAGGAACGTCATTACCGCTCCTAAGGAAGCCACACCCGGAAGATTGAAGAGGGGCTTCATGAGGGGGCGGAGCAGTTTCTCAAGAAGGCTGACCACACCGAATTCCACGAAAATCTGTCCCAACGCACCTGTCAGCACGCATATAGCCATGAGATACAGCACGGTATTGAGAAGAAGGTCGTGAGCGGTCTTCATCATTGTATTGAGCATATTGGCCATGCCCATGACGCGGCCGAGGCCATAGAAGATGCCGAAAACTATCACAAGGCATATCACACCCGAATATTTCTTCAGAGCCGATGCTTTCCTTATTCCGGCTTTTGTTTGGGTTAATTCCTGAACAGAGGGTGATTCCATAAGATAAAGGTAGATAGAGGTATCCGTTTATGTAAGAATGTTATTTTCTTTTGACATTTAGGAAATTCATGTTCCATGTCAAACCGATGTTCGCAAGGAGTGTATTCTTTTGCATCACATCCGCCTCGTTGGTATTCTTTCCCCAGGAATAGTAGGCTGTGGCATGCAGACGTAGGTCGGTCTTGTCTTTGACGAGGGGGAAGAACTCCACCCCGCCTCCGGCCATCGTGAGTTGCGTACCATCCAACACCATGGAATCTGCATCCGTGCCGCTGTGGTTTACGTCGTAAGTCATCTTCACATGTATCCTCCAGCGGCTCGCGGGAGCGAAAGCCACATCCCCGATTACGGAGCAATCCTTGAAGAGATAGGCCTGTCCGGATGAGGCGCGGTTCATGACATCGGCCTCGATGGCCCATTTCCCGAATTCGAATCTGTTTCCCAGGGAGAGGTAACTGATATAGTGTCCCCGTGTGTACTCGAACAGATTGGCCGACCAGATGGATTTGTAGAAAGAATGTTCGCCATTCCAGCGTAGGCTGTAGCCATATATGTTTCTGTCATCCGGTGTGAAGAAGGGGCTTTGTGTGGCCTGGACATAGAGCCTGTCGGTAGGGGCCACGGCATATCCGGCAGTCACACCAAGTTGATAGCAGGGGATATTGTTCCAGAAGACGGAAGTGCCGAAGAGATCCATAGGAGCCCTGTCATACTCCCAGCCTCCGATTGCCACGATTTCCTTCCCGGCTTCGAACGACCAACGGCCCGTCTCATAATTCACGTACAGCCAGTCGGTGGCGTCAAAGAAATTCCTGTCGGCATGCATCTTGTTTAGGCGTTGCCTCCAGGAGTATGACAATCCCGGAATCATCTCTCCGTCGGCACGGAGCATCAGATATTTCCCCTCGAATCCTGAGTTCGCATCGTCTGTATGATTATAAGGTTGGTTAAGTTGCCAGTCGATCCTTGCAGAGAGATTCAGTTTCAGCAGACCGGTGTCGGAGGCCGGAGCCTCCTCGGCGTGAAGGGGAAGGAGAACGGCGCCGGACATAATGGAAGCAAGCATCATCCGGCAAATTGCTCTGCGTTTCATGGTTTTGATAGTAGTTAGGAATAATGGTAGTGAACAAATGCAAGTGGGAAACCCGTATTTGCATGCGCAAAGTTAGTAATTAATTTTATTCCGGCAATCTCCCGAATGTTAAAAATGCGAGAAAAAATGAGAGGTATTCAATAAACTAAACTATCAACTTCTACGTCTATAATAAAAGGAGGAATTACAGTCAACCCCCATCTGTCTCCTTGTCAAGTCCCGATGAAGGATTAGACCCGTATGACGGAAAAGGGAGGGGTCTTTGGATGAATAAATGATGAATTTTAATTGAATAAATAAAGTCAAGAATATGAAATACGTGATTAATGAAAGTGGACATAGGAAATGGATGTCCACGCTGCTTATGCTGTTGCTTCTTGTCATGGCGTTTCCCGCATTTGCCGGTGGGGATAAACCTCACGCGACGGTGGCAAAGTCCACCTACGATTTCGGTATGGTGAAGGAGGATGGAGGCCCTGTGTCGTGTGAATTCACCATAAACAATGACGGTAAGGGTAACCTTGTCGTGATAGACGCCAAGGCAGATTGCGGATGCACACGTCCCGAATTTCCACAAGCTCCTATCGCTCCCGGCAAGAGCGGAAAGGTGAAGGTCACCTACAATCCCCTCGGCCGCCCCGGAAGTTTTGAGAAGGTCGTGACATTGAAGACAAATGGCTCCCCTTCCAAGGTCAGGCTCAAGATCAGGGGTACCGTAACACCCAAGAACAAGTAACGGAGTCGCCAATCAGCATATCGTCATGATGGGAGGAATAAGAAGACTCGCGGCCTGTATGTGTGCCCTGTTTGGAGTGGCGACAGTATGGGCGCATGTGGAATGGCTTGAGACGGAGTATGATTACGGCACTTTCCGGGAGGCGGCAGGGCCGCAGAAGGGGAGCGTCAGGTTCGTCAACAGAGGGCCGGAGGCTACATTCATCTCCGCAGTCAGGCCAAGTTGCGGATGCACTGCGGCGGCCTATACGGAAAGCATGATACAACCCGGCGACACAGCCACGGTAAGTTTCATCTATAACCCCTACGGACGCCCCGGACGCTTTGACAAGACCGTGAAGGTGTTTGTTGGTGAGGAGAGGGAGATGAAGATAGTGAAGATCAGGGGCACCGTCATTGGGGAGCCGGAGACCCTGAAATCGACCTATCCTTACACTTCGGGCCCACTGCGGCTTGAGAAACTTACGGTGCCTGTGGGCGACATAACGAAAGGCTCTTCGCGCCATCTTTTCCTTAATGTATATAACCAGAGCGAAGACACCATTTCCCCCTCGTGGAAAAATGATAACCGGGCCGTGGAGGTGGAACTCACACCCCGCCGTCTTGCTCCCGGCGACATAGGTACCCTAGGATTCTATCTCCGCACCCCATTGGCCGAGGAGATGGGTCCTGTGGAGTATCCGGTTGAGATAATAGCCGATACTGCCGACCCCCACTCCGAACGCAAGACGTTGTCTGTCACCGCCGACATCCTCCCCAATCCCCATGAGACGGCGTTGATGAAAGCCGGCGACAGCGGTCATATCTACCTCCCCAAGGATTTTGTGGATCTCGGCGAGGTCGGTAAGGATGAGCGGAGAAAATTCCGTTTTGAAATCATCAACGACGGCAAATCCTCTCTCGAGATTGTCAGGGTTTACTGCCTCGATGATGCAGTGCAACTTAAAGGGGGCTCCGGGAAGATAAAGCCAGGCAAAAGTAAAGCCATCGAAGGGGAGTTGTCGGCCTCCCGGCTCAAGGAGGGACCTTTCAGGCTCAATGTGGAGGTGATATGCAATGACCCCGTCAACCCCGTGAAGACAATCAGGGTGGTGGGGATATGCGGGAAATAAGTTATTGAAAAGTTATTGACATTAAATGTTAGTGTAAATCATATTATTATGGAGGTTATTGACAGATTGTGACGCAAGTTGTCAACAATTCATGTCATCCGACCCCATATAATGAAAATCTAAATCATATCATGGAACATCCCGAAAACGATTCAGCCTATAGAGGATTGCAGGTCAATAGCGGAGTAGGCTCGCAACCGATAGTCAACCCCTACAGGAAAGCGCGGAAGCGTGTGGCTCCCCTCAGTGTGAACGATTATGTGGAGGGTATCCTGAAGGGAGACGTCAGCGTATTAGGAAGAGCCGTGACTCTCGTGGAGAGCACGGCAGAGGCTCATCAGGCTGTGGCTCAGGAGGTCATAGAGAAATGCCTGCCATATTCCGGCAACTCAAGGAGAATAGGTATAACAGGTGTCCCCGGAGCCGGGAAATCAACCTCCATAGACGTGTTCGGCCTTCATGTCATTCGGCAGGGTGGTAAACTTGCGGTCCTGGCGATAGACCCGAGCAGCGAGCGCACCCATGGCAGCATACTGGGCGACAAGACAAGGATGGAGAAACTGTCGCAGGAAAAGGATGCCTTCATACGCCCTTCCCCGTCGGCCGGGTCGCTTGGCGGAGTGGCACGGAAAACCCGTGAGACTATAGTGCTTTGTGAGGCTGCCGGATACGACAACATCTTCGTGGAGACCGTCGGGGTAGGGCAGAGCGAGACCGCCGTCCATTCCATGGTTGATTTCTTCCTGCTCATACAGTTGGCCGGCACGGGCGATGAACTCCAGGGCATCAAACGTGGTATAATGGAGATGGCCGACGGAATTGTAATCAACAAATGTGACGGCGACAATGTAGAGCGGGCCAAACTCGCGGCCAGCCAATTCCGCAACGCCCTTTTCCTTTTCCCCCCGACCCCCAGCAAGTGGAAGCCGGAAGTAATCACCTATAGCGGATATTACGAACTTGGAATTGATCTCGTCTGGGATATGATCGACCGATATTTCGAATACGTCCGCAAGACAGGATATTTCGAGAAGAAAAGGACCGAGCAGGCCAAATACTGGATGATGGAGACCATCGATGAGCAACTCCGCAACAATTTCTACAACACTCCGGCTGTCAAGGCCCTTCTTGAGCAGAAGGAACTGAGGGTGCTCAACAATGAGCAGTCTTCGTTTACGGCTGCCAAAGACGTGCTTGATTGCTATTTCAAGGGATTGCGCGGGGAACTCTGATGATTATTCGGTAAATAGGCCCGAAATGTCGGAGAAAATTGTTAACTTTACGCCCGATTTCCCAGCGGGTTAAATTCACATATCCCTAAGGGAGAAAAAGATATGGCAAACAGATTAGTCGAGACAATAACCAGACAAGCCCGCCGGTATGGCGAGCGTGAGGCCTACCGCTTTTGCTGGCGCAAGGACGGGGAATGGCAATCCACTTCCTGGAGCGACTTCAGCCGACAGGTGGAGGTCGCGGGGAAGGCACTCGCCCGGCTCGGGCTCATTGAGAAGGATGCGATAGCGATATGCTCGCCCAATACCCCCCAGATTCTGATTACGGAACTGGGTGCGTTCCGCAACCGCCTTGCATCTATCCCCCTTTACTCAAGTTCATCGCAGGAGCAATTTGACTTCATAGTCAGAAACGGAGACGCGAAAGTGCTTTTTGTCGGCGACTCCCATCAATACCCTTTGGCCTACAATTATTGGAAACAGCATCCTGAAGCAGTGGTGCGCATCGTGATTTTCAAGAATACCGGCCTGACCCTGAATGATGACGACACCATCTCAATCTTCTGGGATGACTTCGTGAGGCTCGGAATGGAGGCCGACGAGGAGACTGCCCGCGAGGTCGAGGCAAGGGTGGGACGCGGTCTTCCGGAGGATATGGCGACACTAATCTACACCTCCGGAACGACTGGAGAGCCTAAGGGTGTGGCTATCACCCACGGCAACTACGATGCTGCCATAGAGGCCCATCTCAAACTCCTCACACAGATCAACGACCATGACCTCTCCATGGCGTTCCTCCCCATGAGCCATATCCTCGAGAAGGCCTGGACATACTTCTGCCTTACAAGGGGCATAGCCGTAGCAATAAATTACGACCCCCGTGTGATTCAGGACACCATACATCAGGTGCATCCCAACATCATGTGTTGTGTGCCCCGTTTCTGGGAGAAGGTATATGCCGGAGTCAAGGAGAAGATTGCCGGAATGAGCCGTATGCAGAGGATGATGGTGGAGAGGGCCGTGAAATGCGGGAAGAAACGTAATCTCGACTATGTGCGCAGAGGGAAGAAAGTGCCCTGGCTCGTGGAAAAGGAATACAATTTCTGGGATAAGAATATATTCCTGAAACTGAAACATGCCATAGGCATACCCGATCCGAATTTCTTCCCTACTGCCGGCGCTCCCCTAAGCGACAGAATCGTGGAGTTCATGCGCTCTGTAGGTATCGACATAATCATAGGGTATGGGTTGAGCGAGACGACCGCGACAGTAAGTTTTTATCCCCCTGTTGATTATGAAATCGGCACCGTCGGTATCCCCCTCCCCGGTCTTGAAGTCAGGATCGACGATAACGGGGAGATACTTGTGAAAGGCCCGACAGTGACTCCCGGTTATTACCGCAACCCCAAGGCCAATGAGGCGGCCTTCACCCCCGACGGCTTCTTCCGTACGGGCGATGCCGGATATTTCAATAATCAGGGAGCCCTTGTGCTCACGGAGAGGGTGAAGGATCTATTCAAGACCTCCAACGGCAAATATATCGCCCCTCAGATGCTTGAGAGCCGCCTTGCCGAGAACAAGTATATCGACGAGGTGGCCGTCATAGGCGACCAGCGTAAGTTCGTCACCGCGCTTGTGGTGCCGAATCTGTCGCAGTTACGCCGTTGGGCCGAGGAGAAGGGTATAGATTACTCCGACACTGAGCGGTTTGTCGCAAATCCTGAGGTCGTGAACTTCGTCATGGGGCAGATAGATGCTGTGCAGGCAGATGTAGCCGCCTACGAGAAGATAAAGCGTATAACCCTTCTTCCGAATCATTTCTCCATAATGCACGGGGAGGTCACAAACACCATGAAGGTGCGCCGTCCTATTGTGGCGAAGCGTTACGCCAAGGAGATTGAGGCTATGTATGCGTATTAATTTTATAAAAAATACAAAAACCGTAAAAAAGTTTGGACGACTTCAATTATATATAAAGATTGAATGATAACACAGGAACAATTGAAGGAGGCTGCCGAGCGCACGGAGGCCTTGAAGAAATATCTTGATATAGAGAACAAGAAGATTGAGGTGGAGGAGGAGGAACTCCGCACCCACGTGGCCGATTTCTGGGAAGACAGGGAGAAGGCGGAAGCCCAGATGAGGAAAATCAAGGGGCTCCACTTCTGGATTGACTCCTATACCGACCTTGAGAAGCAACTTGAGGAGCTCCAGCTCGCTTTTGATTTCGTGAAGGATGAACTCGTCACGGAGGAGGAGGTTGATGCACAGTATGCCAAGGTGATAGAGGAAATCGAGAAACTTGAACTCCGCAACATGCTCCGCCGTGAGGAGGATAAACTCGGCGTTGTGCTTAAGATAAATTCCGGAGCCGGAGGCACCGAGAGTCAGGACTGGGCGCAGATGCTGATGCGCCTATATCTGCGCTATGCCGAGAAACACGGCTACAAGACATCGATAGCCCAACTTCTCGAGGGCGATGATGCCGGAATAAAATCGGTCACGGTGAATATCGAGGGCGACTACGCCTACGGATTCCTCAAAAGCGAGAATGGCGTTCACCGCCTCGTGCGCGTGAGCCCCTATAACGCCCAGGGTAAGCGGATGACCTCGTTCGCTTCCGTTTTCGTGACCCCCCTTGTCGACGATACAATCGAGATAAATGTCGAGACCGCGAGAGTGTCGTGGGATACATTCCGATCGGGTGGTGCCGGCGGACAGAATGTGAACAAGGTGGAATCCGGTGTGCGTCTGCGTTACCAATATAAGGATCCCTATACAGGTGAGGAGGAGGAAATCCTCATCGAGAACACCGAGACACGCGACCAGCCCAAGAATAAGGAGAACGCCATGCGCCAGTTGAAGTCAATCCTTTACGAGAAGGAACTAAACCACCGCATGGAGGAGCAGGCCAAGATTGAGGCCGGGAAAAAGAAAATCGAGTGGGGCAGCCAGATACGCAGTTACGTTTTTGACGACCGCCGCGTAAAAGACCACCGCACCAACTATCAGACTTCAGACGTAAACGGAGTCATGGACGGCGATATAGATGCCTTCATAAAGGCTTATCTGATGGAATTCGCCGCCACAGATGAACAGTGACCTACTTCCGTTCCTTGATAAGGCCACGCCGGTAGGCGTAAAGCAATTCCCTGAGCTCGTCGATTTGTCCGGCGAGCTCTTTTCCTCTATCCGTGTCACGCACACGCACGCGCTTGGCGTTAAGTTCCACAAGACGGTTCACAGAGATGATATCCGTGCCGTTCCTTACTGCCTCATCGGCTGAGGTGAAAGGCTCGTGCTGCACAAGTTCAAACCCACGGCTATGATATACAAGCGTATAGCCCGCAATCCCGGTCGTGTCGTGGTAAGCCTTGGAGAATCCCCCGTCAATCACCATGAGTTTTCCGTCAGCCTTCACCGGATTTTCCCCTTTCCCCGCCTTTACAGGGACATGGCCGTTGATTATGTGGCGGTGCTCACCATCCACCTTGAATTCATCAAGAATCATATCGCAGACCTCCCCCTTCTCACGCAAGTGGTAATAATACCCCTTCTCCTCGTTATGGGTTGATTTGTCGGCGATGAAATAGCGTTCGAAAGTGGCCATCTTGCTTTTGTCAAACAGGGGGGAATCCGGGCCGCACCAGGCGTATAGGTAATAGTCCACCGCATTCTTCCGTTGGTCGGCCGGAGTATCATTGTTTATCGCTGCACGGAGGAGCATCTCGGTCTGGCAGAGCAGTTCCTCCCCCTTGTATTTCTGGCCGTTCAGAGCCACCTCCTTAAGCGAGCCGTCCTCATTCAGCGGAATCGAGGCATGGAAAAGGAGATTCGAGTTGCATACGTTGTAAAGGCTGCCGTGGGAATAGAACAGCCCCACATGGCGTTTGAGTTTGTCGCTTACGGAGAAGGAATGCAGCAGTTTATCCATAAGGTTGCGTTCCTCCTGAGTGAGCCTGTAAGGATCGGAAGGATCTATTGTAGGGAAATTGGTGTCTTTAAGCGGATACTCTTTCCCTTCAAGGGTGATGGTTCCCTTGTCATAATCAATCCTGTGAAGGAGACGGCGGTCGTCCATATTCCATTCCGGATGACGCGCTATCATCTCCCCCTCAAGTTTAAACTGTATCACGCTTATCGCCTTGTGCATTTTGGCTATGAGTTGTCTGTTCTTATCGGATAGTGGCTCTTCATCCGCATTCGTCTTCGGAAGGAACACGGTGCAGTGGTCCTCGCCATAAACGTCCATCGCAAACGTTGCGAGAGGCACGAGATTTATGCCGTAGCCATCCTCAAGGGTCGCCATGTTGCTGTAGCGGAGTGATACCCTCAGCACGTTGGCGATGCAGCTCTCGTTTCCGCAGGCCGCTCCCATCCATAGGATATCATGGTTTCCCCACTGTATGTCGAAATCCTTATATGCGAGCAGTGTGTCAAGCACCGTGTGCGCACCGTCGCCTCGGTCAAAGATATCGCCCAAAAGGTGAAGTTGATCGATGCTGAGTTTCTGGATTACGTGTGATATGGCCCGTATGCACTCCTCGGCCTGCCCCGTGGATATGATTGTCTCGATGATTCGGTTGTAATAGGGCTGTTTGTTCTCTTCCGAGGGCGACTCATGGAGCAACTCCTCAATGATATAGGTGAATTCCTTCGGTAGACTTTTCCTCACCTTGGAACGTGTATATTTGGAAGAGACCTCCTGAAGCACCCTTATGAGTTGATGAAGCGTCACCTTATAGAAATTGTCAAGATCCGTCTCGGTCTGCTTGACGAGCGCGAGTTTCCTTGAGGGATAATAGATGAGTGAACAGAGTTGGCGTATGTCATCCTCGCGCATGGAGTTGCCGAAAATCTCATTTACCTTTCTCTTGATGTTGCCGGAAGCGTTCTTGAGGATATGGCGGAAAGCCTCGGCCTCTCCATGCACGTCGGCTATGAAATGCTCGGTCCCTTTGGGGAGGTTGAGTATTGCCTCGAGATTGATGATTTCCGTAGCGGCGGCAGATATGTTGCCGAAATTTTGAGACAGTAGTTCAAGCAGTCGGCGGTCCTTCTCTATTTTCTGAGGTGTCAGCAGGTCATTCATGGGGATACGTTGCTCTTGGTTATTTTATTTGGCAAAGATATGCTATTATTTAGCAAAGATAATAAGAAAGGATGGAAAAATGAAGAATAATCAACATTAAACGTGCGATAAGTGTTGATAAAGATAACAGGCGAAAATCCTGGATAACGGAATAACAGAAACGTAATGAAGAAAGTGGTCATAATAGGTGCATCCTCCGGATTGGGGTATGCGTTGGCTGAGGCGTTGGCCTCGCGTGGTGTAAAGGTTGGTATCGGAGCACGTAGGGAGGAGCCGTTGCGCCAACTGAAGGAGAGGTTTCCCGGATTTGTGGAATATGTCACGCTGGATATCTCTGAAAAGGATGCACCCTTGCGTCTCCATAAACTCATCGGGCTTCTCGGAGGAATGGATATATATTTCCATGCCGCAGGAGTGCTTGATGAGAATCTTTACCTTGACCCCGACCGGGAAGTCAGGACGGTTGATATAAACGCCGGAGGGTTCGCTGCCTGCCTGGCCACTGCCTACAGATATTTCCGCAACAACAGGCGAAAAGGGCAGATTGCGGCGATAACATCTGTGGCCGGTACAAAGGGTATAGGTCGCATGGCCGCCTATTCGGCGAGCAAAAGTTTCTGCCAGACATACATGGTGGCCCTTGAGCAACTTGCACACACCGAGGATGCCGACATTTCATTCACGGATATCCGTCCGGGATGGGTGCGCACACCATTGATAGATTCCACCCGCCATTATATTATGGAGATGAGTGAGGAGGAGGTGCTCCCGTTGATTCTCAAGGCAATAGTAAGGAAGCAGCGTGTGGCAACGATAGATTGCCGCTGGCGGCTCCTTGCCGGTTTATGGCGCCTCGTGCCCGACTTCCTGTGGGTGCGTATGCGGGTGAGCGTTTCAAAACCCGAGACCCCGCTCCCTACCGTGAAGGAGCAGATTGAGGAAGCGAGGAAATGGCGCGCGAGATTCGTTTGACCTTAGAATTTCCGCAACTCCACTACGGTATCCCCGTCGCGTAGCACCATCTTCTCTTTTGTCAGAGTCTCGATCGTGAATGATACCGGGTTGGTGTTTATTCCGTATTGGCGCAGTTTGATGACGGATTCCTCCGAATTGGCGTAGGGAAACTCCAGGACAAGGGATTTGTCGGTATATTGAAGGATGTTCCCCGCAGTCCAGGGCCCCGGACCATAGAACGACAACTGGCATGTGTGCAGGGAGAAGCAGTAATATATCCTCGTCTGAAGCAATTCTACTTCAGGTTGGGGAGTGACTGTCATCACCTGCCACTGGCCATCCAGATTCCCGTTAATGGGTGATTTCTGACATGAGGAGAAGAGAAACAACATCCATATAAGTATAGCCAAGATATTTTTCATAATTCAAGACCCATTGTTAGAGTGAGACATTTCCTGTGTATCCGATTGTCAGCCGGGCACCCATACTTTTCCCGATGAGGTCGCCGAGATCGGTTGCCACGGCTGCTGAACCATACCATCCCCCCAGTTTGGCGGGTTTCCATGTCAACTCGAACATCCCGTCGAAGTTATTCTTCACATCGTCATAAGGATGTGAATAGGTGCCCCAGTTTTTGGAGAACGACAGTAGCAGCCGGTAGTTCAACCCGTCGGCCGGATCCCCCTCAAGACCGATATGGTGGGAAATGACTCTGGTATTGTAGGAGATAAGTTGCCTGTCGCTATTATAGATTGGAGAAAGCATGAGAGGATTGCCGATGGTCATACCCCAATGCTGCCACCCTGAATAGAGAGAATGGTTATAGTAATTGTCGCGCCCGCTCACCTGTTCAGGCACAAGTTCTGATGAATCGTTATTCACGGCTCCTGTCTGATCTTTGGAGTATAGGAATTCGTAGACGACATTTGACACTATCCTGTTGGTAGGAAGTTTGAACTCCACTCCCCAGAGGCCATCTTTCCAGCCATATTCGAATGTCATCTGCGACTGGTCGTCGAAATAATGCTCGTAATATGCACGCACGGCCCAGTCAGCCTTCGGAATCCATGATAGGGCGATGTTGTATGCCCCCAGCATGTTCCCCTCCACGCTGCTCAATTCCCCGAGAAGGGTCTCGCGGGTATCATATTTCGGGAAAAAGGCTGTAAGCCAGTCTTTGAATTTGGGCTTCATGTCGATCACCTTTCCATCCTTGAATGCCATGCCGCCGAACTGTGTGGCCATTTCAATTCCCACTTCACCCTGAAGCGGGAACTTATCCGTATTACCCCCCCGGAGCCACAACCCTTTGGAATGGAATAAGACATCCTTTGTATATTTCCCGTCTTTGGCAACCCACGATTCCTGCCATTTGGAATCGGTGAACATACCGTAGGCTATATATCCCTTTACGGAAAACCAACCTTTGCATCCCCAGAAATCAGCGTAGTCGAATATTCCCAGGCGAAGTTGAGGCACAGGCAGTGCATTCCCCGAATAGAGGAGGTCGCCTGAGGAGAGTCGGCGCGGAAGGAAATCGTTGTAGATCTCCTTGCTCCCGAGCAGGGCTCCTAACGAACGATACTTTACCTCCCCATATAATTGATGGATGGAGAAAGGAGCCTGTATGTTCCAGCCTCCCACGAGATCGATACCGGCACCCCATGTGAACCTGTTCTCAGGCTTCATATCCTTGAATATGGCTCCACGTACGTAGCCGTTGTTCTTTTTTGGGGAACCAAGTCCCTGAAGATTGTTCACCAGCCAAAAAGGTGTGTTCTGTCCCACTGAGAAAGATGCGTTCACCTCCCCGAAATATAGGAGTGTGTCAGGGCGTTCGGCATGCAGCAGACCGAATGCCATTATTGATAAAAGAAACGAAATGCAGAGTCTCATGAAAGTTGATGTCGTAGTTTGAAAAAGGGAGGGAAAAGGTATAAGGGGAAACGAAGTCATTTCATCCCCGATAAAACGAAGGGTATCAATCGAAGAGATGCACGTTTAGCCTTTTCTCGCGTTCACGTATTTTCCGGGAGAGGATTATGTTGGCAAGAGTCCAGATTACGATATCGGTAAAGATGAGGAGTGTCGGATTGATGAGGTCAGACAAAGCGACGTTTACAAGGATAAACAGCACGGACCAAAGCAGAATCACGCACAGTGCCGCACGCTGGTTGAGACCGAGGGCGAGCAGTTTATGGTGTATGTGGCATTTGTCGGGAAGAAAGGGATTGCGGTGGGCGCGTACCCTGTGGAGATATACCCTGACGACGTCAAAGCAGGGAATGATGAGGGGTGAGAGCGCGAGCACAAAAGGATTATATTCCCCTTCGAATGCGGAGCCTTTGATGTTAAGCATCGCAATGGCGCAGAACACAAGTATCATACCCGTTGTCAAGGCTCCGGTGTCCCCCATAAATATCTTCTTGCGTTTCACCGCATTTCCGAATACGTTGAAATAGAAGAAAGGGAACAGTGTGCCGGCGGCGGCGCAAGCCAACATGGAATAGACGTATTCGCCGGCATTATAGAAGAGTATCGCATAGAAGGCGAGGGCTACCGTGCTCAGGCCTGACGCCAGCCCGTCGATGCCGTCGATAAGGTTTATGGCATTCACCACGTAGACCACGGCGAACACGGTTGCGAGTATCCCGAGCCATATCGGAAGTTGTTTGAGCCAGATGAAGCCGAAGAGATTGTCGATATACATTCCCGACATCACTATGAGCACCGCCGCCAGTATCTGGACAATGAATTTCGCCATGTATCTTACTCCCACCAGGTCGTCGGCGATTCCGACGAGAAACATCAGGAGAGTGGCGCTTATCATGAAATACATCGGGACGATGCTCGTGCTGAACTGTTCCCAGGCATCCATTCCGCCGAGGCGCAGGTCCCAGCCCACCACTACGGCGAGGGAGAAGAGAATTGAGGGTAGAAAGGCTATGCCCCCTAACCTCGGGACAACACCTTTATGTATCTTTCTTTCGTCAATGTCGTCAAAAAGTTTTTTCCTGAAAGCTATAAGCAGAATCTGGGGAATAATGATTCCCGTGAGAATTAGAGAGATGAGGAGTGCAATAATATCGTTGGCTATCCAGTTGATCATAATTGTAATGAAGTAGTGTTTAGCAAATATGCAAAGTTAGTGATTATTTTTTACATGACGGTTATTTTTTGAATGATAATTGGCACTAATAGACTCGCGGGAGGGAAAATAATTTTTTTATGGGGAAACTTATAATAGAGACGGGAACGCCAACGTTTAAAGATAAGGCAAGAATCGGAAACGACTCAGGCCCACACTTGACGACTAATAAAAAACAGAGTAACAGTATAACCTGATAAATGAAATGAGAGGAAAATCACGCCTTGAAACAATTTTTATGGCAGCCCTGGTGCTGTTTATGATAGGTTTGACCGGATGCAGGACGCCAAAAAACGTGACATATTTTCAGGATGTCACTGAGACAGTGCTCCCAATTCCTCCCGGGGATGAGGCAAAGATTGAGCCTTACGACAAACTTTCTATCATTGTGAAAGCAAAGGAAACCGCAGTATCCAATCTGTTTAACAAGACATTGCCTCATGATAGAATCGGGGATGGTCATTCGGATTACTTCGTAAGCAAGGAGGGCACGATTGATTTTCCGATACTCGGCGAGCTCAAGGTGGAGGGAATGACCCGAACCGAGTTGGCCGCATTTATAAAGGGTGAGATTATTGGAAAGGGATATGTAAAGGAGGTCGTGGTGACCGTTGAATTTCTCAATCTCGGATATTCTGTTTTGGGAGAGGTAAATCATGCCGGACGTTTCGGACTCTCTAAGGAGGAGATGACCATTGTGGAGGCCATTGCCCTTGCAGGCGATATCACCTTGCAGGGTCAAAGGGAAAATATAAAGGTGATCCGTAAGGAGAAAGATGGGGCTCATACTTATACGGTAGATCTTACTAACTACTCTGAATTGACGAAGTCTCCGGCATATTATTTGAAACAGGATGATATAATCTATGTGGAGCCCAACAATATCCGCAAGAGACAGACCACCATCAATGGAAATAATGTGCTGAACCTGAGTTTCTGGGTTTCGGTTGCCTCGTTGCTGACATCAATGACTGTGCTCATCGTAAAATAAACTATAATCGGAATGGACTCAACACTTAATGCTCAACCCCGGGCTAATGATCTGGACAATTTCTCTATAAAGGATTTTTTCCAGATATGTAAGGCCAATTGGAAATGGTTTGCATTGTCGGTTTTCTTTTTTGTAGGTCTGGCTGCTTTCTATATTATAAGGAAAGAACCCGTTTTCGAACGTCAGGAACAAATCCTGGTGAAGGATAAGGATAGCGGTGGCACCCCTACATTGCCGAGTTCTTTCTCTTCATTAGGACTGATGGGGGGCAATACAAGTGTCTACAACGAATTGATTGCCATAACATCCCCTGCCATAATGTCGGAAGTTGTGAAGCGTTTGGACCTCACCATGGATTACACTTGGCGAAAATGGCCTCACAACGTCACACTGTTCGGCACATCCCTCCCCATGAAGGTGAAGATGATTGATGTGTTGGAGCAGCGCGGAGCCTCTTTCCGTATTGACCTCAGGAAGGACGGTAGCGGAAGATTATATAAGTTTATCGAATATACTCCGGATGGAAAGGAGAAATATGATGGCGAGGTGGAATTTAAAAATTGCTTCGGAGTATTCAAGACCCCTCTCGGCCATATTGAGATATCAAAGAGCGACTTCTATAAGAATATTGACAACCTCTTTAAGGATGACGACGAGATAACCATAGAGGTCAGCAAGTCGGCCACTCAGAATGCCATAGAGTATTATATGGAGCAGGTCACAGGCGACCTCACCGATGAGGATGCCGAGGTGATTGACCTCACCATAAAAGATGAGAATGTGGAGCGTGCCAACGCAATCCTCACTACCATTCTTGATGTTTACAAAGAGAATTGGGTTGAGGATAAGAATAAGATGACGAAGGCAACCTCTGAGTTCATCAACGATCGCTTGGCCGTCATCCAGCAGGAATTGGGGGATGCTGACAAGACACTCGCGGATCTGCAGGCCGGAACCGGAACAATCAGTCTCGGACAATCAGCAGAAATTTCTTTACAAAAGGAGGCTTCTAATGAAGATAGGATTATTAATCTTCAAAATAAGATTACTTTGTCGAAATATCTCGATGAATATGTCAAGAACCCGGCTAACAAATATAATATCGTCCCTTTGAATCTTGGCTTCGGAGAGGGCGAGGCGGAACAGCAGATTGTCGCTTACAACGAATTGCTCCTCAGAAGGAAAACTATGATTGCCAATTCGTCTGAACACAACCCGTTGCTGGAGGAATATGAACGTCAGATTGATGTGAGAAGAGATATCATCATGAAGACCATTGACAATCAGATCCAGCATTTGGAGATGAATCTTAGGACTGCCCGTAATGAAAGGGCCAAAGCGGAGGGTAGAATGGTCTCCACTCCTGCAAAGACCTTGCCTATCATAACGGAAGGACGTCAGCAGAAGGTGAAGGAAAGTCTATATATGTTCCTTCTCGAAAAAAGGGAGGAGAATGAACTTAGCCAGAAGTTCACGGCAGATAATCTGCGTATACTCACTCCCCCGATGGGTTCGCTCGAGCCTGTGTCTCCTAAGAAGAAGATAATTCTTATCCTGGCTTTCATTTTCAGTATCGCTCTCCCCACCTTTATCCTTTATTTGCAGGAGGTGCTCAATACCAAGATACGCGGAAAGAAAGACCTGGAGAACGTCAAGATGCCGTTCGCGGGTGAGATACCTCACGTCGGTAAGAAGCGTAAATTCAAACTTGACGGTAAGGGTAAACTTATCGGTAAGAAGGAGGATACGGCTCCCCTCTCAGTCGTTGCCGAAGGTAAACGTGATGTTGTCAATGAGGCGTTCAGGGTGATTAGAAGTAACCTCGACTTCATGGCAGGTAAAGACAAGAAATGTCAGGTTGTCTTGATCACATCTTTCAACCCCGGTTCCGGTAAATCATTTATCTCGTATAATCTCGGTTTGAGTTTTGCCATAAAGAAGAAACGTGTGCTACTTATAGACTGCGACCTCCGTCATGGCTCTTCCTCAATGTATGTGGGGATGCCAAAGAAAGGGCTTTCGGATTATCTGACCGATCATACCGACGATTGGAGATCTCTGCTGAAGACGGTGCCTGACCAGCCTGACCTCACCATAATGCCTATCGGAAAGATGCCCCCGAACCCGGCGGAACTCCTGGAGAACGGAAGGCTTGACAAACTGGTGGAAGAGGCTAAGAAGGATTATGACTATATCCTCCTCGACTGTCCGCCGGTGAATATCGTGGTCGACACAAATATTGTCGGGCAACTTGCAGACCGCACACTTTTTGTGGTACGCGCCGGTCTGCTTGAACGCTCCGCCCTCAAGGAACTGGACGAACTCTATGCGGATAAGAAATTCAACAACATGAGTCTTGTCCTCAACGGCACAGAGGCGATACATAGCCGCTATTACACTTACGGCAACTATCAGCACCTTTCGTAATGCTACCGAGAGACCGCTGATGATAAAAGGAGATTAAGGAAATATCAAGTTTCCCTAATCTCCTTAACCATTAAAAATTTCAACTACGTGTTTTAAGTTGAAAGTCTCCAACTCTCAACTCCGAGTTAAAATTACCGGATTAAACTCCGAGTCTGCAATTTTCAATTTTCAACTTTCATTTTTCAATTTACGCAAAGTGTGGCCTTTTAAGAAATCAACGACAGCGATACGTCAGTCGGGACTTTTAAATAATCTCACTGACTGGCATTCACACATACTCCCGGGTGTAGACGATGGCGTCAAGACCATGGAGGAATCTCTTGATATATTGAAGACTTTTGATGAACTGGGGGTAAAGCGTGTATGGCTCACCCCTCACATCATGGAAGATTTCCCCAATACACCCGCCGACCTCCGCAACCGCTTCAAGGAATTGCAGGATGCGTGGACCGGAAATATCGAACTCCGGCTTGCGGCTGAAAATATGCTCGACACCCTCTTTGAGGAACGTCTTGAGGCCAACGACCTTCTTCCGATAGGGGAGGAGGGGAATCATCTGCTCATTGAGACCTCCTATTATACTCCTCCCTATGGTATGGACGATATGATAGAGGGAATATTCAGCAAGGGATATTTCCCCATTCTTGCCCATCCGGAGAGATACAGGTACATGGAGGAGAAAGATTATATCAAACTCCGTGAAAGAGGCGTAAAGATGCAGATGAATTATCTATCCCTTGTGGATGCTTACGGCGAGACGGCAAGAAAGAAAGCGGAATGGCTCCTTTCTAAAGGTATGATCGACTACACCGGAAGCGATATCCACCGTCACCAGGCATTCCTTTCAGGTATAGATAGAAATTCTGCCAAGCAGAAGGCAATAGAATTGATAAAGAAGTGATGAATGCATTATTCATTACTTCTTATCAATTTTTGTATAACGTGAAATTTGAATATCAATATTTAGATATCCGGTCAATTTGATATAGAACTCGTGTAGCATGACTCTTCTTTTCGGTCTTGCTTTTAGTCATTGATAAGTGTGGACTTATATTATGACATCGGGATTTTAACGTGATAAAAATTATAAAAAGTCACTTTTTAATCCGTATAAGAAAAGATAATAATATACGTTATTAGATTACGATACTTTGTGAAGTCGCGTCCCATTATTTTATTTAAATTTTTGGGGCATTATGAACAGAGTATGGTGATGTAGATCTCCTCCGTTAATAAATTTCAACTATCCGGCATCTATCTTGGCATACTTATAGAGGTGTTGCCGACTGACTGAAGATGAAATAATCCTTCTATGATATACTTGATAATCATCATAGCATTTTTGGTATTGAGTTATTGTTACGATTACCAGAATTACCAGAAAGGGAGAAACACATGGTGGCTGATCATGTTGATTCTTTTGATATGCGTAGCGGGTTTCAGATATAAGATGGGTTCGGATTCCGTGAGGTATGAGAACGAATATAACCAGTTGCCAACCTTTACGTCTCTTAATGTACGTGATTTCATCAATTCACGATATGCTCCTCTGTATGTGGTTTTATGTGCAATATGCAGGTCGATAACGAGAGAATTCGTGCTGTTGCAGATTGTGGTGGCAATTTTCGTTAATACGGTTTTTTTCCGTTTCCTATACAGAAATACCCATAAAATATTCATTGCAGGTTTCTTCTATTTCGTTTTCCTATATCTGATGCTCAATATGCAGGTGCTCAGAGAAGCGATTGCAGTGAGTTTTTTCCTTTTAGGTTGGAAAGCCTTCGCCAAGAACAAATGGCTGGTTTACTATGCATACGTGACGGTCGCGTTTCTATTCCATGTTTCATCAATTTTGCTTTTCCTGCTCCCGTTGATTAAATTGCGCTGGATTAGAGAAATGTTTATATTTGGGAAGCGCAGTTGGATAATCGTTCCATTGATGCTCGCTTTGTCGTTTGGCATAAAATTTTTCCTTTTTGATTTTGTCCAGGCTATAGCGATGACTGAGTCAATGTCCGAACGTGCGCAGACTTACGCGGAAGATGATTTGGGTGGAGCGACAATGAACATATTCGGTACTCTTGGCTGGCTTGTCCGCTCGATATGTTATCCTCTTATATCTCTTTATTATTTAAAAAGAATGGGTGCGGATAGAAATCCCTATTTCCGGCAGATCGAGATGATGTGTATGCTGAGTATATATTTCGGTGAACTGGCGGTGGGTGTGACTATCCTGAATAGATACCTCAACTATTTCATGGTGTTCCAATTCCTGATAATGTCATATTTTATGTACACCCGTTCCTTTGATATATTGAGATTTAAATTGAGGCTGCGTTTCGTCGGTTGGATGATGTTGCTCGTTCCTCTTTTGGGAGTGGTGTTTTACATTGACTATAACGCCAAGGTAAATCGCTCTGGCAATCTGAAATCTTATGATATGTATTACCCTTATTCCAATCAATTTGATAAAGAGGTGGCACCCAATCGTCGGAGAGCTATCAATTACAGCCGTAGGATTAGATGATTTCTTGTTATGGCCGACATTAAAAAGAACTTTGCTTATAAAGGAGTATTGACCTTCTCCAACTATATTCTTGGCTTCATTACGCTCCCATACATAACGCGTGTGTTGGGTCCCGATAAGTTCGGAGAGGTGAATTTCGTGATGAATACAATCGATTACTTCCTTCTGTTTGCAAGTATGGGAATCGTGGCTATCGGCACACGGGAAACTGCAAAATATAAGGAAAGTCAAAATGAATTATCATCGGCAGTCTCAAGCATATTCTATCTGAACTTGCTTTTCACACTGTTGGTTTTGCTCATTTATAATCTGGCCATTTTTCTGTTTCATGATTTATATAGATACAAGGAGTTGTTTTGGATAGGCAATGCCAAAATTCTTTTCAGTGCTCTTATATTGGAATGGTTTTTCACCGGATTGGAAAACTTCAGATATATCACCATAAGAAGTGTGGTGATAAAACTGTGTTACATTTTCCTTATCTTTCTTACTATAAAGGACACCTCTGACTACAAGCTTTACTTCATCCTTACGATTCTGTCATACGTGGTGAATGCATTTATAAATTTTGTTTATTCACGAAAATTTGTAAAAATAAATCATAACAATCTGAAAATTTGGAGATATCTCAGTTCTAATCTTAAATTAGGATTGTTCTCCATAATGTCGTCAATGTACATTACTTTTAATGTCATGTATCTCGGTTTAGTCAGAGATATGGATGAGGTAGGATATTACACTACATCTTTAAAACTCTATTTTATAATACTGAGTATGTTCTCTGCCTTTACCTCTGTCATGATGCCTCGCATGGCTTCAATGATATCATCCGGAGAGGAGGGCAAATTCATTTCTTATTTGAAAAATTCATACAATATTGTCTTCCTGTTTGCTTTCCCTGTCACGGCGATGAGCATAATCCTCGCTCCTGAGATTATTGACGTGGTTGCCGGAGCAGGATATGATCCATCCGTAAGCCCTATGAGGATATTGATGTGTGCCTTGACTTTGGTGTGTCTGGCTCAAGTTATATCTGTGCAGGGGTTGGTAGTGCTGAAGAAAGATAACATACTGGTGTCTGGTTCTTTGATTGGTGCTATCGTATCCCTCATATTGAATTTTGTCCTGACGCCCAAAATGGGAGCGGTCGGTTCCGCAATAGTCTTATTGGCCAGTGAAACGAGTGTGACCCTGTTCTATGTATCCAAGGTATATTATTCAAGATTGTTCCCTCTTCCCGGCTTTATGATGTTTATGAAAAACGTGGTTTGGACAATTCCCTTCATACTATTGGCCATCGGGGGCCATTTTATTCTGAATTCATTCCTGTCGATTGGAGTGGTCATTCTCGGTGCATCCATCATAGTAGGAGGTGCCCTAAAATTTAAGATGATTCCTAAGATAAATAGTTGATATTGTCATTATTCGGATCCCATTTAATCCCTTTTCTGATTATGATTGAATGGGAAGTGGAAATGGCACAAGGACCCTCACAATCCGGTGACTTTTTCAGAATCGTATCAGACCCGATAATGACTTCATCCGGGATATTGACATTTTTGAAAAACTTACATCCGTTTGCAATCCAGCATCGGGCACCTACGTGGATAGATCCGAAACCTTTGTTCGGTCTCTTACTATCAAATGAAGGATAGCTCAGTTTATGGAAATCTGTATCCGTAAACAGACAATTCCACCCAATTAATGTATCTTCACCTATTGAGATATTATGATAACATGCAACTTTTAGGGTGCATGTACAGACGACATTATTCCCAAACGTCAGGGTGCCCGTTTCTCCCACAGATAATGCTGAATCATTACCGATCATGCATTTACCGGAGAATATTATCTCACCCTTGTTTTCTATCATAATCCCGGAGTTTGGGTATATTGAAACCGAGGGCCAACCCAAGCGTATCATACCCGTGGAGATTTTCCCGTTTATCCTGAATGTTCCTCGTGAATCCAATATTCTGGGTTTGTAAATTAATATTGGCAGGTGTAGGGCATCATTGAAAGGTAAATGCCGGAAATTAAACCATATAGAGTAGGGTAAACTTTTTATTATACGGAAAATGGAGCGGATACTCATAGGATAATATGTTATTGAAGAGGGTAATTTCAACCAAAGAATAAAATCACTTAATCCCCATGATGAGATGTAGGATTCTGAGATTGCTTTGGTGTATTCATATTATTATAAAGAATAAATGGATTGTTTTATTGTGCAAAGCCATTTTTTAAGACTGCATCCACTAAATTTTCAAGGCCGGTGAGGCGGATGTACAGTGAATAGTGCCTCAGGCTGAGTAGAAAGGATATAATAATTCTTATGGTATGACGTTTTATAATTGCGACAATTATGAAACAGTCGTCTGCAATTCTCAGATTATCCTATATTATGAATTAAATTCTTGTTATCCTCTATTATGAAGAAACTACTGTTGGTGATAAATGAAGACAGATTTTTTCTGTCTCACAGATATCCGATTGCTCTCAAAGCCATGAAGGAGGGTTGGGATGTTACATTGATTGCCAAGGATACCGGCTTAAGGAAACAAGTAGAGGATATGGGAATTAAATTTATTGAACTTCCTGTAAACCCCACAGGTATGAATCCGATTCAGGAGTTCAAGACTTTTTCGTTCCTTTATAGACAGTATAGAAAGAATCCCGACGCTGTGATTCATCATGTAGGCCTCAAGAATATGCTCTGGGGTGGATTGGCCACGCGTTTCACTAAGACTCGCGGCGTGCTTTATGCTGTCAGCGGTCTCGGTACTCTGTTTGGCGAGACGAGTTCAAAACTTATAGGCGGCATGATTCAGAAATTCCTGAAGTTTGCCATGCAGAAAAAAAACGTGGCGGTTATCTTCCAGAATCATGATGATGAGAGACTATTCATTGAGCGTGGGATAGTTGATAGGGATAAGACATATTTCACTAAAGGGTCCGGTGTGGATCTTAAGGAAATGGCTTATAAGGCTCCCTCAAAGGAGAATCCGGTTGTTGTAATCTTCACTGCCAGGATGCTGAGAGAGAAGGGGGTCGTCGACCTTATGGATGCTGCCGACTTACTGAAGGAGAAATATAGTGACAAGGTTGAATTTTGGCTGTGTGGCGGTTTGTCCTCAAATCCCACGGCTTTGTCGGAGGAGTATCTGAAAAAGCGTTGCGACGGTAAATACCTCAAATGGCTCGGACACCGCACGGACGTCCCGGATTTACTCAGGAAAGCCTCCATAATGTGTTTCCCGAGTTATTACAGGGAGGGGGTGCCTAAATCCTTGATTGAGGCATCTGCGATAGGTCGCCCGGTGGTGACGACCGATTCTGTAGGCTGCCGGGATACGGTGATTGACGGTAAGAATGGATTCCTTGTGCCTCCCCATTCACCTGAGATTTTAGCCGAGAAACTTGCATTGCTTATTGAAAACCCAGAGTTGAGGGTGAAGATGGGTCTTGAATCAAGAAACTTGGCTGAAAGAGACTACTCCATCGATAAAGTCACCTCACTGCATGTGAATCTTTATGAGAGGCTGAACCAAGCCTCGACTCAGCCTCTTTTGGAGGAAGATTTCTCATACAATATGCAGGAGGTGCCACATAATTGATGATGATCCGTTTACTCTATCGCTGAATAGACGGAATATATCTGTGATACGGTTGTCTGAATGGAATGGTCGGAGATTGAATTATCTATCTCTTCCGAACCGGTAGTCAGCATTTCTTTAATTTCGGTTGCCCATTTCTCCGCTCCTGACTCCAAAGGCAGATAGATTGTTGATTTGTTTACCTTCGTCTCCGGGGGTACATTTGCCGACGCTATAACCTTTACTCCTGAGGCTTGGGCCTCAATGAGAACAATCCCTAACCCCTCGTAAACTGAGGGGAGTACGAAAATATCGGCGGCACGCATAAGATTGTTGACGTCGTTTCTTCTCCCGAGGAATAATACTTTATCTTTAATGCCGATTTCAGCCGCGTAATCCTTCGTTTTGTCAAGGAGGTCGCCGGTGCCTACACTTACAAGTCTTGCATCAGGCATATCTTTTTCCAATGCCTTGAACGTGTCAAGAAGGAATTTATGGTTCTTTATAGGATTGAATGTGCCTATATGGAGAATAACCTTATTGTCAGTAATTCCCAATTCCTCTCTTGTTCTCTTCCGGATTATCTCATCAGGATAAAAATTACTGAGATCGATACCGTTCGTTATCACTTTTGAATGTTTGATTGCCGGAGTCCCCTCATATCCCCACACGCACGCAGCTTGTGAGCAACCGAGAAAATCAGTTGCCAAAGATGATATGCGCAGTCTATTCAGCCTGTGTAGTATCTTGTTGTGTATGCCCGTGCAATTGATGCTGTGTGTGTGGATTATCCGTTGCGGTATGCCATGTTTCTTTGCGTAGAATAGAGGAGCCACCGAAGTAAGGCTGCTCACATGGTAATGCACCGTATCATATTCCCCTGCGTGCTCCTTGAAGAATTTATCAAGACTCTTATGATAATCGATACTCCCCTTTTTTCTGGAGGGGGTGAAAAAGACTTTCCCACCCAATTCCAGAATCTCCTCATAGAACCCCTCTTTCTCCGGAGAAAAGGTGAGGAAGTCGAATTGGTATCGGGTCCTGTCAATAGCCCGGTATAAATTCATTATGAACGTCTCTGTACCATTCTTCTTCAGATGGCCCACAACGTGAAGGATGCGTCGCATGTGAATTGATTTTTATGAGTCTTAAATGTGCTTTATCTCCTCGTAAAGGATTTGTAGACCTCGACGGTTTCCTCGGCATTCCTTTTCCAGGAAAAGGAATTGACCATTTCCGGAAGCTTCTCAACCAACCTTTTTCTCTCCTCCTCGTCAAGCAAGGGTTTGCTCAGGTTTTCGGCTATGGAATCTATGCTGTAAGGATCGAAATATATGACATTCTTTCCGCACACCTCGGGAATGGAACTGACGTTGCTCACTACGGAGGGTACACCTAAGGCCGCAGCCTCAAGAGGCGGGAAACCGAACCCCTCATAGAGGGATGGGAACACGAATAAGGAGGCATTGCGATAAAGCCATACCAGAATCTCATGCGACACAAAATTCATATACACCACATCAGGATTCTCATCAATCAGTTTCAATGTGTCTTTATAATAACACCCTTTTTTCCCGACAATTACCAATTTGTAATCCTCCAATTCGGGATGCTCCCCTTTCATTTTCCGGAAAGCCTCTATCAGACGGTTGTAATTCTTGCGGGGCTCCAGATGCCCTACGGTCAGTATAAACTTTGAACCGTTAATCTCGGATGGAGCCTCTTTAGCACTGTTCATGCTTGAGAAATCGTCGGGATTGATGGCCTCAAGTATAGTCGTGATCTTGGCGGAATCAATCTGATAGGCATCCATCAATTCCCTTTTGGTGAAGTCTGAGATTGAGATTATTTTGTCGGCTTGTTTTACAGAACGCTTCACCGCGTGCTTTAGAAATATGGCACGCAGTTTGTCGTAAGTCTCAGGATATTTGACAAATCTGAGATCATGCACCGTTATGAGAAGGGGAGTGGAGTCAAGACGGGGCGCATGAAAGAACGGTGAATGGAAAAGATCCCATTTTTCCTTTTTTTCCTCTTTCCTCCAGAATCTTCCCTCATTGAGGCTTCTCACTATCTTGTTGAAAGAGGAGCCGGTCTTAAAGGGAATGGTTTTGATTGTCACATCGCAGCCCTTAAGACATTCCTCCGCATAGTCTTTAAAGTCTTTGAGGACGTAAATCATGTATTGATTATCCGGTGCTACTACGGAAAGACTCTTCACCAGATTGACTATGTATTCCTTTATGCCGCCACCTTTCGGTTGAAGAAAGGCGCAATTTATCGCTATCTTCATATTTTCTTAACTAAAAGGGAGGAAATTAACCTCGGGGTGCTTGCCCTTTTCACTCCAAAGCAATTGACTCCGAAAAGACACTACAAAAATAGTAAAAATTTTATAAATAACATCATGGGTGGTGTGATGTTTTATCATCGTTACCCTTTTACGACTCAAGCAATTTGTTACACCATTTCAACCTCAGCCTGAAATTTTCTTTTTTTTCTGCATCTTCCGTGAGGATGATTCTGCTCAATAAAAACATTCTGTGTAAGAAATGCCCTGCAAGGTTATGAAGACGGGAATGGTTACGACGGAAGTAAATTATTCTTCCCTCTTCGGTCATTTTTATTTTTGACTCACTTTGGCTGACCTTAAACGTTCCACCCTCGAGATGAATGATTCTTGCCGATGGGACAGAGTACAGATGATAGTGCGCCCGGCGTACTCTATTGCATAAGTCTGTTTCCTCATAGTACATGAAGAATTCAGGAGAAAACCCTCCAATTGCGGTAAATAGATCCTTTCTCATCATAAGGTCGGCCCCGGATATATGGCTCACTTTAATCGGTCGCTCTGTATGGTTGAAAAGTCGATTGTCCTTGTAAATCAACCTTTCGGGCATAAGGTGGAAGATTTCATTCAGTTCAAATCCTATCCCCGGCATTATTCTCCTGAAAGAAATGTTCGGACGCAGATCCACATCATATAGGTTTCCTCCGCAGACACCGCAGTCAGGTGTGCTGTCCATAAACCCGGAAAGGATATTTATGGCATCATTCAGCAAGAGTGTGTCGGGATTCAGGAAAAAAAGATATTCACCCTCAGCGAGTTCGGCTCCCTTATTATTGGCTCTGCCAAAACCTACGTTTGAGGGTAATTCCAAAAATTTCATCCTCTCTATTCCGTTATCCTTGATAACCTCAGATAACTTCTCGGTAGCATTGTCGACAATGATAACCTCGTATGATATATCTTTTGTCTTTTCCCGTATGGTTTCGAGGCAGTCGTTTATTAGTTTGGAACTGTGGTAATTGACAATGATAACCGATACTTTCAATTTAGGCTTATTATTTTCCATACATAGTCAGCGAAACGCCATCCGAAGGAATCATCAGATGGCTTTTTTATAGCGTATAATGATATATCTGCCCGGAGCCACGACTTTCTTCAGGGAGCCCCTTAATTTTCGTTCTTTGAGATAATAGCCGGAAGGTCCGTATGTTGGCTCCATTTGATACGTCTCATAACCTTTGATAAAGCGAAGCGAGATTTTTTGAGAATTTTCAATATCCTTGTTGATAATCATCGCATATCTCCAGTCTCCATTTTCCAAAAAGGATAGTTGGAGACCGGCTTCTGTCCCTGCTAAACTTGCGATACATTCAACTCCGGGATGAAAACTTTTGCAGAGGGAGGGAAGATCGCTACCCGTATGGCGCGTTTCGATATAGTTGGCGTTAAGAAGGACATCGTTTAACGCTTTGATTTCTCCATTCACTTGTCTCGCATCATACCATGCCGGTGTCTTTTCTCCGTCAAGGTTTTTAAGCGCGGATAAGAATTCGGTGTCATTTGACGGCCGTTGGCAATAGGTCCAGTAAACTATCCCTTTCGCTCCGTATCCTAACGCTGAGAAGGCCTCGAAACTAAGGGTGGCAAGATTGGCAACCGGTTTCTCAACACCCTTATAGGAGAATGCCATGCTTTGGCAATATGCCCAAAAGGGCCTTTGGGTCAATACCGACATCTTTGAAAACATCTCCAATGACTCGTAGAAGTCATGATAGTTTACTTTAACCTTACCCTTTATTTTGGTAATCGGATAATAGTCGTACGACCAGACGGCGGGATGGAAAAATGATTGGAATCTATTCAGGAAATCCTGATAATCGGCACTTGATCCTAAGAAATACTCTTTTGCCTCCGAGCCGACAAGATTGATATAGCATATATGCGTGGTGTCGACTTTCTCTATCTCCCGGCAGGCCTCGCTCAATTTCCCGAAATTTATCTCCCTCGGTTCATCGGCTATCCTCCATGCTCCGATCACCGGATTATTTTTCAGGGTATCTATGATTCCTGCGCCTGCGGGTGTGTCAAATTCCGGAAATCCTATGATGGCTTTCAATCCCGCTTCCTCAATCATTCTCCAGGATTTATTGAAGAAATAGAGGGTCGTATAGGAAAGGATTGCATTAAAGCCGCAATCCCTCACCTCCGAAAGTGCCTCTACTGAGGTGGGATGTCCGTCTACCCAGGGAGAGGATGCGATGACCGGTATTTCTCCCGGTGTCGGACTTATGTATGGCCGGTTGACGATTATTGAGTCTGACAGAGGTTTCGGCAGTTCTGTTGGGTCGCCTGAGTTTATTCCTGCATAGACATTCAAGAAAATTGCAAGCAAGACGAGTATGGCAGAGCCATATCTTTTGAAATTTATTACACTGGGAAACATCTGTCAGATAAAATTTGGAACAATAATACTTTTTCAGAGTTTGTAATATTCCCTGAACCAATCGACCGTCTTTCGGATACCATCTTCAAGGGGAGTGGATGGGGTAAAGCCGGTTGCTGCTGCCAGAGCCGAGGAATCCGCGTAGGTGCATATCACATCGCCGGGCTGCATAGGAAGATACTCTTTTGCTGCCTCACGTCCGATAGTGTTCTCGATACACTGAATGTAATCCATCAGTTTTATGGGATGCTGATTACCTATATTGTAAATCCTGTAGGGCGCCGGTGAGAAAGAGGGATCCGGGGTTTGTGAATTCCAATCGTTGTTTCTTTCAGGAATGATTTCCGCTATGCGGCTTATTCCTTCCACTATATCGTCGATATAGGTGAAATCCCTCCACATCTCTCCGTTATTAAATACCTTTATGGGTTGGTCGCGTAAAATGGCGTTCATAAAAAGGAAAGGTGACATATCCGGCCGTCCCCAGGGTCCATAAACGGTAAAGAACCTTAGTCCGGTGACGGGCAGATTGAACAGGTGGGAATAGGAATGGGCCATAAGCTCATTGCTTTTTTTGGTGGCTGCATATAAGCTTACGGGATGCGCTATTGAATCTTGTTCAGAAAAGGGAACCTTTCCGTTCAAACCGTATACGCTTGAGGAGGACGCAAATAACAAATGCTTGACCTTAGACTGGCGACATCCCTCCAAAATGTTGATGAAACCATTGATATTGGACGATATGTACACACGCGGGTTGCTGATGGAATATCTCACACCGGCTTGAGCCCCTAAATGAACAACTATATCGAAATCTTTTTCTGCGAATAGTTTCATAATCTCAGTTTCATCTTCAAGATTTACTCTGATAAAACTGAAATCGGGATTTATGGTGCTGACTATTTCCTTATGCCAGCACATATCCTTTTCGGGAATGCCTAATTCTTTTAGCCTTCCATATTTAAGTAATGGCTCGTAATAGTCGTTGATATTGTCTATTCCGACGATTACATGTCCTTGTGAGAGGAATTTATGTATAACTGAAGCCCCGATGAAACCGGCTGCTCCTGTCACTAATATTCTCATTTGTAACTAATTCGTAGATAAACTATAGAGAGACGTACTGTCATGGGGTCAGCAAATCCCTGGTGCATGATTTCTATGAATTACAAAATTAATGTTTTTTGGTAAAACTCACAAATTTATAACTCTACTTTCATATATTTCTATTGCTATCCCACGAGGAGAATTCACTCCATTACCCAAAATGAGATATTCCTTGCCATTTTTACTCTTATTTACTAAACAAAAGAAATGATAGCCTAAATGTGATAGGCCACCATTTCTATTGCGTAAGGAAAAGTATAATGATTAAAGGAGACTTATGGCTGAGTTAAGCCAATTCATTCTCTTTTGTATCCATTCTTTCAATTTGGAAGTCTCGGTATGGCGAAATTGACCACTGGGATCCACAGTCCAATCGGCAGCAGGTTCTTTCCAGATTGCATAGTTGGTTTGAAATGCAATGGATGTATTATTTTCAATGTTATCAATGTAACTTAAAATTTTATCCATTGAATTATAATAGTCGGCATACCTCTCCTTAACTTTTGATACAAAGACAGGATCTTGGAACATTCGATCAAACCAACCGACTTTCTTTATGTAGAATCCTTCCGGATCATTTGCTTCTAAACTTCCCCACCCAACTGGATAATTGCCAAATGAAAGGTCAAAATCCCATAGTGGACCCATTTTTAGTTTGCCACCGCGCTTTAGGTTCATATAGCAACTGGAAAAGAAGCATGAATCATTATTCTTGGATATCTCTTGGACAAGATACCATTCCACAAATGAGTCTATATCAAACATTGTGCTCCAACCTGAGACAGGATCACTAAAATTCTCTGAAAAAAGAAGATCGCTTGCCCTGTTTACAAAATCCTTTATGTAATTAAAACTTTCTTCAGTTTCATCAAAATCCTTAACTCCAACAGGAGATGGGAGAGTGGCAACATAGAAGTAAGGATCAGTCTCATCAGGATTAGGAGCTCTACTGTCAATCTCCATCAAGAAACCATCATCCCCGACGTTCACCCGATTTTCATCTATCTTTACCTGTTCGGTAAGAACATACTGGCCTTTGTATTCTCCATTCAATGTCACTGTAACCGGTATAGGGTGAGGAGTCCAATCAAGTTTGCTTATCTCATTCCCAATTGTAAGGGCTAAATTATTTCGAAGAGAGGCGTCATCATAATAGTCGGCCAATAGAACCCAGCGCTTGTGTTTAGGAAGACCGAGGATACTATTTTTCTTATCTAACTTTAGGGCATAAGGCTTTTTGGGGGCTTGCCATGTTGAGTTTCCTCTGCCTTTCACACTTGAAGATCCTTCGAAATCTAAAGTATTGTCTGAGTTGAATACTTTTATTTCCGCATCAGCCATCCAATCATCTTTGCTCACAATCTCTTTTAGACCTGGAGTAGTGATATTTACGGTTGGTAGATCGGTCTTAACCGGGATATAGTTGTAGGCACTCTTTATATTAATTGGATTAGATGAGAGAAATGTAGTTTTATCGTTCTCGGATTTGCTGAAAACAACCGTTGCATCGGTATCATAAACTCCAAGATATCCATTATCCGCAACTTTCACGGTAAATTGTCCCCTCAATACCTCTCCATCCTTATTGACCGAAGGAGTGATTGCAACTACTTTATAGCCGGTAGGGGTCGAGATATAGGAAGCACTCTTAGTACGAGCCTCGTCAATTGTAATTTGGCAGTCAGGAGATGATATGTCATAATTGAACGTGGCGTTAGAGGGATTGACTCGTATCTCGAAATTCTCTTCGCCATTCCATTCCATCACCACCGGATCAGTTCTTATGATAACAAGGCCCTCCACGTCCACTTTTTTAGTGGGCAACTCCAACACTTCCCCGTTTGAAAGAGTTAGTAGGCAGATACCTTCTTCTTCATTGGTATTATAGCTTGTCAAGACACTATCATGCAAAAACAATTTGGAACCATCGTCAAATGAGCATAAATAGCCTTGAAAGACGTCAGACGTCCATGGTTTGACCAATGAAAGTATTGAGCCATTGCTTTTAAAATAGTTCACACACTCTACCGCCTCATTCACATCGGTGGCAGTTTTCACAATTTGCCCAACGTTATTTTCAACGTTGTCAATGCGGGAATTCACATCGTCCAAATTAGTGCAGGAAATACTGAGTGCTCCAATAAGGATGGATGTAATCCCCAAAAATGTAGATTTTAGATACATAATGTTAAGTAGAAAGTTCCTTGTAAGAAACTAAGCTGAATAAGTATTTGTATATTATTAGTATATTTTACAATTTGAGATTAGAAACCTTAATATTTACAAAATAAAAATAGTATAAAGGCCATATATTATAACGTAGAATCCGTTCATATATTGTCAGGCTCTTCCTGTGAATATGTTCCAATGTACGGCTCTTTCATTTAAAATCTCTTGTGAGAGCAAGAATCACTTGTCTAGTCCTGAAAAATCTTGATAACTACTCACCTATGGCAATGGCACACTGATTTGGTCGGTCTGTCAGACCAACGCTAAAACGGCCTCCCAGCGGGAGAAATCGTTTTTCTTGGCGGTGTCGGCAACCGAGTGGATTGCCATGAAGTCTTCGGCTCCGGTCTGGCTTCGGCAGGCGCCGCTACGTTTCTGTTTCACTTTCAGGATTCTTATTCCTGCCTCCGATGCGTTGTTGTACGAAGGCACCCGCGGATCTTTCAGAAAGTGGAACACACGGTCTTTGAGTTTTCGCAGACTGTTGCGGATTTGTCGGAACGGCTTCTTGAACTTGTCGAGATTCACATTGAGGAGTTTGTCGAGGCTTTCTGTCCACGTCGATGTGTCGGCTATTGCATCGGGATTTGAGTTTCGCTAATGCACGGCTTTTCTCAGTAACTCCTGTAACAGCGATGACCAGTTCTGATTTTTGTCAAGGTCGTTGACATAAAATCCTGATTCATCTGCGCCTGCCACAGGGCTTTTGACAAGTTCGGAGGCGATGCGGCCGCATATTTTGTCTGCCCTGTTTCCGGCATCCTCTATGAAGTTGCGTATCGATCCTTCGCTTATATCAATGCGCATCACGTTATGGAGAAAACTTTTGATGCGGTTGTATGGCATGCACATCACGATATTGAGATATACCACGAGGGCGCGAATCTCGGATGACAGATATACCGGATTCTTCCGTTTGGTATACTCCACGCGGTTGCAGCATCCACAGGTGCAGGTCTTGTTAAGAAAGCGAAGTCTTTTTACGACAGGTGTAATCCTTACACCCACACATTCCTCCCGGTATTCCTCTTTTCCCTCAATATCTGACAGTTCGCGGCCGCACTCGCAGCAGTAATTGGGCTGTATAATTGTTTATTACAAATTTCTCCATATCCTGCAACACGTTCCATCCCCGGAACGGTTTTGAAACGATTCTTCCTTCCGAGGAATACTTTTGAATAAATCGGCCATCTGCCGGTCTGACTGAAAAAGTGGAGGCATTCATTTTCACTATGCCAAAATAAATTTGTAAATTTGCAGTGAAATAGAATAGATTCAATCACTGAGACTTCATCATCCCTTTTGTGATTTTTTATAACGACTGATATAACCGAAATGAAATATCTTACACTACTATGTCTTTTGATGGCGGCATCTCTTCCCCTATCTGCAAAGGAGCCGCTGAATGTCTCCGTATACAGGAATGATGGATTGTTCAACAATTTCCGTATGTATGAGGGCGACTCAATAACCCATGTAGCGGATGATGGCGGTATGTGCATGGTCATAAACGATTTTATAGCCGGACAGACGAAAGTGCCGTTGTCGGCTATTGACAGCCTCGTGATTCATGCCACGGATATCCCGGTGCTGAGGATCGCCTTCCCCGACTATCCCGAGGCCACGACTCTTTGGGAGAAAGATCTTTATCTGGATGCATTACTCTCTATCGAGGGGAACGGCTACACGGAGGACATGAATTCTCTGTCGTTGCAGATAAAAGGGAGGGGTAATTCCACCTGGGGTATGCCAAAAAAACCGATGCGCCTGAAATTCCCAAAGAAGATCTCTATTTGCGGATTCAAGAAAGCCAAGAATTTCGTCTTGCTAAACAATTATGTCGACCCCTCACTAATGCGCAATGCCATGGCCTTGTGGCTGGCCAAAAGACTCGGGATCCCTTACTCCAATGCCATAGTGCCGTGTAATGTCTTTATCAACGGTAATTATGCCGGATCATATACCATGACTGAAAAGGTAGGTATTAACAGTGGAAGCGTGGATATAGATGAGGCGGAAGGAATACTTTTTGAATTGAGCACTGAGTTTGACGAGAAATATAAATTCCGTTCTCCGAGATGGGATCTCCCGGTAATGGTGAAGGATCCGGATTTTGACGAACTTTACGAGGATAATCCTGACGGATTTACCCCTGACCGGCGTCTGGATTTATGGGAAAAGGATTTCATAAGAGCCGAAGAACTCATAGCCCAAGGCAAGGCGGCGGAAGCCTTTGATGTCGAGAGTGCCGTCAATTATCTGTTCCTCTATCTGTTTATGGGGAATCCGGAACTCAGTCATCCCAAAAGCCTTTATATCCACAAGAAGTCTTTGGGGGAGAATGAGAAATATTTTTTCGGCCCGGCTTGGGATTTTGACATTTCCTGCAACTATAAGCAGGAGATTGGTGACAACACGGTGACGCAGTCAGCCACGTCCTTGCTATGGCTCCCTCCTTTTTTAAAGAGGATATATAAGACCGATGAGTTTCAGGTAAGATATAAAGAACGTATGAAGGATTTTCAGGAGAATATTTTCCCTGAATTCCTCAGTTATCTTGACAGTTATGCCAAATTGATAGAGCCTTCGGCTAAACTCAATGGAGTAAGATGGGGAAGTGACTCCGAGAAAATACCCTGGATTGTGGTAGAACCCTCTTTTGACACTGAGAACCATGTGAGGGAACTCCGACAATGGTTTGTGGAGCGTGCGGAATATATGAAGACTGCGAAATTGTTTTAGAAATTCCTCAAGGCTTATCCGGAATTAATCTATGCAGGTATATTAATTATCGCAGGTATCTGTTTCTTCATGACGGGATTGATTCGCATAAAGAAATATGTAGCCATTCAGTAAGAATATTAAAGACTTATAACGAAAATGATAAAATCAACTAAACTGCTGCTCATCTCTTTATTTATAGGAGTGGGAAGTTTTGGTGCCTTCACATGCAAGGGAGATGTTTTTCATCTCAGACTTACCGATGTGAACGACGTGGAAAGCGTAATTGCCGTAGATGGCGATTTGAAAATGAGAATCAAAGACAATTCCCTTTGTCTTTCATCGGCGACAGACAGTATATCAATTCTGCTTGAAGAACTGAAGGGGATGAAATATGAGAAGACTGTATCATCTGCGGTAGTTTCTCCCGTTTTGGATCGTCCGGCATTAAGGTTTACTGACTCAGGTATCGAGATTGGAGCCGTCGCCGATTCAAATGGAAGTCCTGTGAACTGCCGTATCTTCAATAATGCGGGTCAGATGCTGTATGCTACCACATGCCGCGAGACCACCGTCATTCCGCTTAACTCATTTCCGAAGGGGATTTATATTTTAAGTATGGACAACCTTACCTCTGTAAAATTCATCGTAAAATGAAATCCTTATTCCGATTCCTTGCACTTGTGGCCCTATCCTTGCCACTTCTTTCAAAAGGGCAGTTGAACGTCTCCATATATAGAAATGATGCGCTGTTCAATAATTTCCGGATGTATGAGGGCGATTCGATAGCCCATTCAGTTGAAACGGACAGTACCTACATGGTCATAAACGATTTTATAGCCGGACAGACGAAAGTGCCGTTGTCGGCAATTGACAGCCTCGTGATTCATGCCACGGATATTCCTGTGCTGAGGATCGCCTTCCCCGACTATCCGGAGGCAACGTCTCTTTGGGAGAAGGAACTTTATCTTGATGCCGTACTCTCGATTGAGGGAAACGGATACACGGAGGATATGGATTCACTGTCGCTACAGATAAAGGGGAGGGGGAATTCCACTTGGGGGATGCCGAAAAAGCCGATGCGCCTGAAATTCCCCAAGAAAATCTCTATTTGCGGATTCAAGAAAGCCAAAAGTTACGTTCTCCTTAACAATTATATAGATCCGTCTATGATGAAAAACCCTTTGGCAATGTGGTTGGCAAAAAGATTGGGAGTGCCTTACGCCAATACAATGGTGCCATGTCATGTTTTCATCAACGGTAGTTATGCCGGTGCATACACATTGACTGAGAAGGTAGGTATAAACAGCGGAAGTGTCGACATAGATGAGGAGAGGGGGATGCTCTTTGAAATCAGTGCGGAATTTGACGAGAAATATAAATTCCGCTCCAATATATGGGAGTTGCCTGTAATGGTGAAAGATCCCGATTTTGACGAACTTTACGACGATAATCCTGAAGGTCCCTCTCCTGACGAGCGGCTTAAACTTTGGGAAGATGACTTCAACCGAGCCGAGCAATTGGTGGAGGATGGGAAGTGTGCGGATGCTTTTGATATTGAAACTGCCGTCAACTACTTCCTTCTGGCACACTTCGTTTGGTGTGGTGATGTCTGGATTCCTAAAAGTGTATATGTCCATAAGGAGTCTCTGGAAGAGGATGAGAAATATAAGTTCGGACCCGCCTGGGATTATGACGCCACTTTTAATTTGCTTACGCCCACTGAAGATGGATTTTCTTTCAATCCTCCGGATGAACCTTTTGCGGTGCCTTATATGTTTAAGAAAATCATCGACAGTGAGGAATTTCAAAGCAGATATTCTGAGAGACTCAAGGAATTTGAAGAAGAGATAGTGCCTGAATTTCAGGAGTTCTTTGATGAGTATGCCCGTTTAATAGAGCCATCGGCAAAATTAAACGGCCTCAGATGGAATCAGGAGCACGACTTAGGTTGGACCAAGGCTGTACCCTCTTTTGACAGGGAGAAATGGGTCCGTCTGTTGCGTGAGTGGATTATAGAGCGCGTGCAGTATATCAAGACGGCTCCGATTTACGGACCGATGGAATGATAGTCGAAATCAGAATAATTGTGAAATCATACGATAGTGAAAAAGAACCCCGGAATCGGTACCTCGGCTTCCGGGGTTCTTTTTTTTACGTTCATCATCGCAAAATAGATTCATTTGTTTACTGTCAATAAACAAAAATGACTGAATTTGTTTATTGGCAATAAACAAAAATGGTTAAATTTGTTTACTGGCAATAAATAAATGATTATTTTTGCATATCAAATATGAGAAGGGAAGATACGGGATACGGAGTATTCGACTCAAAGTCGGTACATACTAATCACGAGTCTCAAATCTCAATTTTCAAATATCATGAATCCGGAAATATTAAAGAACATAATAATAGAGGGGCAGGAGATATTGAGGATGGTTTCACCTGTCAGCAGGAATTTTGAATTTGAGCCACACGCACGCTATGTGTTGGTAGGCGTGCGCCAGTGTGGAAAATCATACCTGATGTATATACGGGCTCTGCAACTTATAAAGGAGGGGCATGACATCAGGGAGATGGTTTTCATAAATTTTGATGATGAACGATTGATAGGGTATAAGGCATCCGAATTAGACGACATTCTGAAGGCTTACTCATCTTTATTTGATTACCGGCCGATTTTGTTTCTTGATGAGATTCAGAATGTCGAGGGGTGGGAACATTTTGCCAGACGGTTGGCGAATCAGAAATATGAAGTTTACTTGACCGGCAGCAATGCAAAAATGTTGAGTAAGGAAATTGCAACAACTCTTGGTGGGAGATACCTCAAAGTTATGGTGTGGCCTTATTCTTTCCCCGAATATCTCAAGGCCAACGGATGCGAGATAGATCATAATTGGATGTATGGAGCAAAAAGAGGGGAGGTGGAGAGATGGTTAAAGAATTATCTTTTATGGGGTGGGTTCCCTGAGTTGATTTTATTTGTCAACAAACGCCATTGGCTAAATGAGTTATATGATAAGATCATACTTGGAGATATCATTCAGCGAAATTCCATTAAGAATGAAATGGCTTTGAAACTGTCACTCCGGAGACTCGCTGAAAATATTAAGAATCCCACATCCTTGACAAGATTGACCGCAATGGTTAAGGCAACGGGCATATCTACGAATGTGGCATCGGTATCTTCCTATATCGAATATTGTAAAGAGGCTTGTCTTTTGTTCTCTTTAGAAAATTTTGCCTCTAAGTTTGTAGAACGTACTACAATAAGGAAACATTATTTCATTGACAATGGACTCCTGAATATTTTTCTGACAGACAGTGAGACCACTCTTCTGGAAAATCTGTGTGCTGTGAGTCTACATAGAAAAAGTTTTCAGGATGAAGACTATAAGCCTTATTTCTATAATAAGGAGGTGGAACTTGATTTTTATCTTCCCGCGCTCAAGATAGGTATTCAGGCTTGCTATTCACTTGCCGATTCCGCTACGGAGGAAAGGGAGGTAAGGGCATTGCTGACATTCCACAAGAAGTATGGGTTGAACCGTGCGGATATCGTGACATTTTCGGAGGAAAGGGTGATAACCACCCCTGAACTCCCCATAAATGTAGTGCCATTGTCAAAGTTCCTGCTTTCTCTATAAGAAGAAGTTCCTATTTTCTCTGTGTGGATAGGAAGGATATAAAGAGGGTAGGAAGGGTATGAAAAAGATGTCGGGAAATCACCCTCAGGGCGATTTCCCGACAAATTATTGTCTGCTGTAGGGAAGGATTATTCAGCCTTGCCGTCAGAACCGAGCACGTTGATGATCTTGTGCTTGTAGAGTTTCTCCATTTCGTCACGAGCCGGGCCGAGGTATTTGCGCGGGTCGAACTCTGCGGGTTTCTCAGCGAATACCTTACGGATGGCTGCTGTCATTGCAAGACGGCTGTCAGAGTCGATGTTGATCTTGCAAACGTCCATCTTGGCTGCCTTGCGGAGTTCCTCCTCGGGGATACCGATAGCGTCAGGAAGCTTGCCACCGTTCTCGTCGATGATCTTGACATACTCCTGAGGCACTGAAGAAGAACCGTGGAGCACGATGGGGAAGTCGGGGAGTTTAGCCTCAACTGCCTCAAGCACGTCGAATGCCAATGGAGGGGGAACGAGAAGACCGGTCTTGGGGTCGCGTGTGCACTGTTCGGGAGTGAACTTGTAAGCACCGTGAGAAGTGCCGATAGAGATTGCGAGGCTGTCGCAACCTGTGCGGTTTACGAAGTCAATCACCTCTTCAGGGTCAGTGTAGGTGTGGTGGTCAGAACTTACCTCGTCCTCAACGCCGGCGAGCACGCCAAGTTCTCCCTCTACAGTCACGTCATACTGGTGAGCGTAGTCAACAACTTTCTTAGTGAGGGCAACGTTCTCCTCGTAGGGGAGGTGGCTGCCGTCGATCATCACTGATGAGAAGCCGTTGTCGATACAATCCTTGCAAAGTTCGAAGCTGTCGCCATGGTCAAGGTGAAGCACGATTTCAGGCTTCTCCCAACCGAGGCTCTTCGCATACTCCACAGCACCCTGTGCCATGTAGCGGAGAAGGATTGGATTGGCGTAGTTGCGCGCACCCTTTGATACCTGAAGGATAACAGGTGATTTGGTGTCGGCAGCGGCCTTGATGATAGCCTGAAGCTGCTCCATGTTGTTGAAGTTGAATGCGGGGATGGCATAACCGCCATGCACTGCCTTGGCAAACATCTCTTTTGTGTTGACAAGGCCAAGTTTCTTGTAATCTACCATGATTTGTCTAAATTTTTCGTGCGCTCGGCACATTTTGATGCAAAAATACAAAAAAAACATTGTCCCTGCAAAACCTGATGTGGTTTTTTTATTCGTGAAAGTTTTAAAAATTGCTATTCCGGCTTCTCTCCGCCAACCGCTCTTTATCATTTTACGCTCTTAGACTCCTATGGAAGCGAAATTTGTTGTTTTATTTGCAATTCACGTCCATGTGAGTTAAATTTGCACTACTTTTCATCGTTATGCCAGTCTTTGTGTTAATCGGCTTTTCCGAAAAGTTATACTGTTATGAAGATTTTTGCATCAAACCAGATACCCGAAATCGACAACGCTACCTGCGAGGCTCAGCATATTGACTCCATCGACCTTATGGAGCGGGCAGCCGGCGCTCTCAGCGTTGAGATCATTTCCCGTTTCCTTCCATCCCAGCGTATCGTCATAATCGCAGGCCCCGGCAACAACGGCGGTGATGCCCTCGCTCTGGCAAGAATCCTGTTCGAACAGGGTTATAAGAAGGTTGAGGTGTTCCTTTTCAATGTGGTCGGTAAACTGAGCCATGACTGTGATGAGGAACGCAAGAAACTGATCACCATCGACGGCATTGACTTTACGGAAGTGAAGCACGACTTCCAGCCCCCTTATCTTGGCGAGAACGATGTCGTGGTCGATGGCCTTTTCGGCTCAGGGCTCCACCAGCCGCTTCAGGGCGGTTTCGTGATGCTTGCGCGCCTTATCAACGAATCAAAGGCTTACGTAATATCTATCGACATACCTTCCGGTCTCTTCGGCGAATGGAACAACAATGTGCTTCAGCGCGATATGATTCATGCCGACCTGACTCTCACATTCCAGACCCCCCGCCTTTCATTCTTTTTCAGTGAGAATGCGGATATAATAGGCGACTGGCGTCTCCTCGACATTGATCTTGATGAGAAGAAGATGAAGGAACTTCCCACCGACTTCCTTCTCGTGGAAGCCAGGAGCGTGCGTCCGCTTCTCAAACCAAGGAAGAAATTCACCGGTAAGCGCGATTTCGGTTCGGCCCTGATCTTTGCCGGAAGCATCGGTATGTCGGGAGCCGCTGTCATGGCTGCCAAAGGGTGCATGCGCTCCGGAGCAGGGCTTGTTACGGTGCACAGTGCGCGGGGTGGTCTGCAGATTGTGCAGACAGCCGTTCCGGAAGCGATGTTCGAGCCAGACCGTAATGAGTACTTCATCAAGGATATGACCATCCACCATAGTCATCAGGCAGTGGCGGTCGGTCCCGGCATAGGCACCAATGAAGCCACAATAGACGCCCTTGAGGCATTGCTCAAGAACTGCAAGTCGCCTCTTGTGCTTGATGCCGATGCGTTGAATTGCATCGCCCGCCGTCCGCAACTTCTGTCGATGATTCCTCCCCATACGATAATCACACCCCACATCGGTGAGTTCGACCGCCTCTTCGGAGAGCATGAGACCTCCGAGGCCCGTCTGCGCAAGGCTATCGACATGGCGAAATACTATAATATAATAATCGTCCTCAAAGGACATTACACCGCTACCGTACGTCCTACAGGGCGCGTGTGCTTCAACTCCACGGGTAATCCGGGAATGGCAACAGCCGGCTCGGGAGATGTCCTTACCGGTGTAATCACCGCTTTCCTCGCGCAGGGACACCGTCCGGAGAATGCCGCCACAATAGGGGTGTTCGTGCATGGTCTTGCCGGAGATATGGCTATGGCTGAGAAAGGTGAGTATGGCATGATGGCTTCCGACATTGCCGAAAATTGCGGAAAGGCTATACGTGCCATAATAACACGAGAGAAATTATGACCACATTTAAATTTTCAAAGGTTTCATTTATGAGAAACACTCTGCTTACCGCTGTAATCTTGCTGGCATCGGCGGTTCCGGCATTTTCCCAACAGACAAAGATTCTGACAGCCGAGAAACATAACGAGTACGGCCTGATCTACACGTTGCCACTCACGGCACTGGAGGTGGAGGTGACGGCTGTGAGGGAGGTGCGTACTGCCGGCCCTTACTATCGTTATGCAAAGAAATATACCGGTTCTGACAATGTCATCAAGGAAGACGGAGAGAATTGGACCATTCAATCGGTTAAGGTGCGTCCTTATGGTGTGCCGAATCCGGATTCAAGATACATAATGCAACTGAAGCCCGGTGCACTCACATATATAGGCGTGGACGCCGACGATATGCTCCTTTCAATAAATCATGAGCCTACGGATGTGCCGAAAGCCGCGCCACTTCCCGAAAACCGTTTTGAAGGGGAGAAACTTGCCGACAAGGAGTACCTTAAATATGTGGATGAAGATTTCATAGCCTCGCAGTCGTCGGCCAAACAGGCTCAGATGCTTGCCGAGAACCTGATGGAGATTCGTGATGCCAAGGTGTCGCTCACAAGAGGCACCGCAGAGACTATGCCTGCCGATGGGAAGCAGATGGAACTCATGCTCAATTCCCTCGCTCATCAGGAGGCGGCTCTGACCGCCGCTTTCCTCGGAAACGTGACGCGTGAGACTGTCGTGCGCCGTTTCTCCTACATACCGGCTGATAATGCGAAGAATACACTCTTCCGCCTCTCGGATTTCGAAGGATTCGTGGCTTCTGACGACTACAGCGGTGAACCTGTGTACATCAGCGTGCATATCACCGATGAGGGTGCCCTCCCGACCGATGCTAAAGGTGAGGAGAAGAAACTCCCGAAGGATGCCGTGGCATACTGTGTGCCCGGTGCTGCCAAAATCACCATTTCGTATATGGGTAAGAATCTCTTCTCTTCGGAATTCGAGATTGCCCAGTTTGGTGTCACCTTCGGTCTGAATCCCGCTATATTCACCGATAAGAAATCGCCCTCATACGCCGTGTTTGATCCGTCGACGGGTGCCTTGAAGGAAATCGGGGTCATGAAGGAAAGCGCGGAATGAACAGCGGAATGACCCTCTCGCAATACACCGCCTGGATTGGGGAGGCCATGAGGCGTGTACCTGAGTTATGGAACGCATGGGTGGTGGCGGAACTCAGTGATGTGCGCGTCAATGGCGGACATTGCTACATGGAACTTGTGGAAAAGAATGCTGCCGGACAGACAGTGGCCAAAATGAGAGCCACTATTTGGGCCGGCACATTTTATCCGTTGAGAAGGAAGTTTTTCGAGGCCACGGGGCGCGACATAGCCACAGGTATGAAGGTCATGCTGAGGGGGGGCGTAAATCATCATTCCCTTTATGGACTCTCCTTCAACGTGAATGATATTGACCCCTCTTTCACCTTGGGTGATATGGAGCGCCTCCGAAGGGAAATCCTGGAGCGGCTCTCTCGCGAGGGTATAATAAACAAAAACAGGGAGGAAGTGCTTCCGCCGGCTCCCCAACGCATAGCAGTGGTGTCGGCTGAAGGGGCGGCCGGATATGGCGACTTCATGAATCAGCTGCTCGGAAACGCCGATGGATTCGTTTTCTATCCTTACCTTTTCCCGGCTGTGATGCAGGGGGAGCGCACATCGGCATCCGTGCGGGCTGCCCTGGAAAGGGTGGAGCAGACGATTGACATTTGGGACTGTGTGGTGATAATCCGTGGTGGTGGCGCCACAACAGATCTCAACGGGTTTGACGACTATGAACTTGCGAAAGCCGTGGCGCTTTTCCCTTTGCCCGTGATTGTCGGGATAGGACATGAGAGGGACCGCACGGTGCTTGATGAGATAGCACACACGCGGATGAAGACACCGACGGCTGTGGCCGGTTTTCTTGTGGACTGTCTGCGGGAGGCCGAGGGCAAGGTAGCAGGGCTCGTCGACTGGATAGCGCGTTTCAGCACGGAATGCCTCAAAGGTGAGACCCGCAGACTTGCAAATCTCGAGACTATGGTGCCGGCTTTTGCCAATGCGCGCATCGCGGGAGCCTCCGCTCTCCTGGAGAGGGAGATGACACGTATTCCCGTGCTTGTATCCTCCCGATTGAAAAATGCGGCGGCCGGACTTGACCATTACCTTGATCTAATACGGTCGCTAACGGGACAGCGGACTATGAGGAGTGCCGACCGTCTGAATGAGGTAGGGAGAATGGTGAGACTTTCGGCCGATAATGTGCTGAGAAGGAGCAAGGAGAGACTGGGGGCAATTGAATCCCTTGTCAAGGTGTTGAGCCCTGCCAATACTCTTCAGCGTGGATACAGCATCACCCGCGTCGACGGAAAGGCTGTCTCCGATGTAGCGTCGCTTCCTGCCGGCACACGATTCACCACCACTCTCTTGAACGGAACCGTGGAGGGTGAGGTGGTTTCCGATTGAAAACAACAAAGAAAAATAATATATCAGTTATGAAATATTCAGAAGCAATCGCCGAATTGGAGTCAATTGTGGCGAAGATGCAGTCAGACAACTGTGATATAGATTCCCTGGCCTCATATACATCTCGCGCCTTGGAATTGCTCAAATTCTGCAAGGAGAAACTCCATACCACCGATGAGGAGGTGAAGAAATGCCTTGAGGCGTTATAATCCTTCTTATTCCCTGAAGTAGATGCGTTTCACACGGGGAGATACGGAAGTGAGTATCTCGTAGGGAATCGTGTCGAGTGTGTCGGCGAGGCGCTGCAAAGGCGCCTCGTTGCCGAATATCTCCACGGCATCACCCACCTTGCAGTCTATCCCCGTGACATCTATCATGCATGCATCCATGCAGATATTTCCGACTGTGGGGGCATCCTGACCTTTTACCTTCACTGAAATGTGCCCCCTCCCGAAATGACGGTTCATACCGTCGGCATAACCTATGGGAATGGTGGCTATTTTCGATTTTCGTGTCAATACACCTTTCCGTGAGTAACCGATGGTCTCACCGGCTTCCCATTCCCTGATGGATATGATCACCGTGCGCAGGGTTGATACGACAGAGAGCGGACTCTCAATCTCGGGGGGGAGTGTGTTGGCACCATACAGTCCTATGCCGAGGCGCGCCATGTCGTAATGCCGGGTCTTTCCGTAGCGGAGTATGCCGGCGGAATTTAAGATATGCCTTTTGAATGAATAGGGGAGTTGTCTCTTGATGAATCCGGTCATCTCATCGAATCTGTTCAATTGCATTTCCGTGTAGTCATCCATATCGAGGCAGTCGGCCGTGGCAAGATGAGAGAAAACTGAAGAAAGCCTTATCGCCTCCTGGTTTTTGATAATTTCAACCGCTTCGGGGAGTTCCTCAGCGATGAGACCCATACGGTGCATACCGGTATCGAGCTTGAGATGGATGGGGTAATCCTTCAGTCCGTTCTTTTCAGCCTCCCTCACCACATCGCGCAGCATATCGAGGGAGTATATCTCCGGCTCAAGGCGATTTGTGAACATCGACCTGTAGTTGACCACCTTAGGATTCATCACCATTATCGGCATCCTGATGCCTCTCTTGCGCAGTTCGATACCTTCATCAAGGACAGCGACAGCAAGGTATGCCGCTCCTGAATCCTGAAGAGTCTTGGCAATTTCGTAACTTCCCGCTCCATACCCGGAAGCCTTCACCATGGCTACGATTCCTGTTCCTGAAGGGAGATGAGAGCGGAAATAATTGTAATTCCTTATCATCGCATCAAGATTCACCTCAAGCACGGTCTCATGCTTGCGGGCCTCAAGGAGTTCGTTTATACGGGCGAATCCGAAATTGGGAGCCCCCTTCATGAGTATGGTCTCATTTATGAAATCCGAGGGATGCAGGGCTGCCAGAAGGTCATCGGTATTGTCAAAGAAACGAGAACCCTCCGGGAAAATCCCGGAATGCTTGCTGATCTCCTTCCCCACACCTATGAAACGGTCGATGCCGTTTTCAGCCACCACTTTGGCAATCTCCCTGTAAGGCTCGGCACCGTGCCCGTTCTCATGCTGCACGTCACTCATTATGACCGCCGAACGCTGTTCGGGTGTACGCCTGCGCATCATGAACCTTATTGCCGGGAGAAGGGAGGTGACGTCGCTTGTGTATGAATCAAGTATAAGGGAGCATCCGTTGACCCCCTCCGTAACGTTGAGGCGGGTGCCTATTTTGTATAGATGGCGAAAACGCTCCTCAATAATTTCAGCACTGAATCCGCAGTGAAGCATGAAGGCTATTGCATTTCCGGCATTCTCCACATCACTGTCCGATTCAAGCGGGAGAGGGATTTCTATTTTCCAATCATAACCTTTGGCTCTCCATTTATGGAGTGTGGGATCCGTTTCCCTCATGATGAAATGCCGGCTACCCTCCGACTCAAGGAAAGGGGCCGGAGATGTTTTCCCCTCACGGCTCCATACGGTGAATCTCTTGGTGTCGCGCATTGGTAGCAGGGCTTCGTATAGGAGTCGGTCGTCAAGAGGGAATATTACGTCGGTAGCATTCCGGGCGAGGAGCACCTTCTCCGAGGCTTTTTCCTCATCAGAGGAGAACCCCTCGGCATGGGCAACACCTATGTTGGTGAAAATTACAGTCTGAGGATGTATGCACCGTCCGATTTTCTCCATCTCACCCCTCTTGGACACACCCGCTTCGATAACAGCGAGAGTGCTGTCGGCACCTATTTCCCAAATGGAAAGGGGGACACCTGTCTGTGAGTTATAACTTCTTGGGGAGCGGGAGGTGGCGAGAAGTGGTTCGGTAAGTTGGAAAATCCATTCCTTGAGAGTGGTCTTTCCCCTTGAGCCGGTGATTGCCACCGTCTCCATGCCAATAGGGCGGGGGAGGGCAGAGGCCAGACGTTGCAACGCTTCTGTGGCATCGTCAGCCAGCAGTATCTCAGCCCCGGGAGCATCCTTCATGTCGTCAGGAATCCTATTGGCCACGAAATGCCTCACACCTTTGTCGTAAAGTTCACGCATATATAGATGGCCGTCGTTCCCTCCGGGGGTAGCGATAGCAAAGAACATAGACGATTCGGGGCGTGTCAAGTTGCGCGAGTCCGTGAGGAGAGTGTCGATCAAGGTGTCGGAGTGTGACGTCATTCCCATCATCTCCGCCAATTGTCCTGCTGTAAGTTTCATGCTGCAAAATTACCTAATCTAATTTGAATAACTGTCAAAATCATCATGTTTTTTCAATATATCCGTCTTATAAAACGTTAGGAATACAGGGATGGATAAACAAGGGAACAATCTGGAATAAAATTATTGATATATGCCACTGATACTTGTCTCTAACGACGACGGCATAACGGCTGGAGGTGTCCATGCGCTCATAGATGCCCTTCTGGAATATGGCGAAGTCGTATGTGTCTGTCCTGACGCGCCACGCTCGGGGCAGTCGATGGCCATAACGGTTAACGGACCGTTGCGGGCAACCCGTCTCCCCGATTATCATGGGGCAATGATGTATAAGGTCGACGGAACTCCTGTAGACTGCATAAAACTCGCCATGCACAATCTTCTCCCCTCACGCCCCGATATTGTGGTAAGCGGTATCAACCATGGCTCCAACGCCTCTATCAATGTGCTTTATTCAGGCACTATGGGAGCGGCAATGGAGGGGTGTGCTTTCGGCATTCCCTCAGTAGGATTTTCGCTGACAGATCATTCTCCGGCGGCATCTTTCGCCCACTGTCTCCCTTTCGTGAAGCGTATTGTGGAGGGGATGTTGCGTAACGGATTGCCGGAAGGGGTATGCCTCAACGTCAATATTCCGGTGATACTGTCACTCCCGGAGCAATGCCGTGTGGTACGTGCCTGCAAGGGAAATTGGAGCGACGAATATAAGGAATACACGGATCCACACGGAGGGAAGTTCTACTGGCTAACCGGAAACTTTGTGAATGAGGAGCCGGATGCCACGGATACGGATGAGTATTGTCTCTCGCATGGCATTGTCTCGGTAGTGCCGACCCTTATTGACCGTACCGCTCCCTTGCCATCGGTTCCTTGGCTTCAGGAACTGGAGAAAGGTATATAGGAGAACGTGAAAAGGGGAACATAAAAAGGAAATTACCGGATAAGGAAATAAAAAACGGCAGTTAATAAAAATTAATTACCGTTTTTTTATGCAGAGAATAATTTTATTGTTAACTTTGCATCTGAAAGCCGTGGTCTGAAGTTTCCACCTTCTAAAAGAGGCGGCTTTACTTTCATTACCCGAAATTGAACCCTCCGAATCTTCCGCTTTCGGGCGTGGTTGTCCGAAAAGAAAGTGTGGGAGGGATACGATAGTTTTCGTGAGGTGTCACCACCTCATGAGACATATTGTTTCAGAAAGATTTTATTGTTGCATTAGTAAAGTTATGGATTAATAGTTAAATTAGGATTAGGACTTCAATATCTTTCGATGTGATTCGAGAATATTGAAAAAAAGAGGTACGTAGCGATACGCGCCTCTTTTTTCTTTCTGGAAGTTTAATTTTTCACTATCTTAATAATCAAATCTTTTCCCTTCACGGGATATATTATCCTACCCTCTCGGGCCAGGTTTTTCAGCGTGTGTTAAGCCTTACGGAATCAGACGTTCTCCTCAGCAGGCATGAAGTGCTGGTAGGGGTGCTTGCAGGCAGGACATTTCTGCGGGGGCTCAGTCCCTTCGAAAATATAGCCGCAAACAAGGCACTGCCATTTCTGAGGCTTATCGCTCTTCCATACCTTATCGTTCTCTATCTGCCAAGCCATTAGGTCAAAACGCTCCTTATGGTGGTTCTCGATAGTTGCTATAGCCTTGAAAGTCTCAGCGATTTCGGGGAATCCTTCTTCAAGAGCCACTTCGGAAGCCTTCGTATAGAAGTCTACACCCTCTCTCTCCTCTTCAGCAGCGGCAACCTTAAGATTGTCGAGTGTAGGAGTGAGGACACCGGTGTCGACACCGACAGGTGCTGTTACGGTAGTTCCCTCGGGAAGGAGTTTCAAGAATATTTTTGCGTGATGAAGTTCATTGGCCGCCGTCTCGTTGAAGATGTCAGCGAAATGGTAGTACTGCTCCTTAGTCGCAGACTGCGCATAGTAAGTGTAGCGTGTGTATGCAGTTGATTCAGCGAGATAGGCCATACCGAGGTTTTGTTCGGTTTTTGTGCCTTTGATACTTTTTGTGTCAGCCATAGTAGTTTTAGAGTTAAATTCTGTCATTAGTAATTCTAGATAGCCGATTACTCGGTTCTCTGTCTTTATAACCTATTACATGCGCAAATAGTTTGCTGCCCTCATTTTTTTTCATTAAGTTTGCAAGAGATGACCACATAACCCAACAGATATGATAGAGAAGATTTCCGGAATCGTGCTTGACATCACGCGTCATAACGACAGGCATAATGTAGTGACACTCTATACGCGCTCTCGGGGTCGCGTATCCTTCCTCTCATCCGGAGGGGGCGGAAGGTCGGGACGTCTGCGCGCATCGAGGCTCCAGCCCCTTGCGGTGATTGAGGGGGATATAAATTTCAAGCAGAATGCGGAGTTGCAGAAACTCGGGTCTTTCTCGCTTGCCTTCGTATGGAGCGGCATCTATTTCCATCCCTTGAAGGCAATGATGTCGCTCTTTCTGTCGGAATTTCTCAACCGACTGCTTAGGGCATCCATGTCGGACGAGGGTCTATATGACTATATAGTGGGGGCTTTGCGCCTTTTTGACGGTATGGACAAAGGCTTTACCGACTTCCATATAGCATTCATGGCCTCGTTGCTCCCCTTCATGGGCATTCAGCCGGATTCCTCGGAGTGGAAACCGGGTTCTTTTTTTGACTTGCGAAACGGCACTTTCACAGAGGAGCGACCGCCCCACACCGATGTGCTTGAAGGGGAGGAGGCAGCGATGGCTGCTAAGATAAGCGATATGGATTTCTCGAATATCGCTGATTACAGTCTTGACAACGAGAGTCGCCGGAGATTGCTGGAGGGGTTGCTGCGTTATTATGCCATTCATTATCCCGGCACCTCTTCATTGCGGTCGCTGGAGGTGCTTCGCAATATGTTTTAGGCAAACTGCAAATCCATTTATCCGAAAGGTAATGCTATAAATTGATTCGTACAGGGCAATAAAAAAAAGGAGTAATTGTCTCTCGACAACTATTCCTCTAACCTTAAATCTAATACCATGAAAAACACGCTGCAAAGTTAATATAAAAACTGCTTGATTGCAAATATTTTAAATAATATTTGTAATATTTTCCGATGTTTTAAGTTTTTAGTTTCTTTTTACTATTTCTTTGTTGTCTTAACCCTCAAAATGGCTATTTACGGTTTACACATTTCTTAAAAATGGGTCATCCGTAAATAGAGCCTGAAAATTGAGTAGAGTATCATTCCAGGTCAGTATTGAAGTAAAATCGGCATAACAAGGTAAAAGAGTCAGCGTGGACAAGACTTTGGCATTGCTCACGCTGACTCTTTTATGTGGATTATTCTTTATTCCTTTTGTCGTCGCATATATCACCGCCGGACTTTTTACCTACGCTTATCACAAACCTTATCTGAGAATGAGCATGGCATCGCCATAGGCACCAAACTGATACTTCTCCTTGACAGCCACATTATAGGCCTCCATTACGAGGTCGTAGCCGCCGAAAGCCGCCACCATCATGAGCATAGTGCTAAGAGGGAGGTGGAAATTGCTCACGAGGGAGTTGCAGACGGTGAAGTCGTAGGGAGGGAAGATAAACTTGTTGGTCCATCCTTCGAAAGTCATGAGGTGACCGTTCATGCAGACTGCCGTTGCCACGGCCCGAAGCACGGAGGTGCCTACCGCACAGACGTTGGAATTGCGGTCTTTTGCGGCGTTCACTATCTCCACCAATTCTTCATTCACGAACATTTCCTCACTATCCATCCTGTGCTTAGTGAGGTCCTCCACATCGATATCCTTGAAGTTTCCGCGGCCGCTGTGAAGGGTAAGGAATCCCCTCTCTACCCCCTTTATCTCCAGACGTTTCAGCAATTCCCTACTGAAATGCAGACCTGCAGCGGGAGCCATCACCGCTCCTTCGTTCTTGGCGAATATGCACTGGTAGCGGTCGGCGTCGGAAGGCTCGGCCTTGCGGGTGATATATTCCGGGAGGGGTGTCTCACCCAGAGAATACAGGGTCTCTTTGAATTCATCATGCGGACCGTCATAGAGGAAGCGGAGTGTGCGGCCTCTTGAGGTGGTATTGTCGATTACTTCGGCCACCATGGAATCATCCTCGCCGAAATATAATTTGTTTCCTATCCTTATTTTCCTGGCCGGCTCAACGAGCACATCCCAGAATTTTTGTTCCACGTTTAACTCACGCAGCAGGAATACCTCAATTCTTGCCCCGGTTTTCTCTTTGTTGCCATAAAGTCTGGCGGGGAATACTTTGGTATCATTGAATATCATCACGTCACCATCATCGAAATAGTCGATGATTTCTTTGAAGATGTGGTGACTGATCTCTCCTGTACGGGCGTTGACCACCATCATGCGGCATTCATCACGCTCTTCGGAGGGATATTGGGCTATCAGATTTTCAGGGAGTTTGAATTTAAACTGTGAAAGCTTCATATTTGATTTTAAACTACAAAGTTTTATTTCTTAGTCAACTATGTATATGTCAGGTCTCGGGAAAAGTGAGTTCGGCCGTATCTATAAGTTTTACGGCATCCTCCACTGTCAGGCAACTGTCTACCTTCACCTTCCCGACGCGAGTGCGTCGGAGGGCTGTCAGATGAGCCCCGCTGCCGAGGGCTTCCCCTAAATCCCGCGCGAGGGCACGGATGTAGGTGCCCTTGCTGCATACTATCCTCACCTCTATTTCAGGCATATCATAACGGAGAAGTTCCATCTCCTTTATTTCAAGAGGTTTTGCCTTAAGTTCCACGTCCTTACCCTTACGGGCGAGATTATAGGCACGCTTGCCGTCGATTTTGACAGCCGAGAAAACCGGAGGCACCTGCATTATTCTGCCGGTGAATCCCGGAAGCACACGCTCCACATCCTCTTTCGTGATATGTTCCCAGGGATATGTGGCATCAATCTCTGTCTCGAGGTCATAACTGGGTGTGGTGGCACCGAGTCTTATGGTGGCCACATACTCCTTGTCGCCGGCCTGGAGGGTGTCGATGCTGCGTGTCGCGCGTCCGGTACAGATCAGAAGCACCCCTGTGGCGAGAGGATCAAGGGTCCCCGCATGGCCAACCTTGAACTTCTTGACATGCAGGCGACGCTGTATCGCCCCCCTTATCCTCTTTACCGCATCAAACGAAGTCCACCCTAAAGGCTTGTCGATGCATATAAGTTCGCCGCTGATGAAATCCATGGCTTTCTTTTCCGTATCAACCTTACCCATCAAGGCCACAATAAGCAGATTGTACCCATTGCCACACAGTATACGGCAAACCAGATAAGTTTCCCTTTCTTTACAAGGTGGAGCATCCATTTGCATGCACAGCAGCCTACTATAAAAGAGGAGAGGAAACCAATGATGAGGGCGATCGCACCGACAGCGTTATCACCCTGGGCTGCCGGGTCGGTCAGCATATCCTTAAGGTCAAGCAGAGCCTCTCCAAGAATGGGGATTATGACCATGAGGAAAGAGAAACTTGCCACCTTATCACGTTTGTCGCCTATCAATATACCGGTGGCGATGGTGGTACCGCTGCGGCTCAGACCGGGCAGCACTGCCACAGCCTGCGCGCAACCTATCACAAAGGCATCAAGCCAGGTTATGTCGCGGCCACGGTTTGCGCTCACCATACCCGGTGCGTTCTCCCTTTTGCCGGTGAAATGGGCGAACGACAGGAGCAGTGCTGTCACGATAAGGCAGACACCCACCACCGTTAGGCCGTTGCCGAAGAACTGTTCAACGGTATCCTTGAAAAACACACCCACGATGCCGATAGGGATACATGAGAGGAGAATCTTGCAGACGTAAAAGAAATCACTGTCCATCTTGAATCCGAAGAAACTTATGCACAATTTCTTGAACATGGGCCAAAGCACAACTATTGTGGAGCATACGGTAGCCGCATGAACTATGAGGTCAAACTGCAATATTTTGTCTGAAGGGAGGTCGATACCTAATATTTCGCGGAAAATTTCCAGATGTCCGCTTGAACTTATCGGCAGATACTCCGCCAATCCCTGCACTATGCCCAGAATGAGGGCGTCTAACCATTCCATTCTTTAGAGTTGAAATATGAAATATGAAACATGAGATGCTAAATGACCGTGAGTGGGGTCAATGCTTTTTCCCCGGCCAAACGATGGCAAAGGCCATAAGCAGAAATCCGAGGAAAGCGAAAAGCGGTCCTATTACGATGCGGCGTGTGCTGAATATCTCAGGATTGAAACCGTTCTCCACAGAACTGCCCCCACCGCTCATAAGAGCAAATCCCAAGACTATGAGGGCGAGGCAGCCACCCATCAGATAATAGTTGATTTTTGAAAACGGGCGTTCCTCCTTGCTCATGCGTTGGAGGCCTGCCTTGTCAGACTTTTCCTCAATATTTAATTTATTTTCAATCATAGTAAAGGTTGTTGTTGTTTTCGTTAGCCGTCAGGTCATCCTTCGGTAGTCCGGAACCGATGTCATGAAGCACTACGTGACAATGCCTCCGTAGAGATATTATCTGAATAGGCCGTCATAATCTTTTCTCAGATAGCGGTTTGTGGCAATCAGAGCAGCCAGGCCGCAAAGAAGTATGCCGATAAGGATTATCCCACCGGCCACAATTCCGTAAAGACCCCACCCGACGTAATCATTTATTTCAGAGAATCCTGAACGTGGCGCCAAAAGAAGAGCCACACCTAACACACCTGCGGCTATCAGTCCGGCGATAAGGCCGGAAAGCATGTTATTGCCGAGATAGGGGGCGCGGATGAAACTGTTGGTGGCTCCCACAAGTTGCATGGTGTGTATGGTGAAGCGCCGTGCATATATGGAGAGATGCACGGTATTGTTGATCAATACGAATGAGATGACAATCATGACTATGGCTATGATGCCGAGGATGATGGTGAACTTCTCTATATTGCTGTTCATGCTCTCCACCATGCTGCTGTCAGGGAGCACCACTGTGTCGACTCCCGGGAGAGAACTGAGTTCCTTGTCAATTTTCTTGAGGGCTTCTTCGCTTCCGTAGTCAGCCGTGACGCTGAAAGAGACTTCCGGAGACAGGGGATTGACACCGAAAAGGGCTTCAAGGTCTTCTCCGGTATCATTTTTCCATTGTTTCAGAGCGGCATCCTTAGAGATTACCTTCACGTCATGTGCGAAGGTCTTAGTTTTGACAGCCGCGGCCAACTGCTCGGCCGATGCGTCGCTTACGCTGTCGGCCATAACCACACTTACCTCAAGGCGTTCGCGCAGCCGTCGTGTCTCAGTGGAGGCACTGACTGAAATTAAGGCAATTAACCCTATTATAAGCAACACAAGCGTCACACTCACAACTGTTGTGAGATGTGCCGCCCAATATGAGATCTTTACCTCTTTGTTATGTTTCATATCCTTAGGATTTTGTAACCTTCACGAGATTACGGCTGCAAAGATAATAAAATTCAATCCGTTTGTCAATACCTCATGCGCATTTTTATGCAAAAGCGAACCGAGTCCGCTCCTTTTATTGTTGTCCTCGCTTCCCCTATTATATTAATGTGTGTCGGTTTTTTTATTAATTTTGCGGCATGAATGATCTGAATTGCCTAAAGGCTGCATATTTTACGTTAGGATGCAAACTCAATTTCTCCGAGACGAGCACCATAGGGAAGATGCTCCAGACGCGCGGCATCTTGCGGGCTGCCAAAGGTGAGGAGCCTGATATCTGCATAGTCAACACCTGTTCCGTCACCGAGATGGCCGATAAGAAGGGACGCAGGCTTGTGCGCTCCCTCGCAGCGCGTTATCCCAAGGCTACCCTTGTGGTGACGGGATGTTATGCGCAACTGAAGCCGGAGGAGGTCTCCTCGCTTCCCGGAGTGGACATGGTTTTGGGCTCTAACGAGAAACTGAGGATGGCGGAATATCTTGACCGTTGGTTGACCGACCGACAGAAAGTCACACAGGTTACACCCTCCCTTTCCATCCGTGAGTTCCGCGGCTCATGTGAAAGGGGCGACCGCACCCGTTATTTCCTGAAGGTGCAGGACGGTTGCGACTATTTCTGCACCTATTGCACAATCCCTTTCGCGCGCGGTCGCTCAAGGTCGGGAACGACCTCTGAACTTGTGGATATGGCACGTAATGTGGCAGCCGAGGGTGGAAAGGAGATAGTGATTACCGGTGTCAACATAGGGGAGTACGGGAAAGATAATGGTCAGGATTTTTTTGATCTTCTCCGCAGGCTTGACGAAATTGAAGGTATAGAGCGTTACCGCATATCTTCAATCGAGCCGAATCTGCTCACGGAGGAGATGATAAATTGGATAGCGACTGAGGCGCGCGCTTTCATGCCCCATTTCCATCTCCCTCTGCAATGCGGGAGCGACAAGGTGCTGAAATTGATGAACCGCCGTTACGACACCTCTCTTTTCCGCGACCGTGTGGACACTATCAGGGAGTGTATTCCCGATGCCTTCATCGGGGTTGATATCATAGCGGGAGCCAGAGGCGAGACTACGGAGGAGTGGGAGAGGAGTTTCCGTTTCGCAGAGGAACTTGAAGTCACGCGCTACCACGTGTTCCCATATTCGGAAAGACCGGGTACAAAGGCTCTCCTCTTGGGTGATGTGGTCAGTCAGGAGGAGAAACATCGCCGTGTGGGTGAACTGACCCGTCTCAGCGACCGCAAGATGGATGCGTTCATTAAAAGGAATATAGGCAAGACAAGGCGGGTGTTGTGGGAGCAGGCTGTCACTGATGAGGTGATGCACGGTCTGACCGACAATTACCTCCGCGTGGAGGCTCCCCTGGACCATGATTTGATAAACACGGTTACCCCGTTCCTCATATCATCCATACATATACCTGATTGACCCGAAATCCAAGAAAATGCATAATATGGAAAGGAAGAGATAAGCCGGCCTGCGATTGGAACAAAAAAAGAAAGTTATGTTAGGAGTGATTATATTGAATTGGAACGGTAGGAAACTGCTTGAGCAATTCCTCCCCACGGCGGTACGGTTCACACAAGGCTCCGATGTGGAACTGGTTGTAGCCGACAATGGCTCCACGGACGACTCCGTGGAATGGATTCGTAGCTGTTTCCCAAATGTGAGGGTGCTGGAATTGAAAGAGAATCTGGGTTTCGCGGGTGGCTACAACAAGGCCATAAATGAGACGGATTATGAGTATGTGATCCTGCTGAACTCTGATGTTGAGGTCACTGACGGATGGTGGCAGCCTTTGCTTGCCTTCATGAAGAGGCATCCCGAAGTCGGGGCTTGCCAGCCTAAGATACGCTCTTACCACAAACGCGATTACTTCGAATATGCCGGAGCCGCGGGAGGATACCTCGACCGGCTCGGTTATCCCTATTGCCGCGGACGTATCCTTGAGAAAGTGGAGAGGGATGAGGGGCAATATGACGGTGATCCTGTAGAGATAACATGGGCTTCAGGAGCCGCCCTGATGGTCAGGGTTTCGGCCTATCGTGAGGCCGGAGGGCTTGACGAGCGATTCTTCGCCCATCAGGAGGAGATTGACCTCTGTTGCCGCATGATAGCCCTCGGATATAAGGTGATGGCTCTATCAGACTCCGTGGTGTATCATGTGGGTGGCGCATCGCTGAATCAGGGCAATCCGAAGAAGACCTACCTAAATTTCCGTAACAATCTTCTGCTCCTCCATAAGAATCTCCCGGCCGGAAAGGGGAGGAGAGTCTTGTTCGTAAGGCGTCTGGCCGACACCCTCGCATGGGGTATGTATGTAGTGACGGGCGACTGGAAGAATGCCGGGGCTGTGTGGCGTGCCCATAGGGATTTCCGGAGCATGAGGAAACTTTATGCTCCTGCATCGGAAGACCGTCTTCCTCTTGAGAGGAAACTCATCATGCTCTCAAAGTTGGGGCTATAGTGGAGAGGTGGAGATAAGTGTTGATAATCTGAAAGAACTATACAATTTTTAAGGAAAAAAGTTTTGACGATTTCAAAAGTTGTATTAACTTTGCGCCGTGAAGTATAAGCGATTGAAGCCATGATGACACAGCCTGACCAGCTACTTCAGTGATGACTTTCGGAATAGTTCTCTAAATCATTGAAGATTAATGTATTCCAATATATTAATTTGGGTATGGGAAGAAAATGGTAAACGCAGTGTGAATAATATTAAAAAAATGTAAGATTTTTTAATTACGGCTTCAAACCAAATGCCTCGCGTCTATGTTGTGTCAAGTGAAGGTCAACGTCTCCTGAAAGACTCGCTTAACTTAAGGAACACTGAGACTCCATAACTGACTACTGAGAAATTACGACCCCTTTGGGGTATTGCTTAATAACTAAATTTTTTACATTGTGAAAATTAGAGCAATCATAGTGTTTGTAGCCCTGTTGTTCTGTTGTCGTCTGAGCGCCCAGCATGTGGCGGTGAAGACCAACCTCCTTTACGATGCAACGGCTACCGCAAACCTCGGATTCGAGTTTGCTCTCGCTCCGAAGTGGACTCTTGACATTTCGGGCAACGTGAATGCCTGGAACATTAATGAATCAAGAATTCGTCATTGGCTTGCACAACCTGAGGCGAGATATTGGCTCTGCGAACGCTTCAACGGTCATTTCTTCGCGCTGCATGGTCTGGGAGGGCAATACAACTTCGGTCATCTTCATTCCAACATTCCCTTTCTTGGTTTTAAAGACCTCAAGGACTTCCGCTATCAAGGCTGGATGTACGGAGGGGGCATAGGCTACGGATATTCCTGGATTCTGGGTAAGCACTGGAACTTCGAGGCCGAGATTGGCGTAGGGTATATCTATGCTACATATAAGAAGTATCCTTGTGCCGAGTGCGGTTCAGTGATTGACAAAGGACACAAAAACTATATCGGTCCCACAAAGATTGCCCTTAATATTGAATATATGTTCTGAGGCCAAGTGCCACGTTAATTAATAACAATTCGAAAGTCATGAAGAAATTTTTAGCAATATTGGCTTTGGGCCTCTCGACTCTCTCTGCCGCCGCCGATGGCAACATCGCCGTCAAGAGTGTCGATGTCTCCAAGAAAGACTCTCGTCTCGACGTGCACATGAGCCTCGATGCTTCCGATGTGCGCCTCTCTTCAAACCGCGAGATGGTCTATACTCCGATGCTTGTGAACGATACCGACACTCTGCGCATGCCCTCCTTCACAATTGCGGGACGCAACCGCTGGTATGCCCATGTGCGCAACGAGATGCAGCCCGACCGCTCGCTCTACCGCTCGGGAAAGATTACTTCCCCCATAGAATACTCTTACGCTGTTCCGATGGAGGAGTGGATGAAGAAGTCTCATCTTATTGTGGAGACTCAGGAAAACGGCTGCTGCAAGGGTCCGAAGAGCGAACTTGAGGTGCCGGTTGCGGAGATTGATTTCGTGCCTCCTACGTTCTCTCCCGCTTACGCTTACGTGACTCCGAAGGCTGAGGCTGTGAAGATGCGTTCAATATCGGCGCGTGCATATATAGATTTCCCTGTGAACCGTACGGAAATTTATCCCGACTATCGCCGTAACCCTGAGGAATTGAGGAAAATCCAGGCTACCATTGACTCTGTGAAGAATGACCCCAACCTTACGATAACCGGTATCAATATCCACGGTTATGCATCTCCTGAAGGTCCGTATAACAACAACGTGCGTCTCGCTAAGGGTCGTACTGAGGAGTTGGCCAAATATGTGAATAGCCTTTATCATTTCCCGAAAGGCACCTTCACCACACAGTCCACTCCGGAGGATTGGGCAGGTCTCAAGGAGTATGTGGAGAGCGATATGGCGTCTACAACCCTTACCAACAGGGAGGGTATACTTGATATAATCAACTCTCCCAAATACGCCAATAATCCTGACGGACGCAATGAGGCGATACGTTTCACTTATCCTGCGGATTATAAGTTCCTCCTTGAGAACATATATCCGGGATTGCGCCATTCCGACTATGACGTGATTTTCAGCATCCGTGATTATACTGACCCGAAAGAGATTATCGAGACCATGCGCACTGCACCGCAGAATCTTTCCCTCCAGGAACTTTTCGTGGCTGCCAACAGTGTGGAAAAGGGTAGCGACACATACAACGAGGCATTCGAGATAGCGGCGAAGATGTATCCCGATGATCCTACTGCCAATCTTAATGCAGCGTTCTGTGCTCTTCAACGCGATGACCTTCCCCGTGCTGAATATTATCTGAAAAAGGCCGGCGACAGCGAGGAGGCCCAATATGCCCGCGGTATTCTCCTTGCGAAACTCGGCAAACGTGAAGACGCCCGGAACATATTCAAATCGCTCCCTCTCATGCCTCAGGCAAGACAGGCGGAAGGGGAATTGAACACCGTGATAGAGGGGGTCGATAATCCTATTAAGGTGGTGACAACCACTCTACCCTAAATGGTGAGTCTTATGGTATTTTCTATAATCCAAAATTAGTGTGAATGCCATTTAGACTAAAAATTAATATGGACCATATTTGTATTTGAAATTATTATTGAGAGTATAATTGCAAAGAATACAGATTGGTAGACAGAATAAGCCATGTATCTGTGAAAAGATACATGGTTACAAAACGGAACATAAATTTGAATAAATACTAACACGCATATAAATGAAACTGTCTAATTTCTTTACTAATCCCTATCAATGGATGGGTGCTTTCGGGCTCCTTACCATTTTATCCGGATGCAACAATGGATTTGTTTATGAGGATCTGGCTGAGTGTCAGCCAGACAGACGTGTGCGCTTGTCGTTTACCCGTAACATGGCCTTCGATGAAAAACGCGAAGAAGAAGTGAAACACGCAAAGGTTTTCGCTTTTGACGAAGAGGGTGCCCTTGTAGACTTTGGAGTCTCAGAGGGTCAGCAGCTTCTTGAAGATGAATATACCATACCTTTGGCTCTACAGAAGGATACGGAATATAAATTTATCACATGGTGTGGTACCGATCAGGATGCTGTCAATATTAATGCTGATCCGTCGGAGACAATGTCACGTGTCGATGGCGACCTTGACAGCAACGGCTCTCAATTGATGGAAGGCCTCGGAGCGACTGTGGCAAGTGATGAGAACGGTATCATAGAGACTTCACTTGATCCGGTGCATTTCGGTCACGGAACGCATACATTCTCTCAGTTGACAGGTAACGAGGAATACACAATAGATCTTACGAAGGATACGAATACCATTATTGTCTATCTTCGTAAGGTGACAAGTATGGAGGGATACGAAGTTTATATTGAAGATAAGAATGATGAACTTGACTTCAATAACAACATCGTGAACGAGTATGCCCATGTTAAGTATTATCCTGTAAAGATAGAAGAGAATGTAGATTGTCCGACAGCGACTGACAATGGTGATGCCTACACGGGAGAAACTGTAAAGGGCACAAAACTCACCTTCAATACCAGTCGACTTTTTGAACCCGGAGTTGTGGGTGATGACGACAATCTTGCAACTATTGTTATCAGGAATACTTATAACAACAGAGATATTGTAAACGAACCTCTGATTCAGAAATTGCTTCTTGCCTCAAAGCCTAAGGTAATGGCTCCTGATGGAGAACATTGGACAACAAAGAGTGATCAGGAATATCTTGACCGTGAGGATACGTACGAGGCAATCTTTACTTTGGAAGATTATGCTCATATTATTGTGCACATCAATGGATGGCGTGTCATAATAAATAATGTAGTGATAGGTCAATAAATCATTTATAGCAAGTATTCTGAAATAGTTGGTATATAAAATACTGATTAAGATATCAATAACAGCAAAAGCGAGAGAGGGAACAGTGGTATTCCCTCTCTCGCTTTTGCTGTTGTTGATGAAATGCTTGAATATTTGATTTTACTCGACCTTAATTTATCGTTTGAGGGTGCGACGGAGGAAGAGGTGGGCGAAACGGCAGAAGAGGCATTTACGGGCTTCGCAATATTCGCGCCTGAGGTGGAGAAGAGCCTGACTCCTGAGAGCATTATGGCATTTCAAGCCGTAGCCTTCCCACTCGCGGATAATGCTGTTGCGTTCGGATGGGAGGTCTTCAAGCAATTCTATGGCTTTTTCCCCTAACTCCAGATCGCCACGTTCTGCGGAATAGGCATATAGCAGGGGTGCCACTGCATTGATGACGAGGAGTGATATACTCGCGGGAGACAGTGTGTCGCTTCCGGCGCGTGCCTCCACATCGAAAGAGAAGTGTTCATGCCAGTAGCCTTCGAGTCTCCAATTGAAGAGGGTATCCGGAGATTTACGCTCCTTTATGCAGTCAATTATTTTCGCGAGCATGGAGAATCCACCTTCACACGCTTTTGCAAGCATGGCTATGCGGCGGTGAGGGAAATTCTGCGGACGTGTGCGGGAATATTTCCAAAGACCCGGTCGCATGGGGTGGAGTCCATATTTTCGTGCGAGAAAGTAGTATTCACGACATAAGAATTGATAGTATTCGTCAAAAATGTGGCAACTTTGATCAAGCATGGCTGCCTGACCGAACAACAGGGCCTGAAGTTGCATCGGATTGTCGCTGTGGTGGTGCAGTATGCGTAAGGGGAGTGAGCGGGCGAGGAGTTCAAAAGGTTCGCCGTTGAGTCCGAATCCGAGGGCACGCGCCAGGGTGATGAAAACGGTCTGTTCCCAATCGTGGCCGGTGGAATCAAGGATGCTCCTTATTCTTTCTCCTTTCATCTGAAGGCGTTGAATGGATAGGGATTCAAGCCAATCGGTTACGGCAATAGAGGATAGAGTATGTAGGTAAGGGGCGCAGCGGAGGTATGCCGGATGAACGGAAAGGTGCTCATAGACGGTACAGAAATCAGGGGGTAGGGGAGTGACAACCTGAGGGATTTGGCTTCCGTCAGCGCGTTTGATACGTTTATCGTCGATACCCACGACATGAAGAATGATATTGTCGTAGGCCGGGTCAGAATCGTGGTGATGGCGAAACCAGTCGGAGGCTTTGACATGAATTTCAATATTACCGATCCATTCGGTACCGTCAACTTTGATTTTTGCGTTAAAGAAATCAGGACCGGAGTCGGTATTCAGACGGCCGGGGTCTAATATCTCAATGTGATGGCCTGCCGCGTCAGTGAGGGAGCGGCCGAGCATGGTATGTTGCCATAGGAATTGATAAATTGCTTCCACGTCAGAGTGATTTAAGGGGAAGACAAATTTACAAAATTTGTTAATAAAATCAAAAATAATTACGAAAAGTGGTGAAAAAATAAAATTTAGACTTAACTTTGCGTAGTGTTTTTCATAGTATAATTAAGATTAAGGTTTCGGTCTGTTTCTCTGGGAAGAGAGACAGACTAATTTTTTTGATCAGGGGATAGTTTTTCGACCGTAGTACAGGAGGTGTTCTCATTTACAGAAAATACTCGCAAAACAAACATCTCAGGTTCATCTGTTATTCTGTCAAAAACAGAGCATCAGAGGTGAAAGTTAAAACAAACCTTTATTTTATCCGTTTTATTAATAATAACCCAAATCGTATAATTTATGAGAAATCAAAGACGTCCTTGGCGTCCTGACAACATACTCACTTTTAAGAATAATTCGGATTCAGCAGTGCCTTTGTTGGCATTTGTATCTGAAAATATCCGCGATAAAAGCCGCAACGACCTCAAGGCTTGGCTCCGTTACGGCCATTATATGGTTGACGGCATGGTATCTACAGCTTTCGATACTCCTGTCCCTCCGGGTGGGGAGGTGAAGGTGAATTTCTCACGACCTTTCGTGGTGTTGAAGCATCCTCGGCTGAATCTGGTATATGAAGATGATGATGTGATAGTCATAAACAAGGGATATGGCCTGTTGTCGGTAGGCACACAAAGCCATAAAAAGGAGGAATCGGCCTACGATATCCTCCGTGACTATGTGAAGCGGCAGAACCCGTCAAATAAACTGTATGTGGTCCACCGTCTTGACCGGGATACTTCAGGACTCATGATGTTCGCCAAGACAGAGGAGGCGCAGGAGAATCTCCGTCACAATTGGAACAATATGGTTCTCGACCGTCTGTATGTGGCCCTTCTGGAAGGTTATGTGAGGGAAGATGAAGGATATGTGAAGAGCCGTCTTATGGAAAATTCGCAGTTTGTGGTCTATTCTACCCAGAATCCAGATGAAGGCAAGCTCGCCCTCACACGATACAAAGTGCTTAAAAGAGCTCATGGCCTTTCGCTTGTGGAGTTTTCACTTGACACGGGAAGGAAGAACCAGATTCGCGTCCATGCCTCAGAGATGGGTCATCCCATCTCGGGCGACAGGAAATATGGCGCAAAGGAGAGTCGTCTTAACAGGCTCTGCCTCCATGCGCGAACTTTGAGGTTTGCACATCCCATCACAAGGAAGGATATGCGCTTCGAACTACCTATCCCTTCGCGTTTCCTTAACGCTGTAAAAGCCAACTGACTTTCAGCGAGACTATAGAGATTTAATATAATGAGTCGTGCCAGACTCATCAACCAAGTTCCGACAATTTATGAAAATAGATACTTCCACATACTATCCTGAAGTGCCCGGCAACGATGAGTTCAGTCTCAACAGACGTTCCGGATCGCTTTTCGGAGAGCAGCCGGCAGAAAGTGAGAAAGGTCCCGGGGAGAATCCTACCCCTCCCCCTGTGATGCCTGAGCCGGAAGTTCCTCCCACGGATTCCGAAAGATTTGTGACAGGAATCAGCCATCTCCTGTCATGGGTGCTTGTGCCGATGCTCATGCCCGTCTACGGTCTGATACTTGCGTTCGGGCTGTCGATACTTGATCTTGCCCCAATGGGCACGAGGATAGGCTTCACGCTCATAGTCGCAGGTATAAATGTGCTTGTGCCCATGCTTCTTGTGCTGTTGCTTAAGAAGTTGGGGCTTGTGCAAGACCTTGGTCTCAATGGGCGCAAGGAGCGTCTGATACCGTATATCATATCGATCGTGGCATTGATTGTTACCGCTGTCTTCATGTATCTCAAGGGAGCCCCCTACTGGCTGGTATGGTTCTTCGCAGGTGGCGCGGCGGGAGGTGTCGTCAATATGATAGTCAACTTCTGGTGGAAGATTTCAGCTCACGCCGCAGGTATAGCGGGAGTCGTGGCGCTGCTCGTGCGCATAGCCCGCGACGGCAACCCTCATCCGGCGGCATTCGGCTGGCTCATTGCCACCATAATACTTGCCGGACTCTTGGGCTCGGCACGTGTGTGGCTTGGCCGACATACGGTTTGGCAGGTAATGGCCGGTCTAACGGTCGGTTTTACCTGTGTGATACTCTTCACTTAATCAGTGGTGCAAGAGTAAGAAGTATGGTATACCCATTATTGGGAATATGAAGGGAGATAAGGAAAAGAGGGCTTCCCTGTCGGGGGAGCAGGAGAATAAAAATAGATAAAATGTCAAGATATAACTATACACGCAGGAAAAGCAGTGTCGCTCAGGCGGGAAAAGTAAAGATCGGAGGTGATAATCCGATAGTGTTGCAGTCGATGACCAACACATCAACCCTCGACACAGAGGGGAGCGTGGCGCAGGCACTTCGTATCGCCGAAGCCGGCGGGGAAATCGTGCGCCTCACGACACAGGGAGTCAGGGAGGCTGAGAATATGGCCAACATAAGGAAAGGATTGGACGAGGCAGGATGCGATGTCCCACTTGTGGCAGACGTGCATTTCAATCCTAATGCCGCTTTCAAGGCTGCCGAGACTTGTGAGAAGGTGCGTATAAATCCCGGTAATTTTGTTGATGCCGCCCGCACTTTCCGCAAACTTGAATTTACTGATGAGGAATATGCGGAGGAGGTTAAGAAGATTGCCGACACTCTTGTGCCATTCCTTGAGATATGCAGGAAGAATAATACGGCAGTGCGCCTTGGAGTAAACCACGGCTCCCTATCTGACCGTATCATGAGCCGATACGGCGACACTCCGGCAGGTATGGTGGAATCTGCGCTTGAATTTCTGCGTGTATGTCGGCAAGAGAATTTCGACAACGTGGTAATATCCATCAAGGCATCTAATGTGTCGGTGATGGTTGAGACTGTGCGTCTGCTGGATGAGAAAATGCGGGAGGAGGGTATGTCATTCCCGTTGCATCTTGGCGTTACGGAGGCCGGAGATGGCGAGGACGGAAGGATAAAGAGTGCCGTAGGTATCGGCACTCTTCTGTCGGAAGGTATCGGCGATACCATTAGGGTCTCTCTAACTGAGGACCCCGAGAATGAGATACCTGTGGCGCGAAAGTTGCGTGATTATGTGGTATCGCGGGCAGGACACCGCCCTGTCGCCGAACCTGAGTCAGTGCCGGAAGTCAAGACACGGGAAATGGCTGTGACGGTGCCCGGATTTGAGGATGTGAGGCATCCCCTTGTCGAAGGGCTTGATTTCCCTGCATTCCCGGCTACTTGGCACAAGGTAAGCGCAGATTTCGTTCCCGCAGTGTTTGATGATGATTTGCCTGTAGTTGTGGAGAGCGGCAATGCCAACCGTCCCGGTGAGATCGCATCTTGGATCGACAGGTTTGTCGCAGCAGGTGGTAGGAATCCGATTTTTGTACGGATGAGTTATGACGATACCGACCTCGAGGACCTTCAGATAAAGGCGGGAGCAGACTTCGGACCGTTGTTGTTGAACGGTTATGCCTCCGGCATCTCTATAGATGCCCCGGCGTTCAGCGAACGTGAGATTCATTCCGTGGCTTTGGGGCTGCTTCAGGCAGTACGCCTCAGGATAAGCAAGACCGAGTATATAGCCTGTCCGAGTTGCGGGCGCACATTGTTCGATCTGCAGAAAACATTGCGTGAGGTGAAAGCCGCTACGGAAGGACTGAAAGGATTGAAGATAGGAGTCATGGGATGTATCGTGAACGGACCCGGAGAGATGGCCGATGCCGACTACGGTTATGTCGGGGCAGGCCCGGGAAAGGTGAGCCTGTATAAAGGGAAGACCCTTGTAAGGAAGAATATTCCGTCGGATGAGGCTATAGAGGCTTTGCTTGACCTGATTGAAAAAGACAGATGATGAAGATAATATAAACGTGATAAAATAAAAATAGAGATTCCTCCGCCGGGGAATCTCTATTTTTATTTTATCATATCGGTCTTAGGGTTATTTCACACTCCATTCAACACCATTTTTGGTATCCTTTATATTGAAGCCGAGGGCAGCGAGTTTATCGCGGATAAGGTCGGAGGTGGTCCAGTCTTTAGCCGCTTTTGCGTTGCCACGAATCTCCATGAGGAGGTCCACCGCGCCTTCGTAGGCCTTTGTAGCCGTCGAATTGTCGGTATCGTCGGCAATCCTCATGCCGAGAATGTCGATCAGATAAATGTCGAAGGTCTTCTTTAGCCTGTCGATATCCTCATCCGAGAGCGACACACTGCCGTCGGCAGCCGAGTTTATCACCTTGCAAGCCTCGAACAGTTGGGCTATCACCTGGGGAGTGTTGAGATCATCATCCATAGCCTCTTCACAAGCCTTCATGAAATCAGGCACCTCGATGCTTGATTTTGCGGCCGGAACAAGATTCTGAAGTCTGCGATAACTTTCCGAAATCTTCTGGAGGGCTTTCTCGGCAGCCTGAAGGGCAGCATTCGAGAAATCTACGGTAGAGCGGTATTGCGCCTGAAGGATGAAGAAACGTATCACCATCGGAGAATAAGCCTTCTCAAGGAGAGGATGGGAGCCGTCGAAGAATTGCTCCAGAGTGATGAAGTTGTTGTAACTCTTACCCATCTTCTTCCCTTCGATAGTGATCATGTTGTTGTGTACCCAGTAGTTCACCGTCTCATGTCCCTGAGCTGCGACGCTCTGCGCAATCTCACATTCATGATGAGGGAAAAGGAGATCGAGTCCGCCACCGTGGATGTCGAATTTCTCACCGAGATATTTCTGTCCCATTGTAGAGCATTCGAGATGCCAGCCGGGAAATCCTTCGCTCCACGGGGAAGGCCAGTGCATTATGTGTTCGGGAGCGGCCTTCTTCCAGAGGGCGAAGTCGAGGGGATTGCGTTTCTCCTCCTGACCGTCAAGGGCACGTGTTGTGGAGAGCATGTCCTCGATATTACGGCCTGAAAGTTTTCCATAATTGTGGTCGCGGTTATATTTCTCCACATCAAAATACACGGAGCCGCAACTTTCGTAAGCATAGCCGGCCTCGAGAATCTTCTTGATATACTCTATCTGCTCTATGATATGCCCTGAAGCGTGAGGCTCTATGCTCGGGGGGAGCACATTGAGCGCCTCCATGTCATGATGATAGCGGTTAAGATAGAACTGCACCACCTCCATAGGTTCGAGTTGCTCGAGGCGAGCCTTCTTGGCAATCTTATCTTCGCCGGAATCGGCATCATGCTCCAGATGCCCCACATCCGTGATATTCCTTACGTATCTTACCTTATACCCCAGATGGCGGAGATAACGGAAGAGCACGTCAAAAGTTATGGCAGGTCGGGCGTGTCCCAGATGTGCATCGCCGTAGACGGTGGGGCCGCACACATACATGCCGACGTGTCCTTCGTGAATCGGTTTGAAAGGTTGCTTGAAGCGTGTCAGAGAATTGTAGAGGGTAAGCATGCTTAATGAATTGAGAATTGAAAGATGAAAATTGAGAATTATAACCGCATACGGAAACCGGAATTATCAGTTCTCCAACCCGGGATGTGAACGGAAGATGAACAAATAAAATGAAAATTGAAAATTATAATCGCTGCGGGCAATCATAATTTTCAATTTTCAGATTTTGCTTTTCAATTTCTGAATCAGTTCATTCCGGGAGTCTTCGGAGTGCGGGGCTGAATCTCGCCGAACTGAGCCTCATATTTCTTCACGTTGTCAGTGATTGCGAACATGAGTTGTTTAGCGTTCTCAGGGCTCATGATCACACGGCTTACCACGGGAGCCTGAGGCATGCCGGGGGCTGCGAAGATGAAGTCGATGAGGAACTCGTTGGGACCGTGACCGATCATTGCGAGGTTGCTATATTTGCCGTCGGCTACTTCGGGACGGAGTTGAATCTGAAGCTGGTTCTTGTTGTTGTTTTCAGGTGTTGCCATTTCTTGGTTAATTTTAATTTTTTGAGAGGCTTGCAGCCCCATGATTTATTTTTCGAATGCGAAGATAGATAAAATAAGGCAAACTGCCAAATTTTTTTGATTATTCCGACAATATCCCATCTTCGTTTTCAATCAGAGTGGCCTCTGTGGTGATAATATTCTCTTCCGTTATGCGTCCGTCGGTCATCCTTACGGTGCGGTCAGCGATCGATGCCATTTCGGGGTCATGAGTCACCATTACGAAAGTCTGGCCGAGTTCGTCACGCAAACGCGCTATGATGGCCTGAATCTCGTCGCGGTTGCGGGAATCGAGGCTCCCGGTGGGTTCGTCGGCAAACACCACCTTGGGATGATTGATGAGGGCACGGGCTATCGCCGTCCTCTGTTTCTCACCCCCTGAAAGTTCAGCCGGCTTGTGCCTGAGGCGTTCCCCCATGCCGAGGCTATCGAGAATTTTCTCAGCCTCTTCGAGAGCCATCTTCTTCTTTACCCCGGCTATCCATGCGGGGAGAGCCACATTCTCCAGAGCAGAGAATTCAGGGAGCAGTTGATGAAACTGGAATACAAATCCGATGTTGCGGTTCCTGAATTCCGACAGGCGGCGGTCTTTAAGGCGGAGCACGTCGGTGCCGTCGAAAAGCACGCTTCCGGAATCAGGACGGTCAAGCGTTCCGGCAATCTGAAGGAGGGTTGTCTTGCCGGCGCCGGAAGGCCCCACTATCGCCATAATTTCCCCCTCCGGAATAAACAGGGAGACATCATGCAGGACAGTGAGGGAGCCGTATGATTTGGAAACGTTTCTGATTTCAATCATTGTTATCACCTTGAGTGAGCCAGGAACCCTTGAAACCGGTTTCCTCCAGGGTCTTCATCACCTGTGCGGCATGGTCGGCATCTTCAGGGATACCATGGACTGTCAGCACCTTGTCGGCACTTTCCAGATCGAGACTCCATTCGGCATTGGGAAAACGTGAACGCATGGCGTTCAGGATGGTACCCTGACAATGGGCACATTTGGCATTAGTCTTGAATTGCATATTGATATTGTATTTGTTTGATTTGTAATCTATGGGGTATTATCTGGCATTTGCCGGGCATCATTTGAGGATACGTCGGTTCTTGGGATAAAGGTTGTTGGCACGGGAGCCGATGTTTTTAGCAGCCCCAAGCGGCAACCCGCGGTAAGTGACAATCACTACCCCTCGCGGACTCCCTTCCGGAAGGATTAACGCCTCGCGACGCAGATAGTTTACCGCCTGCTCCCTCGTAAGTTCCACCAAAGGGAAACGGGTCTTGTCGAAATCTACGGAAAGTATATCGTCAATTTCCGGAATCTCCTCCTTCTTACCCTTAGGTGAGGCGGAGGTGTGAGTGTTATTACGTTTGGAATTGGCGGACTTCCTGCCTTGAGTATGCTCAGGAGCACGCTCGCGGTCGCCTTCATTCTCATCAGGCTTTTTCAGGACAGCGAGGAAAAGGCCTTCCCCTTGTGTGCGGTGTGGCATGAAACGGTAGACCGGCAAATCCGTACCTATACCGCGGGGTATTCCCCACTCTCCGGGAAAATCAAGGTCGATGGGTCGCAGTCCGAGTTGCTCCACGGCAAACCTCACATTCTCCTCATTCTCCTTCCTGTTGAATGTACATGTGGAATATATCAGAAATCCACCCGGGCGCACCACTTTGGCAGCGTTCGAGAGTATGGTTTTCTGTAGGGCCGCACAGTCATCTACAAGTTTTTCGCTCCATTGCGTTCTTGCAGTCTCATCTTTCCGCATCATCCCCTCGCCGGAGCAGGGTGCATCCACGGCCACAATGTCGAAAAGACTCCCGTCGGACACGAAAGCGGATGTATCGCGGTTGGTGACAACGGCATCGGGATAACCCCAGCGTGAAAGATTCTCACGAAGTATCGTCGCCCTCTTAGCGACATATTCGTTGGCTACCACCCGTGAACCGTCCGGGAGGGCATCTATCATAGCTGTGGTCTTGCCACCGGGAGCGGCGCAGAGGTCGAGTAGAGTGACGGAAGAGGGATTTCCCGACAATGGCAGCAGACGTCTTACGGTCTCCTTATAAATCATGGAAGAGGCATCCTGCACATAGTATGCCCCTGCGTGAAGTAGAGGGTCGAGGGTGAAGGAGGGGCGTTCGGGGAGATAGAACCCTCCGGGACACCACGTTATAGGAGAGGCACCTTCGAAAGAGGCACCCGGCTTCCTTGGATTCAGACGCACCGAGACGACCGGTTGCTGTTCCATGGCGAGCAGGAACTCATCGGCTTCCTCCCCCAAAAGCAACTTCATTTCCTCTATAAAACCGGATGGTAAAGACATAAAACATCTATTTTTCTGCAAAAATACAAATTTTTTTATTAATTTTGTATTATATGGAAATCAAGACAGCCCTTTATCTTATACCGGTCAATATAAGTAATGCGCCTTTTGCCGATACGTTGCCCCCCGGCAACCTTGAAATACTTAAAGGATTGCATCATCTGATAGTGGAGAACGTGCGCACGGCGCGACGTTTTCTGAAACGGTGTGACCCCTCATTCGACATAGGGGCTGTCACATTCTACGAACTCAACAGGCATACCGACCTTGCGGAAGTGGGGCGTTATCTTGACCCGTTGCGAGGAGGGGAACCAGTCGGTGTCATGAGTGAGGCGGGCTGTCCGGCAGTTGCTGACCCGGGCTCACTCCCGGTGAGCATAGCGCAGAGGGAGGGGCTTAAGGTAATACCCCTTGTCGGGCCGTCGAGTATCCTCATGTCGCTTATGGCCTCCGGATTCAACGGACAGGGCTTTTCATTCAACGGTTATCTTCCCATAGAGGGGAAAGATAGGGAAAGGAAACTCCGGGACCTTGAGGCAATCTCACGCCGTCAGGATATGACGCAGATTTTCATAGAGACCCCCTACCGCAACAACAGGATGCTCAAGGTCATCACCGAGGTGCTTCATCCCACCACAGAGGTATGCGTGGCATGCGATATCACCGACCCTGAAAAGGAAAGCATCGTCACCCTCCCGGTTTCCAAATGGAGGGGAAGGAAATATGATTACGACAAGCGACCTGCCATATTCCTAATTTACGCAGGCACCAAACACAATTGAAGATGGCAAGACGCAAGATTACATTCGAAGGGCAGATGAAACTTCCGTTTGAGGAATGGGAAGTGCTTGATACGCGGCCTACGAAGCCGGTGAGGCGCAATGTCTATGCGGCCGCGGAAATACCCGTGCCGGAGAAAAAGGAGCCTTTACCTGAAGACCGCCTGCTCTATTATTTCTCCATAGGTTCCGGCTCAAGCGGGAACTCATGCTATGTCGGCACCCGTAAGGGGGGCATACTGATTGATGCCGGAGTAAAGGCCGATATCATAGAGTCTACGCTTGCCTCAAACGGAATAGATATGAAGAAGGTGGTGGGGGTGCTTCTCACGCACGACCATTCCGATCATGTGCGTTACGTCTACACGTTGCTGCGCAATCACCGGCATATAAGGCTTTATTGCACCAACCGTGTCCTGACAGGTATTCTCCGCCGCCATAGCATCTCCAAGCGCATCAAGGACTATCATTCCCCGATTTTTAAGGAGATTCCGTTCAAATTGGCTGATTTGGAGATTACCGCTTTCGAGGTACCTCATGACGGTGTGGACAACATGGGCTTCTCCATAACGTTTGACGACCGTAATTTTGTACTCGCCACCGATCTCGGAGCCGTGAAGGAGAGGGCGCGCCATTACATGAGCCGAGCCAATTATCTCGTGATAGAGGCCAATTATGATTTGAGGATGCTCCTCAACGGCAGTTATCCCGAATATCTCAAGGCAAGGATACAGACCGAAGCGGGCCACATGGACAACGTGGCTACGGCTGCATTCCTTAAGGAGATTGTGAATCCGGATTTGAAGAACATATTCCTATGTCATCTCTCAAAAGATAACAACACTCCGCAGAAGGCATTGAAGGCTGTCAGGGATGCTTTGGAGGAGAAGGGGCTGAAGGTAGGGAATGCGGAAGATACCCTTGAGGATAGGAAATCGGATGTGCAACTTATGGCGCTCCCGCGTTTTGAGTCATCCCGTTTGTTTGTGTTCCGTCCGCTGGGGAAATCCCTGTCACAGAAAGAGGGGGAGGAGTGATAGAAGAGGGGGATTGGTGAATCAGGCACGCTGTCCCTTTTCCTTAAGTCCGGGGGGAGCGTCGGCACTTAGGATTATGGTCAGCAGCGGTCCTTCGAGTCCATTGGGGGCGATACCGGCCCTTATTTCGAAACGCAGGTAACCACCTCCGAAGTCGTACACCACGATTGAGGTGTCGTCATAACTTTCGGCATCATCGTTCTCGAAATCGACAGGTGATTTTCCGGTCAGGGAAAGGCTCTGGAGGATGTAACTCTGAAGGTCATCCGGAAGGAGGTCTCCAAGGTACAGGTTACGTATCGTAGCGTTTCTTTTGTCAAGCACATCAACGACCCACACGCCGGGAGAACCCTGTACGTCGGTGTACAGCGGAGCACCCTGTCCGTCGGTGAGGACACCGAGGAAATCATATTCTGTGGAATCAAGAGGCTCACCCACCTTTATGGCATCTGCTATGCTGCGTATCGTCATTGCGATGTCATTGTCCGCATGGAAGTCTTCCGATTCCGGGGAGGAATCGGAAGAGGCATCACTTTTCGCACCCCCGGCACAAGATATGGCCACGAGGAGCATGACGACTATTGAAAGGGCCAGCAAACTGTTGTCAGAAAGAGGTTTGGCGTGTGAGACATGCTTCTGCATGGTGATTGTCTGTTATGACTTTGAAAGTTGATTTAACATTCAATAACAAAATCTGCGCAAAACTACAACTTTTTTTTCATTCCTGCAACAAAAGGTAACGTGTAAATCCGAGATTCCCCAAATTATGTATTGCCTGCGTTTAACGTGTGTAAAGGAAACGCTTGATACTCCTCTTCGGGGTCTTCTCAAATTCGTTGGGCATTAGGATGATTTTCGATATTTTCTCGTATGGAGCCACGAGTTTGTTGAGTTCCTCCCTCACGTTTTCCATAGCCGCATCCATATCGGCAATCGAGATTCCGAATTTGTCGGTAGCGTCATAGTCGGGATATACGAGCGCCACCAGCCTGCCGTCACGCTCCACGACAAGACTCTCGGCCACATACGGCATATTGTTGAGTTTGGCCTCGATCTCCTCAGGGTAGATGTTCTGACCGGAAGCGGAAAGGATCATTGTCTTTGAGCGACCACGCAGGAACAGAGTCCCGTCAGGTGTACGTGTGCCCATATCGCCCGTATGCAACCACCCCTCGGCATCTATCACGGCCTCGGTAGCCTCTGGATTCTTGTAATAACCCTTCATGACATTCGTACCGCGCACACAGATTTCTCCGGGGATTTTCTCCGGGTCGGGCGATTCTATCTTTGACTCCATTATGGGGAGTGTGCGTCCGGAGGAGCCTACGATAAATTCTCTCCAGGGGGTATAGGAGATGAGGGGGCCGCACTCGGTCATACCATAACCCACCGTGAAGGGGAACTTTATTTTGTGGAGGAATTCCTCCACCTCATGATTCAGAGGGGCTCCACCCACGATCACTTCCTCAAATTCACCTCCGAAGGCATCCACAAGTTTCTTGCGAATCTTTGAATAGATGAGCGAATCGAGGAAAGGCACGGCGAGGGTCCAGCGCATGGTTCCCTTGGAAATCATCGGCAGAATCTGGTTCTTATATATCTTCTCGAGAATGAGGGGCACACATATCACGAGATTGGGACGGACAACAGACAAAGCCTTCAGAAGCACCTTAGGCGAAGGCGTCTTGCAGAGAAGGGTGATATGCGAACCTTCGGCGAGCGGGGTGAGCATATCAAAGGCACACCCGTAGGCATGGGCGAGGGGGAGGAACGCGAGGACCCTTGAATTGCGGAAATGAAGTTCGGCCGATATTCCGAAGCAGACGTTTCCGGCAAGATTCTCACCGGTTAGCATCACTCCTTTGGAGAAACCGGTGGTTCCGGAGGTATAGTTTATCTCCACTACCTCGGAGTTATCCCTGTTTGCGTATATCACATGCTGGGGTTGATAGCCGTCGGGATATTTTCGGTTGAACCGACGTTTGAGCAGACGCAGGTTACGCTGCAACTCCACTCCCGCATTCTCATGAAGCACATTCTTTGTCTCTATGCTCATCACGCCTTTGACGTTGAGCAGAGTCTCCGCCTCAAGATGCTCCCAGATATGGTCGGAGACGAATAGGAGTTCAGCCTCCGAGTGATTCACGATATGGGCGATGTCACGGGGATTGAAATCGGAAAGGATAGGCACAATTATTGCCCCGTATGTCACAGTGGCCATATACACCTTCACCCATTCGGCGGAATCCTTACCACAGAGGGCGATTTTGGCACCCGGTTTGATACCGATAGATTCGAAAAGGAGGTGAGTCTTCGCTATGGCCTCTGCAAACTGAGCGTATGTGATGTCGTTATGTTTACCGAATTCGGAAAGTGCGGGGAGATCCCAATTTTCTGCGAAACTCTGTTCGTATATCTTTATGAAATTCTTGATTTTCAGCATTGCGGGAGTTTTTATGTTGTGGAAATGATTAAGGGAATAAAAAGGGAGTGTGAGGACACCCCCACACTCCTTATAACAAATTACTTGGGATATTGTTAAGCGATTTCCCCTAACTTCCCGCCGTGTTGATACCCGTCAGGCCTCCACATCCGATGCGATGCGCTGGGCCTCAGCCTCCTCTTCGAGAGGGCTGGGTGAGTCGGAATCCCCGGAGACGCTTTCCAGCCGCTTCATTATGCTGAATATGAACACCGCCGAGATGAGACACAGGGCAACGAGGATGCTCCATATAGCTACAAGTGATATTTTACCCCAAAGGAGCATGGGGACCATCACGAGATAATTGCCTATGGCACTCGCCCCGAACCATGCGCCCATCATTGCACCCTTATATTTGGGAGGTGCCACCTTCGATACGAAAGATATTCCGATAGGGGATAGGAGGAGTTCGGCGAATGTAAGCAGGAGGTAGGTAAGTATAAGCCAGTTGGGATTTACGCTCCCTTCAGTGCCCTTCAGCCCTATTGATGCTATCGTCATGAGTCCGTAGGCCACACCGGCGAGAATCATGCCGTAGCCTATCTTGCGTGGGGCTGAGGGTTCCTTCCCTTTAGCCGCGAGGCAGCCGAACAAGGCGAGCGACACGGGAGTGAGCGCGACTACGAAGAAGGGATTGAATTGCTGATAAGCCTGGGGCTGGATATCGGTGAGGGGATTGGGGGTGGTGACAAAGAAATAGATAAGGAAAGAGGCCATGCAGATTAGCAGAATACCCGCAGAAGTCTTTCCGGCCGATGTCTTTGACTGAAACAGGCCGAAAAGGGCATAGACACCGATGCAGACCGCAGCCAAGGCCCATACGTTGAAGAAAATTCTTGTCGGCCCTCCACATTCAGGGGCGATGCATGATTTGGCAAATTCCGTAAGCGCGGCTCCGCTTTGATTGAAAACCATCCAGAAGAAAATCACCACGGCAAAGACGAGCAGGAGTGCCGTCAATCTGTTTCTTGTCTGTTCGGGGGTAAGTTCCACGGAATGGGAAGCGTCGCCTGATTTCTCTTTCTTTCCGGAGCTGATGGAATTGATGAAGGAGCGTTTGCCGAGCACATAAATCACGTAAGAGACAATCAGCGAGAAACAAGCCACGCTGAACCCGTAGGTGTATCCTGTGGAGAGGGTGGTCAGATATTCCGTGCACCAGGCGGTCATGTCGGGAAGGTTCACGTCCATGCCGTTTGCTATGGCGAGGTCGCCAACCTTAGCGGCGGCGTCAGGTAAAGAGGAAGCCCCTGTCTCCGCCGCATCGAGATATGCGTTGCAGGCGGCTGGGAGGTCGGCCACATATTTGAGGTCGGAACGTGAGAAAGCGAGGTTGCACATCGCCGTGGCGGTGCCGGGGGCGAACATGGAGACAATGTTAATGGCCATGTAGAAGATAGAGAATCCGGCATCCCTCTTGGATGAATAGGCCGGCTCGTCATAGAGGTCACCCACCATCACCTGAAGGTTTCCCTTGAACAATCCCGTGCCCACGGCAATCAGGAAGAGAGCGCCGAAGAGTATCCACAGGGATGATTCGGCCCTCACCTGTGTGGGAATTGCCATGATGAGGTAGCCGATGAACATCACGACGATGCCGGTGGTGACGCATTTTGAAAAGTTCCATCTGTCGGCTACCCATCCCCCCATTATGGGGAGGAAATATACCACTGCCATGAACAAGGCGTAGATCTGCCCCGACGCAGCCGTGCTGAAACCGAACTTAGCCTGAAGGTAGAGGAGCAGGATGGAGAGCATCGTGTAGTAGCCGAAGCGTTCCCCCATGTTTGAGAGACCAAGGATAAACAATCCCTTGGGTTGGTCTTTGAACATAACTGAAATCTTTGTTGACCCTCAAAAAAGGAGGGACATCCCGGACCGGATGCCCCTCCCGTGAGGGTAGGTTTATAATGAAATTGCCTTAAATAATCTTAGGCTTGAGTGACCCTCTCGAGCCATTTGACCATGGAGAACATCACGCCCATGGAAACGAGGCACACTACGAGGAAAACCGTCCAGCACTGCCAGAGGGGCCATGCGTTGTACATGAGGGGGCCGATCCAGAGGAGGAGGTTGCCGAGGGCAGTAGCGCCGAGCCAGAGACCCTGACAGAGGCCCTGCAGATGGCTGGGTGCCACTTTTGAAACGAATGAGAGACCCAGTGGGGAGATGAAAAGTTCGGCTACCGTGAGGAAGAAATAGAGGAGGATAAGCACCCAGGGTCCGGCGAGCATTGAAGATTGTTCGGCCACGGGGAGAGAACGGAAAGTGTCGGCAGAAGGATAGCCCATAGCGCTTGAGAAGAGGGCCAGGAAAAGGAAGGCAAGCCCCGCGATACCCATACCTATGCCAATCTTTTTTGGGGTGGATATTTCGATTCCCTTGCGTTTCAATGCGCTGAAAATCCACATAACCACCGGAGTGAGGACTATAACGAAGAATGGATTTATCGACTGCCATACCTCAGGAGCGATAGAATCAGTTTTCACGAAGTCGCGAGCGAATAGAGAGAGGGAAGTGCCGTTCTGATGGAATGAGAACCAGAAGAAGATAACAATACCGAGCACAGCAAAGAGAGCCAACATACGCTGTTTGATTTCAGAAGCCATAGCCTTACGCTCTTCATCCGACATTTTGACCCCTGTATCTTTGGCCTTGGTGACCGGTGTTGGCAATCCTTTCTTATATGCAAGGAAAATTAACAGAGAAAGGAGCATTGCCAGAACCGAAGCAATAAAGGAATAATGAATGCCCGTGTTGAATACGTCAAGATATTCTGTGCAGAATGCAGCTATATCTCCGGAAGTGTCGCCTCCTGTTGCAGTGATAAGCTCGTAAAGGTTGTTTGTGTTCTCCATCGACATATTGTCGGTAACGCTCAGATATTCATGACAAAGGGCCGGAAGTTTTGCATTATAGGTAAGATTATGAACACCGAGCCACCAACTGCGGAGCATGGGAGCGATAAGGGGGGCGAAGACACCGCCGACATTGATGAATACATAGAAAATCTGGAAACCGGAGTCGCGTTGAGCCGCATACTTCGGGTTGTCATAAAGCTGCCCGACAATAGCAGCGAGATTGCCTTTAAAGAGACCGTTGCCGAAAGCAATGAGGAAGAGGGCAAAACAAGTCAGAGGCAACAGCCATGAAATGTTGTTGGATGTGGAGAGAATCGGAATGGCCAAAATGACGTAGCCGAGCGACATCACAATAAGGCCGTTTATAATTGTGCCTTTGTAATTTTGTGTGCGGTCGGCAATAGTACCTCCGACAAGTCCGAAAAGGTATATCCCCGCATAGAAGAATGAGTAGACCAGGGCACTGGTTTCCTCGGAGAGGCCGAACTTTGAGCAGAGGAAAAGCACGAGCACGGCATTCATGATGTAATAGCCGAAACGCTCACCCATGTTGCTCAATGCGGCAGGAATCAATCCTTTAGGTTGGTTCTTGAACATGTTTGTCTGGTATTAAATGGTTTATGATGATAGGAAATTTTCAGGTTTTTGCGGGAGGTCACTTATTCTCGTCAAGCATCTTGAAAGCGAGGGCATAGTTGTGGATCTGCTTCACCATTGCCACGAGACCGTTGCTGCGGGTTGGGGAGAGGTGCTCCTTGAGGCCGATTTTATCGATGAAATATAGGTCGGCGTCAAGAATCTCCTGAGGGGTGTGGTTGTTGAGCACCCTCATGAGCAGTGCTACGATACCTTTTACGATGAGAGCGTCGGAGTCAGCGCGGAAATGAATTTCGGCGTCGTTGCCCTTGTCAGCCGTGATCCAAACCCGGCTCTGGCAGCCCTCGATAAGGTTTTGGGGCGTCTTTTCATCTTCTGGGAAGTCAGGGAGGGTGTTTCCCAGATCGATGATGTAAGCATAACGGTCCATCCAGTCGGTGAGCCCTTCGAATTCTTCGATTATCTCGTCTTGAGTTTCGTTGATAGTCATGTCAGGAAAATATTTGAAATTCCGGGAGAGAGGGGGGTACAAACCGCAGGCAAAGATAGTAAAAAAATCTTTGTCGCCAACAACTTTTAACTGTTAAAATTTGGGCGTGGTGATAAAAAGCATTACCTTTGCAGCGAAAAAATACGGCAAATGACACTGAAGGGTGTCGGAGAGGGTCTTTTAACCCCGTCGGTACTAAATCCTTTTGAAAGAGGGAGAGCACAGGCGGAATAGAAAGATTCCTTATTTTTTTAATCTCTTCCAATACCCACAATGGTGACTGGCCGGCTTTTTTACCTGAGTTTATTTACCAAGGAAAATCATTAAAAATCAGACCTTTTATAATTATGGCAACTTATCTTACCCAAGAGGGTTACGACAAGAAAATGAAGGAACTGGCCGATCTTGAGGCAGAGCGTCCGCTCATCAAGCAGGCCATAGCGGAGGCCCGCGATAAGGGTGACCTTTCAGAGAATGCCGAATATGATGCCGCCAAGGAGGCACAGGGCATGCTTGAAATGAAGATCGCCAAGATCAAGGAACTTATCGCCACAGCACGAATCATCGACGACAGCAAACTCAACACTGACGTTGTGCAGCTTCTAAATACGGTCACCATAAAGAATCTCAAGAATAATATGGTGGTGAAATACACCATCGTCACCGATAATGAGGCGAACCTCCGTGAAGGAAAGATCGCCTCCTCCACACCTATCGCACAGGGTATCCTGGGGCATAAGGTAGGCGACAAGGTAAAGGTGCAGGCGCCTGTAGGGATTCTGGAGTTTGAGATTCTCAAGATAGAGATTTGATACTTTCAGCCGGAAGGTGGATAAAAAGCATATAGCAATGACAATATTTTCAAAAATCATAGCAGGGGAGATACCTTCATATAAGGTAGCGGAGAACGACCGTTTCTACGCCTTCCTCGACATCAATCCGGTTAACTGGGGTCATACCTTGGTAGTGCCTAAGCAGGAGACCGACTATATCTTCGACATAGACGACGAGCAGTTGGGGGAGATGATGGTTTTTGCGAAAAAGGTAGCCAAGGCTATGAAGGAGGCAATACCGTGCCGCAAGATAGGAGTAACTGTGCTTGGACTTGAAGTGCCTCACGCCCACATCCATCTCGTGCCTCTTCAGAAGGAGGGGGATATGGATTTCAAGCATAAGATAGATAATCCCGATCCCGAAAGGATGAAGGAGATATGCGAGGCGATAGCGGCGAGGGTTTAGGCGTTTAGGCGTTAGGCTCGAGGCGCGAGGCTCAAGGCTCGAGGCGTTAGGCTCAAGGCCCGAGGCTCAAGGCTCAAGGTGACAGGTGATAGAAAAGGGCGCGATTATTCGCGCCCTTTTTGCATCTCTTATGAATCTTATGAGTCTTATGAATCTTATATGGCTTTGCGCCTAAAGCCTAAAGCCTCGGGCCTTGAGCCTAGAGCCTAGAGCCTTGCGGCTCTCCTAATCTTCGAGGAGGAAGTGGTCGCCGGTTTCTTTTACGATGTTTTCGTAGTATTTTTGGTCATAGCCGGGGAAAGTGGGGCCGGCAGGGATGCCGTATTCGGTCATGATGAATTTGCCGTCAGAATCGGTCTTCTTCATGTTGCCGTCCATGTATTTGACCAGGAGATATTGGGCGAGGTCGCGGTAAGCGTCGGTAGCCTCCTTGGCAATCTCCTTACCCTCGGCGTTTACACTCTTGATGAGTCGCTCCATGTTGCCGGCTTCGGCAAGTTTCACGAGCGCCTTTTCCCTCTCCACCCTTGACGAGCGGTAGTTGTCTTCGAGGGCAGACTGAACCTTGCGGATGTCAGGAATCATGAGGTCATAACGGTTGTATGCCTGATTTGCCACCCAGTTGTTCATCCAGAAATTAGAGTCGAAGGAGAAATTGTTTATGTCGCCGGGAGTGAGTTGCGCGGGCACCTCGGTCATGGAGCAGTAGAAAGGCATGTAGACGGTTGTGTTGCAGTCGTCAGTACCGAACCATAGCACCCCCCCCACAGGGTCGGGCATGTCGGCACGAGTCTGGCTCACGAAACTCCAGCCAGTCTGCTGAGTTGCAATCGCCCTCTCATTGCAGTATTTCTTCCCGTCGACCTCAAACTCCATGGGGCGCCAGCGGTAAGGGACGTGGTTCGGACCTGCCCCGACATCCTGAGTCATGTCGAAGGGAGTTCCCTCGAAATGGTCGCGCATACTCTCCTGCATATCCTGAAGGGTGAGTTTCCTCTCCGGTATCACATAGAGGGGCATCGGGTCGTCGCTCTTGTTAGCGCACCAGTCGTAATATTTATCGGCATCCTTATTGAAGCGACGGAAGAAACTCCAGACCCTCGCGTCGCAACCTCTCCGTGTGCCGGCATCATGCTCGCAGTAGGCATCGGCGAAAGAGAAATCCTCATCCTTACCGTTGAAATAACCTTTCTTTCGGGCAAAGGAGATCATATCCTTGCTATACATCACATTCTCCTTATCCTTGAGGTTGACTTTGCGGATTCGTGGTTCGTTGGCGTGACCGGAAATGGCGTTGTCAGGAATGCGGACGGCAATCCACACGGCACCCTTCTCCGCGCCTTTCCCAATCATCTCCATCACCCAGACCTCATTCTTGTCGGCAATGGAGAAAGATTCCCCGCTGCTTGCGTAGCCATATTTCTGCACGAGGTCGGTCATTACCTTAATAGCCTCCCGCGCCGACTTTGAGCGTTCGAGGGCAATCTGTATCAGCGAACCGTAGTCGATTATTGAGTTGCCCGTTGTGTCGGTCAGTTCCTCACGGCCACCCCAAGTGCTCTCACCGATAGCCACCTGATGCTCATTGATGTTTCCGACCACGTTGTAGGTCTCTGCCGGTTGAGGAATCTCACCGAGAGGTTTGTTTGTGTCCCATTCGATGACCTTTCTCATAGAGCCCGGGGCATGTTTCGCCGCCGGGGTGTTGGTAAGCATCCCGTAAAGATTGTGTGAATCGGCGGCGTAAGTTACGAACACCGAGCCGTCGGCCGTGGCCTTCGGACCCGCAATGAGATTTGTGCAAGCCTCCGCCTCCGCCGGGATAAAAGCGAGGAGTGGGAGAGCGATAGCGGATAGAATAAATCGATTCATGAACTAAAAAGTTTATTTTCCTACGAAATTAGTAAAAAAGAAGTAAACTGCAAAGGTTTTGGGCGGTTGACATTCATTAAAAGTAGAATTGAAAAATATTCCTCAGGAGGGGAACGCGTTTCGGAATCGTTTCAGGGGTGGAACGTTTTGCAGGATATGGTGTGAAATATAATGCGCAGCAAATCAGGATGTAGCGGACGAATTTTGAGGTTTTTGCATGTTAAAAAAAGTGAAAATCGTTCCGTTCCAAAAAATAAAAAAACTATGTTTTTTCTGATTTTGGTCTATTTCTCCCTGTTTTTTGCTTTGTTTTGGTCTATTTTTCCTGCATTTGGTAGACTGTCGAAAAAGTTTAACCCTGAGAGAAGTTGACTTTATGAAAAATTCACGCAAAGAAAGTGAAAGGAACTCAAACGTGAGTCATATTCCACAAAACATAGGAGGAGATTTGCAGGGAGGATGCGGACGTTTTGGCAGGTATATACCCTTTTTTATTTTGTGCAATCGGCTTAAATTTTGTAAATTTGCTGCCGGTTTTGCGTTCCGGATGCTAAAAAATCCCCCTTTCAAAAGGAATTTGGGATAATTAGGCGTTAATAATATCAGGGAGATGTGGTATGCAGTCTCCCGGTGATGTATAAACCCGAAAAAATAACCGCTATGGACGAAAATAAAGTTACAGGATCTTTTGAGGATCTTGGTGTGGAACCCCGCTTGCTGAAAGCAATCGAGGAATTGGGCTTTGAGCAGCCCATGCCAATACAGAGGATGGTGATACCCCATCTATTGGAGAAAGACGGCGATGTCGTGGGACTTGCCCAGACAGGCACGGGAAAGACGGCAGCCTTCGGGCTTCCTGTGCTTCAGCGCATAGATGTCCAGAAGAGGGTGCCTCAGGCCCTCATCATAGCGCCGACGCGAGAACTCTGTCTTCAGATAGCAGGCGACCTCGCCGACTTCTCGAAATATATCCCTGACCTCAAGATACTTCCGGTCTATGGCGGTTCGAGCATTGACAGCCAGATACGGTCGCTGCGCAACGGCGTACAGGTGATTGTGGCCACTCCGGGTCGACTCATCGACCTCATAAAGAGGGGAGAGGTGAAACTTGGCGACGTGCATACAGTGATTCTTGACGAGGCCGACGAGATGCTCAACATGGGCTTCCTCGACGACATAAAGCAGATACTCTCCCACGTACCCGACGACAGGAAGATGCTCATGTTCTCTGCCACGATGCCAAAGGAGATAGCCGCCATATCCAGGGATTTCATGCACGACCCCGTGGAGTTTGTGGCCGGAAACAAGAATGAAGGCTCGAAGAATGTGCGCCATATCTATTATATGGTAAAGGCACACGACAAGTATCTTGCCCTGAAACGAGTTGCCGACAACAATCCCGACATCTACGGCATCATCTTCTGCCGCACCCGCAAGGAGACTCAGGAGATAGCCGATAAACTTATCAACGACGGCTATAACGCCGACTGTCTGCATGGCGACCTGTCGCAGGCACAGCGCGACCTGGCGATGAAGAAATTCCGCGACCACGTCACCCAACTCCTTGTGGCTACCGATGTTGCAGCCCGCGGACTTGACGTTGATGACCTCACACACGTCATCAACTATGGTCTGCCGGACGATGTGGCGGTGTATACCCACCGCTCGGGGCGTACGGGACGAGCGAACAAGACAGGAGTCTCTGTCGCCATCATCCACTCCCGCGAGAAAGGGAAACTCCGAGAGATAGAGAAGAAGATAGGTAAGGAATTCGAGTACCGCAAGGTTCCGACTCCCGACCATATCATAGAGAAGCAACTATACAATCTCGCCGACCGTCTCGAGAGGGTACAGGTCAACGAGCAGGAGATCGACAAGTATCTTCCCGGCGTGCGCAAGAAACTGGAATGGCTCTCCGAGGAGGATCTCCTCAAGCGTGTGCTCTCGCTTGAGTTCAACCGTCTGCTTGCCTACTACCAGAATATGCCCGACATTGACCTCAATGCCACGGCCAAGGATGTTAAGGATAGGCGCGAGGGTAGAGGACGCGACAAAGACCGCGACAAAGACCGGCGCAAGGCCGACGACGGCTTCGAGCGTCTGATGGTGAATGTGGGAAAGGCTCAGGGTTTCTTCCCCGGCAACCTTATGGAACTCATCAACCGCAGCGTCGTGGGTAACAAGCCGGATGTCGGGCGCATAGACCTGATGCCTGACTATACCCTCTTCGACGTGAGGAAGGAGGATGCCCACAGGGTGATCGACGCCCTCAAGAATGCCGACTTCTTCGGCACGAGGATCCGCCCCGAGATAGCCACTGACCGCGACTATGCCCGCGATGCGCGCGACCGCCGTTCGAAAGGTCGGGGAAAAGGTGATAAGGGTGTCGCCGCGAAAGGAGGTAAGCCCAAGAAGGAGCGCAAGGATAAGGGGGACAAGAAAGATAAGAAGGATAAGAAATCGAAAAAAGCGAAGAAGCCGGAATATAATGGTAATTATGAGGTCTTCTATAAGAAATAATTTATTAAGAACAGGAAATTTTCCGATTTTTCAGGAAATATCATTCAAATGGGTGACGGTATTAGCCGTTGCCCTTTTGCCGTTTCTCACCCTTTATGCTCAGGAGAAGAAAAAGGATGGGCCTCGCTTCAACGCGAGGGAGGTATTCGCCAATCTCCATACCCCCGGTTTGGAGACGATACGGAAGTCTGCCCGTCTTGACCTCGCCGACTATTGGGAGGCCGACAGCGTGCATAAAGTGATGACTGTATCGGGTGGGGCCGCATGGCTTGAGGCTCTGACAGGAGACTACGCTAAGATTCACGTCTCTCCGGTGAGTGATGTGGAGTTGAAGATACTCCCCTATAAGAAAGGGAAGATTGTTGTGTGCGTCTATACAGTAGGCGATTCCGTCCAGGCCAAGGATAGCGAGGTGAGTTTCTATGACGAATCGCTCCGGCCGCTCGACAAGCGGAAGTTTTTCACACCTCCGGTACTGGCTCAATTCTTCGACATACCCAAAGGGTCAGACGTGACGATGGAAGATATCAGGGAGAAGGTGCCATTCCCCACGGTGGCCTATTCGCTGTCGGCGGAAAACACGGATATCACGGCGAGGCTTACCGTTGAAGACTATATAAGCCCGGGCGACCTTCCCACGGTGAGGAGGTTTCTTGTCCCGGAACTGCGCAGGGAGTGGAAAGGAAAGTATAAGTTTTAAAACAGAATAACCGAAAGATAAAATATGGATCGTAAAGTAAGGGTAAGATTCGCACCGTCACCGACGGGGCCTCTTCATATCGGCGGAGTACGCACCGCACTGTTCAACTATCTTTTCGCGCGCCAGCATGGAGGCGACCTTATTCTCCGTATAGAGGATACAGACAGCCGTCGCTTCGTGCCCGGAGCGGAAGAGTATATCAACGATGCCCTTCATTGGCTCGGGATAAGTTTTGACGAGGGTGTGCGCGAGGGTGGCGACCACGGTCCCTACAAACAGAGCGAGCGGCGCGCCATCTACCGCGAATATGTCGACCGTCTGCTTGCCGCGGGTAAGGCATATATAGCGTTTGATACCCCCGAGGAACTCGAGGAGGCACGCCAGAGGATACCCAACTTCCAGTATGACTCCCACACACGCGGAGAGATGAGAAACTCCCTGACTATGCCCAAGGAGGAGGTGGACCGTCTTATCGCCGAGGGTGCGCAGTATGTTGTGCGCTTCAAGGTTGAGCCCGACCAGGAGGTTGTGGTCGACGACCTGATACGCGGAAAAGTCACCGTCAACAGCAACATACTTGATGACAAGGTGCTCTACAAGAGCGCGGATGAACTTCCGACCTACCATCTCGCCAATATTGTGGATGACCATCTTATGGAGGTGACCCACGTCATCAGGGGTGAGGAGTGGCTACCCTCCGCACCTCTGCACGTGCTTCTATATGAAGCTTTCGGGTGGCATGACACCATGCCCCGTTTCGTTCATCTTCCCCTTCTCCTCAAGCCGGTGGGTAACGGCAAGTTGTCAAAACGGGACGGCGACAAACTCGGTTTCCCCGTGTTCCTTCTCGAATGGAAAGACCCTGTATCGGGAGAGATCTCCTCGGGCTACCGCGAGAAAGGTTATCTACCGGAGGCAGTGGTCAACTTCCTTGCCCTTCTCGGGTGGAATCCGGGGGATGACAGCGAGATGATGTCGATGGACGACCTCATCAGGAAATTCTCATTCGAGCATTGTTCCAAGAGCGGCGCGAAGTTCGATTATAAGAAGGGTATATGGTTCAATCACGAATACCTCTCTCGTATGGACGACGATGCTCTTGCCACACTCTTCATCCCTGTGCTTGCCGAGAACGGCATCACGTATGCCGACCCTGCCTACGTGGCTAAGGCTGTGGGTATGGTGAAGGGACGAGCCGACCTTATCCCTGACCTGTGGACCCAGGGAGATTTCTTCTTTAAGGCACCCGAGGCATACGCCGAGAAGGATGTCAGGAAGAGGTGGAGCGCGGATACGCCGCGTATAATGGAGGAACTTATAGGAGTGCTTGAGGGAATCGACGACATGACTTCGGCCAACGCAGAGAAGATTGTTCTTGACTGGATAGCGGAGAAGGGATATCATCTCGGCAACGTCATGAACGCATTCCGTCTTGCCGTAGTGGGAGCGTGCCGTGGCCCGCACATGTTTGATATAACCGAACTTATGCCCAAGGATGAGGTAATAGCCCGAATCCGCAAGGCGATAGAAACCATTCCCGCACCGGAGAGATGAAGATACCGTCGCTCGGGGAGGTACGCGGACTGCTCGCGGAGGGGGTCAGACAGATGGTGGAGATGCCGCTATATACAGCCGGCATCGCCGCCTACCGTTGTGGCGTCAAGGTAGCGGGTATAAAGAACCCGAAGGCAAGGAAACTTGATGAGGGACAGAAGGAGATATGGAAGCGTCTTGATGAGTGCATAAATCCGGACGACCGTTATATCTGGGTTCATGCAGCCTCCCTTGGAGAATTTGAGCAGGGTCGCCCTTTGATAGAGAAAATCAAGCGGGAGCGGCCGGAATATAAGGTACTGCTCACCTTTTTCTCCCCTTCGGGTTACGAGGTGAGGAAAGATTACAAGGGAGCCGACTGTGTATGCTATCTTCCGTTTGACACCCCTGCGAGGGTGAGGAAATTCCTGTATAAGGTGAATCCGGAGATGGCGGTATTCGTGAAATATGAGTTCTGGCGCAATTATCTCCATGAATTGTGGAGGCGTCAGATTCCGGTATATCTTATCAGTGCGGTGTTCAGGCCGGATCAGTTCTTCTTCAAGAAGCGTTCGGCCTGGTACGGGCATTGGCTCCGATGGTACACTCGTATATTCGTTCAGGATGAGCGAAGCCTCGAATTGCTCAAAGGTATCGGGGTGGTTAATGCCGAGGTTGCCGGTGACACACGCTTTGACCGTGTGACCGACATAATGGCTACCTGCCGCGAGATACCCGAACTGGAGAGGTTCGTCGGGAAGAGGGGATCCGAGGGGAGGGCACCGATGGTCATCATGTTCGGGAGCAGTTGGGAGGCCGATGAGATAGTTTATGGCGACTGGCTCAGGGCACACAAGGATGTGAAGGGCGTGATAGCCCCCCACGAGTTTGATGCCGACAGGCTTCGGCGTCTGAAGGATATGTTTCCCGGAGAGGCCGTGCTCATGAGCGAGCTTAAGGAGAATCCCGCTGCGGGAGAGGGGAAGAGAATATTGATAATGGATTGCTTCGGACTGTTGTCGAGCGCGTATGCTTACGCGGATGTGGCCTATGTGGGAGGCGGTTTCGGGGTTAGCATCCATAATATCAATGAGGCGGCCGTCTATGGTATTCCGGTGATATTCGGCCCGGAGAACTCCAAGTTTATCGAGGCTCAGGAATTGAAGACCTTAGGAGGAGGTATAGAGGTGACAGGCTCCGACAGTTTCTCGCGTAATGCCGACAAACTTCTTTACGATGTAAAGGAGAGGGAGAAGCGAGGACGCTGGGCAGGAGAGTATATAAAGGAGAAGATAGGAGCGACGGAGAAGATTTTCGCGGAGATCTTCTAATAAAGCCATTCGCATAATACCAAAAATTAAAGTCGGGAGGAAGCGGAATTTCCGTTTCCTCCCGGCTTTATTTCGTGGAAATCAAGTAGATTTAGGTGCAAAAAAAAATTGATTGTCATCCCGACAACCAATCTTGTGTTAACCTTAAAATCTAATACCATGAAAAACTCACTGCAAAATTACAAAATATTTTTCAAAATATGTTGTATAACATATAAAAATTTTTAGAATTAACAAAGATTAACAGAGTAGGCTCAAGGCTCAAGGTTCGAGGCTCGAGGCGTTAGGCGTTAGGCATTAGGCATTAGGCTCGAGGCTCGAGGCGTTGGGCATTAGGCGGTAGGTGGAAGGCTCAAGGCTCAAGGCGCGAGGCGTTAGGCTCAAGGCGTTAGGCGCGAGGCATTAGGCGTTAGGCGTTAGGCGGTAGGCGCGAGGCGCGGGGTATTGGGGATTAGTTTTCAACTTCAGCTTCAAATTGAATTTTCAAATTTCAATTTTCAAATTTAAATTTTCAATTTTCAAATTTAGAAGTATTCGAGGCTGAGGACCCGGAATTCCGTGCGGCGGTTTATTTGGTCGGCGGCTTCCTGATCTTCGGGTGAGAGGGTGGAGATGAATTCCTCGGTTAGGATGGTGCCTTCCTCAAATTGCGGAAATTCCTTGTTGATGCGCTTTGTCACTGTCTTGGGTACACTCTCACCATACCCTTTCGGACTCAGGCGGTCGGTCTCAATACCGGCGGCTATGAGGTAGTCAATCACACTTTGCGCACGCCTTTCGGATAAGGCCATGTTGTACTCGTCGCTCCCCTTGCGGTCGGTATGTGCGCCAAGTTCTATTGTGACGTGAGGATTCTCGCGCATCAGCGCGGCGAGTTCGTCGAGCGCGGCTTTCGATTGGGGACGTAAAGTTGCCTTGTCGAAATCATAGAATATATTCTCAATCACCTGAGGCTTATTGACCGCTGCGAGTATAAAGTCAATTCCATAGTCGGCATCCTCCTCCGCGCTGTCGCTTGTGAACTCCTGTTTCTGATTCAGGTAGCCTGTAGCACCCGCCTTCATGACATATCTCACCCCGCGGTCGAGATTGAAGCGGAAAGAACCGTCGTCTCTCGAGACCTCTTTCTGATTGCTGCCGTCATCGCCGACAATCCTAATTATGGCGTTCGGCACCGGTTCGTCGTCTTTATCCACCACATATCCGGAGATGGTGATATGGATGTCCGGAAGTTCAAAACTGTAGATATGGTCGCGTCCGCGGCCGTCATCGCGGTTGGAACTAAGGAAGCCGTTCTCACCCACGCCGAAAGTGATACCGAAATCGTCGCCCTTGCTGTTGATAGGAAGCCCCATATTCTCCACGCTCCAGTAGTCGCCGGTAGTATTGAGTTTCGCCTTGAAGAGGTCGAGGCCGCCAAACCCGGGATGGCCGTTGGAGGAGAAATAGAGGAGGGAATCAGTGCGGGAATAGGGGAACATCTCATCGCCGGCAGTGTTTATCTGAGGGCCGAGGTTCTCCAGACTACCCCCCCGCTCCTTAAGATTAATCCTCCAGATGTCGTGACCGCCGAATCCACCCGGCATATCGCTCGTGAAATAAAGGTATGTGCCGTCAGGGGAGACGGCGGGATGGCCGAAAGTAGACAGTGTATCGGCCGTAATCTCGAATTTCTGAGGCTCACTCCAGGATGCGTCGCTTCGGCGGGAGGTGAAGATCTCCACGCTTGTGTCGCTCACGTCGCTCTTCCTCGCCCTTGTGAGATACATAGTCTGCCCGTCGGGGGAGAAACTTATTATACCCTCATCGGCATCGGTGTTTAACCCCCCCTCCACGGCCTCGGGCTGTCTCCACCTTCCCTGCTCATCCTTCCGGCTCACATAAATGTCGCCGCGCTTCATACCCGTAATCTCGGAGTGAGAGGTGCCGGTAGCCTTCTCACGGTTTGTGGTGAAGTAGAGTTGGTCGAGATTCTTGTCAAGAAACATGGGTGAATAATCGGCCCTCGGGGAATTGAAGAGTGGCGCCTTCTTCACGACATATCTCGTGCGGGGTTTATCTTTGGCCGCAATCGCGCTCCTGCAACCGTTTATGCCCTCCATTGCCAGAGCGTTGTCAGGGTCGAAAGAGAGGTATGTCTCGTAAGCCTCTATAGCCTTTGCATACTGCCCCTCCCCCTGCAGGGCCTTTCCGAGACGGAGATACAGCACGGAGTCGGGATAATCGTAGCGGCGTGCGTTCTGGAAAGCCTTGGAGGCATTCGAGGCCATGTTGAGCCTCTCGTAGCAGAGTCCCTGTTTATAGGCCACCTCACCGCGCAGAGGGCGGTCGGCCTTTCCGCTAAGTTTGTTGTAGACCTTCTTATATATCTTCTGAGCCTCGAAAAACTCCCCGCGGCCGAAAGCCTCGTCAGCCTTCGACAATTTAGGGGAATTGCATGCAGTGAAAATTAGGAGAGTGAGGAGGAGCGGGAGAGCGGGGAGTCGCATTTTAGAAAATGGTATATGAGATTTTGAAATTTATGAGGGGATATACGGGGAGTGCTTTCATAATGTCCATGTAATCGCCCACCTTGCCACGTATGTCGACGAGGTCTTTCGTCATGTTGATACCGTCATGAAGGATTACGTTGGGCGCGCCCCCCCAGAACAGCACACCCGCGTCGAAACCCAATTCGAGTCTGCGGTCTTTCCCTACGGTGCCTGCATATCCGAACCCGATGTAAGGGCGGAAATTGTTGGTTGTCGCCTTAGCCGACACGCGACCGTCTTTAGTAGGCTGCATGAGATAAGGCTTTCCATCCTTGAAGTTGCCGATATGTATTCCCACGCTACCGTAACGCTCGAAATCATCGTGGTATTCCTTGGCCAGTTCAGGGTCAAGGTAATTGCCGTTTCCGATAGCCACCATATAGGGGTCGAAATCCGGTGATGTGAAATAGCGGTAAGCGCGGTTATAGATGTTCACCCCGACGAGAGTCTGAGTCTCGGAGCGGCTGTTCTTCGCCCTACCCACCACGGGGCTACCCAGATAGAATCCGGCAGTGACATGCCAATGGTTGTTGTTGCGGAAGGGGAAAATGTCGACGAGAAGTTTGTAGTTTATCATATTGGGCTTTGCATCCATCACCACCTTGTCGTCCATATCGAGCCCCATGATGTCTTTCACCATCTGTTGAATATGGCTCACGTCATGGCTCTCGCCGTTTTCGGAGAAAGAGGAGAGTTCGAACGTCATAGGAATCTTGAAAGAGGGAATCCACTCCACGCCTGTGCGGAGGCGAGCGCGACGGGTGAGGGGAGTGCTGACCTCCAGGCCGAGTCCACCGGTTCCGAGTGTGAATGATACGCTGAGGTTGTCGGCGACATCATTATCGCGGCACCAATTCTTGACATCTGCGAAACTGAAATGGGATTTTTTCTTTGGGGAGGGGGTAGGAGAGAGGAGAGAGTCGTCGGGGAGTGATTTTGAGATTTTAGAGGAATCATTCGAGACAGAGTTCCGGCGAGTGTATATATAGTCTTTTGGGGAAGCGTCGGCCAAAGCGGCAGCCGAGGAGGCCACCAACAGGGATAATGAGATAATAAGTTGTTTGGTCATAAATGAATAATTGAGACTGACAAAATTATGAAAAATTCACCAAAGATGCAATAAGAAGGAATATAAAGATGGTCGGAAAGGGAAATTAGGGGCGATATATTGTTCTAAAAAGGAAATAATGATAAAAAAAACGGAAATCTTAAATATTTTTTTGTAAAAATTTGTTTATGAAAATAAAGAGTCTTACCTTTGCGGTCGATTTTTCATTGCGGATTGTGAAAGGTCAGTGTGCAATGTGCTATCGCTTTTTGTCTTAGAGGTAAATAATGATTCTTGATGCTCTGTGTTCGTTCGATTCCACGCAGGGTATGTGCGTTGCAGGACGCTTTAAACTGGAAGTAAAAAAACAACAATAAATTATTAATTCAAATCTTAACGGAATGAATAAAAAACTGATCAACGGCTTGCTGTTGTTGGCTGTTGCAACAAGTGGCGCAAGTGTGTTCACTTCTTGCAAGGACAACGAGGATGCCACATTGGCAGGTATCTACGACAATGAGAGCGAGCTTATCAATGCTCTCCAGAAGAAACTCGCGGATCTTCTGAAAGATACTGATGATAAATTGGCTCTGAAACTTGATGAGGCCACTTACAATGCCTTTAAGAATGGTGAATGGGCAACCCTTTGGGAGGCTGTGAAAGGAACCAACGGTCTTGAGAAGAAGTTCGAAGATCTTTATAAGCAGATTAATGACCCTGATGGACTTCTCAAAAGATTTAATGATCTCAGTGTAGATTATCAACGACATTTGGTAGAGTATGCTGAGACTAAATTAGCTGTTACTAAACTTCAGGAAAAGGTAAAGGCTCTTGAGAACAGCGGCTATCTCAATCAGGCAGACCGTGATGAGATCATGAAGCTCATCAACGATAACGGCACTTCAATCGCTGCCCTCAAATCTTATATGGATTCCAAACTCGCCGCTATGGTGACAAGCATCCAGGTGCAGCGCGTATATAACAATATGTACGGTTCGCTCGACCTTCCGATGGGCATCAATTCAACAGTACTCGGCAGCTACTATTATGAGGCTAAGGAGGCAGTGACATTCCCGAACACAGACCTCACAGAGTTCCAGAAAGGTGAGTACAAAGAGACAAATCCTGACCTTCTCGACGGTATCCGCGCATGGGAAGAGGGTGTAACACCCGGAAATGTACAGAATCTTCCCGCAAATGAGAAGAAGATCGAGAGCCTCGGTAAGATTTATCTTACAGTTAACCCTGTTGGTCCTGACTTCTCCGGTCTTACGGTAGAACTCAAGTCAAGCAAGGAGCATGAGCCGGTGAAGGCTACTCTCCAACTCGTGGAAGAGGGTGACGACGATGCAGAATTCAAGTTCGGCACAGGCACTCGCGCAAAGAACAACGGTCTCTACGTAATCGAGGTACCCGCATCAGTTGAGGATATCGAGAATATCGAGGTTAAGGTAGACGAGGGTCTGAAGTCAGCAGTCAAGGATCTTTACAACAGCCCCTCCAAGGCAGATCTGACAAGCGTAGCTCAGGGTGTCTACAACACACTCATCAACACCAATCTCCCTGCATACGCAGTGAAACTCGGCTATGTGAGCAATCCTATGGATCTCGCTACAGCACTTCTCACAGTTAAGGGCGCTACCCTTGGTGCTGACGGCGTGGTAAGGGATGCAAACGGCGACATCGTATATGGCGGCACAACAACTCACAGCTGGAATGCTTACACAGGCGTTGTTCCCTCTACTTCTGTCACCTACAACTATCTCTATTCAAAGTATGACATCGCAGCCGTGACATTCCATCCCCTGAGCTTCGGTACAGGTGTGGATTTGAGTTTCGACCGTGAACTCCCCACATTCGGCCGAATCAAGGATGCCATCAACGACTACTTTGACAAGATCAAGGATAAGGTAAACATCAAGATCGAGCCGACTCCCGGCACATCATGGACGGTATCCTTCGACGAGAGCAAGTTCCAGGTCAATATCGACAACATCACCATCGACCTTACAGGTGTACCTGTATACAACGAACATGGTGATCCTATCGGCACTGTAGGAAATGATGCTAATCCTGTAATCATCGTACTTGACAAGGATGGCAAGACCGGCGAGATCAATGGCGTACGTTACGCCTCCATCAAGCAGCTTGTTGACGCAATCCAGGCTCCTATGTCGGAGGTAGAGAGCGTAATCGCACAGGTGAACGATATCGTTGCTGATATCCAGAAGCAGGTAAGCTCAGTAAACAACCAGGTTAAGGATATCATCTCTGACATCCAGGATGACCTCAACAAGAAACTCGACACCAACAATGACCTCGTTAAGCTCTACAACAAGGTAGTTGACAAGGTAAACGGTTTCCTCAAGGATCCGAACCAGTATCTCCAGGTTTACGCAGCCTACAAGGATAACAACGGTAACCTCCACCACTTCTCAACAGACGTGAATGACCCGTCGCTCTACACAAAGGCAAACGAAGGCTTCACAGTTTACCTGACTTCATACAACGGCGAGCTCCTCGTTCCGGCCTACAAGAAGATCGTGACTGTATCTAACGTATACCAGAACGGCGTTGAGGTAGCCAATGCGAAGACACTCCTTGAGAAGGCAAACAGCGGCGACGACATCAACACAGTAATCGACGGCGACCGTCACAAAGTGGCACTCACAACACTTGAGAAGGGTTACACATACGAGATCTTCTACTCAGCCCTTGACTATCGTGGCGTAACATCTTCACGCAAGTACTATATCGAGGTGAAATAATCTCCCCGGCAGAGTTAGGCAAGTATTTTAGAACCAAATATAGATTATAGAAAATGAAATTAAATAAAATTCTTCTGACTGCTTCTCTCCTGCTCGGCGGACTTTGCGCCAACGCACAGGAAACCGTCACTGAATACGAATTCCAGCCCCATTGGTATGGCCAGGCTCAGATTGGCCTCCAGGAGACTCTCGGTGAGGGCGCTTTCGGCAAACTCCTTGCTCCCAATGCTCAGCTTGCCGCAGGGTACAAGTTCAATCCCTACATCGGCGCACGCCTCGCCATCAATGCTTGGCAGAGCAAGGGTGTACTTGATTTCCAGGGCTCACACAAGTGGAAATGGAACTATGTTGCTCCCACAGTAGATGCGGTAGTTGACCTCACCAACCTTATCGGTGGTTACAACCCCACACGTCTCGTAGAGGTTAACCTCCTCGCCGGTCTCGGCATCAACATCGGTTTCCACAATAAGGAGGCTAACAAAATCAACAATGCTCTCACAGCCGCAATCAAGCAGCAGCCTACTTTTGACAACCCTGTTCCCGGCGGTACTATAGGTGCCCTCGTTCCAGCCAACTATAACGTGCTCGGCAACATCTGGGACGGCACCAAGACCCGTTTCGTAGGCCAGGTAGGTGTAGACGTTAACTTCAACGTGACAGAACAGCTTCAGGTAGGTCTCGAACTCATGGCCAACTCACTGAGCGACAACTACAACTCAAAGGTAGGCAGCAACGCCGACTGGTATTTCAATGCCCTCGTTGGTGTGAAGTATGCCTTCGGTCCGAAGTATGAGACCCGCACCCGCACAATCGAGCCTCCCGTTGCTCCGGAGCCTGTGATCGTTGAGAAGGTTGTAGAGAAGATCGTAGAGGTGCCCGTACAGGTAGAGAAAGAGGTAGTCAAGGAGGAAGTGACAATGCGTCGCGACATCTTCTTCACCATCTCCAACACTACTATCGCTAAGAGCGAGCAGGCGAAGGTGCAGCAGATAGCCGACTTCCTCAAGGAGAACCCCGAGTCAAAAGTAGTCATCACAGGTTACGCAGACAAGGGCACCGGCACAATGGCCATCAACCTTCGTCTCTCAAAGCAGCGCGCACAGACAGTAGCCAACGAGCTCATGAAGAAATACGGAATCCCGGCATCACGCATCGAGGTTAAGAGCATGGGTGAGTCAGAGTACCAGCCTTACTCAGATCCCGTACAGAACCGTGTTGCAATCTGTATCGCAAAATAAAAATCTGACAGTGTGAACTAAACAGCACACTCGGTACGTTATTTAATTGGTCATATCAAGCGTTTTGATGACGTGTTGGTATGACCAATTTCTTTCATACGAGAAATCTCTCCCTCTCTCTTTACATATCCGATCAATAAATTATGAAAATCTTTTTCTCCACTCTCTTAGCCCTTGCCTCTGCCATTCCGGTCTTTGCAAATTTCAACGGAGCAGGTTATTACAGGATAAAGAACCAGTTTACGCTCCGTTATGTGACCGTCATAGACAACGATTGCGAGTACATAGACCTTGTGACGGGAAAAATCGACGGCCATTCCCTCTTTACCATACAGGATTTCGACATAGTATGCCATGACCCTGCATCGGTGATCTATGCGAAGAAGACTTCCGGGACGCAGTATGAGGTGTCGGCGCAGGGAGTCTCGGTAAAGGATATGATGAAGTATCATCTTAATCTCGGGGAATGGGGTAAACTCGGCAATGAGATACTCTACCGGCTCTATGCAACGGATAAGGGCGTCACGAAATATCTCGGCGACAGCGCCAACTCCCGCTACCCGACCGGCACTGTAATCTTCGGGACCCCCGTGGCATCGAGTACGAACAGCCAGAAGGTGGTCAACTGGATGATACTACCGATCTCGTCGAACGGCGACAATTTCTTTGGCGTACTTCCGACGGTGACAGCCTCGGGGATGGAATGGGCGTCGCTTTACGCCTCCTTTCCGTATTCCGCAGTCTCTCCGGGGGTAGAGTTCTATTACCCGTGTGCGATAGCCTCGACGGGTATCGTTGAGATGAAGAAGATAAGCGGGGCAGTGCAGGGGGGAGTGCCGGTGATAGTGAAATGCCCTTCGGCAGATCCGGCGCAGAACCGACTTAATGTCGGAGCGTCAGGAGGGAAGAAACCCACGGACAATATATTGAAGGGGCGCTACTTCAACTGCTACGTCAGCAACGGGAAATACGTCAACCGCCTTGCATACGACAAGTCCACCATGCGTGTTCTGGGGCGATGCGCTGACGGCTCTGTAGGATTCGTCACTGATGAGACCCTGAAGTATATACCGGCCAATTCGGCCTACCTTGTTGTTCCGGCATGGTATCCGAAAGAGTTGAAATGCGTCTTCACCCATGCCGAGTTTGAGGCCGGGGTAGGGGAGATAACGGCAGATGAAGAGGGAGGCCGCCCCGTTGACGTGTATAGCATTACGGGGGTCAAGGTGCTCAAGGAAGCTACGGAAGAAGAAATAGCGAGGCTCCCCAAAGGGTTGTATATCGTAGGGGGTAAGAAAAGGATGGTGAGATAGGAAATAAAAATTTGAAAAAGCCTTTGAATGTGTTTGCATATTCAAAGGCTTTTTGCTAATTTTGTCACACCCTTGCCGCGGTGTGCCACAGGCGGCGGTGCCCTAAAAACAACTAAATCTATCATGGAAGATAAAGTCATAGTCGACGGCCTAACATTCGTGCCGTATCTTGGAAGAGAAGAGATCATGGAGCAGGTGAGAAGAGTCGCCTCGGAGATCCGTGAGGACCTGTCGGGCCGGAATCCCCATTTCCTGTGTGTTCTTAACGGAGCCTTCATCTTCGCGGCCGATCTCATCCGAGAGGTGGGGATCAACGACTGTACGGTCTCGTTCGTGAGATACAAGAGTTATGAGGGGCTGACCACTTCGGGCAACGTCAAGCAGTTGATAGGGCTTAATGAGGATATCGACGGGCGCGACGTTGTGATAATCGAGGATATAGTCGACACGGGTCTTACGGCCGTGCAGATGATATCGGATTTGAAGAAGCGCAATCCGGCGTCGGTGAGATTCGCCACACTTCTACATAAGCCGGCGAGCAGCAAGACGGGGTTCAAGCCCGACTATGTTGCGTTTGAGATCCCCCCGAAATTCATCATAGGGTATGGCCTTGACCTTGACGGGAAAGTCAGGAACCTGAAGGATATCTATATGGTGAAGGAGTGAATCGGAATTAAAAGATATCAGATCAATTACTCTAATAAACGGCTGAAGGGGCCCTTGAGAGATGAGGTATCCGGAGGCATAAACAAATTAACCCATTTCAGACATGTTGAATCTTGTATTATTCGGTGCGCCCGGCAGCGGGAAGGGCACCCAGAGCGCCAAACTAATAGACAAATACGGTCTGCACCATATTTCCACCGGGGAGGTGCTTCGTGATCACATCAAGCGGGAGACGGAACTCGGCAAAATCGCGAAGAGCTATATCGACAACGGGCAGTTGATACCGGACGACCTCATGATCTCAATACTCGATGAAGTGCTCGAGAAGGAGGCCAAGGGAAAGAAAGGGGTGATATTCGACGGCTTCCCCCGGACGATACCGCAGGCAGAGGCCCTTAAGGAATTGCTTGGTAAGAGGGGGACCGACCTCCATGCGGTGGTAGGTCTTGAGGTTCCGGAGGAGGAACTTGTGGAGAGGATGCTTAACAGGGGACGGGAGACAGGACGCGCCGACGACAACATCGACACGATAAAGAAGCGTCTTGACGTCTATCACAACCAGACCTCACCGCTTAGGGACTACTACACGGCGACGGGGAAATATATGCCGGTGAACGGCACAGGGAACGTAGACGATATCTTTTCGGCGATATCGGAGGGCATCGATGCCCTTGACTGACGCTTTTTTAGGCCCAATGCTTTGGTAATCCGAATTTTTTAATTAATTTTGCGCCTGAGGGGGAACGACATTCTCGTGGCGTCCCCATATTTTGATGTCGTGATTTTAATTTACAGAATCAAAATAGATTAAAAAGTATATAAACACCAAATAAAAACTCGTAACCACCACTATTCCGAAAAAGGTTTCCGTGACGGAGACCACTCCGGATCAGGGTGATAGGTTATATATAAACAGATGGAAGCAGAAAAGAAACCAAAACGACCGAGAATCGGCGGTGTTGCACCGAGTGCAGCAGAGAGCGGGGACTCTGAAAACCGCTATGAGAAAGTGAACTACCCTAATGACGACCGTCAGTCAGACCGTCAGTCCTCACCGAGACCTTACGGCAACCAGGGAGGGTATCAGCAGCGTTCATACGGCTACAACAACCGTCAGCAGGGTGGCTACGGCAACCGTAACTCCTACAACAACCATTACGACCGACCCTCCTATCAGCAGGGGGGCTATCAGCAGCACACCTCATCGGATGCGGAAGGCTCCGAGAAGAACGAGAGCGGCGAGGATAGCGGTTTCTCACAGAATAACGAGGGTGGTTATCAGCCGCGTCAGGCCTATCAGCCCCGTCAGGGATACCAACCCCGCCAGCAGGGTGGCTACGGCAACCGCCAACAGGGTGGCTACGGCTACAACAACAACCGTCAGCAGGGCGGCTACAACAACCGCCAGCAGGGTGGCTACAACAACAACCGCCAGC
>CAMWMD010000003.1 GCA_947175265.1 uncultured Porphyromonadaceae bacterium | reverse complement strand
TTGAAGATCAATATATTTAAAATTTTTTTATCGTGCAAATGTACGACTTCATAATATAGAATTCAAGTCCGACAAACCTTTTTGATTTGCCGGACTTGATAAATTAAAGTATTACTTTCTTTACAAATGTTTCTACTTTCACAAGAAAGATTCCATTGGAGTTCAACCTAATATCGGTTTCGAACGACGTTACAATCAACCGACCACTGATGTCATAGATTTCTATTGGACGATGACCATTATAACCCAAAACAGAGATGACGCCATCTTGAGCTATTATCTCAATATAGTTTATGTCTTGAGCTGTATCACTAACGCCAGCGCCAATATCAACAATTTTACACTTAGCTGATAGATTAGAACCATCTGTAGTAGTAGCGGTTATTTCAACTTCTCCACTTGAAATCTTAGTTACATTACCAAATATGTCAACAGTAGCTATGCTATTGTCAGAACTTGACCATGCAAGCGACCTAAACGATGCATTAGTTGGGTTGAAAACAACTATTGGATAAATGCTTTTTCCCACCTCCAATTCCAACATTGGCTCTTTAAAAGATATATTTTCAATAGGATTGCGATCAAAATCTCTCTTTGCTATCAGTTCTTGGTAAGAATAGTTACATTCATCTTTATACCCAAATTCTTGATAACGATCTCCCGCAGTTGTCGGGATTGTCTCCTGAGTAACTGAAGTATTGACTTCCACTCCCTGAACTTCACGGTCTATATGAACATAATTCAAGATGCCATTCTCCATTGCCTTTAGAATAGGAGAAAGATGAGTATATGTTACCAGATAGAAGAATCGGTAGTAAATGTAAGTATATGGATCCTTTATTGTTTGTTGATTTATCAAAGACATAGATTTTGAGCAATAATCTTCCGGTTCTATCATGGGACTATCTCCACTCTCTACAATGAAATAATCTAATGACCTGAACGCTTGTGTAGGAGGGAATGTCGTAACATTTCCGCCCAAAGTCATACCTTTGACGATTCCTAATAATCTACTATCTGAATCATACGCAATGTCATTACTGCCGATATAAACCTCGTTGAGAGGCGAATTTGGGAATATTTTATCTAAATTAATATTTAGTGAGGACCCATCGCAGATCTTAACATAAACAAGATTAGAGCAATTAGTGAAAGCGGAATAGCTAACTTTGGTAATTGTATTAGGAATTACAATTCGTGCCAAATCATAGCATCCGCCGAATGCGTCTGTCTCAATTTCCGTCACCGTCATCTCTTGTCCGTTGAAATTGGCACTGGTGGGAATAAAGAAGTTCCCGGAATAAGGTTTTTCTGAATTGGCAACAATTTTTAATGTAGAAGGAGAGTTGCGCTGGTAACATATACCGTCAATCTCTAAAGTCTCGGCAGTGACCGTAATACTACATTCTCCATATACATTTGAACCGTCTGTGGCAATGGCTTTGATTATAGTGGATCCTGAAGATATTGCAGTTACAAAACCGGTGTCATCTACACTTGCAACGTCATTGTTTTCTGACTCCCAAACAACAGCTTTATATGTCGCAGTCTCAGGCAAAACCGAGCAAGTCAATTGTAGCGTTTCTCCTTCTTTTATGGTCTCTTCATTTGGGATAACGGTTATTGTCTTTACCAATTCTGCCACCGTGACTTTACATGTCGCTATCAAATCAGAACCATCGGTCGTTTTAACGCTAATATTTGCAATACCAATATTTTTTGCAATAACATTACCGTCTTTGTCGACTGATGCGATTTCCATTGCATCACTTGTCCAAATCACGTCTTTTATAAAAGCATCCTCAGGCTTAATCGTGACATTCAGTTTTTTAGATTCGCCTGGTTCAAGTCCCATTTCAGACTCAGAAAGAATTATTTCTTTTACCAACAAATCTACATGGACTGAACATTGTGCTGAGACTTTGGACCCATCAACTGAAGATACATAAATCATCGCATCACCTTTAGTAATTGCAGTGACAAGACCATTACTGTCAACAGATGCTACAGTGGGATTGGATGAACTCCACTCGACGGATGCGTCAAATGCATCGAGTGGAAGAACGGTATGAACGAGTTGGATGGTCTGTTTAGGCTCAAGAATAACTGAGGTTTCATTTAAGGTTATCGAAGTAACCGACTTCATTGCCTTAAGATCCCAAAAACTTTTCCAAACGTCGGCAGATTGATAGTTTGAGAACGATTTTTCTGGCACTAACACCTCTGCATTTAAGTATTGTTCATTCGTAAAGTGAGAACCATCAGAAAAAGCAGGAACATCAAGGACATTCGATCTGATTGAGAGGAGTTTATTATAGTTGCTATAGTCTACTCCAATAGTTCCACTAAAATCCTCTGCCAACACGAGATTCTTCAGGTTGTCTTTCGTCTTTCCGCCTGAAGAATATGCATAGGACTGGTTAAACATTTGCAGTACATATGCATTCCCTGCGGTGAAGTTCTCTATACTGCAATAGTCAAAGGCGCCTGCATAACAATCATAATTAGAGCTGACAAGGACTTCATTTATCTGAGTTATTGACGATGGCAGCGATAGTGACTTTAGCTCTGTACAGTTTAGGAACGCATAGTTTCCAATGCCAGTCACAGATAATATTCGTCCTTTATAGTTTACTGTTGATGGGATTGTCAGGGATCCTGAATAACTTGGGTATGTTGCGTTTAAAGATGTCGTTCCGCTTTTTTCTCCCCTATAATCAAAGAAGGACCTTTGATAGGAAGATTTGTTTTCTGCGTTGTACGTCACCTCACATGTGAGGCCTTCAAGTGATAGGATATTATAGTAGATACCATCCACCTCAAAGTCGTAGGAACCAAGTATATTAGGAGGGGTCATAGAATCGTCAATGGCAAAACAATCCCAAAATTTAGACCAAGGATAGGTATTTTTATATTTCTCAACAGTGGATGCGGGAACATTAATAAGGATATTCAAATACTGATTGTTTGAGAAGTGAATGTACTCGGAAAACAAAGGTGGCACTATAGTATTAGACCTTATCGAGACAAGTTTTTTATAGCCACTGAAATTTACTCCAATCACACCGTTAAAGTCTTCTGACAACACAATATTTTTCAGATTATCCTTCGTCTTATATCCTGATGCCGACGCATATGATTGGTTAAACATTTCCAATATGTAGGCATTCCCCGCAACTAATGTCTCTATGCCACAATAGTCAAAGGCGCCTGCATAACAATCATAATTAGAGCTGACAAGGACTTCATTTATCTGAGTTATTGACGATGGCAGCGATAGTGACTTTAGCTCTGTACAGTTTAGGAACGCATAGTTTCCAATGCCAGTCACAGATAATATTCGTCCTTTATAGTTTACTGTTGATGGGATTGTCAGGGATCCTGAATAACTTGGGTATGTTGCGTTTAAAGATGTCGTTCCGCTTTTTTCTCCCCTATAATCAAAGAAGGACCTTTGATAGGAAGATTTGTTTTCTGCGTTGTACGTCACCTCACATGTGAGGTCTTCAAGTGATAGGATATTATAGTAGATACCATCTACCTCAAAATCGTAGGCTAATGCAGAAATGGACAGGCACAGCATTGCCATGACCATCCAAAGTTTTTGAATGATTGGTTTCATGATGTTAGAATTGAATGTTGGTGATTACATCATATGGAACTCCTATTTCGCGAAGCCAGGATGTTCCGATTCTTTTTGCTTCATCTTCGCTGATTCCCAAGCGAAGTGTAAGCGGATATTCACGCGTGGATTCACAAAATCCACGATAATAGCCGGAATAAGTATCCCCTGTGGAGACAGACACAGAGCATCGTTGTCCGAATTTTCCGGCAGTTTCTGAAAGAAGTTGTATACTATCCATCTGTTTGCATACGCCGCCGGACTCACCTCATTGGCATTTATTTATATAAAAAAAAGAGCGTGAGAGTCTGTATCTGTTGCTCGCTCCGCTTCTTGAGGCTCTGGCATGTGCCCATCTGAGTAGAACGAGCAACGCGGAGCCTCACGCTGTATGATATGAGTACAACGAATCTATATCTCTATAGATCCTATGTATAAGTATACCATACCCGAAAGGCGCCTATCGTTGCCTCATTCTCGACTCAGATTTTGAAACTGCCAGATTTCAAGAAGCCAAGAACAAACGCTTGATAAACGCTCTTTATTATGTCTTGCACCCGCCACGCTACCCATATCGGGACTCCGCGGGCGATATGCGGTTGCAAAATTACAAAAAATTTCCTTACTATCAATAGTTTCTGTCAATTCAAAGAAAATTTCTGTACTTTTCTTGTATTTAGTGGCTTATAAGGCCGCTTTTTAAAGTGAAAGATATTACCTGTTATAATCAATCAGAAGATGAATGATTATATAAAGAAACTTGGAAAACTTGCCGGGATAGCCACTAAAATCCAAATAACACAGTACAAGGAACACGATAGAATAGATACCATATACCCTAAGTATGAACTTCTTTGCACTCATACAGGACGAAAAACCTTTATCTGTAAGGCTCTTTCATTGAGACTACCACCAAACGTCGTTATGAAATGGACGGTGCATAGTGATTACAAGGCTATGAAACCTTATATCGATATTGCTGATAGCATCAATGTTAATGCAATGAGCTGTTTCGGCTGATTCCCTGAATGTTATAGTAAGATTATGAAAAAAAATGTTAATTTTGCATCTTAATATCAGAATCAGATGGAAGAAAACAATAATATAGCTTTGAATCCATTATCCGGAAACAATAATTCTGGACTAATGCCTGTTGAAAATCTCATTCATATCATAAGAGGGCAACAAGTCATGATTGACAGTGATTTGGCGCAGTTATATGGGGTAGAAACCAAACGATTGAAAGAGCAGGTAAAACGTAACATAAACCGTTTCCCATCTGATTTCATGTTTGAACTGACAAAAGAAGAGACAGTAAGTTTGAGGTCGCAAATTGCGACCTCAAACCAAGATGGAAGTCGAGGCGGTAATCGCTATAGTGCTTTTGCCTTTACAGAGAATGGAGTGGCAATGCTTAGCAGTGTACTAAAATCAGAAACCGCAATTGAAGTGAACATTCGAATCATGCGAGCTTTTACTGCGATGCGTAGTTTTCTGATGACTAATGCGCACATATTCCAGAGACTTGAAACTGTAGAATACAATTATTTACTCGTTAATCGCCATCTTTCTGAACATGACAGGAAGTTTGAGGAAATACTATCTCGTCTTGATAACAAAGAAGCCGAACCAATCGAAGGTTTCTTTTATGAAGGACAAATATTTGATGCCTATACTCTGATCTCTGATTTAGTCCGAAAGGCTAATACTCGTATTATCCTCATAGACAATTATGTTGACGATCGAGTTCTGAAAACACTTGATAAACGTAAGGATTGTGTTTCGGCTACGGTGTTTACTAATCCACGTAATTCACAAATCAATCTTGATTCTATCTTACTCTGATTTTATGATATAGGGGTATCCGGTTGTCCGTTTTTCAGAATTTTAAGTTCTATATTGTATAATTTTTTGAAACGGATTCGCGCCTCCTCAACCTTGAGTCTTGAGCTACTTTTAGGACCACATCCCGCTGTCACAATTCTTGCTCTGACACAATCATTTGAGGAAGGGTATGGCTTGAAGAGCTTATTCTTAATTGTAGATTCCAATTGGTCTACAGCATGCTCAATATCTTTTCCCTTTAACTCAACAAATACAGCACCTCCATGATGACGCCCCTCTACATCTAAAGCTAACAATAGCTTATCACATCGATAACCCTCTTTTAGAACTCCACCATCAATAGAATAGACTGCTGTGTCCAAACCCGTACCAACTGTCACTCTATAAGTTTTGCCATTCTCTGAAATTGCCACTGCGCCTCTTCTTTGCCAAGGTTGTTCCGGAACGAACCCTAAAGTATTGAAGCGATCAGTCAGTATTTTGGGATAATTATCCATAGATTATATCATTTAACCTAAGGATAAGGTTTTCGAAATCATCAGACACTCTATCTAATGACGTGCCGTCAATCATTCCTAACTCTTCATTATACAAAGAATAGCAGCGTCCTGCCTCTATCAGCCATGCTCCCACCTCATCTTTCGATATAAACGGGATATCTAATCCCAATTTATCATATTCAGCAGCATCCTTACCACTTGCCTCTTTGGCAAGCATCATTATATTCAATGCCGTCAAAATATATGGACTATGGGTCGCCAATGTCATCCCCAACTTTGCATTCGCTGCTGAAGCACATTCCTGCACAAGATACTTCATCAGTCCCCACTGATTTAAGGGGAACAAACTTAGCTCCGGTTCCTCTATATGAAGACTTATACATTTCCGGGGAAATTTTCCAACATCCAAAGTTGCAGAAAACTTAGACAGGTTATCGCTCACAGCAAGATATTTGAGGATCGTGGAATTCATTGCCTCCACTATATCAAATCTCTTAGAGAAATAATTAATTATAAAGTGTAATGCCACACTGCTTTGCATCCCTGAGGAAGCACTTGTGAGAGGTAAATCTTCAAAAGGAGCCTTTTTATCTAAAGCACTTACAGTTATTTTTTTACCTGTGGAAGATTTTTTCACCGCTAGACGAACCCCTAAATAATTCATTTCCGAAACGGAGATAGAATCCACTGCTTTCTGAAAATTCAGAAATGTCTCATCCAGGTAAAACATATTATGGCGTAAAGATATATTCCCTACGGCCAAATCCGGAATCATTACCCTCTTATCAGAAATATAAGCTACTTTCTGAAGAGTCAGCTCGTCTAAGGGTACCAATCCCTCCGACTTCACTAATTTACCATTGTGAATTTGGATTACAAATGACCCATTTCGATATTCAATCTCAGTATTACCCTTTAAATAAGGTTTCAAGCCATTGTAACCCATGATTGTATCCAACCGAAGCCTGAATGGAACCGGCATTCCTGATATTTTTAGATACGTACGGACACAATTCATTTTATATAGCCAACGCATCATGGCTAAAACTTTCATGACAGAGCTTTTTCCACTCCCTGATTCTCCAATGAACACTGTATATTTAGGAAGGGAAGTCAGATTGATTTCCTCAATAGGACCAAAATGACTGATGAAAAGACTCTCCATGGACATCAACTACTTAGATATTAAAAATCCTAAGTAATTAAATTAATTACTTAGGATTGGAATTGGAAGTTGCGGAGAGGGAGGGATTCGAACCCCCGGAGGTGTTACCCTCAACGGTTTTCAAGACCGCCGCAATCGACCACTCTGCCACCTCTCCAATGGCTTACCGGGAATGTCTATTCTCTGTCGGTTTGCGAGTGCAAAGTTACATACTTTTTCTATTCCATGCAAATTTTCCAGCACATTTTTTTAATTTTTCTTTCCATACTTTTCTATCCCGCTGATTATATTACATATATAATTCCGAATAATGACATATATACTTCAGAATGACTACATCAATATTCCCAAATTATAATAAGAATACCTTCCGCCGAGTCTACAGCGGAAGGTATCACTTACTCTTTATTCTTTTACCTTATTTGGTAGGTAACGACAGATCTATCTTCGGAGAAGTAGTTGTGAATTGCGGCATACACTGGCCGGTTATTGAACCAATGTAAGTAGGATCAGAAATATAATACTTCTTACCGTCGTACTCATAACTTGTTCCATATATCTCCCCGGGAAGCGCTACCGAAGCACTCTCATGGCCAGGATAGAAGAGGAGTTGGTTCTCCACGCCTAAAGCGTTCCACAAAAGATAGGTGTAGAATATAGCACGGTCCTCGCAGTCATTCTTGGGATAGAAGAGATTCTCCTCAAGGAAATAGGGTTTCTCAAATCCATGGAACGCATCGTCTGTGGCATAGGAGAAACCTGACTGCACAAACTGCAGCAGTTCGTTTGTCGCAGCCACCTTATCCATACCTTCCAACTGCTCTTTCACCTGGGCTACCAGATCGTCACGCACACCCTTGTCAAGCCAACTCTCAGCGAAGTCAGCCGTCTCCATCTGCGGATACCTGTACACAATTGGCATCAGATTCTCATTGACAGTACCCTTGAGATTAAGTTTGCCGTATGATATATTGAAAGGATGCTCCTTTACGGGAAGATTCAGGCCCTTGATCTGGAAATCAAACTTTTTGCCTCCATCCTGAACTTTCGGCAGGTCGCACGTGGCAATTGTCTGACCCATCACAGAGACACCGGGAGCGGACATCACATAATACTTCTCACCCCCCATATTCATGAATACCTTACCGTAGAGGTTCTGCTTGGCAGGCATCAGTATTATCGGATCACCTGTCTTTGTCAGCAGTGCTATGCGTGCGTTATAACCGAGATGCGTGAGGAGATAGTGTACAGCCGACATCTTCGGGGCAGCAGCCATCTGCGGGAATTTGGAATCCATGTAGGCACACAGGAATTCGTAGGTGAGGTAATCGTTGAGACCAATCTCCTTTAGTTTCGGCTTAAGTGCCTTCAACGCCTTGTCCGACACCTTCTGCTCGTCCATCATTTTCCAATTGCGTGCAAAGTCTCCGACAGTATTCATCGACTGCATTATTTTGAAATCGACAGAAGGGACAAGAATCTCCATACCGTAGAACTGTATCGGATCCTTTCCGACTCTTGATTCCTGCGGTGCAGCCGGCTTAACGGGCTGAGCAGGTTTTTCAGGTTCTGCTGGCTTTTCAGGCTCCGCCGGCTTGGTGGGCTCAGCCGGTTTTTCAGGCTCAACGGGCTTTGCCGGCTGTTCCGGTGCCGGAGTCTCTTCAGGTTCTTCCGGAAGCACAGGCTTGGGCACATCAGGCAATGCCGCCAAAATAGGAGTCTTCAAATCAGGCTTCACCTTGAGAGTGGGAGGAACGGGATCCTTAGCCTCGGGAGGAGTCACGGTCTTGGGGACGTCGAAAGGCGAAGGGGGCATTCCCGGTTCCTTCACCTCCGGATCCTTCTTTTCAGGCTGTGGCTTAACAGGCTTGGGCGCATCGGCCACTTTAGGCTTCGGAAGTTTAACGGGCTCAGCCGCAGGCTTCACCTCCTTAACTCTCGGCACCTTCTTAGGCTTCGGCGTCTTATCCTTAACCTGAGGCATCATAGGCTCATACTCATGCCAAGTGCCATTCAGGAAGTCGGCATAATGCTCCAGAATGGTCTTGCGGAACTCATCATAATTATCAAGAATAGATTTTCTGAATTCCTGATAACTTTGAGGCGCCTGTGCAGGAACGGCACAGACACTCCCCATGAGTATCCCTGTCAATATAAATCGTCTCATTCCTTTCATATCTCATATCATTTCGGATAAATTTTCAGATTCATCTGTCTCACTCCCATCCGCGGGTCATTTCTGCGTGTCTTCACAAGCCACTTTGAGAAATCCTCCTCCGACAGGGAAGGCAACTCCTCCGCGCTACTTCGAGGGCGAGTGACGGGCTTCGCAAAATATGAGGGGGAAAAGAGCACATACAACTTGTTGAATTCCACCTCTCCATCGCATGAGATCCTGAACTGGTCGGGAGTGCCGAATGTGCCTTCCGCCTTTGTAGCGTCGAAAAACACATAATCATACCCCTTCTTTATCTTTGCCTCACCCTTTGTATCCATAAGGTAAGGGAGCATCTGGTAGACATTCCCGTCTTCAAGACCAAGATACACCGAGACAAAGCCGTCGGTGGGCGCCGTAAAATAAAGGTAGAGGTCGTCGCCGTCATGAAATTCCGTGGAGGCATTCCCCGGCTTGTTGCCGTTGCGTAGCACAAGGGCGTTGAAATCGACAGACTCATTGGAAATCTCCCGCGCCTTACCTTTCACACGGCACGTCACAACAAAATTATCCTCCTTGTCAAGAGAGATGTCAAATTCCGGTTCGCCTTCATCTGCAATCCACTCCCCTTTCACCTCCGTTGCGGAAAGTGAGAGGAATTTGTTGCTCTCCCCCTTCGGACCCACCCTGTCAGCCTGGAGCACATCCTGGGTCACTATCGTGCCGTATTCCTTCGACAGGGCAGCCAGACGCGCCCCCTCAAGAGCAAGCCGCTTGCACTCGGCCGGAGATGTTGACTTATCGCCATAATAAGTGAACTCCCCCTTTACCGTCTTTATCGGAGGTGCCGGTGATGGAGATGCCAAGGCAGATATGCCCGAAAGGCATACGGCCAGCATCATCAATATCGCTCTGATTCTTTTCATCTAATCAAACCCTTAAAAAAGTACTTCCGAAAATAATCACTTGCGGAGTTTTGTCGAACCAAGTTTCATCTGCAATTCTCCGGAAGCGGTCATCGTAGGATTCTGAGGCTTGTTGAGGGTCATTGAAGAGGTCTTGAGCACCTCTTTGGAGACATAATCGCTCAGATCCTTAAGCGACACATTACCCTTGCTCTCCTGAAGTTTCTTCAGCAGATAGTATGTGAAGAGACCATGATTCTTCTCTTTGTAGGGAAGTGCAGTCTCATTGCCGCTTGCGGCACTCAAGACAAACATATTCCCCTCCGGAGCAGCCTTCTTAGGCACAAGCACCACGCCACGCGCCTCGGCCAGCATACCGTCGCCACGGTTTGCGCCGCTGAAGCAAGCATCCATGAACACCATCACGTTGTCGGCACCCATATCCCCGAGTTCCTTATAGAGGGTCTTCAGCGGATAGGCGGTAGCCATCACCATAGGATCGGCATCCACAGGCATCATATAGGCATCATTCGTACGCTCGTCAGGCACACCATGACCGGCATAATAGAGGATTACATTCACGTCATTTCCGAGTGCCTTAACCGTATTGCGTAGTTTGTTGATAGCCGAAAGGGTTTCGCCGTAGGTAGCGTTCTGATAGAGGAACACCTGGTTCTCGGGAATACCTAAAGTCTCCCTGCAATATTTGGCAAAGACCTCACCGTCATGCAACGCGGCAGCGACATCCACCACCTTGGCGTAATCCTCGTTGGCAATAATCAATGCCACGGTATTTGTATTTGTGGCTTGATTCTGGGGGATATTCTTGTCGACGTCGCTCTGGGCCGTCAGACGATGCACCTTGGGTGAATCGCCACCCTTAGGTGTTGGTTTGGTAGTTACCTGCTCGAGCAGTGAGGCATCCACAGTCACGAGTTTATCACCCTCATATTGAAGTTTGTCGGCGGCATTGTAGGCATACTCCTTTCCCGAAGGCATGAGGAACGATATGGATGCGATGGCTATTCCGTCATTCTTCACAAAGAATTTCGGATTGCGGATCTGCACCTGATCCCACATGTTCTTGAATTTCTCAGCCTCCTGGTTTTTCAGGGGCACCTTGACATAAATGGGACCGAACTCGGAATCGACAGCGTAAGTCTCGTTGTCGACGTCATACGGCTGAAGTTTCAGCTCAGAGATAGCCAACTGGTTGGCATATTGTGTGAGATATCGGTCGGCTATTATCGAGCTCAGGCGTTCGCGCTCCCTGAGGATATTCTCGGGAGAAACCCTTTTCTCATAATCCTCCGTCTTCTCAAACTCACCCCGCTTCATCCAGTCTTTGAGATGCTCGGTGACGTAAGCCTGGGCATACTGCTGGTAAGATGGTATGCTTCTTGATGCGGGTCCGGCTTCCTGCCCGGCAGCGCCAATAAGCACCGGCATTGAATTCATCGCGGTAGCGCTTTCGCCGAGTGCAGTGAGACGTGTGTTGATGCTTTCCACCTTCGATTTGTTTCCCAGACAGGCGTATGAAGTGGCCATAGCCTTGAGGTACTTCGTATTGTTGGGGTCGTTGGCCGAGAGGTCCTCATATTTCTCCGCCGCGCTTGAGAAATAGGCGTTGCTCTGGCGACGCTGCTTTGAAGCCTCCTTCTCATCAAGTTCAGAGATTGACTTGTTGTAGTAGTTCGTGCCGAGATTGTAATAGCAGCGTGCCACACATTCGTTCACGCTTATACTGTTGGGATGCTTCTCCTCAAGCTGCGAATAGATGTCGAGCGCACCACGGTAATTCCTCTGCTCCTCGTACAATGACGCCTGAAGATTCAGGAGCCGCTCATCATCCGGCTTGACCTGAAGCGCACGCTCGAGAAGAGTCGGCATAAGGTCTCTTCTGTTGGAATCTATACACAACTGAAGGGCAATCGTAAGCATATTGAAATCTGAGGGGAACTCCTCCGAGAGAGCCACAGCCTTCTCCACACCCCGGGAAGCCTGCGACGTGGAAAGGAGAGCCTGCCCGTAGAAAAGGGCCACCGGCTGACGCTGTTTCTGTTCTCCGGTGTTGAGATATTCCTCAAAATACTTTATCGCACCCGTGTGGTCTCCTCTGTTATAGCATCCCGATGCGGCACTGTACACAAGAGCCGGATACAGATCCTTATCCTTCTGGAAGGTCACCTGCTCCATCTGCGGCATCAGTTGGGTATCCACGTATGCCTGCGCGAACTGCGCCATCGTTGCGCCATCACCCTTTACAGAGAAATGTATCGCTCCGTTGGCAAGTTGAGGATTAAGGTCCACGAGGATGCTCCTGCACTGTGCGGCTGAACTCTCGCTTATGGTATCTGAAGAGATAGCCTCCGCCGTCCGCCGGTAGGCATCCATTACGGCCTTATATATTTCCTCCTCCTCAGCACCCTGATATTGCTTCTCCTTAACTGCCTTATACAGTGCGGCAGCCTGTTGTGTGGGTGTGAGTTCCGTCTCTTCCACGGCACTTGAATATGCACCTGCCGCGTATGCTGAATATGTTGCAAAAGAAGCACCCCCGAGAAGAAGTGCGAAAGTTATGGCCGGGATTGTCCGATTGAAAATCCCGCCTAAGAAAAATTTATTATCAGTTGAGTTATTTGTAGACATATAAAGTAAATTGTATAAGGCCGGAAAGGAATCCTCCGGTCAAAAGAATTTAAGGAAGACGGTCCCGGACACATCCGGCCCGGGACCGGGCCTTCAATCAAAATACATCTATGAAAAGGAAATTGGCCGTAATTCTACGGAACTCGGCACCCTTTCCTTCCGCCACGTCTACCTTGATGGTATAGTCGGCGTTCATCTCGTCAAGTTTGTCAACGTTATTCTGAAGATAATTCTTCACACCCTCAGCCCTGAGGAAAGCCAACTGACGGTTCTCCTTGACGCCATCCTTCTTGGTCACGGTAATGGCTGTGAGATCGCCGTTCTCATAGATAGGCTCATCCTCGAAATCACCATATACACCGTTATAAGGGATTGTCCTCACAATAGGAGTGGCGTCGGCCGTTCCGGAGATGACCACCTTCAGTTTCTTTCCGGCCTTGATATACTGGGAGAAATCACCCTCGAACGCCTCCTTCACAATCTTAAGCATCGCATTTGCGGCGCCCGACTCCTCCACAATATATTTTCCCGGAGGGAAATCCTCGGAAGCGGAGAATTCCGGATCAACCTGATATGTGAAATTCACCTCATAGTTGAGAATCTTGTTGCCGTCGGCATCGAAATCAGGCACGACACGGGAGTCGACAGCGATGTTTGTGTGGTTGGAGATTGTGCTCGCGCTCTTGGCCTCCTCCACAACCTTAGCCCTCAATTCCTGAAGTTTGAGTTCCTCCATCTGCTGTTGCTGAAGAATTTCGAGCGAGACTACGTTTGAATCGCCACCCATGAAATCCATCGCCACACGGTCATGGTTATTATACTCGTAGGTCTTGCCGTCGGCCTTATTGGTGACCTTAGCGTACACAATCTCGAAAGTATCATCGGGAAGCACACCGTACTGCACGTCAGAGAGCACAAGGTCTCCTGCATTCTTGAATGAAGTCACATCACTCTCGGGCACCGGCAGATAGATTGTGGGCATTGTTGAGAAATCAAGGGCGAGCACCTGGTTCGTGCGGTCGTAACTTCCGAGGCTCATGGTCGCGCTGGCGAGAAGGTCGCCTGCGAGGCGTGTTGAAATCTCATCCTCGAAAAGTCTGCGCTGACGTGCTCTGGTCTCATCGTTCACACGGGCACGGTATTCTTCCATGCTCTCGCCCGGCATCATCTTCTGCCACTCAGCCATCATCTCGTCCACCTCATCCGAAATCAGTTTGTTGAAATGGGGTTCGAGATTCTGTATGCGGCGTGCCTTCACTGCGTTCGGGCCGGTATAGGCGAGAAGGGAATTGCCTTCGGAATCCTTGATGAAAGCCATGTCGGAAATTCCGCCGTTTTCCACCGGGATTGTATTCCTGTCGGTCGGACGCACAAGGTTTATCACCTCAAGCGTCTCGGGGGAAGTGGCTACGAATATATATTTACCGTCGTTGCTGAAAGCACACGCGATGCCGGTGCCAAGATCCTCTATAGTATTCTTTATGTTGAAGTTGCGGGTATCATAGACGCTGAGGATGCCATCATCAGTGAGCACGGCGAACTGTGAACTTCCCTCTGAGAAAGTCATATCCGTCACCTTCACACCATAGCTCCAGTCCCTGCGCACCTTCTTCTGCTCTATGTTAATGACAGCCACCCTGTCTCCGGAAGAGATGGTCAGATAATAACCGTTGTCGCTGACCGCCATCTCCGCAGGCATGAACGGGAGTTCCATAGAGTCGACGAGTGTCATCTTGCGGGGCTCGAAAACCTTCAGGCCCTGCTCCGTAGCGACATATATCTTTCTTGCATCCGGGCTATATGCCATCGCTGAAGGAAGACCGTATTTCTTCACGTCGAGTTCACCGAGTTTCTTCGCATATTCGGAAGTGCTGTAGAATCCGGCCTTGGTCCTACCCTTCTTATCCTGCTCGACCACACCGTAACTCACACCTGAAGGAATCACGGAGAGGGTCATCAATTGATTCTTCGTATGGTACAGTCCATCCCCGCGCATTGTCAGAATATCAGTGGGGGTCATGGAGTAAACCACAGTATTGTAGGGAGAGAGTTTTATAGGGGTGCCAGACTGTTTGAAACTGTATTCGGTACGTCTGTTTTCAGTCTGCTCCGTGTTTTGAGCAGGCTCATTTTTCTTCCCATACACATGCGGCGCCACGAAAAGTGCTTGTGCAAGCAAAATAGCCAATGTTGTCTTCTTGAGATTCATTTCCTAAATTTCATTCCACGTCAATCAATGAAGAGAGGAAAGATCAACGTAATAAGCAATATAATATAGGTTAAGTAAATAAATAATCCACATGGAGCATGCCTTGAAATGACTTCTCCATGTGGTATAGAGTGACGCTCCTCAGAGAGAAGAGCGTGATGCCAGATCCTATTCTTCTATTCTGTCGTTCGCAAAGTCACTTACCTTACTGGCGTATTCCTGTGCGAGCTCAGTCTCACGGATAGCCTTCTCAAGAGCAGCAAGACGCGCTACCCTTGCCTTAGACTCGTCAACAATAAAGAAAGACTGAACCTCGTATGTGCCGTCAGGATTCTGCTTGATTACGGAGTAACTCGGAATAAGCACATTCTTCACGTTCTGTTCTACAAGACGCTCATAGGCTGCATAGAATTTCTCAAACTCAGCCTCATTTGCTGTCCCTTCTGCCATTATGTCGCTTATCACGCGTCCCTTTACAGTGCTGCCCGCTTTCTGAGCATACTTGATGGTTGCGTTGTTTAGAGCCATCTGCTCCGCAATGTTTTTGGATTTAGTATTCTGTGCGGTTCCATCAAACACAAGGCCCTCGTCGCCAAGTTCATTGAGTTTGCTGTAATGCTTCAGGAGAGCCACATCCATGGTTCGGCTGCCCATGATTTCCCAGCCACCTTTCTGATACGCTTTTTTCTTCTCCTTCATCTCCTTTTCCTGGGCTTTCTCCAGTTTCTTATCGAGTTTCTTCTGAAGGTCGGCATACGCCGGGGCAAGCATGAGCAATGCCATGAGCAGTGTAAAAATCTTTTTCATCTTTGTTAGTTTAGAATTTTGACTTCATTTCGGAACGTCCGCTACATCGGCAAGAAGTGAAGCGGTAAGGAACCCTTTTGTTCCAATCGCAAAATTACTATTAATCAACTCAAAAATAACGATAGAAATAGTTAAACTATGTTAATATGAACAAATATTACACATTATTTATTCATTTTTGCTATAAGGGCAAACAACTTCTCCATTATCTCCCGGTCATTACTCAACCTTACCACTTTACGCTGTCCACCCAATTTATGGCTCCCTGCGCTTTTAAGCCAATTGTCAAAAAGCCCCGAGGGCGCACTCAGCACCTCCGGCGGGTCGAGAAACAGGGAATGGCTGCGCTTGGCATCATAGTCTGAATTCAGTTTCCTCAATTCCTCATCCAGCACTTCGGCGAAAGCACCGTTGTCGGAAGGGGCTTTCTCCCACTCTATGAGCCATTGGTGGCGACCCTTCTTACCGTCAGAGGCGAATACCGGCGCGGCCGTATAGTTGAGGATGGCGCTGTTGGTGCGCTCACAGGCCTGTGCCATAGCCTTCTCGGCGTTGTCTTCCATCAACTCCTCACCGAATGCATTTATGAAACTGCGGGTCCTCCCCGCTATGGTGATTTTCAATGGTGAGGTGGATACCACCCTTACAGTGTCGCCCAGACGATAACGCCAGAGCCCGTTGCTTGAGGTTATCACAAGTTCATACACTACCCCCTTCTCCACTTCCCAGAGAGGACGCGGCATACGGTCGGAGCCCTCTACGGGTATGAATTCATAGAACACATCCTTATCTATGATGAGGAGCATGCCGGGGTCGGAAAGATCATTCTGCACGGCAAAGAATCCCTCAGAAGCGTTATACGTCTCCAGAAAGTGCATCTTCCCTGCATCCGTCAGCCTCCGGTATTCATCCCTGTATGGCTCAAACGATATCCCCCCGTGGAAAAAGACCTCCAGATTAGGCCATACCTCGTGTATTGTGGCTGCCCCACGCTCCTCCATTATCTTTCTCAGCACCGTAAGGAACCATGAGGGAACTCCCGATATATTCGTCACATTCTCCTTGGAAGCCGCCTTGACAAGTGCCGGCAGTTTCTCCTCCCAATCGGCCAGCAGGGCGGTCTTCTTGTCGGGTATGCGCACAAAATTTGCCAGCGGATTGATACGGTTTATCAGTGTCGCGCTAAGGTCGCCGATATGCACCTTGCCTGACTTTATGCCCAATGTGTTGGAGAACGACCCTCCGAGTATAAACCCCTTTCCGGAGAAAATGCGGCTCTCCCTTACCTGCCTCAGATAATGGGCCACACAGTCTGCCCCTCCGGGATAGTGATTCCCTTTCAGCGAATCAGGTGTGACTGGTATGAACTTGGATTTCCCCCCCGATGTCCCTGACGATTGGGCATAATCACGGCATACACCTCTCCAGAGCACATCCCTCTCCCCCCTTATCATACGCATCACGTAGGGGCGGATATCCTCGTATGCCACCGGGGCGACACCCGTGGCGAAACGGTTATAGGAATCTCCTGTATGCAGCATGTCGGCGAAATCATATCTCCTGCCGTATTCCGTGCCGCTCCCTTTCCGGAGCAGATCGCGGAGCACCTTACGCTGCAGAGCCTCGCCGTCCGTATCCCATGTGTCAGTACGATCAGCCAGTTTCTCGAATCCCTTTCTGACGAATGGAGTAAAATCAATTTTCATCTTGTCTGCTTTTTGGTCATGAGATTATGACGGCTCATCCGGCTGAAACCGGCAACGCCTGAGACTTCTTTATCTTATGAATCTGCCAGGTAAGCATTATCGCTGTGATAATCGACGCCGCGGCATCGCACACCGGGAAACAACTCCACACTCCGTCAAGGCCGAAACGGGGCGGAAGTAGCAGAAGCATGGGAATCATGAATATGATCTGTCTTGTCAGCGACAGGAACACCGCCTTACCCGCCATACCCAATGACTGGAAGAAATTGGTGCCCACAATCTGGAATCCCACTATCCAGAACGTCAGTGTGGTTATACGGAGACAATTGACCGCACATTCTATCTGCTGCGCATCCTGCATGAACAGCCCGGCTATCACCCTCGGGTTGAAGGCCCCGATGAGGCTTCCCGTAGTGGTGAATATCAAAGCGCATATTATGGCCAGGCGCAGAGTGCCGAAAAGACGCTTGAATTTCCTTGAGCCGTAGTTATATCCCAGGATAGGCTGCATACCCTGGCATATACCCATCACGATCATCACGAAGATGGTGACAAAGCGGTTGAATACCACCACTGAGGCTATGGCATCATCCCCGCCGTATTTGAGGAGGGAATTGTTGATTATCGCATTGATGCCGGAGCCGGCGACGTTTATGAGGAAAGGCGCCATACCTATGTAAAGTATGGATTTTATCACATCCCAGTCAAGTTTGAAAGTCCCTCTCTTAAAATGGAGCTCGCTCTTCTTCTGAAAGAAATGCGACATGACGAAGAAGGCGGTCACAAGCATGGAGATATCCGTAGCGATGGCCGCACCCTTGATGCCCCAGTGGAAACCGAACAGGAACAGAGGGGCAAGTATGGCATTGAGACCAGCTCCGATAAGGTTGGTATACATCGCCTTCCCCGGATACCCGGTGGCGCGCATCACATTGTTATAGGAGAAGGTGAGATTCATGAGCACCATCCCGGGAAGCACCCATATAAGGAATTCGCGGGCATAAGGGAGGGAATTGGGGGAAGCGCCGAATATCTTCAGGATAGGCGTGAGGAAAATGGCGAATAGGGTGATATAGATGATTCCCACCAATACGGTCAACTGCACGGAGTTTCCCAAAATTTTCTCCGCCATAGGCTTATTCTGCTGGCCCATGACTATGCTTATCCTCGTGGCGGAGCCGGCGCCGATAAGCATACCGAGGGCAGTCGCAAGGTTCATGACCGGGAACGTCACTGCAATTCCGCTGACCACGTTGGGATCATCTATGGCATGACCTATCACGATGGAGTCAATTATGTTGTAGATCGACATGACCACCGTTCCGACTACAGCCGGCAGACTATATTTCAGCAGAAGCCTCCAGATTTTCTCTGTCCCGAGTTCCTTCAATCTGTCGGCACTGTTGGATGATGCAGTTCCCATATTCGTTTCCTAATATTGTTTGTTACGGCAAAGTTAGTAATTTTTCCCACCTCATACAATATTTTCCGCCTTACATACCTTTTTAACCTCCTTATAAGCAAATCGGGATTCGGTTTTGCTCTTTCCTATATAATATATTGCAAAAGAATTGCTAAATTTGCACCGTGATTCCGCGCACGGTCATACCTGCCGCAGACTCATCGGAATTTATACAACCCCTCCCCACATGAAATCAAAAATCTTTCTCATCATCCTCTTCTCCCTGCTCTTTTCCTCTCGGGAAAGCGTGGCGCAGATTATTCCGGCGCAGCACGAAAAGGAATTTACCGATTCCCTGAAAGAGACTCTTGACTACGGGCCCTATTTCGGACTCTATAAAGATAATTATTTCACTGTCGGCACTACCCTCGGGAAAAAGCCGACACGCACAAATTCCGACGTAAAGTTCCAGATTTCACTCGCTTTCCGCATAACAAATGCCGTGTTGCCCTGGCATTCCTATCTCTTCATAATGTATAATCAGAAGACCTTCTGGAATGTCTTCGAGAATTCCCTCCCCATGCACGACCTCAACTACAACCCCGGAATAGGCTGGGCGAAACCTTTCTTCAGCAAGGGGAGGTATGTCGGCAAACTCACTCTGCTCCTCGAGCACGAGAGCAACGGGCGCGACGGTGATTCCTCAAGAAGCTGGAACAGGATATCCTTCTGCGGACACACCATGATCGACGAATTGCTGATGGTGCATGGTAAAATATGGATTCCCATAATCGACGGAATGAACAACAAGGATATCCTGAATTACTGCGGAATTTTCCAATGGGGTCTAACGGCAATGACCTTCAACAAGAAATGGACTTTCGGACTCACGATGGTGAAGCGTAAAGGATGGAACCTAAACTGCAACACCATCCTTGAGACTGCATGGAAGGTGAATGAGAAAATGAACCTAAACCTGTTCGCGCAATACTATAACGGCTACGGGGAATGTCTGCTCGACTATAACAAGTTCCACTCCATGTTCCGTGTGGGCATCGTATTCAAACCGTATTTCTTCTCTGAATATTAATACACGCATTCCAAACCAGACTCTCCCCACATATTAAAAATGATTTTTGATTTCAACATCCCTGTATATATCTGGATTTTGGCGGGCATCGCGGTGCTTGCGGCTATTGTGGCTCTGAAGGCACGTTTCCTCCCGATGCTGAAGATTGTGCGCACTGCCGACGAACAGACCGATGATTACGCACATATCATTAACCCTGAAGCCGAACATCCTGCAAAGGGGCCGAAGGTCTCTGTCGTGGTCTACGCATATACCTGTGAGGAGAAACTGACCGAATACCTCTCTACCCTCATGAGTCAGGATTACCATGATTTTGAAGTGGTAGTGGTCAATGAAGGGAACAACGAAGTAACTGCGGGGCTCGCCGAACGCCTCACATCGCTCTATCCCGACAAACTGTACGTGACGTTCATACCCCCGGGTTCACATAACCTCAGCCGCAGGAAACTGGCACTGACATTAGGGATAAAGGCAGCGAAAGGGGAAGTAGTGCTCACCACCACTTCCAATTGCATCATACCCTCATCTTCATGGCTTACCCTCATGATGACACCCTTCGCTGAAAACAGTTACACCGACATCGTTCTCGGTGTGTCGCACATTGACCCCTCCCAATTCTCCGGCCCGGCTAAGTGGTATCGGGAATTTGACAACACCCTCACCTCAATGCAATGGATCGGAGCATCCCTGAACGGGAGAACGTTCAGGGGCGATGGCCATAACCTCGCCTACCGCAGGAAATTATTCTTTGAACAGAAAGGGTATTCAAAGACCATCCACCTTATGCACGGTGATGACGATCTTTTCATCTATGACATCGCCGACGACATTAACACGGAGGTGATGCTGGTCAAGGAATCAATCCTCACGGTCGACTGGGGTGAGGCAGCCAACAGGATGCACGCCGACCTGAAAGAACGCTATCAGTTCACATCCACTTTCCTCCCGTCCCTGCCATTCCTACGGGAGGGTTTGGGGTCGTCAATGCAATGGCTTGTCACCGCTTCCGCCGTGGCAGCGGCTTTAATTCCACTCCCCAATCTCTTTCCCGCCTCAATGGCTTTGGTCATCCTTCTGGCATTCAATATAACAGAGATTGTGGTATACGAAAAGGCAGCCCACCGCCTTGACGCTTCAACGCCTTGGGTGCTGCTGCCTCTGTATATGCTCTGGCGTCCGCTCGGAAACCTTATATTCCGTCTGCGCCACAGGCCTCACCGCAAAAAGAATTTCACATTCGCCTGATTATTCTCACTTTCTGCTTATCAGTGGGTCTCCACCTTCATTGTCGGGGGGAGATTTGAGTTGCGTTCCTCACAAGCCTCCACAATCACGTCGGCAAGCGCAGAGAAAGCCTCCGTCTCAGGATTTGGAGCCGTAGCCTCGGCCTCAAGAAGATTAGTCGCGGTGGGTGCGCCATTGTCGGCCGTAGCGCATATATCAGCCACAAGAGGTATCTGCGCGAGAAGGCGCACGCCGAGTTCCTCCGCCAAACGTGCGGCACCACCGTTACCGAAAATGAAGTATCTCTCATCGGGATGAGGGGCCGGAGTGAACCATGCCATATTCTCCACCACACCGAGCACGGGGACGTTCACCTTCTCTCCCCTGAACATGGATATACCCTTACGGGCATCGGCCAACGCAACCTCCTGGGGTGTGGATACCACCACCACTCCGGTTATGCCGAGAGTCTGCACAAGGGTGAGATGTATGTCGCTGGTACCGGGAGGCATATCTATCAGGAAATAATCCAGCTCGCCCCACCATGCATCGGTTATCAACTGCTTGAGGGCATTGCTTGCCATGGTTCCGCGCCATAACACCGCGCTATCCTTATCCACGACAAAGCCGATACTGAGCATCTTCACGCCATATTTCTCCACAGGCTCTATCCAGTCGCGCCCCTCCTTGTTCACCATGTAGAGTTGCTCATCCTCCACGCCGAACATCTTAGGCATTGACGGGCCGAAAATATCGGCATCGAGAAGACCCACCTTATACCCTTTTGCAGCGAGTGCGATGGCCACATTGGCGGCCACGGTAGATTTCCCGACACCACCCTTACCGGATGAGATACCTATGATATTCTTGACTCCGGGGAGCGGATTGGCCGGTTTCAGTGCTGCCGGCTGACTGTATTTCACGTTTATGTTGTCCTTTATCTCCACTTCAGGAGAGATATAGGCGTTTATGGCTGCCTCCGCTGAGCGCACCACACTGCGGATGAACGGATTGGTCGGCTTGTCGAAGACTATTGAGAACGACACCTTATTGCCATCAATACGGATATCATCCTCAACCATGCCATTCTCCACTATACTCTTGCCGTTGCCGGGATATTTCACATTCTTGAGAGCATCAAGAATCAGATTCGGATATAATGTCATAATTTATTTTATTTCATTGTCGAATTTCTGATAAATCTTCCGGGACTTCCGGGGCTTATAAATCTTATAAGACTCAATAAGCATTAAATCCCAACCTCTGACTTTATTACAGTATGCCGGGGATAGGCGCGATAATCATCGCGCTCTATATCGTCGGACGGTGGCTCCTGAAGATTGTCGAAATCCTTCACACGCATTTTTATCAACTTTATCTTCTTACCCCTCGAAAGCCATTGGCTCTCATAATAAGTCTTTATCGAGGTGACGGGATCCGCCTTGCCGCTCCCGTAGAGGTCGTCGGTGATGAAGTCTATCTCGAATCCGTTGAGTTCGGCCAGACGGCGTGTATACTCAAAGAGGAAAGGGGAATCCGTCTTGAGGTTTATAAGGCCTCCGGGACGGAGGAATTGGCCATACATCTTCAGGAAGCGTGTTGAGGTCAACCTTTTCCTTGTCTTCTGCATCTGGGGGTCGGGGAACGTTATCCAGATCTCATCCACCTCGCCGGGAGCGAAGAATCTGTCGATGTTCTCTATCTCCGCTCTCAGGAAGGCGGCGTTCCCTATACCGTTCTCCTCCACTTCGCGTGCTCCGCTCCACATCCTGGCTCCTTTCACGTCAACGCCTATGTAATTCCTTTCGGGATTAGCCTTGGCCAACGCCACCGTGTACTCACCCTTTCCGCAACCGAGTTCAAGGGTTATAAGTCCGTCGTTCTTAAAGAAGTGTTCGTTCCATTTTCCGAAATAGGGGAAGCCCTCCTGAAGGAGCACTTCACGCGGATATTGCAGCACACATCCGAACGTGGCCATATCTGCGAATTTCTTTAGCTTATTCTTTCCCATTGAGTTTCTTTTTTCTTATTGACAGGGATTAAGGTCATTTCACCACGAGCACTTTCCCGACATTGGCAAAGGATGAATCGCTATCCCCGCCTGAAGAGAGTATGAAATAGACACCGCTGCTGACCTTGCTGAAATGAAGATTGGTGCCATCCCATTCTACTGTGCTGCCGCTGACCGGTCCGAGTTCCTTCACGATATTCCCCCCTCCGTCGACAATTTTCACCAGACTTCCGTCACGAAGCCCGTCTATCGTGATATACCCGGAATACTCGGGGCGTACGGGGTTGGGATAAACCTTCACCTCCTCTTCATCGCCTGCATTTCCCCTGCTCTTCAAGGTGTATTCGCAAAGCCCTTGTCTCGTGGAGATCATCAGTGAATTGGAAGAGGGAATGTATTTTACAAGGCTTATCTCATCCGAGGGAAGGTCGGAATTATCACGGGTCACCTCCTCAAGTATAGTCCTTCCGTCAGAAGTGGTGCATACCAGGCCCGCGCCGTTTGTTCCGAACCATTTGTTTCCATACCCATCGGCCGTGATGCTGGTGATATCCACCTCATTCAAGAGATAGTCGGCAAGGTTTGTACCATCATTCCTCGCCACCTTGACACGGTTTATCCGCGGGGAACCCTCCAACAGTGTGTGCGGATCAAAATAGAATACCCCTCCTGAATATCCCACCCACACGTAACCTGTGGAGGGATCTTCAAACATCACATTCATATCAGCGACGTCGACCGTATTTCCATCCTGGTCCACCGGGGAGACAAGCATCTCCCTGCGGTCGTCGTTGGTATCGGTTGGAGTGCCTCCCGTATCCACCACCATCAGATCAGGTTTTCCTGAATTTTTCCAAAACACAAGGAGATTCTTGTTCCTTTTCGTGAGAAGGGGATTCATATCGCCTGCATGGGCCGGTCCTGCTCCGGAAATCATCACAAGTTTGGGGAGACGGATATCGGTAGCCGACACAGTTCCTTTCCTGTCGGCCGCCTCCCAGCAATACACCGACAGCAACTTATCCCCGGAGAAGTCGTAATTAGCGTGCATGCTCCATAAATTGCCGTATGAGTCAAACCGTGGTGTCGTCATGCTGCACGACCAGTCTTTTATAGAGGGCTGATTCGGTATCAGGGGGACGTAGCCGGTCTCATTTCCTGTGGCGTGCGAAGGGCTCACGAAATGAATCACATCGGCAGGGTCCTCCAGGTTCAGGCGTGCCATGCCGGAGTGAAGGGATGAGGAGTATATGTAATTCGGGTTATCAGGGTCAACCGCGAATCCGAATGGATTCACTATTACCGTCGGCTGTGGGGAGGCCGACCGGAAGGCGTCTGCATTCCATCTCCCATCCTTATACCCGCTGAGCAGCAGCGGGCTTTTACCGGCATAGTTGTAATTGTCGCCCCAGTTGCCGAAGTTCGACACGAGCAGCCCCTCAGTAGGATGCTCCATCATGCATGTGCTCAGAAATGGTGCTGGTGCATCAGGTATGATGAAATCCTGTGTCCGGGTCCATCCTGAATTTGCGTCATATCTCATGCCGAGCAACCCGTTTCCACCTTCGCCAAACCAGAAATCGCGGTTATTACGTGTAGCGAAGATTCCCCCGGTCCACCCTTCGGGGCGGGGTATGGAGACGTAACTTCCATCCTTGTTGACTTGCTTCACGTCGTTGCGCGAATTGAGCGTCAGCCCCTCGTCATTATATTCGACGTAAGTGTACTGCCCGTCCACGCCTTGATCCAACACCACCTCACCCTGCGCGTCAAGCGAGAGGATATACATGCGTGATGATGAGCCCATTTGTGCTAAAAGCACGCATTTCGACTCCGAGAGAGGGTAAAGCCCTAAAGGAGCGGCTATCTGCTTTACCGTCTTATAATCGGATAAGGAGAATCTCGGATGAGATACGGGAGCAGATAAAAGGGCGCCGTTCGTAAGGATTATGATATTATCGCCAATACGCGCCACCGACTTCAACGGCGACCCATAATTGCGGCTGTCGGCAATCTCATATTTCTTATCGTTAAGCACCACATACCCGAACCCGGTAGCCATATAGACGTTATCATGGGCTGCATCCGGGGTCAGGGCGTTGACATCCTTACTCTCGGTGATGGAAGCCTGGCGGTAGGCGGGAATATCCTTTACGTCGCCGTTATCATAGAGCAAAGATATCGAATAATCCGATCCTAACGTCATGATGTAACCCTTTCCGGAATTACGCATCACTTCATAAAGGGTAGTGACGGGCAAGTAATTGTCGGTGGTGATATTCTGAATCTCCTCACCTTCCTTGTCAAGACGGAACATCGTCATATAGTCGGGTATAACCTTATTGTCTTTAGGCAACACACGATTGACGAAATACACATATTCGGGAGTCTCAATCACATGGGTCATCTCCCCTTCAAACGTGGGGTGCATACGCCATGCCGACCCGTCCGCGCTCACCGAGGCGGAAAGGGCTAAAATTATGGAAAGAGGATATATAGGTTTCATATTGATTCGAGAAATTTGCGCATGGCGCGTCCTCTGTGGGATATAGCGTTCTTCCCTTCCGGGGTCATCTCCGCAAAAGCGACGCCTGACTCGTAAGGCACGAATATGGGGTCATATCCGAAACCCTCCTTGCCATGGGGCGCCTCGGAGATTTCACCCTCCACACACCCTTCAAATATCTGTTCCTTGCCATCTTTTATCAAGGCTATGACCGTGGAGAATCTCGCGCGCCTGTCTTCCACCCCTTTCATCTTCTCAAGGAGAAGACGGACGTTGTCCGTGGGCGAACAATGGTCTCCGGCAAAACGCGCGCTGTATACTCCGGGTGCTCCCCCGAGCGCATCCACCATAAGCCCCGTGTCATCGGCAAAGCAATCGTAGCCGTATTTTTCTTTCACCCAACGGGCCTTTATGAGGGCATTCCCCTCGAGAGTCTCCGCAGTCTCGGGTATGTCGTCATGGCAATCTATGTCTGAAAGGGAAAGGATGGTAAGTTTACCCTTTGCGAGGGCACGCGCCTCCTCCAGTTTATGGAGGTTGTTTGTGGCGAATACTATTTTCGGAAGTTCGTTTTTCATCATAAAAAAAACGCACCGGCGGTGCGTTTTATTATAGATAAGAATTAAATCGTATGAGTCGGAGGTGGCTTATAAATCCTATTAATCTTATAAGACCCATGAGACTTATAATTCCTAAAGGACGATATTCACAATCTTGCCGGGCACGACAATCACTTTCTTGGGTGTCTTCCCTGCAAGCCATTTCTCTGCATCAGGTGCCTCGAGGGCGGCAGCCTCAACAGCGGCCTTGTCTGCCTCCGCAGGAACATCGAGCATGAAACGTGTCTTGCCGTTGAAACTTACGGGATACTTCACCGTATCTTCCTTGAGGTTGGCCTCATCATACGCCGGCCACTCGGCATCCACCACAGAGCCTTCATGCCCCAGACGGTGCCAGAACTCCTCCGCTATGTGTGGGGCGAAAGGTGCGAGAAGGCGCGTGAACAGATCCATAGCCTCCACATTTGTTGATTTCTGGGAGGTGAGTTCGTTGAGAGCGACCATGAAGGCCGCCACAGAGGTATTGAATGAGAAATTCTCTATATCCTGGCTCACCTTCTTGATCAGTTTGTGCATCGTCTTCAACTCACCCTTTGTCATAGGCTCACGCTTTGAGAGGTCGAGTTTGAAGAAATGTCCCCACAGTTTCTTGAGGAAGCGGTTCGCGCCATCGATACCGTTCGTATCCCACGGCTTGGATTGCTCGATAGGACCGAGGAACATCTCATAGAGACGGAGTGTATCCGCTCCGTAACGCTCCACGATATCATCCGGATTAACCACATTGAACATTGACTTCGACATCTTCTCGACGGCATAACCGCAGTTATACTTTCCGTCTTCAAGTATAAACTCGGCATCGGCAAATTCAGGACGCCAAGCCTTGAAACGCTCAATGTCAAGCACGTCGTTGCTCACCATATTTATGTCAACGCGGATAGGAGTCACGTCATAGTCGCCTTTCAGACCTTTGCTGACGAAGGTGTTGGTGTCTTTTATACGGTAGACGAAATTGCTTCGTCCCTGTATCATACCCTGGTTCACGAGTTTGCGGAAAGGCTCCGGCTCCACGACCAGACCGAGGTCAAAGAGGAACTTGTTCCAGAAGCGTGAATAGATGAGGTGGCCGGTGGCATGCTCCGAACCACCTACATAAAGGTCAACGTTGCGCCAATACTCATCAGCCTCCTTGCTTACGAGCGCCTCGTTGTTTCGGGGATCCATATAGCGGAGATAGTATGCGCTGGACCCTGCGAAACCGGGCATCGTGCAGAGTTCGATAGGATAACCCTCTTTTGTCACCCAGTTCTTCGCTCGTCCGAGCGGTGGCTCACCTGTGGAGGTCGGAAGATAGGCATCTACCTCGGGAAGCATCAGCGGGAGGTCGCTCTCATCCATCACATGGGCTATGCCATCCTTATAATATACGGGGAACGGTTCTCCCCAGTAACGTTGGCGTGAGAAAATGGCATCGCGCAGACGATAATTCACCTTCACGCGGCCGATACCCTCAGCCTCAATGAATTTTTTCGTCTTCGCTATAGCCTCCTTCACATCCAGACCGTTGAGATCAAGTTTGTCATTGGCGGAGTTGATCATCTTCCCCTCCTTGGCGTCAAAACTCTCCTCGCTGACGTCGGCCCCTTCGATGAGGGGGATGATGGGAAGCCCGAAATGCTTGGCGAAGGCATAGTCGCGGGAATCGTGGGCCGGAACGGCCATAATCGCTCCCGTGCCGTAGCCGGCGAGCACATAATCGCTTATCCAGATAGGGATCTCCTTCCCGCTGATGGGATTGACGGCATAACTGCCGGTGAATACGCCAGACACCTTCTTCTCAATCTGGCGTTCCCTCTCTGTCTTGTGGCTCACTTCTGCGAGATAGGCATCCACAGCCTCCTTTTGCTCCGGAGTGACAAGTTGCTGCACATATTTCGACTCCGGTGCGAGCACCATGAAGGTCACGCCGAAACTCGTGTCGGCACGTGTGGTGAAAATCTCGAGATCAAAATCCTTACCCACCACAGGGAAACGCATCTCCGCGCCCTCGCTGCGTCCTATCCAGTTGCGCTGGGTCTCCTTCAGGGAGTCGCTCCAGTCTATTGTCTCAAGGTCGTCAAGCAAACGGGGTGCGTAGGCCGACACGCGGAGACACCACTGGTTCATCACCTTCTGCTCAACGGGGTGGCCGCCTCGCACACTCACACCTTCGCTCACCTCATCGTTGGCGAGCACGGTGCCCAGCGCCTCACACCAGTTCACCATAGTCTCCCCCTGATAGGCTATGCGGTAGTTCATGAGCACGTCGGCTTTCTCCTTCTCGCTCATGGCGTTCCATTCCTCAGCCGTGAAGTTGAGATTTCGGGAGCACGCGGCGTTGACACCCTCAGTGCCCTTCTCGGCAAAGTGTGCCACGAGTTCGGATATCGGAAGAGCCTTCTTCTCAGTGAGGTCATAATAGGAATTGAACATACGGATGAACGCCCACTGGGTCCAGCGGTAGTATTCCGGATCACATGTGCGTATCTCACGGCTCCAGTCGAATGAGAAACCTATCTTGTCAAGCTGCTCACGATAGCGGGCGATGTTATCATTGGTTGTCTTCTCCGGATGCTGCCCCGTCTGGATGGCATACTGCTCAGCCGGAAGGCCGTAGGCATCATAACCCATAGGATGAAGCACGTTGAAACCCTGCTGACGCTTGAAACGTGAATATATATCGCTTGCTATATACCCCAGTGGATGACCCACATGGAGCCCCGCTCCTGACGGATAGGGGAACATGTCAAGCACATAGAATTTCTTCTTGCCAGGCTTCTCCGTGGCCTTATAGATTTCGTTATCGCGCCAGTACTTCTGCCAGTGCTGTTCTATTTCGCGGTGGTTGTATTCCATATTATAGGTTGTTGTTTGCTGCTTTATGAATGGATAGATGCCATGCTATCCGTTATTATTCGGCAAAGTTAACAATTTCCCGCAACTCACACAACCGCATTATTTTTCATTTTTCATTTTTCCTTTCCCGATTTTTAAATTCCGCGCGCTTTTTGTAATTTTGCACCGTCTCTCCTTGATTTATTCTCTAACCAATTAACAAGCCTCTCCCCTCGGTCAATAAATGTCGACAAACACTACGGACAACACCCGCAAGGTCACCACACGGCGCCTTGTGGAGATGAAGAGTCGCGGCGAGAAGATATCCATGCTCACCGCCTACGATTTCTCTTCAGCCAAAATCCTTGATGAGGCAGGTATCGACGTCATCCTCGTGGGTGACTCCGCCTCTAACGTAATGGCCGGGAACATGACCACTCTCCCCATCACACTCGACCAGATGATATATCATGCCAAGTCTGTCATGAAAGGCACAAAACGGGCTCTCGTCGTGGTCGACCTCCCCTTCGGCTCTTATCAGGGCAACTCCAAAGAGGCCTTGGCTTCCGCCATACGCATAATGAAGGAAAGCCATGCCGAGGCTGTCAAGATGGAGGGGGGAAGCGAGATACGCGAATCCGTGGAGCGTATCCTCTCGGCCGGAATCCCCGTAATGGGGCACCTCGGCCTCACACCCCAGAGCATCAACAAATTCGGAACGTATAACGTCCGCGCACGCGAAGAGGCGGAGGCGAATAAACTAATCGAGGATGCGAAGATGCTCGAGGAGATAGGGTGCTTCGGGATTGTGCTTGAGAAAATCCCTGCCTCACTGGCTGCCAAAGTCGCTTCCGAGGTGAGCATCCCCGTCATCGGAATAGGTGCGGGTGGAGGTGTCGACGGGCAGGTGCTCGTCATGCATGATATGTTGGGCATCAACAAGGGGTTCTCACCCCGTTTCCTGCGCAGATATGCCGACCTCGCCGGAATCATGACAGACGCGGTGCAGAACTATATCTCCGACGTGAAGAGCGGGGATTTCCCCAACGAGCAGGAATCATACTGAATTCCCCTCTTAAGATAAGACAGGAACGGCAGCAAAGCCCGGGCAACCGGCCTCCGCTGCCGTTCCCGTTTTATTTTTAACATTCTTATCTTTTATTTTTAGTCTTTTATTTAACTTTATGCCATCTCAAATGTTTATTTGGTATCAATGATATGAAAGACACATACAGTCGGGCGCCACACTTACTTCATGAGGGGGTGGCTCTGGCAGAGGTATAATTCTTAATTTATAAATCTTAATTATTAAAACTATGATTGATCCTAATTATCGTGAGGGTGACGCTAAGAGCGAGGCCTTCGGTCAGGACGCGATGTTGAAACCTGCTCCGGTCGAGAAGATTCCGGACGGACCCACAACTCCGCAGGTAGCATACCAGATGGTGAAAGACGAGACTTACGCACAGACTCAGCCAAGGCTGAACCTCGCCACATTCGTCACCACCTACATGGATGACTATGCTACAAAACTTATGAATGAAGCCATCAACATCAATTATATCGATGAGACGGAATATCCCCGTGTGGCTGTAATGTGCCAGAAGTGTATAAACATAATGGCAAACCTCTGGAATACTCCGGAGACCAACAAATGGAAGACCGGAGCCCTTGCAATCGGCTCTTCAGAGGCATGTATGCTCGGCGCGATTGCAGCATGGAAACGCTGGATCGAACGTCGCAAAAAGGCGGGGAAACCTTATGACAAGCCTAATTTCGTAATTTCAGCAGGTTATCAGGTGGTCTGGGAAAAATTCGCCACCCTCTGGAATATCGAGATGCGTCAGGTGCCCCTCTCTCTCGAGCACACTACTCTCGACGTTGATGCCGCCATAAAGATGTGTGATGAAAACACTATCTGCGTCGTGGCTATCGAGGGTGTCACCTGGACCGGCCTTAATGATGATGTAGAGGCTCTTGATGCCGCCGTCGACAAGTATAATGCTGAGACAGGCAACGAACTTTGCATCCACATCGACGCTGCCACAGGCGGTTTCATCCTTCCCTTCCTCTTCCCTGAGAAGAAATGGGATTTCCGTCTTAACAACGTCCTTTCCATCTCTACTTCAGGCCACAAATTCGGTCTCGTTTATCCGGGTCTTGGCTGGGTAATCTGGAAGGATAAGAAGTATCTCCCCGCCGACATGGCCTTCACCGTTGATTACCTCGGCGCTGAGGTTACTCAAGTGGGTCTTAACTATTCACGTCCTGCCGCACAGATTCTCGGCCAGTACTATCAGTTCATTCGCCTTGGATTCGAGGGCTACAAGAACGTGCAGTACAATTCGCTCCAGATTGCTAAATATCTCCACGGGCAGATTGCCGCTATGCCTGAGTTCCAGCCTTACTCCGAAGAGGTGCCCAACCCGATCGTGACATGGCTTATGAAACCCGATGTGCAGAAAGATGCCAAGTGGACGCTCTATGACCTTCAGGACAAACTCGCCCAGAAGGGTTGGATGGTGCCCGCCTACGCTATGCCTGTCAACATCGAGAACATGGTTGTGATGCGTGTGCTCTGCAAGCAGGGATTCAGCCGCGATATGTGCGACCAGCTCCTCAACGACATTAAGAGTTACGTAGCTGAACTCAACCAACTCGAGTATCCTACTCCTACTCGTATCGCGATGGAGAAGAACATACCACTCCCCAAGAAATCTTTCAACCATACAGGAAAGTGATATTATAGAAATTGAGTGTATAATCAAGAATTAGGAGAATGGAGCCCTTAAGGTAACCGATGTGCCTAAAGCCCCGGAAAGCCTCAGGGGCTCCTTTTTATTATCCCTCAGCATACTCCTGATTCTCAATATCTCAAAGTTTATGGAAAAAATTATAACCCACGATCAGATAAAACAGGCTGCCAAGGAGGCATTTGAGGAGGCTTCGAAGGTGACAGGCGGAAAGAACGCCGACTATATCCCTTACCTCGCCAATATCGACCCCAATCTCTTCGGCCTGACCGTCACACTTACCGACGGCACCACCTACAGTTTCGGCGACACCGAGTATAAATTCGGCATCGAGTCGGTATCCAAAGTGCCCACGGCGATTCTCGCAATGATTCAGCACACTCCGGAAGGGGTGCTCAAGCAGATTGGAGCGGATGCCACAGGTCTCCCCTTCAATTCAGTGTTCGCCATTCTTCTCGAGAACGATCACCCCTCCACTCCACTTGTGAACGCAGGAGCCATAACGGCCTGCTCAATGGTGGCTCCCCAGGGCGACCCGCAGGAGAAGTGGAAAGCGATCACCGGCAACATCACAGACCTCTGCGGATCGGCTCCACAACTCATCGATGAGCTCTATGAGAGCGAGACGGCCACCAATTTCAACAACCGCGCCATCTCCTGGCTGCTGAAGAACTACAACCGTATCTACGATGAGGTGGACATGAGCCTCGACCTCTACACCCGCCAGTGCTCCCTCGGCATTACAGCCTCCCAACTCGCGGCTATGGGTGCCACAATAGCCAACGACGGCACAAATCCCCTCACCGGGAAACAGGTGTTCGCTCCTGAAATCGCACCCAAGATCACTACCTTGATAGCCACTGTCGGATTCTACCAGCATACAGGCGACTGGCTCTATACGTCAGGAATACCTGCCAAGACCGGTGTAGGCGGCGGAGTGATGGGCGTGATGCCCGGACTCTTCGGAATAGCCGCTTTCGCTCCTCCACTTGATGATGCCGGCAACTCCGTGAAGGCACAGGCCGCGATCAAACTGTTCATGCAGAAACTCGGCCTCGGAATCTTCAACAACGAGAAAGTTACCATCATCTCCGATTAATCCTGATTATCCCGATTAATCCTATAAAAATTCTCTTAATCTCTTAATTATACTCACTATGGCAACTTCAAACACTTCCCCTGCTCCCTCCACAAAGAAGCAGGCGGTAAAAATGGGAGTATTCACTCTCGTCATTATGAATATCGTGGCCGTGGTTTCACTCCGTGGCCTCCCTGCCGAGGCGGAATACGGCATGAGTTCCGCATTCTATTACCTTCTCGCCGGTATTGTCTTCCTCATTCCGGTTTCTCTCGTCGCTGCCGAACTTGCGGCCATGTTCCCTTATCAGCAGGGCGGTATGTTCCGTTGGGTCGGGGAGGCGTTCGGTGAGAAACTCGGCTTCCTCGGAATCTGGCTGCAATGGGTGGAGAGTACTATATGGTATCCTACGGTGCTTACATTCGGTGCTGTGTCGCTCGCTTTCATCGGCATGGACCACATGTATGACTCCCACCTCGCGGCTAATAAGTATTACACGATAGCCGTTGTGCTCATCATCTACTGGCTGGCCACATTCATCTCACTCAAAGGTATGGGGTGGGTCGGAAAGGTCTCCAAGGTCGGCGGTCTTGTCGGCACCATCATCCCTGCCGGAATATTGATTGTCTGCGCCGTGATATTTCTTTGCACAGGCGGACAGTCGCAGATGAATTTCCACGGAAGTTTCATCCCCGACTTCTCCAACTTCAACAACATCATCCTCGCCGTGTCGATATTCCTCTTCTATGCAGGTATGGAGATGAGCGGTGTCCATGTGCGCGACATCAAGAACCCTACGGTCAATTATCCTAAGGCCGTGATTATCGGTGCGCTCGCCACTGTGCTTATCTTCGTGCTCGGCACATACGCGTTAGGCGTGATAATCCCCGCCAAAGACATCAACCTCGTGCAGAGTCTTCTCGTGGGATTCGACAACTATTTCAAGGCATTCCATATCACCTGGGCATCACCTATCATCGCCATCGCCCTTGCATTCGGTGTCCTCGCCGGAGTGCTTACTTGGGTGGCAGGTCCTTCAAAAGGTGTCTATGCCGTAGGTAAAGCCGGTTATCTTCCCCCCTTCTTCCAGAAGGCCAACAAGCAGGGTGTGCAGAAAAATATCCTTTACATCCAGGGTGCAGCCGTGACGGTTCTGTCGTTTGTAATGGTGCTCATGCCCTCTGTCGAGAGTTTCTATCAGATTCTGTCGCAGCTCACATGCCTCCTCTATCTGGTCGTCTACCTCCTCATGTTTGCGGCTGCCATATATCTGCGTTACAGCATGAAAGATGCAAAGCGTCCTTTCAGAATCGGTAAGAAGGGCAACTTCAGGATGTGGCTTATCGCCGGTGTGGGATTCATAGCCTCTCTGACCGCCTTCATATTCAGTTTCTTCCCCCCGGCACAGATTGCGATGGGCTCATCATCCACTTGGTTCGGTGTCCTGATCGGCGGCACGATATTCTTTGTCGTGGTGCCGTTCATAATCCTTCATTTCCGCAACCCGTCATGGCAGCAGCCCGGGAATGAGTTCGTGCCTTTCCATTGGGATAAATCACCCGAGGCGCAGGCTCAACTCAAGAAGGCCGCCGAGGAATTTGAGGCAGAATCTGCTGCAAACGCATGATTTCTCCCCCCCCCGTTTTAATTCGGAACGGTTTTATTATCAAAAATGTCAAGTATCGGTAAACCATTACCGATACTTGTTTTTTATATTCATATATAACCCCTCTCCTACCATTCTCCCACACCTTAATACACCCATCGCTATGATTAAGACCGGTAAAACACCCATCACATTGATGACCTACGCCGCCATCATGTCGATATCCCTGATCGTGAATCTTCCGGGACTCGCCGTCACACCTATGCTCGGCACATTGTCAAAGATATTTCCTGACACGTCCCAACTTGAGAAACAGTTGCTGACAGTCTTGCCCAACCTTCTCATAATCCCGTTTATCCTATTCTCCGGAAAACTTTCCCTATCGAAGCATAAGATCTCCATCGTCGTGAGCGGTCTGATACTCTTCGCCGCATGCTCCGTATGGTATATGTTTGCCACGAGCATGACCCAACTCATCATCATAAGCTGTCTGCTCGGTTGCGGTGCCGGGCTGCTCATCCCCTTCTCCACAGGTCTTATCGCCGACACTTTCTCCGGAAAATACCGTATGTCGCAGATGGGTCTCCAGTCTGGTATCTCCAACTCGGCACTCGTCGTGGCCACATTCGTCGTCGGCTGGCTGAGTTCCGGCAACTGGCATCTCCCCTTCGTGGTATATCTCGTCTGCCTCATCCCGCTCGCCCTGACATGGTGGCTGCGCACCATCCCCAAGAACGACACATCCTCACAGGCTTCCACAACACAGCAAGTCGCTCAGGCCACGCCCTCCGCTCCGGCTCATGACGGTTTCTATGTAGGGAAGATAGTCTCACTCTTCGCAGTATATTTCTTCATCACATTCGCCTCTATCTCCATCTCCTATTATTGCCCGTTCCTGGTTGAGAAAGAACACTGGAGCGATTCTATCACAGGCACAGTGACGGCTATCTACTTCCTCTTCATCCTCATACCGGGGTATGCCCTACCCTTCATATTGAAGTATCTCAAGGGCTACACATTCTTCTGGGGTGCCGTGACGATGCTCATAGGCCTTGCGCTGTTCGCATTTGTGCCGGGAGATGCCACGATGTGTGTGGGCGCTGCCCTCGCCGGATTCGGATACGGTCTCGGTCAGCCGCTTCTCTATGACAAGGCAAGCCTCGCGGTTAGTTCGGAGAACAAGGCTACGATGGCTCTCGCTCTCGTGCTCTCGGCCAATTATTCAGCAATAGTGCTCAGCCCGTTCATTATCGACGGCCTCCGCTCCCTGCTCCATGCCGGCCATGTGAAGACTTTCGCATTCATCGTCTGCTTCGTGCTCCTCATCGGATACACGGTGATAACATATCTGTTCAGAAAGAAATTCGCATTCTCCATCAGCAAATCCTACTATCAGTCATGATATGGGAGGGCGCGCCTTATGCAGGAATCATTATAAGAATTTTAGGAAAGGTGGTCTTAGGGTCACCTTTCCTTCTTCCTTTACGGCATCCCCCTCGTGAGGCAAAAACTTAAAATCATTTTTTCTGTTATACCTTTAGAACGTAAGCCCAGAATATTATGAATAAATCCCTACTGCTCCACATCCTCCTCCCGGTCTCAATGTCGGTTTCGGCCCAGGATTCCATCCCCTCCCACACCCATCCGTCAAGTCATCTCCACGAAGGGGGAATAAAAATGATGGAGCCGGGCGACTCCATCTATGAGACCATGCACCAGAACGCCCCCCACATCTACAATGTGCCGGATGTCCCCAGGTTCGCGATGCTCGGTAAGGAAGGGAAATTCTATATGGGTATCGGTGCCAATATCTTCACCGAGGCTGTTTACGATTTCGGGAACCCCGTGCCCAACGCGTTCACTTTCGCCACCTCCGGAATACCTATGACCAAGAGTCCCGGTAATGGCGGACGCTTCACATTCACTGCACAACAGAGCAACATCTACCTGAACGTGGTGGCTCTCCCCGGCTCGTCAAACCAGCTGGGAGCGTATGTCTCCATCAACTTTGTGGGCAACAACTATGCCCCGGCCCTGAACCATGCTTATCTGAAATACCGTGGAATCACGGCCGGTTACACATATTCCGTATTCACCGATACCGGCGCTGCACCGACAACGATCGATTATGAGGGTCCCAACGCATTCACATGCCTCACCCACGGAATGATTGCCTACGAACGCACTTTCGGTAAAAACGCCGGTTGGAAAGCCGGTATTGGTCTGGATATGCCCGCCAACTCGTTCACCAACGCCGATAATACGGAAACCGTCACTCAACGTCTTCCCGACATACCATTCTACATACAGAAGAATTGGGCCGGCGGAAGCGGATGGTTACGCCTCTCGGCAATTATCCGTAATCTATATTACAGGAACCTCACGGCCGAAAAGAATATTGATGTAGTAGGTTGGGGTATCAAGACCAGCGGAACATCACCTATTGTCGGCGGACTGACCGCCTATTGGCAGGCCGTATATGGCAAAGGTGTGGCAAGCTACATCCAGGATCTGAACGGGACAGGAATGGACCTCATGCCCGACCCCACAAACAGCAGTGCCTTGAAACCTGTTGAAGTCTGGGGTGCCTATGGTGGATTCCAGTATAATTTCTCCCCTAAGTGCTTCTGCACACTCGCATACAGTCATGTCCGCAATTACGACCATCCCTATTCCGACGCTTCTTCCGACTGGAAAACCGGATATAAGTATGCCCAGTATGCCGTGGCCAATATTTTCTATAATATCAACAGCATCGTCCAGGTCGGTGCCGAATACCTTTACGGAAGGCGTGTTGACTATAGCGGCACGCAGGCCCACGACAACCGTATCGAGGCGATGCTCAAGGTAAGTTTCTAACAACGAATATTATATAATTATGAAAATAACAAATCTGTTTTATACTCTCCCTCTCATGGCAGTGATAACCTCGTGCGCTCCCAAGACCCACATCCACGCTGTGCCTTCTCAGGCACCTGTCTATCGCAAACCGATGCTCGTGGTCGGTTCCGAGACGAAAGCATCTATGCCGAAAGCCACTGCATTCCGCATGAGCGGCGACTACTCTCAAAACGTGGCGATAACACCCGGAAACGGAACCTCCCTGATATACTATCCTGCCCCCTCTGACATCTCCGAGAAATCAGCACCTCTTGAACTCGAAGGGGGTTGGTGGCTCAACAGGCAGGGAATCAGTTCAAATTCCGTATTCACCTCCTACACTTTCTCCGATTACTCACAACTCCCACAGGTCCCCTCCGTGGAGCAATTGCTGAAATCGATTATTCCGGGTGCAAAGGTGACTCAGATGGTGGAACTCCCCTATACCATCACCGAGGCATCACAGCACATTAAGGAGATAAACGAATATCTCGGTACGGTGGAATAACGGGTACAGTCCGTAATCCGCCGACACGTTTCACGACAACAATTCCTTTTAGATATGAATGTTAAACAGACACCGGTACTCCTGCTCACCGGTTATCTTGGAAGCGGGAAAACGACTCTCCTCAACCGGATACTCAACAACAGGAAGGGTATCAAGTTTGCGGTAATCGTAAACGACATCGGTGAGGTGAACATTGATGCCGACCTTATAGCCAAGGGTGGCATCGTCGGGGGGAACGACGACTCCCTCGTGGCTCTTCAGAACGGTTGCATCTGCTGCACCCTGAAGACCGACCTAATGCAGCAACTATCCGACCTCACCGAGGGCGACTTCAATTATATCGTCATTGAGGCAAGCGGAATCTGCGAGCCGGAACCTATCGCGCAGACCATCTGCTCGATGCCGATCATGGCGCCGAATCTCGTGCGCCACGGTGTCCCTGTGCTTGACTGCATAGTGACCGTAGTCGACGCCCTGCGCCTTAAAAGCGAATTTGAAAAGGGCGACCGCCTGACAGCCCCCAATATCGGGGAAGAGGATATAGAAAGCCTCGTAATACAGCAGATAGAGTTCTGCAACATCATCGTGCTTAACAAAATCTCTGAGGTCTCTCCCGAAGAGGCCGCGCATATACGCAAGGTGATACGCGCCCTTCAGCCGAAAGCGGAGATAATAGAATGCGATTATTGCGAGTTTGACCTCAACAAGATTCTCGACACCCACCTCTTCAACTTTGACAACACCGTCACCTCCGCAACATGGATTCAGGAGATAGAGAAGCCTATTGAAGAGATCGAGAAGGAGGAGCATCACCACGAGCATGAACACGAACATGAGCACCATCACGGTCATCAACATGAGCATGAACATGAGCATGAACATGAAGACCATTCGGACTGTGATCATGAGCATGGAGTATGCCACCACCACCATCATCACCACCATCACGGTGAGGGTGAGGCCGAGGAGTATGGCATCGGCACATTCGTCTACTTCCGCCGCCGTCCGTTCGACATAAACAAGTTCGACTATTTCGTCGCAAAACACTGGCCTAAGAACGTAATCCGTTCAAAGGGGGTATGCTATTTCAGCGACAATACGGATATGTCTTATCTCTTCGAACAAGCGGGCATCCAGAAGAAACTCTCCGAGGCCGGCCTATGGTATGCCACCGCCCCCGAGGATGAACTCATGCGTATGCTCGCTACGGAACCGGGTCTCGCACGCGACTGGGACGAGGAATATGGCGACCGTATGCAGAAACTCGTATTCATCGGTCAAAACCTCGACAAAGCAGAGATAACCGCCGCCCTTGACGCTTGTCTGGCGTGACGATTATCCATTCGGAGTATCAACAATCTTCGATTAATATAAAAACGGAAAGGGCTGCCTGACAATCAAAGGTCAGGCAGCCCTTTCTGTTTTTATTATGCTACGATAGGAGATTAGAGACCGAGGAGACTCTGGTCTGCCATCTTATTATAAGTGAACTCACCCTGAGGAATGGCGGCACGCCAACCATTCATGAAAGTAGGCTCATACTTCTTGGCATACTTGGAGGGCCAGTTACCGCAGTTGTCGGCATCGTCAGCCTTCCATGTTTTTCTGTCGATGACGTCGTTCCAACGCTTGTAGTCGAACCAGCTGAAACCTTCACCCCAGAGTTCGATCTTCCTCTGAAGTTTGATTTCCGCCAGAAGGGCATCGCCTGTAGCGGTAAGATTGTAAGACTCGTCACGGACAGCCATGAGTTCCTTGATGCAACTTTCGGCAGTGGCCACATCACCGTTCATGTAGGCAGCCTCAGCCTCTGTGAGGAGCATCTCCTCAGAGCGCATGTAGGGAGGCCAGCAGGATGTGTATCCGTCGTCAAGACCCTGGAACTTAAACTGGCAGCCGAGACCCATACCATACTTGTTGGTGAGGTAGATACCCTTGATGTCAAGCGGACGGTTGGAGGCGAAAGTCTTGCCGTAAGCCTTTATAAAGTTCCACATTGCGAGATTCATCCCCTTGGGCTTGTCGCCTGAACCGGTGATTGACAGTGTAGCACGCGGTGTAGAGGTAGGAACAGTGTAGAAATCCTCTTTTGTCACGCCAAATTCCTCAGCCAGTTCAGGCTCGTAGTCCACTACGTGAGGACCGAAATATAGGCGTGTGCGCACATCGGTTGCACTCATCTGGTTGTAGAGGTTCCAGTCCATATTGGTGGTGTAACCCCAACTTATCACGTAGTGGCCGTTGCAAGCGTAGTGAGGGCCGAATCCCCAATAGTAGATACCCAGAGGATCCATTGCGGGAGCCCACATCCAACCCTTGCAGGTGGTGGAGAAACCGTTGAGATACTCCTTGGCAGTCATCAGGGGATAACCCTGACGTGCCTCATGTGCCATCTCCTGGGCAGTTCTGTAATCGTTCTTCAGCATTGCAAGGCGTGCCAAGATACCTTTTGCCACACTTGCATCGGGATAGAACAGGTTGTCGCCTCGGTCTGCACGGTTCTCCGGTACATGCTTGAACAATTCTATAGCCTCCTTGAGATCCTTGTACATCTGGTCATACACCTCGTTGCAGGTATTCAGAGGAGCCTCGTTAGGCTGATTGGCTTTCAGACGGAGCACAAGGCAATATTCCTCACCATTCTTGGAATCTATCCAGCGCGGACCATACACCTGCATGAGACGGTAGTAGGCGTGTGCGCGGAATGTGAGCGCACATGCTTTCATCCAGTTTTCATTCTCGGAAAGCTCTCCCTCCTCAGGCACTGAAGAGAGGATAGTGTTCGAGAGATACACGAGGGAATAGCAATAGCGGTACATCCAGGCTGCCCACCAGCCGTTCAGCGTACGGAAGTTGGAGGGATTGGTGGCGCCGGTGGAGTAATATGATATCTCCGCGAAATTGGCATCCGGGCTAAGGCCCTCGCCGTAGACTGTGCGGGCGGATAGTTCTCCGTTAAAGTTGATGTTACCGTTCTTCAGATCGGGAAGCTGAGTTGACATCTGACGGGCAAGGCCTGTGACAGCGGCATCGGCTCCCGCTTCGGAGGCGTTGACGGTATTGTCAGAAATACCTGTCAACGGCTCTTCCTGAAGGTAGTCACTGCCGCAACTTACCATTGCCGGAAGCATCATCACTGCAAGCGCACTGCTGATAATTATATTTTTCTTCATGATAGTTGTCGTCTGTTAAGTGTGATTAGAAACGTGCGGTAAGTTCGAAGGCATATACGCGTGAAGCCACGAAGTAATTGCCCTGTCCACCTGCGCTGCTGTAACGCGGGTTCATACCCTTGCGCTTGGTTGCAATGAATACATTGTCGATTGAGAAGCCGAGGCTCATACCCTTGAGGTGGATGGCCTGCATCCAGGTCTTGGGAAGATCATAGTTCACATTGACGTTCTTCAGTGCGAGATAGTTGTTCGAAACAAGCCAACGGCTGTTGGTGCCGGAGTTGTTTGATGCGGAAGTGGTGATGTTCACCTCAGGATTGATGTCGGGGTTGATACGGTTCGGGCTGTCTTCGCTGATACCTTCTGCCATATCTGCTGTCCAACTGTTGAGGATATCCTTGTGGAGGGCGCCACCTGCACTTGTGCCCATGAGGGTGGTGTAGGTGGAGTCAAGTGTCTTACCGCCGAGTGCGTATGTGAACAACAGACCGAGGCTGAGGTCTCTCCAACGGAGGTTGGTGCCGAATGAACCTGTGACAGTCGGCAGGGAAGTGCCCTGGAAATCGTTGGAAGCATAAGAACTGTTGGTGGTATAATACTTGTCGCCAATCTGAACAAGCGCGTTGTTCTCCGCTGCATTGTCAAGGTTTGACTGCCATTTCTTCTCATCAAACGCCCAGCCGAGTGAGTTGCCGTTATCGTCAAACTGCTCGCTCTCGAACTTATGGCACGGGTTGATCTCATAGAGAGAGTTACCGGTCATCATATCCACACCTGCCCATGTAGGCATATACCATTCGTAACGGCTCTTACCCTCGATAAGTGCGCGGGGTGAGTTCCAGGTGTTGCCGGCGGGAAGTTTGTCAATCTTATTCTTGATGAATGTCGCGTCAACGCTCATATCCCAGGTCCAGTCGCGGGTGCGGATAAGGGTTCCGCCTACTGCGATTTCCCAGCCCCAGTTGTGCATGTCGCCGATATTCTTGATGATGGTCATGTAGCCGCCATCTACGTTGATACCGTTTGACGGAGCCTGTGACACCTCATAGATAAGGTCGCTGTTGGTGCGGAGGAAGTAGCCTACAGAAAGATTAAGCCTGTTGTTGAAGAGGTTTGTCTCGAGAGCCACGTCAAGTGTCTTTGTCGACTCCCAGTGCAAATCGGGATTACCCGTGATGTTCGGATAGATCGAGGGGTTGCCGTAGAGAGTGTGTGAGCTCTTGCTCCAGGCGTTCATGTAGGGATAGTAGGTGGTTGACCCGTCGAAACTTGTGTAGTCGTTACCTGCCGTACCGTAAGATAGACGGAGTTTCAGGAAGTCGAGCCAGTTTACGTCCTGGAGGAACTTCTCCTTTGTGAGGATCCAGCTTGCTCCGACGCTCCAGAATGTACCCCAACGCTTGTCTTTTGCGAAACGGCTTGAGCCGTCGCGGTTAAGGCTGAGTTCGAGGAAGTACTGCTGATTGTAGTTATAGCGTGCGCGACCCATATAACTTTCGGTGCGGTAGCGGTAAGCGTATGCGCTTGTGCTCTCGTTCTCTGTGAAGTTGCTCAGATAGAGTTTGTCGGGGAAAAGCTGATCCCTGTTCTTCACAGTGGAATACTCATAAGCACGGCTGTAGTTCTCATGGTTCAACATCACGTCGATGTGGTGTAGACCATATTCCTTGCTCCAGTTGATGGTCTGCTGGAAGTTGTAGGTATAGTTGTTATAGAAATACTTTGTCAGACGACCGAATCCCTGAGCCGAACCGATGATGGGGCTGTCGTAGCCGGTGTCTTCCTGACGCCAGCGGTTCATTGATGCCCTCACTGTGAAATCAAATCCGTAGGGGAGATAGATTGTGCCGAATGTGTTGGCGTCGATAGCCAGACGCTCTGTGTTGTCGCTGTTGGCACGGAGGATATATCCCTTGTTGCTGGTGAATGCGGCATAACCGTTCATTGTGTTCCATACCGGGCTGCCATCCTCATAGATTATCTCACCTGTCTTCCAGTCATGCTCGTAGTATGGAAGACCCGGAGCCGTGGTCTGATATGCGAACGGGTTGCTTGTTGAGCTGAGGTTGTCGCTATCAAACTGCGGGTTGGCCGATTGACGGACTGTAGCACCTACGTTGGCACCGAATTTTAGGAAACTTACGGGCTGGAATTCACCGCGGAGACGTGCGTTCCAACGGGAGAAATCGTTGTTCTGGATGTAACCCTGCTCGCTGAGGTAACCTACTGAACCGAAAATATTGAATTTATCGGTAGCCGCAGTCGCGCTCACGTTATACTCCTGACGGTAGCCGTTACGTCCGATGGCATCCCACCAGTCAAGGTCGGTATAACCCGGCATCATTGATGCGATGATGTGTCCGTTATCATCAAACACGTCTGATCCGCTACCCTCGATGTCGCCGTAATATTTGCCTGTCTCCTTATCATACATGCGATAGAGGTTCAGCACGCCTGCTGATGAGAAGAATCCGGGGATCGCCTGCTCCAGAGCCTCCTTGCGGCTCACTGCATCGTCTGTGCCGAGCGTGGCGGTGTAGTTACCGTTGGCGATAGCCCTCAGCATAGTCTCGTTCCACTGGTCGTAGCCGAGTCTCTCATACTGCGGAAGTGCGCGGGTATAGGCACCCTGACGGATCTTGAGAGTCACTTCACAACGCCCTGCACCTTTGGCACGCTTGGTAGTGATCATCACGACGCCGTTTGCACCTTTCGCACCGTAAAGAGCGCAGGAAGCGGCATCCTTAAGCACTGAGATGTTTTCTACGTCATTTGGGTTGATGTCGCTGACGTCACCGTTATATACAACGCCGTCAACTACGTAGAGAGGGGCGGTAGTACCATTCACGGTGTTGATACCGCGGATAATGATGGAGGGTGAAGAACCGGGAGTGCCTGTAGAACTGTTCACCTGCACACCGGGCGACATACCTTCGAGTGCCTGAGTGACACTTGATACAGGACGCTTCTCAATCTCCTTCTCGTTGACTACGGCAACCGAACCGGTCAATGATTCCTTGGAGGCCGTACCGTAAGCCACAACCACCATCTCGTCAAGCTGCGCATCCGTGCTCTGGAGATAGATCTTCATGTCAGGACGAAGATCTACAGTCGCGGGATTGTAACCGACGTACGTAAACTTGGCCTTGGTTACGTTCTGAGGAACTCTGACTGTGAACTTTCCCTCTACATCAGTTGCTGTGGCCTGGCCACCTCCCTGGGGAGCGACAGTCACACCGATCAGAGGCTCATTTGTGGTAGCGTCAAGCACTGTGCCTGAGAATGTACGCAATTGGGCGCTCAGTCCCAACGTACATGCCAACACTGCCATCATAATGAAAAATAGTCTTCTCATCTGATAAATGTTAAGTAGTTAAAAAATGTATATTCTTTGTCTCTTTTTTCGCGGCGGGTTATTCCACGAAGTTTTTTCGGTACTGGATTTCTCCGGAAATTAATAACTTGCGTCCAAGTTATTATTTTTCCTTATTGTAGTTATTTTATCAGAAGTATAAGATTATCAATAATATACAGGGGTGATTGATAAATTGAAAGCATCGTTGATCAGAAAAATATGATTCTTTTAGTATGATGGCGGATGGATGTCGCTATTTATATCTATATTTGCAGTTGTTAAGGGTATATACCAATCAAAATAATATCGCTGAGGGATATTGTTTGGGAAAAACGGAAGGAGAGATGACTGACTTTGTAAAGTACACGCCGCTGGGGTGTCTTAAAATAGAATTGACTGATAATAAACTGTCGGGTTGCCGTTGGATGAATGAAGACGGGGTTAAGGAAGTTGTCTCAGATGAAGGGATTGAGACGACGGAGATACTTTCGGAGATAATAGGTCAACTTGACGATTATTTCTGCGGCAGTCTGAAAGCATTTGATGTGCCTCTTTTTCTGGAAGGCACTGAGTTTGAGAAAAAGGTGTGGAATGAACTCTTAAAGATAAGTTATGGTGAGACCGTGACGTATAAAGAGATCGCCATAAGGATAGGTAGACCGGGAGCAGTGAGGGCTGTAGGAATGGCGTGTAAAAGAAATCCTGTAGGGGTGTATGTGCCGTGTCACCGGGTTGTGTCGGCAGGAGGAAAACCGGGGGGATATAACGGGGGTGTGGAGAGGAAACTGGCACTCCTGGAGATGGAGTATAATAATCTTTTGGCAAATAAACATATATGCTTGCCAAAATTGAACAAACCTTTTCCAATACCCTGATTGATTAAGGCAAGTTGATTATATAAAGACAGAAAATTTCATATTTTGTTACAATAGCGGTCATTATTTAAATGTTAATTAACGCTTTTTAACATACTTACCCTCAAATTAAGTGAAAAAGTTTTATAAATTTGCAAAAAAGTATTAAAGCACATTCACTACCTCTCCAATACTCAATGTACTTTAACTTGACAAACCTAATATGGAAAAATAATAACTTGGACGCAAGTTATTTTTCCCGAAAATCCAGTACCGAAAAACCATATTTGATCGCATCCTTTTTTTGGAAAAGTGATACATATAATAATTTTTAACTACTTAACATTTATCAGATGAGAAGACTATTTTTCATTATGATGGCAGTGTTGGCATGTACGTTCGGGCTGAGCGCCCAGCTGCGTACATTCTCGGGCACAGTGCTTGACGCTACCAACAACGAGCCTCTGATCGGTGTGACCGTCGCTCCCGTAGGGGGTGGACAGGCAACGTCTACGGATGTAGATGGCAATTTCATACTCCGCGTCCCACAGAACGTGACAAAGGCGAAATTCACCTATGTCGGCTACAATCCAGCCACCGTCGACCTCCGTCCCGACATGAAGATCTATCTCCAGAGTTCTGACGCTCAACTTGATGAAGTTGTAGTCACCGGCTACGGTACCACCCGTAAGGCAGCCTTCACAGGCGCTGCCGCTGTCATGAGTGGATCAGATATTGACAAGCGTACTGAGGTGAACTTTGTACAGGCCTTAGAGGGCAATGTCACGGGTCTACAATACAACAATTCCACATCAATGCCCGGTATGTGGGGTGAAGTGCTCGTGCGTGGTGTAAGTTCTCTCTCTTCAAGCACTACTCCGCTCTACGTTATTGATGGTGTTCCTGTGAACTCCGATTATGACACTCTGGAGACTACAAATAACTACTTTGACCCGATGGCGGCGTACAATCCCAGCGATATAGAAAGCGTCACCGTACTAAAAGATGCCGCCGCAACTGCTATCTATGGTTCCCGTGCAGCAAATGGCGTAATCGTTATAACAACAAAGAAGGGTGGCGAGGGTAAATTCCAACTTGATTTAGATGTGAAGTTAGGTCTTACTTCCGTTGCAAATAACAATATGAAGTATGCCAATGCATTTGAAACCATGGATTTCTTTGCAAAGAATTATGTAAATCGCTACCCCACTTCATATACCTATGATACAGCTTATGAGTATATCAAAAATTACTTTGAGTGGGATGGTGTGACCGATACCAATTGGATGGATGAAGTGACACGCACAGGATTTTTCCAGAATTATAATCTCAGTTTCAACGGCACGAACGGCTCCACCCACTATTTCGGAAGCCTTGGCTTCCTTGACACCAAAGGTGTGGTTATCAACAGTTCCAATAAGCGTTACAATGGTCGACTGAATATTGACACTTCCTACAAATTCCTGCAAGTTGGTCTTAACGCATCTTATTCTTACACAAATAACGAAAGTTTCTCACAGAGTACTGGCCAGTCATACGCATCGCCTACTGTTGGCGCTCAGATCTCAATGGTTCCGATGTATCCGGTATATGTTACTGAAGACGGTATCAAAAGATATTTCGGTGAAGGTTCACTTTACAACCCTTTGGCTGTAAATGATCCAAAAATCGGTAATCTACACACTGTCAATAACCAGACTATCAATGCGAACCCCTGGGCACGTATCACCCTTCCATACGGAATATGGTTCAAAACAAATTTTGGTGCCAACATAATGACCCAGGAACTCTACGATTACTGGAGTTCAGTGACTAACCCACAGGGCGTTAAATCCAACGGTCGTGGTCGAACCCATGATTCCCGTACATCTACCCTTACTTGGACCAACACTTTGGGTTGGAACTATACCTTCGGCCAAGATCATCAGGTTGACTTCCTGCTCGGTCAGGAAATGCAGCGTTATGAATACCATTACACCGAACTTGACGGATCAGATTTCCCGTTTGGAGCAGACGGCATGCGTGAACTTGCAACCGCCGGTCAATGGGGCGATTCTGAATATGGAAAATCACAGTCGCGCATGGCTTCATATTTCGCCGACCTTCACTACAGTTACGCAAGCCGCTACTTTATCTCTGCATCAGTAAGACGTGATGGCAGTTCTGTTTTCGGAGAAGATAGCAGGTGGGGTAATTTCTGGTCGATTGGTGGAAAATGGCGTTTGAGTCAGGAGAAATTCCTTGAAGATAATACTGTGCTTACCAATCTCGCTCTTCGTATCTCATACGGTACTGTCGGTAACCAGTCACTCCCGAGCCTTTACGCTTCCCGTGGTTATTATGCCGCAGGATATAATTATGATGGTGGAGCCGGAATCACTCCTTATCAGATTGCAAATCCCCGACTGACTTGGGAAACGTCCAAGAAGTTTGATGTCGGACTTGACTTCTCTCTGATCAACCGAATCCATTTCACTTTCGATTACTACAACGACATTACGGACGATGCCCTGTATCAAGTGCCTATTACAATGACTACCGGATTTGACACTTATTACAAAAACATCGGCAAACTTGATAACCGTGGTATAGAACTTGGTGTGAACGGTGCCATATACACAGGACGCGACGTTACAGTCAATGGATACGTCAATCTCAGTTGGAACAAAAACAAGGTAAAACGTCTCTATGACGGAAATGTTGTAGGCACATATACCATTATTGAAGAAGGAAGACCTTATCACCAGTGGTATATGAAAGAATTTGCAGGCGTTGACCCTGAAACAGGCAAAGCTCAGTATTACAAGAACGAGACGGGAGATGAACTCACCACAGTATATGCCGAAGCCGCACAGCGCTATGTCGGTTCGTCTGACCCCAAATTGATCGGTGCATTCGGGTTCTCCGCTACGGGATACGGTTTTGATGCAAGTATAGCCTTCAATTTCCGAACCGGTAACAAGGTGTTCAACTATGGTCTCAATGGCGGCGGTTGGAGCATGAACTGGCGTACACCTCTTAAGTATGTGGTTGATAATGCTTGGACGGAAGATAACCGTTATACTGACATACCGCAATATAAGTATGGCGATCCGGATAAATTCACCTCTCGTTCTTCAGCGCAGTTGATGAGTGGCGATTATCTGAGACTCAGCAATATCACTTTCGGCTACACTTTCCCGAAAAAGATAACCAGGGCAATGCATCTGCGTAAACTCAGACTTTACACCACCTTTGACAATGTACATACCTGGGTTAAGAAAAACTTCCACGGATTCACTCCGGACACTTACGGCGACGGCTATATCGCAGCCCAATATCCCGGCACATTTACATTCACCGGTGGCGTGCAGGTAAGTTTCTAATTCTTCAAATCCAACGACTATGAAAATTAAATCAAAAACAATAAAGTTACTCTCGGCCTTTCTGATAGCCGGGTCGCTTACAAGCTGCGGGGACAAATTCCTTGACACGGACATATACATTGGAAAAGACAGCGAGGAGGCTATGACTAATGTAACTTCTGTGGAACTCGCACTGAATGGCATCTACTATCGCTTGTGCTACTACTATTTCTCAGGCAACTATGCGACCATGATCGGCGATATAGCCTCTGACATATCATATTGGAATGCCCAAGCTGCCCACTTCAACAACATCTATTCGATGACCTACACCGATACAGAGTCTTATCTACGCTACATTTGGTCGTACGGCTATAAGGTTGTTGATAATTCCACACGAATAATCAACGGTGCTCCGGTAATCGCTGAGACTTCCACAGCTGAAGAAAAGGAGGAACTTGCCGAATATTTGGCTGAGGCTTACGCTCTCCGTGCTTACGCATATTGGAATATGGCTCAGATTTATTGCCATCAGGTGATGGTGGATGGCCGGAATTTCTCCAATGAATTGGGAATGGTGCTATTGGACAATACTGTCGACCCCTCAGATCCACGGGTTAAGCGTGCGACTTTAGGAGAGACTTATAACCAGATTGTCGAGGATCTCGATAACGCAATCAAAAACTTTGATATTGCCGGTGGCGACCGAGGAAGTATGTTCTATATGGGCGTGGCATCCACCTACGGGCTTAGGGCTCGTGTCCACTTATATCTCGAAAACTGGGATGCAGCCTATGATAATGCTGAGAAAGCCATCCGGAAATGGGGCAAGACAGAACTGACATACACTGATGCCGGCTACAAAGCCCTCTATAATGGTGGCAACAGCAATACTGAGAGTTTATTCGGTCTGGCAATCAACTCCAGCAACAGTTACGCGGCCAATTCCTGTGGAAACCTTTGGAGCACATACGGCTACAGCCCCAGTCCATATTGTCTTTCTCTCTATGGTGAAAAGGATGTGCGCAAGGCAATCCAGCAATGGGATGTGAAGAACGGTGTCTCCACTCTCGGCACTGCAATTCCCATCTACAAGTCTGGTAAATTCTCTGACTACAGCACAGGCAATCTCCAGAATGGAACCAACTATCTTATCAATGCTCCGGAAATGTTCCTCATTCAAGCAGAGTCTGCACTTAAGGGTACTACCCACACTCTGAATGACGCACTGAATGCACTCCTTGTAGTAGCCAAGAGAAACTTGGATATCACTACTGTTTCCGATCTTCCACAGACCGGCGATGAGGTGATGCAGTTTATAAAGGAAGAACGTGCCCGCGAGCTTATTCAGGAAGGCCATCGTCTGTGGGATCTCCGTCGTTGGGGCGCTCCAGCAAATCTAACAGCATTCAATGCTCCGAACATTGATTACAGTTACGAAAACGTTGACCTTACCAACTTCCTTTTCCCGATTCCGGCTCGTGAGATAAATACAGGATCCGGTGTTGTACAGAATCCCAACTGGGCACAGGTGCAACCTCATTGACAACTATTAAATTGAAAAATGATCATAAAAACAGTAGGCTCTTAAGGGCCTACTGTTTTTATGATTCACAAAGTCATCCTCTCAATCCTTCTATCTTTTCTGAAATTTCTCTTTCTATTATCCCTATCCATTTTTCTTCCACTCCAGCCTCTCGCGCAAATTTGGCATACTCCTGAGCCTTTGCCACACACTTCCCAATAATCCCCTTCCTTCTCTTCACTCCATACCGTGATGCTATCTCAAACAAATCTTTCTCTCTTATCCCACCCCTTCTGCCATTAATGCTCATGCCGTGCATATTCATGTAAGGCATGGTATCACTGTCAACAGCAAACGTATAATCATAAACCGGAGCCTTCCTCCAATCTCCATCCTCACCCATCATAAAACTGAAATTCTTACTGTGATCGTCAATGTTTCCGGTCACAACATTCATCACCATCTGCACATATATCTGTTCAATCTCTTCACGACTTATCCCTATCCTTATCGCCACGTCAAACAAATCCTCGTAGGAATCAGCCAAAGGGTTCATTGCGGCAAGAGTCTGGACATGTATCTTCCCCCCATTTTTCCTATCAAACCTATTGGTAAGAAAATGTATTCCATCCCCTGTCTTGAGAAGACGGCTCGGCATCATCTCCAACCCTACTTCTTTCGCCATGAGATAATAACTATATTCTATTAGAGTGGAAGGGAAGTCGGAATGCTCGTCAAATTTAATAATCATTGGTATGAAATCCTTATCCTCGATGGACACTTGACCGGAATAGCATTCTCCCGTGTCCGGATTATAATTTATGACGGCTTTCGGTCGTCTTCCTCCTGCAGAAGTGCCAACCTTAAACAGACTCTCAATAGGAAAGTCTTCCTCAATCGTTATATGGAAGTTCCCTGCATCTTCCACAACCTTCCGTGCGAGTTGAGATAATTTCTCAATCTCCACCTTAAAACGGGTTTCCAATTTATCAGAGGCTGGTGGAAGGAATTCTAACGCCCCCATGCCCCGACGTCCTATATAAGCCAAAAGATCTAACGATGACAGATCTTTGGTATGTATCCCATTTCTCTTTACCCATTCCTTGAACACCAAGTGACCCCAATAATCAGGCAGAGAATCCGATATGAATGATGGAAGACCTCCAAAAATACGGTCCGACTCCGGATAGACCGGAAGTTGTCTGCGCGCCACAACACCATGTATGGAAGCCCTCACAGGGGCTATATCGAGTCCGTATTTTATAAAAGAATCATCAAAATAAAAAAATATACTGTTTCCATATCCCTTTTTCTCAGAGACAAGCGTACCAACTTTCTTATCCCAAAGAATTACATCCAACCGTTTTATCATTCCTTTTTCCTCCTTACTCTTTTCGGTATAAGTTTGTTTATTTCTCTCAAGGCCATGGGAGGGATTGGCAGTGGAGGCAACACCTCCAGCATCCTCCCCTCCATGCCAACAGCACGCAGAAGAGCCATGAAATTATTCAGCGAGAGATTAGGATTGCGGCCTTGTTCAAAATGGCAGATGGTAGTGTAACTCACCCCTGATATTTCCGCCATTTCTCTTTGGCTCATACGGGTGGCAAGACGATACTCTTTAATTCTCTTCGCCAAAGCATCGATTATATCCCGGTCAGTGACTACATTTACTGGTTTCATATTTTAATATATAGATATATATCTGCAAATATATTAATAAATATCCATATATTGAAATATTTGAATAACTTTCCTCTCTAAATTCAACTTTTGCAAGGAAAGGTTATGGGTTATTGCAGTTTTCGCGGGCGAAAACTGCATTCTTACGAATTTATTTGCTAACTTTGCACCAAATATCTATCCGTTTGAAAATGAAAATTCTGATACTGGGAGCCGGAAAGATGGGCTCCTTCTTCTGCGATCTTCTCTCGTTCCGGCATGACGTGGCCATTTACGACCCCGACCCTCAGCGTCTGCGTTTCACCTTCAACGTGCAACGGTTTTCCGACCCCGAGGAGATTAAGGCTTTCGACCCGGATATGGTGCTCAATGCCGCGACCGTGAAATATACGATACAGGCTTTCGAGAATATCCTACCCTATATAAGGGAGAATGCCATACTCAGCGACATTGCTTCAGTGAAAACCGGACTTCCTGATTTTTACGCCCGCGCAGGTCATCCTTTCGTCAGCACCCACCCCATGTTTGGTCCGACTTTTGCATCGCTCTCAAACTTGCGCAACGAAAACGCCGTGATAATTAAAGAAGGCGATCATTTAGGAAGGGTATTCTTCAAGGATATCTATAACGAGCTCAAACTTAATGTCGTTGAATACACTTTCGATGAACATGACGAGACAATGGCCTACTCCCTTGGCATACCGTTCGCCTCAACATTCGTTTTCGCCGGAATAATGAAACACCAGGATGCCCCCGGAACGACATTCAAGCGTCACCATGACATAGCAAGAGGCGTGCTTGGCGAAGACGACCATCTCCTCAGCGAAATCATGTTCAATCCCTATACTCCGCAACAACTTGAGAAAATCCGCACGCAACTCGGCGAATTGCAGCAAATCGTGGAGAAACACGACACGGAAGCGATGAAGGCTTTCCTAACCAAACTCCGCAACAACATAAAATGACACATATACAAAAGATGACAGTTTCTCTCATTCGAAACTGTCATCTTTCAGTTTATAATTGTGGCATGTAAATCCTCTTTCCGCAACTCATCCAACTTTTCCTGATCCAAGATACCTTCTTCCCACAATCTTTCTGATTCGGCAGCAATAGTTCCCGTCATGCCATTCGGGGTTTCGGCGCATACCCCCTTATCCTGAACTTATCCCGATAAGGATTTGTTTCTATTGAGTATAAACTATGAAAAATATGACCGACCAATCTTCCACCAACCCCTCTTCCGGCTCCACGCAAAGCCCGTCCGGGGGATATTACGCATTCCTGATAATATACCTTGTCCTCCTCAGTGCCTTCGGCTCATTCGTCAACGATATGTATCTCCCCACACTTCCGGAGATGGTGCGATCTTTCCATACCACAACCTCAACCGTACAGTTGGGTCTCACATTCGGTATGATTGGTCTCGGATTCGGCGAACTCATACTCGGCCCCCTGAGCGACAGATTCGGACGAAAACCGATTCTCATCGGTGCGCTGATAGTCTTCTGTATCGGCGCGATGTGCAGTGTATGGTCAAAGACAATCCATGTATTTATATGGTGGCGACTCGTACAGGGTCTCGGGGCCTCCGGAGGCTACTTCCTCGCACGTACAATCCCGGCCGACCTTTACAAAGGTCGCGCTCTCGCCAAAGTCATGGCTCTCGTAGGGGCAATCAACGGTTTCGCCCCGGCCAGCGCACCCGTCATCGGCGGTCTTGTAGCGCGCTCCGTAGGGTGGCAAGGCATTTTCTGGATTCTTTTCGGATTCAGCACACTACTCCTCATCCTGACTCCCGCCTTCAAGGAATCACTCCCACCCTCACGGCGTGTGAAAGGACACTTCGGCGCCGCTTTCAAGAATTACGCCATACTTTCGCGCAACAAGCATTTCGTAGTCCATGTCATGCTCAAAGGCACTGCCCTCGGAGTCCTGTTCGCATACATTTCCTCCGCCCCCTTCATCATTCAGGACCATTACGGCTACACCCAACTCCAGTTCGGCCTGTTCATGGGCTTCAACGCACTCTTCGTGGCATTCGGGTCAATGGTGGCTCTGAGATTCAAACCCCTCAAACGAGCGGCTCTCTTTGGCGGCAGAGGGATGATGGCCGTTGCCATAGCGCAATTCATCTGTTTCTTCACGGTAAATAACGTCTGGGTGTATGAAGCCCTCAATCTCCCTATGCTCTTCTGCCTCGGGATGCTCTTCACAGTCGGCAACACTCTCGCCATGAACGAAGGGAGACAATGTGCCGGCGATGCCTCGGCTCTCATAGGGCTGATGGGATACGTATTCGGCGCCATCGTAAGCCCCCTCGTCGGTCTGGGCGACATCCTCCACTCCACGGCCATAACCATACTCTCACTTTCCGTGCTCGTGCTTGTGTTCACACGCCTCTCACGCATACTCCCTGCCGACCTTGAGGCTGACCCGCAGAGCGCGACGGCAACCGGTGTACCCTCCGCAGCCGACAGTGCCGATTCATCGGCTAAGGGGGAAGGTAATTCAAAATAATTGATTAAATTTGCGGATAAAACTGAAACTTAGATGAAAAAATTATCCCTTTTCCTCTTTTCTATCCTCATGCTGTCGTTTTGCATCCCTGCGGAGGCACAGTTGCGCTACGGCTTCAGATTCGGCGGCTCATTCGCCAAGGCACATCTTGACGATGCTCCCGGAATTTCACTGAAAAACGGAAGCGGGTTCAGCGGTGGCCTGATGCTTGAATGGCAGATGGAGAAGAACGGTTTCGCCCCTGACATAGCAGTGTTATACACCCGCTACAATTCCCGTGAGGTAAGTGCCGAGGCGTCCCCGGTGTCGTTTGGCAGAAACTTCATAGAAGTGCCCCTACACCTGAAGTATAAATTTTTCCTGTCGAAGACCAAGAATCTCGTTGCTCCTATGGTCTACACCGGGCCCTCCCTGATGTTCCGTCTCGATCATAAGGATGCCACTCCCCTCTCCACAAAGGCATTTCAACCCGGATGGGATCTGGGGATAGGTATTGACATCATCAACTTCATCCAACTTACGGCAGGCTACCGTTTCGGACTCGGGAACGCCGTGAAGGAAAGCACTCCGGCAGGAATGAAACTTCATACCGACGGCTGGAATGTGGCCGCAAACATAATCTTCGATTTCTAAACTTCAATTATGACACAATTAATAGCGACTCTTGATTCATCGGCAGACACCACTCTGCTAAAAAAAATCATAGAAAATATAAAAGGCGTATCTAAAGTAAAAATCTTCAAAATGGATTCTTCCAATAAGATAACAGATACGTCACATGATGAGTGGATTAATGAAATGATGAACTTAAGCAACAGTACTGATTCTTCTATCATTGACTTAAATGATCCCCGAACCAAATATATATTAGGCAAATGAAACATATATTTTTGGATACTAATTTCATAGTAGATCTGACAGTGCGTGATAATTATAAAGAAACGGCACAGAATCTGCTTAAGATAGGTGTCAAAAACGGATGTATTTTCTACGTAAGTTTCCTTACAGTAGCCAATTATGCTTACATTTGTAGGAAATTACCTAAAGAAGTGCTTCTTAAAAATCTCTCCTCCATTACCACAATATTTAAAGTTCTACCTAATAATCTTCAGCACATAAAACTTAGTATCGAAGAAAAAACCAATGACTTTGAAGATGCTCTTCAATATTTTACAGCACTTGAAAATCATTGTGATTGTATAGTTACTCGCAATGAGAATGATTTTAAGTTTTCTAAGCTGCCTATATATAGTCCTGAAGAATTTATAAATGCTCACTCTTAAATAATCTCAATAAATGAATACAAAAGATTTCATAGCCTCCTTACGGGAGATAGTAAAGGAATATATCGCAGATGAAGAAGCCTACAGCGACGACGTGCAACTTCAGATTGACACGACTACCTGGCAACTCGAGATAGCCGACCCCGAAAACGACCTCCCCAACTGCGACTACTATCCCATGATGGATCTCGTCAGCATGAGCACTACGGAGCCCGGACGCTGGGTCCCGGATGAAGATGCCATAGCCGAGATTGCCGCAGAATATGTATTCACCGAATAATCCCCGCAGGGGTTTCTGAAAATAAAAAGATAAAATTCTGATAAATAAAAATCATTGTGCGGATGTGAGTTGACCCATGGTTTCACTCACACCCGCACAATTATTTTATATATTTCCTATCTAAGCCGCGGCAATATCTCATCCTCGGATTAGATTATCTGAGCCCCGGTTTAGATTATCTTCTCCAGAGATTCGGTATTCCCCTTTATCTCCTCCTCGGGCACTACATAGTCGGAGAGATCGCCGCTATGATACTGGTCGTATGCAGTCATATCGATCAATCCGTGGCCTGAGAGATTGAACAGGATTACGGGGGCCGTGCCCTCCTCGTTAGCCTTCTTTGCCTCCCTAATGGCCGCTGCTATCGCGTGGCTGCTCTCCGGAGCCGGGATGATACCCTCGCTCTGCGCGAAAAGATGAGCCGCCTCGAAAGTCTCCGTCTGAGGTATGTCTACAGCCTCAATGAAGCCTTGTGAGCGCAACTGGCTCACCACAGCGCCGGCGCCATGATAACGCAATCCTCCCGCATGAATGTTGGCCGGAGAGAAATTATGACCCAGCGTGTACATCGGGATAAGAGGTGTATACCCGGCCTCATCGCCGAAATCATACTGAAGCACACCCCTTGTGAGTTTCGGGCAAGATTGCGGCTCGGCCGCGATGAAACGGGTGTTGCGTTCGCCACTGAAGTTATGGCGCATGAAAGGGAAGGATATTCCGGAGAAATTGCTTCCGCCGCCGAAACATCCGATCACCACGTCAGGCATCTCCCCTGCCATCTCCATCTGCTTCTCGGCCTCCAGGCCAATCACAGTCTGATGAAGGGCCACATGATTAAGCACCGAGCCGAGTGCATATTTGCAGTTCGGGGTGCTCATTGCGAGTTCCACAGCCTCGGATATCGCCGTGCCGAGAGAACCCTGATAATTGGGATGCTCCGTAATGATCTTCCGCCCTGCTTTTGTCGACATACTCGGAGAGGCTATCACCTCCGCCCCGTAAGTCTCCATGATTGAGCGGCGGTAAGGTTTCTGATGATAACTTACCTTCACCATATACACGGCGAGGTCCAGACCGAAATGCTTTGCCGCCAGCGACAGGGCAGCGCCCCACTGTCCGGCTCCAGTCTCAGTGGTGATGTTGGTCACACCCTGCTTCTTGGCATAGTAAGCCTGCGGTATGGCCGAGTTCAACTTATGTGAGCCCACAGGGCTTACGCTCTCGTTCTTGAAGTATATGTGGGCTTTTGTGCCGAGTGCCTTCTCCAGTCCGCGTGCGCGCACAAGAGGTGTCGGACGCCAGATGCGGTACATATCGCGCACCTCCTCGGGGATTTCAATCCATTTGTCGGTGGCGTTCAGTTCCTGACGAGCAGCCTCCTCCGTGAAGAGGGGGAAGAGGTCTTCGGCCGTCAACGGTTGTTTGGTCGCCGGATTGAGCATCGGGCGGGGCTTCTCGGGCATCTCTGCCATCACATTATACCATGCTGTCGGTATATCTTTTTCCTGTAGAATGTATTTCTTGGACTCCATGAATAAGGTTGGTTTTACTGCGTCATCCTTAACGGCGACGTATTTTCATGCGAATTTAAGCATTTTTCGCGTAACCGAGGGTATATCTGCAACAGAATTATTCATTATTAACCGATTATTCCATAATTATACCCTATTTGCCATTATAGGATGTATGTTTTACTCAGTTTTCGCAGAAAATTTGTAATTTCGCATTGTAATAATTTAGAAGTAGTTTAAATTTTTTCTTTATAAAATCAATCCCTTTAGAATCATAAATAAAATGGCAACAACTTTGGTAAAGACCGATTTTGAATTTCCCGGTCAGACAGCCGTATACCACGGCAAGGTGCGTGACGTCTACACTATCAACGACGACGTGATGGTGATGGTGGCCACAGACCGTATCTCCGCTTTTGACGTTATTCTCCCGGAAGGCATCCCTTATAAAGGGCAGGTGCTGAATCAGATCGCAGCCTACTTCCTTGATGCCTCTGCTGAAATCGTGCCAAACTGGAAACGTGCCGTGCCTGATCCTATGGTCACCGTGGGCGTTAAGGCTGAGTCTTTCCCTGTCGAGATGATCATACGCGGCTACCTCACCGGTAGCGCATGGCGCGAATATAAGAACGGCGCTCGTGAACTTTGCGGCGTGAGGCTCCCCGAGGGTATGCGCGAGAATGAGAAATTCCCCGAGCCGATAATCACCCCCACCACTAAGGCTGCCGAAGGGCATGACGAGAACATCTCCCGCGAGGAGATCATCGCCCAGGGGTTGGTGAGCGAGGAGAATTACAAGGTGATGGAGGAATACACCCGCAAACTGTTTGAACTTGGCACCAAAATGGCCGCTGATAAGGGGCTTATACTTGTCGACACAAAATATGAGTTCGGTCTTCGTGACGGAAAGGTGATACTCATCGACGAGATCCACACCCCCGACTCCTCACGCTATTTCTACGCCGATGGCTATCAGGAGCGTTTCGAGAAGGGTGAGCCGCAGCGTCAGTTGAGCAAGGAGTTCGTGCGCCAATGGCTCATCGACCATGGCTTCATGGGTCAGGAGGGCCAGAAGATGCCCGAGATGACACCTGAATTCATCCAAAGCGTATCCGACCGCTACATCGAACTCTTCGAGCACGTCACCGGCCAAAAATTCGTGAAGGCTGACTGCCCCGACCTCGCAGCCCGCATCGAGGACAACGTCACCAACTGTATCCTCAATCTGAAATTGTAAGCAGTCCTCCCGGATCTCTTAGTCCTCACAGTTCTCCCAGTCCTCACAGTTCTCCCGCTAAAAAAGGGGAGCCGACTTCACAGCCGGCTCCCCTCGTGTTTACTTACTTTTACCTATTATGTAACCATTCATCTATGTAGAATCCCTAAAACTCTTCGTATCAATTGTAACCTTTGTTCTGCACATACAGACCGGGCACGTAGTAGAGCTGGTTGTAAGGCACGGGATAGAACTCATTCTTACCCGGAGTATAGTGGGCATCGTCGTAATACTGGCCATAACGCACGGTGACTTCCTTCATAGTCATGTCAGCGTCATCTTCAGGATTCTCCCTCTCCATATACTTATACTCTGACTTAGCCTCTTTAGCGAAGTAGGCGTTGAGCACTGTGGAGGCGATACCCCAGCGGCGGAGGTCGAAGTAACGGCTACTCTCCATTGCCATCTCAAGACGGCGTTCCCAGCGGAGACGCTCGCGGGCCATCTCTTTTGATGCGAAATCAGAAGCCGGGTAAAGGGCGATCTCACAGAGATCGGCTGCGTAGGAGATATGCTTGGTGATGGAGTTCGCTGCACGGCGGCGGATATCATTGATGATTGTCCTTGCCTCCTCAAGGCGTCCCAACTCCACGAGAGCCTCTGCACGCATAAGCATAACGTCTGTGTAACGGAACACGTAGTCATTCATTGCGAAAGCCTGCCATGAACCCTCGAAAGTCTCACCGCCGCTACGCTGCGGCACATCCTTAAGGGAGGTGAAGAAACCGTAAGTGTTGGGTGTTCGGCTGTTAGCAGTCGTCATCATATACTCTGCCTCATACTTGTAGGGGAATGAAGGCATGCCTACAGTGTGGAAGAGACGCGGATCCCACTTCTGAGTAGAGGGTTGACCCATCACGGGATAATCATTCGTATCGTCATACTCGTCAAAGAGGGGAAGACCGTTCTTTGTCTTGAAGGCGTTCACCAGATTCTGTGAAGGCTTGTGGAAATCCCATCCGCAGGACCACATTCCCCAGCAGCCGTTGAGTGTGTTCGACCAGTTGGCACGTCCGAAGCGCGTGTTGTCTTCGGTGTATTGTGAGGTCTGAACTGCGAACACTGACTCTGAACTGTTCTTATATTCCGGAAGGAAGATATCGCCGTAGTCAGCGAGATAGTCGTATTGTGAATTTGCCACGACACCGGTATATTCAATAACCTTGTTCATATATTCGGTGTTGATGAAGTTCACGCCGTCGGAAGCCTCATAGCCGTCGCCCCAGGCGATGGTAAGGTAGCATTTCGCAAGATAAGCCGCTGCCGCCACCTTGTTGGCACGTCCGCCACCGTCAGGCATCTCTGCCGGAAGAGCGTTGTAGGCAAGTTCGAACTCATTTATTACCTTCTGGAACAACTCCTGATAGGTGAACTGGTCGTTACGGGTCTGTTCCTGGAGATTGTTGTTGAACACGTGCTCGTCAACCCAAGGTATCTGGCGGAACATCGTCAGTAGTTTGAAGTAACTGTGGCCGCGGAGGAAGTGTACCTCACCGCGACGGCGGTCGGCTGTCTCTTTTCCCAGTTTGGCATCACCAAACTCGTCAAGGGCCACGAGGGCACGGTTGCAGCGTGAGATGTTACAGTAGAGACGATACCACAACTGGTCAAGTTCGCCTGCCGTAGAGGTCAGAGTGGTCCAAATCTCCATCGGGTGGTAACCGGTATCGGTTGTGCCGCCGCCACCTTTGAGGCAGTCGTCTGAGCCGAGGTCGCCGTAGGGCCATAGATTGAAGGGATATTCAAACCAGCAGTCGCCCAAGGAAGCGTAGGCAGCATTCACCATTTTATCAGGCTCTGAGTAAGCCGTTTCTCCGTCGATCACACCTGTGGGGGGCACCTCGATGAAGTCGTTGCAGGCTGTCAGGCCGAGGGCTGCGAGGGAGAGAAGATATATCTTAAGTGATTTCATGATTTTTCGGATTTTTTATTGTTATGATTAGAAATCAACCTGAAGTCCGAATGAAACGGAAGTCGGGATAGGATAGGCGAAACTCGGGTTCTCCGGGTCGGTGCAGGTGAGCGACGAGCTCTTTATTGTGAGCAGGTTCTGACCGGAAACGTATACCCTTGCCTTGTTCAGGCGCAGACGCTCGAGCACTGTTTTGGGGAGCGTGTAGCCCACCTGGAGTGTGCGGAGTTTTGCGTATGAGCCGTTCTCTACGAAGTAGGATGACTGGCGTCCCTCGTCTCCCTTGTTGTTGGTGGTGAGCATCGGGATTTTTGATCCGGTGTTGACTTTCGGAAGCCATGCGTCGAGCACGCGCACACCCTTGTTGCTGCCTGCGTCTGTAACGCTCCAGAAGTCGTTCTGGAATTTCTGCCAGTTGTAGATATCCTGTCCGAGGACACCCTGCCAGAACATCTGGAAATCGAAGTTCTTATAGGCGAGTTCCACGTTGAGACCGAAAGAGAGATCGGGCACGGGATTCATAATCCAGGTCTGGTCGTCGGCATTGATTACGCCGTCATGGTTGAGGTCGGCATATTTCATACCACCCACGCGGGCATTGTCCTGACCGTAATTGCGGACCTCCTCCTCATTCTGGAAAAGACCTTCGAACACGTACCCCACCATTGAGCCGTAAGGCTGACGTGCCTCCACGAGGTTCTGGGTTGTGGTGTGGGCGTATGAGCCGGTGGTGGTGGAGGGGAGATAAGTCACGCGGTTGCGGAAGAAGTCGAAGTTGAGACCTACCTTGTAGTAGAGTCCGCAAGCGAGTTCATCGCGCCATGATGCCTGGAATTCCATACCCCAGTTTCTGAGTGAGGGACCGTTGAGCCATGATGCGCCACCTTCACCCATTGAGCCGAGATAAGCAGGAGTGATGAGCATATCCTTCACATCCTTTATATATGCGTCCAACGAACCTGTGAGTCTGTTGCCGAGGAAACCGTAGTCGATACCGGCATTATACTGGATTGTGGTCTCCCACTTGAGGTTCGGGTTGGCTGTCTGGCTCGCGTAGTAACCTGAGGGGAATACGCCGCTCTGCTGGAGAAGGAGGTCGTAGGCTGTGGAGGTCACGCGGTCGTTGCCGTAGTCGGCGATATAGAGGGCGTAGCGAGCTGTGTTGGAGATAGCCTGGTTACCGGTCTTACCCCAAGAGAGACGTACCTTCAGATCATCAAGCCATTTCTTGTTGATGTTCTCCGAGATGCGGTAGCCGAGGGTCGCTGCCGGGAATGTACCGTAGCGGTGGTTAGAACCGAAACGTGAGGAACCGTCATGACGGATTGTGAAGGAGGCGAGAAGAAGGTTGCGCCAGTTGTAGTCAACTTTACCGAAGAAAGATGCCAGGGCGTAAGCCGACTTGTTACCTGTAGCACGCTCGATACCTGATGAAGCGTCAGGATACATGTAGTTGGGGTTCTCGATGTCGTAATTCTCATTGTAACCTGAGAAATCTATACGGTTCTGGCGGAAGAGCTCCATACCGGCGAGCACCGTGAAATCGTGGTCATCCTTTATCGAGAAGTTGTAGTTGGCGGTATTGGTCCATGTCCACTTGGAGTCGTTGGCCTGTGAGAGTGTCGTGGAGTTCGTATCGTTGTTTACGATGTCGCTGTGGAAAGTGTAGTTATAACTGTGGATGAAAGCGGCATCATAGTCAAGACCGAAGTTGGAGCGGAGCAGAAGACCCTTGATAGGCTTGATGTCAATGTAGGCATTACCGAAGAGGCGCCATATCTTAAGAGCGTTGTCACGGTTGAAGGCGAGTTCGCGGAGAGGGTTCTGGCGGTCGGCCATACTTCCTACGGGGCCTGCATATGTCGTGCCGTCTATCTCATACACCGGAACGATTGATGGCATCTTGAGGGCATTCTCGAGGGGCTGGCAATCCACCTGGTCTGTGTAGGTCAAGGTGAAGTTCTCTCCTACCGTGACGTAAGGACCGATATGGAATGACGAGTTGAAGCGACCTGCGATATTCTCGAAGTTGGTATATTTGAGCACACCGTCGTTTCTCTTGTATCCAAGTGAGAAGAATACGGTACCCTTGTCGGATGCTCTTGACACGGCTGCGTCATAGTGCTGTGAGAAACCTGTGCGTGAGATTTCGTCGAGCCAGTCGGTATCGCTCATGCGCATGGTCTTCTTCGCATTGATGAAGCCGTCATACTGACCGTTGACTGTATAGTTGCGGTATTGTCCGGTTGCTATATCATAAACTCGGATGGGATAACCGTCGGAGGCGTTAAGGTTGATACCGTAGCTTGATGCGTAGGCCACGGGGTCAAGACCGTCATTGAGGGCCGCCTGTGCCATAGCGGTGGCATAACCGGGGGTGTTGAGGAGTTTCATCTTCGACTGTCCGTTGTAGAACTGCGCTGTGAAGTTGGCTGAGAAACTTACGTTGACCTTACCGTCGCCGGTGTTCTTACCTTTCTTTGTGGTGATGATGATTACGCCGTTGGCTGCACGCGAACCGTAGATTGAGGCCGAAGCTGCGTCCTTGAGCACCTGCATGCTCTCGATGTCGTTTGCGTTAAGTGAATTGAGTGTTGCTGTCGTCGGAACGCCGTCGATGATGAACAGAGGATCCTGCGATGCGTTGAAAGAGCCGATACCACGGATACGTACTGAACCTACGCCGCTCGGAGAACCGTTGGCGGTGATGGTCATACCCGGCACCTGTCCCTGAAGGGCGCGCATCGGGTCGCTGTCTGACGAGGTCTCAAGTGATTTCGTGGAGACTACAGACACGGAACCTGTAAGGTCGGCTTTCTTCATCGTCTGGTAACCTACGACGACTACCTCGTCAAGAGTGCCGTTCTCCTCATCAAGATAAACGGTCATTTCCGGTTCTGCCTTCACCTCTATCGGCATATAGCCAATGTAAGAGATTTTAAGGAGGGAACCCTCGGGGACATTCAGTACAAACTTACCGTCGATATCGGTGGCTGTACCTTTCTTGGTGACTTCACACATAACAGTAGCGCCAATCAGTGGCTCGTCGTCTGTGCGAGACATCACCGTGCCGTGCACTGTGATTTCCTGTGCGCGGACTGCGATTGCCATAAAGATAAGTAGCAATGCGCTGAGGATTGATTTTTTCATGCTGTATTGGTTTTGGTGAAAAATTCTGTCGCAAAATTACAGCACATTCATCCCCCTGACATATAACTTTTGTTGACTACAATATCACTTTTTCATGATTCCCGATTAGTTAAAACCATTGCGGGTTTTCTTATAAGTCTTCTCTGAAGCAATAGTGCCTTTTTTAATATTATTTTTATATCTTATTAATTATAAATCATATAAGAATTATAAGATTCATAAAATTTATCAAAAAATACACATTTATTATATAAAATGAAACATTTTTTATGATTTGTTCCCCCTTGCCTCCGTCGGAGTCACCCCGTATGCGTCCTTGTAGCACTTCGAGAAGTAGGCCAGCGATGTGAATCCTACCCCGAAGGCCACTTCGCTCACTGTCTTTTCTGTCGTCTCAAGGTCTTTCTTGGCTTTGCGGAGACGGCGGCTCCTGATTATCTCCACCGGAGTATAGTTCGTCAGGGCCTTGATTTTCCTGGTGAGTTGGGATTGGCTCAGACTCATCGCATTCGCAATATCCTCCACACTCAGCGAGGAATCGGAAAGACGATCCTCCACAAGATCAAGGAAACGGTGATAGAATTCGCTCTCCACATCCCCGGGGTAACGGTGGCGTGGCTCGGCCATGTTTTTCCCGGCTGACAATCCCTTTTCCGGTCTCCCGAACAATTCCTTTATCCTGCGTCTGTTCAGTAGAAGCGAACGGCACTGCGCCATCAGCACCTCGTTGCTGAAAGGCTTGGAGAGATACCCGTCGGCTCCGCTTTCGAAACCCTCCTTCTGTTGCTCCTCAAGGGAGCACGCCGTCAGCATCAACACCGGGATATGGGATGTGGAGACCTCATCCTTGATGCGCTTCACACATTCCATCCCACCCATTCCGGGCATCATGACGTCGCATATTATCAGGTCAGGCACATATTTCATAGCCATCCTGATACCCTGCCACCCGTCGGGCGCATATATCACATTATAGAAGTCCCCGAGAAGAGTCCCGAGAAGTTCGCGGATATCCTTATTGTCATCTATCACCAGAACAAGGGATTTGTCTGTCTCAAATTGAATATCATCAGTCTCTACCGTGGAAAGTTCCGTGGCTATGGCATCTGAGGTGATGGTGGCCGAGGGTGTCTCCACCTTATCGCCGGTATGGACTACGGGTATCGTTACCTTGAACTCACTTCCCGCACCCAACTTACTCTCCACCGTTATGGAGCCTCCGTGAAGTTCGATAAATGCCTTGGTCAATGCCAATCCTATACCGGAGCCTTTCGGCGAGATGCTGTCAACCTGGAAAAAACGGTCGAATATCCTCCTGCAATCCTCCTCCGATATACCCTCACCCGTATCAATGACGGAGAACGTCACCTTCTCGCTGTCGCCGGTATAGGTCACGGTAATCTTGCCGTTGTCGGGCGTATGCTTGAAGGCATTGCTCATGAGGTTGAAGAATACCCTCTCCATTTTCTCGACATCCACGGCGAGAGATACCGGGCCGTCGCCGCTGACACGGAACGTCAGTTTTATATCCCTCCTACGCGCTACTTCCCCGAATGTCAAAGTCCATTCCCTAAGCAATTTCGGAAAATCGGTCTCCGTAAGGCGCAACTCCGTCTTCCCGTTCTCATACCTCCTGAAATCAAGTATCTGGTTGATGAGACGGCGAAGGATGCTCACATTCTTCTGTGCGAGACGCGCAAGGGTCTGCTCCCTCGGTTTCAACCCCTCCGCTTTCGCCAACTCCTCAACGGGTCCTGAAATCAATGCCAAAGGGGTGCGCAGGTCATGCGATACGTTAGTGAAGAACATCAGTTTCGAGCGCGTCGCCTCTTGCAACTGGTCATAGAGTGCCTTCTGTTTCTCCTTCTCCTCCTCGAGAAGGGTATTCTTATGCAACAAAACCTCCCTGTGCTTCCTGTTGGCATTGACGGAGCGCAGGAGTAGGGCCACGACCCCCCCGGCAAGTATCAGGATTATGATGACGGAATAGAGAAGCCATGTCTGGATGGAATGCCGTTGCCAATACTCATCCAATCTGCCACGAAGGAGGTTGATTTTCTCGGTCTCCTTCTCCAAGAGTGTGTCGCGTGAGAGGATGATGTCGGCGTTGGTGATGTCGATAGGTGGAAGGGGCGGGACCCTGGTGATTCGCCGATACTCCTTGCCGTTGAGAATGTCGAGCGAGGTCCTTATTATCCTGTCACCCTCTGTGGAATAGAGGAATGTGGCGTCAAGCACACTGTCTTTCACAGCCTGTATGCCGATATGCGGGAAACCGTCGATACCGATTACCTTCACGTCTCCCCTCCCGTTGTCGGTGGCTGCTTGGGAGGCCCTTATGGCCATGTGGTCGGTATGGGCGAAGATAAGGTTTGTCTCCGGATGAATCTTTATGAGTGAATCTGTCAGCCGGTAAGCCATTTCCCCGTCCCAGTTGCCGTACTCGCTCGCCATAACCTTCGCTTCAGGAATGCCGGCCATACCGGCGGCAAACCCCTCATGCCTCAGACGTGCCGGGGAGGCCGCGTAGGGTCCCTGAATCTCTATAGCACGGAGCGGCTCCCTCACTATTGAACGCGCATATTTAGCCACAGCCTTCCCGAGGGCGCGGTTATCCACCTCTATATGTGCGGTATAGGCATCTCCCGACACCATACGGTCAAACGTCACGACCGGTATTCCCTTCTTGTCGGCCTCCTTTATCACCTGCGACAGGGCTTCCGATTCGTTGGGAGAGACTATTATCAGGTCAAATCCATTGTCGATGAAATAACGTATATCCGCTATCTGGCGGGCATTGTCGGAATCCGCCATACGCACCTCAAGCTCAGCATCGTCATGAAGAAGGAGTTCCCTCTGGAGGTCTTCGTTGATCTGCACCCTCCAGTAATCGTTACTGCACTGCGAGACCCCGATGCGGTATTTTTTTTGGTGACCATCTTCGCATCCCGCCAGCAGCATGGTGACGATAAATAGAGCCAACAATTGCAAAATGGAAGTTAGTTTTTTCATCAGGCTTTAGATTCTAAGATTTTAGGTGGCGAAAATAATACAATTTTTTTATCTTCCCAAATTTATGATACATAAAAAGGCGACCGATTTCACAATCTGTCGCCCTCTCACGTGTACAAATTTACTTACTAAACCTATTTGTAAATTACCTGTTTGATTTGCCTATAGAAATTACCTGTTTATGCTTTCTTGAAATAATACGTAACGGCACGTCGGTATTATCTTACGATTACCTTACGCCCCCCTACAAGGTATATACCTTTTTCAAGACCGGCAGTAGCCTCCGAGCGGCTTACTCCGCGCTTAAGGAACATGCCGTCGAGCGTCACGACGTCAACGCGGTCGTTCGTCATGCCGGGAGCAAAAGGGATCATATCCACACCTGCCGCTCCGTCCGACTTCAACTGCCATGCCCCCAACTGAGTGGCGAGGACGCTCCCGTTGTTGCTGAATGCCTCTGCCCCTACAGCCTCCCTGTCGTTGGGATAGACTCGGATGGAGGTGGCCCACTTCTCATCTACGAAGATATCAACAACAGAACCGTCGACAAACACATCAAGAGTCATCTCCGACCCCTCGGCGGGACGAACGGGAAGAGTCTTGCGGTATACGCCGTTATACACGTTGTTGTCATTCTCGAGACGGGGAAGGGAGGAGAAGTCTGCCACGATTTCGTTGGTGGCGGGGTTGTAACTTACGGTTGCCTCTCCTGTCGACCCCTTGAAGAATTTAAATCCGAAAGTACCCTTCCCGACCTTAAACTTACCGAAGAGTTCGAGTTGATGACCTGTGGCATTCACAAATTCCATACTTCCGTCTATGGTCTTATCCGTGAACAGGTCTGCCTTATCCGAACGCAGGTCTCTCAGACCCTCGAAAGGTTTCTGAAGCAGGTTCCCCTCTGAATCGAGGCTTATCTCCCTGGGGAATGAATAGAGATGTGCCCAACCCCAATTGCAGTTGTCGGAGGTAGGTACCTTGTCGGGCACTATTCCGAGTGCTATGGTCTTCCCGTCTTTAGCATAGATGGTCGGTGAGAGAAGTCCGTAGCCCTCCTTGCTCATAAGTTCGAAATCGCGAGGTCTTGAGGAAGCCGCATCGGGTGAGAAAGTGCCGTCGGCATTGATTGAGCCTGTCCAATATAAGGTATGCACACCTGAGGAGGTCTCAAGCGGGGTGACAGTCACCAGCCATTTCCCTCCCGGCATCTTGGTCACGGTGGGCATCTCCCAGAAACGCCCTTCGGAAGCGGCCGTAGTTCCGGCAAAGAAAATCTTTCCGTCGTTGCTCCAGCGTTTCCCGGCCTTCTCATAGTGATGAAGTGTCACGGCGCCGACGTTACCTTTCGAAGTTCCCACCACGATGTAGGCGTCATCCCCGTTCCGGAAGAAGAACGGGTCGCGGAAATCGTCAGACAATCCCGAAGGACGGCCACCAATTATCGGTGCGCTCCCCTTCTTCCATTCTATGAGGTCATCATCAAGAGGCGCGGCCTGCGCTATGGTCGCCTTGGCATAGTCCACGGCCGTATATATGGCGTTGGGCTTTCCGCCGGTGAGTTCATCATCAGTGAAGACGCAGCCGCTCCAGCAACCCTTTATGTCGTAAGGCTCCCCCGGGGCTATCGCTATCTTCTCCTCATTCCAGTCATAGAGGTTATCGCTTGAGAGGTGTCCCCAGTGGAGACGGGTCATGTAAGGACCGTTGGCGTTCTTCTGGAAAAACAGATGGTATTTTCCGTTGGAGTAGGTCAGGCCGTGTGACTCGTTTGTCCAGTTGGCTCCCGGCATTCCATGGAATACGGGACGCAGGTGATCACCCTCGAAACGTGCTGTGGGTATGGTGAGGTCGGCCTCATTTTCAGGAGAGGCCGCTATCTGTGATTCGGTGAGTGCCTCGCCGATAACCTCGATGTCATCGATAAGGCCATTGAAAGTATCGAGTGCGAAGGCTCCCGCAACCGGACCGGGATTCTTTCCCACCATCATTTTGGAAGAGCCGCAGTTGAGGAGATTCATCGCTCTCCCCTCCCCCACTTTCTTTCCGTTGCGGTATAAAGTCAAGGTCCTGTCCGTGCCGTTGAATACAGCCACAATGTGGCTCCATTCGTAACAGGGGAGCAGGTCGGAAGCCTCGACTTCAATCGGCCAATTGCCGGAATATGTCTTGAAGGAATATTTTCCCGTGTAGCCGAGACAGAAAGCCCAGCCCTGACGGGCAGCCTCGTCGAGCGTGCCGGCGAGTGTGGTTTTCTTATCGGTGGGCACGTCAATCTCAATCACGGGATATGTCTCGGGAGCAACCCAAATGGAGAATGTGGCATTCGGAAGGTCGCCGAGGTTTTTCACATTCCCTTGTGCGTAGGTTGAATATCCGTCAAAGCGCACGGCTTTACCCACGGCGCCCGCTACGTTTTCATTCGTATGGCGTCCGTAGAGGCGTATGGAGCCTTTGTTGACTGTCTCAGAAATGGATCCGTTGGGAGCGGCCTCCATAGGGAAATGAAGGAGGTTTTCTGCTGATGCCCCGGTAGTGGCGATCGTCATAGCCACGAATGTTGCCAGGTATAGGTTTGCGTTCATGTAAAGATCGTTATGGCCGTCAATATCTTACGGCTCAGGTTAATGTCAAGGATTGTATTGTACTTGGAGTGACTGACAGATGCCTTTTGTCGGCATTCTTATAAATTGGAAAGGAGCGCCACGGAAGGAGAGGGTTATCTCCCCTCCGTGGCGCTCCCCTCCTCTAATAATCAACGTGTAAACTTCAGATTTATTTCAAATAGTTGAGAATATTTTCTGTGAGTTTCTCAATATTTGCCTGATAAGGATTCGGGCCGGAGTTCTGGTTCCACTCGTAAGCGGCAAGACCGTTGGCTATGCAGCGTCCGTGTGTCGGGTTGGAGTAGAACTCCACGAGGCCTGCTACGCAGTGGTCTCTTACGTGGCCCCAAGTTGCGAGTACGAGTGAGTTGGTGGTCACCTCGAAGTTCTTGATTACGTCAGGATAGGAGCCTTTTCCATAGATGTTGCAATCCCAGAGGCAATTGTGGTCCTCTCGCTGGCCGGGGCCGATGAGAGGAAGGGTGGGATAGCCATATCCGTTGGGATCCTCGAGTGTCAGCCCTTCATACACGGCGTGGGCAGTGCGGTCATAGAATCCCTGGTCAGCACCATCCTTGAAGTCCCAGCCGAGGTTCGGGTTGATTACCCAAACATCATCACCGCTTCCGCCGTTGCCGTCGCCGAATACTGTCGGAGCCATGTTCTCAGGAACAATCTCCAGAGGCACGGTCAACTGAGTTGCCATGTTGGCGAGATAGAGGCTACCGCCGTTGGCTGAATAATCCTTCAGTGCCGCGATGCAATCATCGGATGCGAACGGAAGTTTCTGCCATCCCATGCCGATACCTACACGGTCTACCTCAATCCACATTACGGAGTATACTGCCGGATCATAGTTGGCGATTTCAGAAGGATGTACGAACTCTGCATTGGGCTGTGCGGCGAACCACTGTGCGGCTGCATACTCGTCATCATCGGTGAGGTCGTTGTAGGTGGCGGCATCCTCGGGAAGGAGGTAAAGCATCTTGGGCTCCATATAGGGGATAGTCTCCTCCACGCTTGCGGTGGGTGAATAGTAGTAGGTGTCATACACTACCTCTACACCGTAGTTCAATGTCTGCTCCATAGGCTGAGCCTTCAGCACGTAGGAAGTGGCATCGGCATCAAGAAGGACTGCCTTGTCAACATCGCCGTTGGTGACGATGCGCACTCCCGTGCGGTGTGCCTGTGAAGGTAGTGTCCAACTCAGTGTCACGGCGCGGCCGTTGACTGAGCCCTGAAGATTGTTCACCCCTGCGAATGTCTCCTCCGGAAGGGAGATCACCACTGATTTGCCGGTAGAGATCTTCCCGTCGGCATATTTCACCTTCACCGTGTAGACCACCTCCTCACCCAGGGGTGTGCCGAGCACGGTGTAGGAATAATTGCGGCTCGGATCGAGATCGAAGTTCTCTATCTCAGTTGCGTTGCGATAGAGGATACATCCTGTCACATCGTTGTCCGCAGGGAGGGTCCAGTTGATGTTAACATCATGATTGGCTGCACCGGCTACCGTATATTCCATGCTGGATACCACGGGAAGCGTAGGCTCTTCAGTATAGCCGTTCGGAGTGTAATCCGAGCAACTGCTTGCGAGAAGACAGATACCTGCGGCTATATATGTCAGTTTTGAGAGTTTCATTTCTTTCGGTTTGTTACTGTTGTTGATTCTTATTTATAGAGATCGCCTGCGTTATCCACCTGATCGAGAGGAATCGGGCAATAGATGTCAGCCTCATTGAGGTGTGCGTTGTCAAGATAATGGAAGATGTTCTTCTCCTTTGCATAGTAAGCGTTGACTGTGCTTACGGCCTCACCCCAGCGTACGAGGTCAAACCAGCGGTGACCCTCCATTGCGAGTTCGAGACGGCGTTCCATGCGCACTGCCTTGCGGGCATAATCCTGGCTCCAGCCCTGTGCGCCATATTCACGCACAAGATATGTTGCCACCATCGGGTTGCAGTCTACCGGAAGGTAGGATGCGTCGACAGAACGGTTGGCTTTTGCCCTGATCTGGTTGATGAGGTCGCGTGCCTCGTCAAGATTCTTGTTCTGCTCGATAAGCGCCTCGGCCTTCATGAGCAACACGTCGGCATAACGGATGATGATGTAGTTGAGTGATGAAGCACCCCAGGGCACGATACCTACTGTCACGTAAGGGCTATCGGGAGCGGGATAAGGCTTCTTGCCTGAATACTGGCTGTAGTTGTTGAGGTTACGGCACCATTTCTCATTGTAGGGCAAGCCTCTCCAGGGCATCCCGATACGTCCGAATGTGAAATCTACACGGGGGTCGACGTTGCCGGCGTAATCAGCCTTGTCAAGATTCTGCGAAGGTGCGTTGGCTGCATCAAGATAAGGAAGACCGCTGGCATCCGTACGGAATGCGTTCACGAGGTCCTGAGAGCCTGTATAGAAGTCGTCGCCGTTACCATACACGTCACCTTCAGACACCGTACAGTTAAGACAGTTGTTGAAGTTGAACTGGTCGGGGTTGTTGGCTGAAGAGAACTGTACTGCCATTACAGACTCGTACTGGTTGTTCATCTCAGGCTTGGAGATGTCGAGGAAGTTGGGATAGAGTTGGTATTGACCGCTGGCGATCACGTTCTGTGCATACTCCTCGGCCATTGCGTAGTCGTGGTTGAAAAGGGCCACTTTCGCAAGGATTGCAGCTGCCACATACTTGTTGAAACGTCCCGGCTGGCTCTGTGAAGCCACATTATCGGCGTATGCCTGCTTGAGGTCGGATATGATGAATCCGATTATCTCATCGCGGGAATACTCGTTCGCGCTTACTGAAGAGGGATCTACCACTGTCTCGTCGAAATAAGGGAATTTCTTGAATATACGGTAGAGATCGAAGTAGTAGTAGGCACGGAGAGTCTTCATCTCGGCGATGTATGCCTTCCTGTTGGCATCCGAGAGGTTGTCGGCGGCAAGGAGTGCCTTGATGGCTGTGTTGCAGCGTGAGATTGAGAAAAAGTCGTTTCTCCACTTGAAGCTCAGAATCGGGTTATCGCTCTGCACGTTACCGATTGAGAACTCGTGCATATAAACCTCGTAGCCAAGTTCGCCGCCACCTTTCTGGGCATCGTCTGAACGGATATCGAACACCCAGTTGTTGATAGGGCCTGCAAACGATTCGTTGTTGCCGAAATAATGGCAGAGGAGTGTGGCGTAGGCCGAGGTCATCATGTCGATTGCCTCTTCATCGCCGATCTGCCCGGATGTGAACTGTCCCTGCGGTTTGGTGTCGAGAAGGTCGTTGCAAGACACCGCACCCATGCCGAGAGCCACGATTGATGCGGCGAGGGCAGATTTCTTTATGAATGATTTTATCTTTTTCATTTTTGAAATTTCTTGATAATGTTAGAACTGGAGGTTTACACCGAATGTGAATGAGCGGGGACGGGGATAGGCACCGTTATCCTCGAGTATGCCGTAACCGCCGGGGAGAATCTCGGGATCAAGACCTTTGTACTTGGTCATTGTGAACACATTCTCCACCTGTGCGAAGATATTGAAACTCTCGCATGCGAACTTCTTTGTGATGTTCTGCGGAAGCGTGTAGCCGAGTTTCAGATATTTCATCTTCATGTATGAGCCGTCTTCCACATAGTAAGTAGAGAAACGTGCCTCGTTGTTGGCATCCGTGAGGGAGAGAGCCGGGATATCGGTGTTCCTGTTCTCGGGTGTCCATGCGTTGAGGATGTCGGCTGCATGGTTGGTGTTGGTGTTGGCGCGGCCAAAGCTGTAGAGCTGACCCTTCATGCGGTTGATGATGTCCTGACCGAAATCGCCGGAGAAGAACATGTCGAGTGTGAAGGCCTTGTATTTGAACGCAAGGTTGATACCCATTGACAAATCCGGATTCGGGTCGCCGATGTAGCAGCGGTCGGCATCTGAGATCACACCGTCGCCGTTGAGGTCGCGGTACATCAGACGGCCCGGAGCGGCACCCTGCTGCTCTGCATGGTTGGCTACCTCCTCCATGCTCTGGAAGATACCGTCGCATACATAGCCGTAGTAGATACCCATAGGCTTGCCGGGAACAAGGCGGGAATCACCACCGATGAATTCCTGACGGCTGTTCAGGTTGAGCAGTTTGTTCTTGTACTGAGAGATGTTGATTGATCCGTTCCAGGAGAAGTCGCCATACATCGGTGAGTTGTAACCGAGAGATACTTCCCAACCTGTGTTGCGCATAGAGCCGGTGTTGAGCCATGTCGCTGCGTTCTCACCTGCCACGTCGAGTGCCGGCGGAATGGTGAGCATGTCTTTGGTCTTCTTGATATAGTAGTCAGCCGAAAGGTTGATGGCGCCGCTGAGGAACTGGAAGTCAACACCGATGTTGTTCTGTGTCGTGGTCTCCCATGTCAAGTCAGGATTGCCCGTAGAAGCGAGTGTGATACCTGATGTCGTAGATGAGTTTGTGCCTGCGATGTCGTAAGCGCCGTTGCCGATGTTGAAGATATAAGTGGAGTAAGCCGGATAGAGTGACGGAATCATCGCGTTACCGTTCTGACCCCATGAGTAGCGGATCTTCATGTCTGTGAGAATCTCATTCTTGGGCCAGAAATCTTCAGCTGTGGGGCGCCATGCGAGTGAGAATGCGGGGAACACGCCTGAACGGTGACCCTTTGCGAAACGTGAGTTCTCATCCCTACGGATTGTGAACGATGCCAGATAACGGTCGCTGTAGTTGTAGTCTACTTTTGCGAAAAGTGAGAACACTGACCACTGGTTCTTGCCGCCGCCACCTTTCTGTGTGCCTGTGCCGGCGCCTACCTGCATATAATCTGTATCTTCAAATGCGAAGCCGTCGCGGAAAGCGGTAAGATCCTTGAAAGTGTAGCCGATTGCCTCTGTACCGATGAGGGCCATCAGGTGGTGTGCCTCATTGAAGGTCTTGTTATAGTTGGCTGTGTTGGTCCATGTCCAGGTGTCGCCCTGTCCGTAAGCCTCGTCAACTGAGTTTACGTCGTTGACGTTGACACGGCGGTTGAGGGTCTGGTTGAGGTATTGGCTGTGCTCGATGCCGATATTGGTCTTCAGGATGAGGCCCTCGATAGGATAAACCTCAAGGAAGGCGTTGCCAAGTATTCTCCAAGATGTGGAGGAGTTGTCGGCTGCGTTTGAAATCAACTGTACGGGGTTGGCGAGGTCGGATTTTATGAGGGTCATCGGGTTTGCCCATTCTCCGTTCACACCCTTCACCGGAAGGGCGGGCATCTGTGAGAGTGCTGTGAAAGGTATGCCTCGATCGCCTGCAACGTCCATACCACGGTTGCTCCAGCGTGCGACAACGAGATTCTCACCTACTGCGATATACTTGCCGAGAGAGTATCTTGAGTTTACGCGGGCTGAGTAACGCTCGTAGAATGTATCCTTGATGTTACCGTTCTGGTTGATGTAGTTGGCTGAGAAAAGAACTGACCCTTTCTCTGAGTTGTTTGATACGGTTGCGGTGAGGTTGTTGGTCCATGCTGTGTGGTACACCTCATCCTGCCAGTCTGTGTTTGTGGTCGGGAAGTTGGGGTTGCCGTCGGCATACTGCTGAAGCACCGGAGTTGCGCCGTCGCCGTAGAGCACGTGTGAAGGCTTGATACCCGAGTTCTTGGAGGCCATCCAGTAAGCCTGGCCCCACTGCTCGGCATTCATCACCTTATATCTCTTTGCGATGGTCTGCGCCGTCACTGCATAGTTCACATTCACTGAGAGGCGGTCGCCCTTACCATGCTTGGTGGTGATGATCACTACGCCGTTGGCTGCACGCGAACCGTAGATTGATGCCGATGCTGCATCCTTGAGCACCTGCATGGTCTCGATATCGCTTGGGTTGATGCAGTTGATGTTGTCGGTAGGAACACCGTCTATGACGTAGAGGGGATCGTTGCTTGAGTTGGCTGTCGACATACCGCGCACACGGATTGAACCTGTGCCACCGGGAGCAGCGTCGGGCACTACGTTCACACCGGGAAGCTTGCCGGCCATGGAGTTCATGATGTTTCCTGAGTTCTCGCTGAGTGGTTCCTTCATGTTCATCACGGATACCGCACCTGTAAGGTCGGCCTTGCGGACTGTCTGGTAACCTATCACCACCACTTCGTCAAGGACACCCGTGTCCTCGTCAAGGAAGATGGTCATCTCGGGTTCCGCCTTCACCTCTACCGACTGATAGCCGATGTATGAGACTTTAAGGAGTGAACCCTCAGGAACTTTGAGTACAAACTTACCTTCAATGTCGGTGGATGTACCTTGTTTAGTGACCTCGCAGAGTACGGTCGCCCCGATCAGGGGCTCGTCATCGAAGCGAGAAATCACTGTGCCCCGCACTGTCATTTCCTGTGCGTAGGCGGCAATTGCCATAAAGATGATGAGCAATGCACTGAGGATTACTTTTTTCATGTTATGTTAGCTTTGGTGAAAATTTCTGTCGCAAAGTTAGCCAACCTTCTCACCATCACCTATAACATTTGTTGACGTTTGTATTATTATTTGTGAAATGCACGATTTTTCACATACAATACAACATTTGTAGCATCAGGCATTGTTTTTTTACAATCATTTGTTGATTTTTTATAAGCCGTCTCTCACACCCATCCTCGAAAATGGCTCTCGGGGCTTCACTTTCCGTTCATCTTCTGGCGTGTCTCCGTGGGTGTCTCCCCATAGACTTCCCGGTAGCACTTGGTGAAATAGGCCGGATTCGAGAACCCTATCTCGTAGGCCACCTCACTTATCGACTTCTCCGTCGACGTGACAAGGACACGTGCATGGTTCAGGCGAAGATGACGGATAAGTTCCACCGGCGAATAATTCGTAAGCGACTTTATCTTGCGGTAGAACTGCGTGCGCTCAAGACCCATCTTGGCCGCAATCTGGTCTACCGTAAGGTCGGGATTACCCATATCTTTGGTGAAATATTCAAGGAAACGCTGGTAGAAGGCATTGTCGATATCCTTCAACGCTCCTTTCTGCTGCTTCGGACGCTCCTTCTTCTCCGAAGGCGCGGATACAGGATTCTGCCACAGACGGCGTATCCGGTAACGGTTGGCTATAAGGCTCGCCACCCTCGACTTCAACACCGCTCCCGAGAAGGGTTTTGAAAGATAACCGTCGGCTCCGCAGTCGTAACCCTCTATCCGCTGCTCCTCCTGCGTGCAAGCCGTCAGGAGCAACACGGGGATGTGGGAAGTCGACAACTCCTCCTTCAGTTTGCGGCAACATTCCATACCGTTCATCACCGGCATCATCACATCACACACCACAAGGTCAGGGACGTACTTCATAGCCTTCTTCACCCCTTCTGCCCCGTTGGAGGCCGTTATTATATTATAGGTGGGATTGAGCAGGCTACCCACAAGTTCCCTTATATCCTTATTGTCATCTATGATGAGAACAAGCGGACGGTCGTTCTCGAATACCGTCTCACCCTCCACGGTCTCCAGTTCCGACGACACCGTATGATTGTCGATATTCTTCTCTATGTTCTGCACGGATTCGGAGATATGACGCACGGGGAGCGAGACAGTGAATACTGACCCTTTCTTCAATTCGCTCTCCACGGAGATGCTGCCACCGTGAAGTTCCACAAATGCCTTTGCGAGCGACAGTCCGATTCCCGAACCTTTGGGATGCACACGGTCCACCTGGAAGAAACGGTCGAATATGTTGCCGAGGTCCCTCTCGGTGATACCCTCACCCGTATCAGTCACCTTAAATACGAGACGGTTGTCCGTCAGGGTGCAATACACGTCTATCTTCCCGTTGGCCGGGGTATATTTCAGTGCATTGGAGAGTAGATTGAAGAAGACCCTCTCTATCTTCTCCGCATCCATGGCTATCGGCATCGCCTCATCGTCGATATGCAGCGTCAGGGAGATGTCGCGCCGGCGTGCCACGCCGTAAAACGATTCCATCCAGTCGGTCACACACTTGTGGAAATCCACCTCCGTGAGGTTGAGATTGAGTTTATCGTTCTCATATTTCCTGAAATCGAGTATCTGATTGATGAGTCGACGCAGGATAAGCACATTCTTGTCGGCTATCCTCACGAGATTCTGCTGCACGGGCGTGAGGTTGGTCGCCCCCGTAAGTTGAGCCACTGGCTCCGCTATCAGCGTGAGGGGGGTGCGCAAGTCATGCGAGACGTTGGTGAAGAAGGCAAGTTTGGAATTGGTGGCCTCCGTCAGTTTCTCATTCAACGCCACCTCACGGTCGCGTTGTTCCTCGAGGCGGTCGCGCTGCTCAGAGAGAAGGTCGCGCTGCTCCTCAAGCAACTGGTTCTGGGCGGCGAGTTGCTCCTGATGTCTCTTTTTTACCCAATACATACGGAGCATTATAAATAGGAGCGCGAAGAGCAGGGCCACTATCGCTATCACGGCATAGAGGAAAGTGGTCTGCACGGAATGGCGGTGCCAGTAATCATCCACCATCTCCTTGAGCCCGTATATCTTTTCTGTCTCTGCCACAAGTTCATCATACTGCAGGAGGAGCGACGCGGAATTGGAGGGGTCAACCACCGAACCCGGAAGGAGCACCTCACGGTCGTAATTCTCCCCCTTCAGGATTTTCATGGCCGTCTGTATCAGACGGTAGCCGTCGGTGGGATATATGAAGGAGGCGTCTATCACACCCTCGTCAACAGCCTTTATACCTATCTGCGGAGCGGCATCCACACCTATTATCTTTATATCCTTCCTTCCGAGCCTCTCAGCCACCTTCGCGGCCTCGATTGCCATGCGGTCGTTGTGTGCATAGATCACGTTGGCCTCCGGGTGAGTGCGCAGGAGTGAATCGGCCACCATGCCGGCAAGGTTCTCATTCCAGTTGCCGAACCCGTCGCCCACCACCTTCACCGTTCCGAGCGAATCGGACGCCTGCACAAATCCGAGATGACGCTGGTCGGCCGGCGTGGAGCCTTTAAGCCCCCAAATCTCAAGCACCTTGGCATCCCCCTCGACCAACCGCTTGGCCGTAGCCGCAGCATATCTCCCTATCTTGTTGTTGTCCGCTCCCTGAAACGCTGTGTAGGTGTCGCCGTTTATGCTACGGTCGAAAATCAACACCGGGATACCTTTGTCATACACCTCCTTAATCATAGGGGTAAGGGCTTTCGCCTCGTTGGGGGCAACTATGATTATATCGAAACCGTTGTCTACGAAGTATCTGATATCCTCAATCTGTTTCTCGCTGCTGTCGTCGGCCGAGCGTATCTCAACCACGGCATCCTCATGAAGTATCATCTCGCGGTTTATCTCCTCATTCATTTTGCTGCGCCAGTCGTCGTCAGAACATTGCGACACACCGATGCGATAGACTTTCTTTTCCCCACAGCCGGCAGCCATGAGAAGAAGGACAATCATAGACAATAGAAGTGACGCGACACGTACAAGTCTTTCAATTCTCATATTCTATTTTAAGGCGTTTTCCTCTTTAATAGGTTAGTATTTCCACCACAAATTTAATCTTTTTCAATCAAATAAGTTGCATAATGGATAAAAAAATCTTTAAATCAACAATTTTTATAATCAATGCAACATTTATTATACATACTTTCTTTATTTCGTTTGTATATTTGCAATGTCTTTCACGACGAGCCGCATCTACGAATCAGATTTTGAAATTTTACAAACAAACCATAATGAAATACCTGACAACTATCGCAACAGGACTCCTCGCCGTTTCAGCCTCTATGCAGGCTTTCGCTGCTGACGGAGTCAAAGTGGAACATCTCGGAACTAACAATACTATCGTGCGCGTTAAGCCGGATGCCCGCTACATCCTCCTCCCCGTGGAGGAGAGCATCGACGATGCTACTGTTAACCTTCTTCTTGACGGTAAACCTGAAAAAACTTTCTATGTGCGCCTCGCACGTAATAAAGTGGATTACTACGTTCCGGTCGACATATCCGGTTACAAGGATAAGGAAATTCTTCTTAATGTGGTCACTGCACACGACCGCTCCTCTGTGCGTGAGGCAAGCGAGGACGCTTGCTGGCAGAACATTTCCCTCACCGACTCTTTCGACACTACAAACCAGGAGAAGTTCCGCCCCTCATACCACCACACCCCCCTCTACGGGTGGATGAACGACCCCAACGGTATGTTCTATAAGGATGGCGAGTGGCATCTCTACTACCAGTTGAATCCTTATGGGTCTAAATGGCAGAACATGACATGGGGACACTCATCCTCAAAAGACCTCATCAACTGGGAGCATCACCCCAACGCTATCGAGCCTGACGGACTCGGCTCAATCTTCAGCGGTAGCTGTATCGTCGACACCAACAATTCCGCCGGATACGGCAAGGATGAGGTAATCGCTTTCTACACCTCCGCCGGTGTAAACCAGATTCAGAGCATGGCACACAGCTCCGACAACGGCATGACCTTCCAGAAATATGCCGGAAATCCCGTCATCACCCTCGACAGCGAATCGCGCGACCCGAACCTCTTCTGGTACGAGCCAACTCAGGAATGGGTGCTCCTCACTGCTCATGCCCTTGAGCATGAAATGCTTATCTATACTTCCAAAGACCTCAAGAACTGGACTCTCCAGAGTGCTTTCGGCAAAGGTCTCGGCGCGCAGGACGGTGTATGGGAATGTCCCGACCTTCTCGAACTCCCCGTTGCCGGCTCCGACAAGAAGAAATGGATGCTCATCTGCAACCTTAACCCCGGCGGTGTTTTCGGTGGTAGCGCGGCTCAGTACTTCATCGGTGATTTCGACGGAAAGACTTTCACTCCCGACACTCTCGCCGACGGCACTGTGCCTACAAAATGGATGGACCACGGCAAAGACCACTACGCTACCGTATCCTGGAGCGGTGCCCCCGACGACCGTAAGGTGGTGATCGGATGGATGAGCAACTGGCAGTATGCCGCTGAGGTGCCCACCAAGCAGTTCAGAAGCGCCAACACCCTCCCCCGCGACGTCTCCCTCTTCATCGGCGATGACGGCCAGTATTATCTCAAGACCCTCCCCTCTCCCGAAGTGGATGCACTCCGCGGAAAGAAATTCCTCAATGTCAAGGGTAAAGGCATTAGCGCGAAGGCTTCAAACTACAAACTCCCGGTTGAGAACAAAGGTATCTGCGAGATTCTTATCGACCTCAATGCCGAGAATGCAAAGGATGTCGACATCACACTCTCCAATGCGAAAGGTGAGAAAGTGGTCATGAACTTCAACCCTTCTGAAAGCAAATTCTCATTTGACCGCACACAGAGCGGCGTAACCGATTTCAGCAAAGACTTCCCCGCTGTGGTTTGGGCTCCGACTCTCCGCGACTCCAAAGAGCAGAAACTCCGCATTTTTGTCGACACTTCAAGCATGGAGGTGTTTGATGCCGAAGGTAATTTCGTGCTCACAAACCTTGTCTTCCCCAACGAGCCTTACTCTCAGATTTCTTTCTCCTCCAAGGGTGGAAACGCTCGCCTGAACTCAATGGAAATTTATAATATCAAATAAATCTAACCTACCATGCCCACAACGATTACCGCTGTTCCGGAGCGTAAAACAACGCTCCTGCAGATTATCCCGGTGATGCTTTGCTTCTTCGCCATGGGGTTCGTCGACCTCGTCGGTACAGCCTCCAACTATGTGCAGAAGGATCTTCAACTCACCGACTCGGAAGCAAACCTCTTCCCCTCGCTCGTTTTCTTCTGGTTCCTGATTTTCTCCGTGCCCACAGGCATACTCATGAACCGCATCGGGCGTAAGAAGACCGTGCTCATAAGCCTCGCTGTGACCGCAGTGTCGCTCTTCATACCGATTTTCGGCACAGGCTATTCTGCAATGCTCATCGCCTTCTCCCTCCTCGGCATCGGCAACGCACTCATGCAGACCTCACTGAACCCCTTGGTGAGCAACCTCATCACTCCCGACAAACTCGCCTCCACACTGACCTTCGGCCAGTTCGTTAAGGCTATCGCCTCTTTCCTCGCTCCTATCCTCGCTGCCTGGGGCGCTACCTCGGCGATGATGACATTCGGCCTCGGCTGGAGAGTGCTCTTCCCAATCTATGCCGTGTTCAGCATCCTTTCAATCCTTCTCCTCTCTGCCACTCCCATTCAGGAGGAGAAGCCTGACAAGGCCTCCGGTTTCATGGAATGCGTGAAACTCCTCGGCAAACCCTTCATCCTCCTCTGCTTCCTCGGCATCATGTGCCACGTGGGCATCGACGTGGGTACAAACACCACAGCCCCCAAGATCGTGATCGAGCGCATGAACCTCCCCCTCGAGGATGCCGGATTCGCTACAGGTCTCTACTTCATTTTCCGTACGATCGGCTGTCTTCTCGGTGCCTTCATACTCCGCGTGATGTCTCCGAAGATCTTCTTCGCTGTCAGTGTGATTCTCATGCTCGCCGGTATGGTGGTGCTCTTCGCCTCAGAATCTCTCGCCGCTATATATGTAGGTGTGTCTCTGATCGGCTTCGGCAACTCCAACGTCTTCTCAATCGTATTCGCACAGGCTCTCAACCACACTCCGAAAGAGCAGAATGAGGTTTCCGGCCTTATGATCATGGGTCTCTTCGGCGGCACAATCTTCCCCCTCGCGATGGGTTATGCTTCCGATATGACCGGTGGCCAGTCCGGCGCTATCGCTGTGATGACTGTCGGCGTGGTCTATCTCCTCCTCCTTACTCTCAAACTGAAATCAAACAAATAAAACTATAACCATGAAAGAATTAGTTGTTGGTATGGGTGAAGCGCTCTGGGATGTGCTCCCCGAAGGTAGAAAAATAGGTGGCGCGCCCGCCAATTTCGCTTATCATGTTTCTCAGTTCGGTCTCCCCAGTTGCGTGGTGAGCGCCGTTGGCGACGACCCCCTCGGCGATGAGATTCTTGAGAATTTCACCTCCAAAGGGCTTACTCACCTTGTCGACAAAGTGCCATATCCCACAGGAACTGTTCAGGTGGAACTCGATCAGGAAGGTATCCCGATGTACGACATCAAGGAGAACGTGGCTTGGGACAATATCCCCTTCACTCCCGAACTCGAGGAAATCGCCAGAAACGCCAAGGCCGTATGCTTCGGCTCCCTCGCTCAGCGCAACGTGGTCTCTCGCCAGACTATCGCCAAATTCCTCGACGCTATGCCGAAGAAGGAAGACACTCTCGTGGTGTTCGACGTAAATCTCCGTCAGGGCTTCTACAACAAGGAGATTCTCTGCGAGTCAATGGAACGCTGCAATATCCTCAAGATTAATGATGAGGAACTCGTCACTGTCAGCCGCATGTTCGGCTACCCCGGAATCGACCTTCAGGATAAGTGCTGGATTCTCCTCGGTAAATACAACCTCAAGATGCTCATCCTCACTTGTGGCGTCAACGGTAGCTATGTGTTCACTCCCGGGCATGTATCTTTCCAGCCCACCCCCAAGGTTGAGGTGGCTGACACTGTCGGTGCCGGCGACTCCTTCACCGCTGCTTTCATAGCAAGCGTGCTCCGTGGCGACTCCGTTGAGGAGGCTCACTCCAAGGCTGTGCGCACATCTGCGTTCGTCTGCACTCAGAAAGGCGCGATGCCCATCCTTCCCAAAGACCTTACCGACTGATAATTCATCAAAGCTGCAGAAAAGAACCTCCGATGCGGAATCCCCGTCTCGGAGGTTCTCATTTTCATCCCCTCATAATTTCTTACCCCCTATTTTCAGATTTACATCCCCCCCGTTAAGGAATTTTATTGAATGTAACATAATAAATTAAACTAATCGTTAAAATTTATATATCCCTAATTATTGGGATTGCATACTTTACAAAAAAACACTAACTTTGCAGTCGGATTGAATACCATTTCCATTAAAATGATATTTTTCCTTGCATCATGCATTGTAGTAGCGATGCGACTTTTTCAATTTTCATTCATTTAACATAACCGAAATATTTCCCTATCAGTTGTCCGGTGTCGCCATCTCGGCGCCCACCGTATCCCGCGATTAAGACATACCCGGATGCCGCTGAAAAGGATTTACCGGTAAAAGCCTGCACATCAAAATGACGAAACGAATCCACACTTTCCTCCTCTCCGTTCTGGCGGTAATGGCATGTGCCCTATATCCTGCGGCTGCTTTTGCCCAGAACAACCTGACACTCACAGGAAAAGTGACTGACGCTGACAACGGTGAGCCACTGGAATTTGTGATCGTACAACTCCCTGAAAGAAACCTCTGGGCAGAGACCGACGAAAAGGGTATCTTCTCCATAAAGAACCTCCGCCCCGGCACTTACACGGTTTTCATCCAGTCTACAGGTTATCAGGATTATACCCACACCATTGACCTCTCGGCTAAAGCAGAGCCCCTGCTCATCTCCCTCCATCCCTCCAGTCTCGCACTGAAGGAGGTGACCGTCACAGCGAGCACGAAGCGTATGGGCTCCACTTCCCAGATAGGTCGTGAGGCCGTGCAGCATATCCAGCCGAAGAGCCTGGAGGATATGATGCAACTCGTCCCTGGCAACGTCACCAAGAACCCCGACCTCAACAGTATCGGCCAGGCACAGATACGTGAAATCGACAACAACTCCAACAATGCTATGGGCACGCTGGTGATGGTCGACGGCGCTCCGATGTCGAACGACGCCAATATGCAGACTTTCACAACCAGCAAAGGGGGCTCGACACCCTCGCAGTCTACAGCCGGAAAGGGTGTTGACCTCCGTCTCATCTCCCCCGACAACATTGAGTCGATTGAAGTGGTGAGGGGTATCCCCTCCGTGGAATACGGCAACCTCACCTCCGGCGCGGTGATCGTGAAGTCGCGCACGGGTGCAACCCCCTGGGAAATAAAACTTAAGGCCGACCCGTATTCAAAAATGGCTTATGCCGGAAAAGGTTTCGGTCTGGCGAAAGGGGGCGCGATAAACGTAACGGCCGACTATTCTCAGTCGTATAGCGACATTCGCAAGAAATACATAGGCTATGACCGCGTGACTTTCGGACTCGGCTACGGCAACGTATTCATGAAGGATACTCGTCCTCTGTCGTTCAACGCCCGATTCTCCTTCTTCAGCAGCCTCAACAATGAGAAAAGCGACCCTGAACTCATGTATCAGGAGCGCATAAACAACAAGACCATTGGCGGGCGCTTCTCCCTCGACGGCAACTGGAGCCTCCAGATGCCCTTCATCTCCACTCTCTCTTTCGCCGCGTCGGCCAACTATATCTACGAATCCGACTACGCTAACCGTCAGGTGATACTCCAATCGGGTATTACTCCCGTCGGCAACGCTACATCTGACAAGGAATATCAGACATTCTACCTATCCTCAACATACTACGCTTGGAGTAAGATTACAGGTCGGCCCCTCGACCTTTACGCTCAACTGAAAGGCGACCGTCTGTTCAATTTCCAAAACGGGGCCTTCATGACAATCAAACTCGGTGCCGAATGGAGATTCAACAAGAATTATGGCGTGGGCATGAGGTTTGATGAGAAAAATCCCCCTCAGGTCACCAACAACCAGTCGCTCCGCCCCCGTCCCTTCAAATCAATACCGGCCATGAACGTCCTCTCTTTCTTCCTTGAGGATAAGTTCACGACCCCAATCGGAACCACCTCGCTGACCGCTCAGGCCGGTGCACGCCTCTCCAATATCTTTCTCGATGAGAAAAAGGCGCATCGCGGAAACATGACAACCGTGGAACCACGCGCCAACATCGACTTCAATATCCTGAACTCAGACAACAACTCGTTCCTTCAGGATTTCAGCATCGCCGGTGGTTACGGCGTGGGCATGAAGACCCCTACCCTCCTCCAGTTCTACCCCGACATGGCTTATTTCGATGTCACATCATTCGCCATGCTTTTCCCCGACGATGTCTCGGGCGACAAGGGTAAATCCCTGGCCGTGATGACCACAAAGGTAATCGACAACACCGCCAACCCGAATCTCAAACCCGCCTTCAGCTATAAGACCGAAGCAGGATTCACTTTCCGCAAGGATAAGGTGTCGGGTATGATAAACTACTTCAACGAGCGTCATAAGAACGAGTTCGGTTATGTGGCGCAGCCCGTTATCATGGAGGCTAACCGATATTCCACGCCGAGCGGAATCGATGCCGTGAGATATGAGGATGGCAAGGTGCAGTATCAGTCGGGGGGCGTTTGGCACGATGCCACGGCCACTCCCCACACATACTACTTCTCCTACCTGATGCCCTCCAACAGCGTTAAGACAAAGAAATGGGGTATCGAGTATCAGATCAACCTCGCCGCTATTCCGGCTATCAAGACCTCTATATCGGTCGACGGTGCATACCTCTGGATCAAACGTCGCTCTACAGCCGACTACTATACCCCCGTATCAGCCACGGTAAACGGCGATACATATCCCTACATAGCTCTGATGCCGGGTGGCAGCGGAACCGTGTCGACCCGTTTCAACACAAACTTCCGTTTCATTACCCACATCCCCAAACTCCAACTCATCTTCACTACTACCCTGCAGATGATTTGGCGCGAATCTTATCAGGCGATTTATGAGAACAACGACGGAAAGAGCCTCGTCTACCGCACTCAAGACCCCTTCTCCCCCAACCGTGAGGTATATGCCGTAAATCCGATCGGTTTCCTCAATTCTGACAACAAGTTCACTGAATGGGAGCCGGGCTTCGCTCAAGACCCCGTTTACCGCTACATGGTCGCCACATACGTTCATCCCCGCGCTTTCGACACTGAGGTGCTACCTACAAGCGCGATTCTCAACTTCCGCCTCACTAAAGAGTTCGGAAAGATTGTGGAGATCTCTTTCATGGCTAACAACTTCCTAAAGCTCATGAAGACCCACAAACTTGAGACTGCCGTAGGATGGAAAGACGTCACCATTCCGATGTATTTCGGCGCGGAAGTGAAACTGAAATTCTGATTCCTAAGATTTGAGAATAAAAATATCCCAAGGTCTTTTCCCGACCGAGAAATGAAAGTCGGGATTGGCAGAAGATTGAAAACAATAACAACACATTATTCTAACTTTTAAACAAAATGAAAAAATTTTTCTACCTGCTCCCCGTAGTAATGATGATCTTCGGGCTCGCATCTTGCAGCAGTGATGACGACGAGGTGGTTCGTCATGATGTCACTGTCACTGTTACTCTCCCCGAGGAGGTGACAAAAGCACAGGCTCTTGATGGAGCCATTTCTGTGACTGCAACCAACACTACCACCAATCAGGAAAGTGTGGCACAGGTTGTCAACAACGAGGCTACCTTCTCTCTGGTGCAGGGCACTTACAACTTCACCGTTTCCGGCGAGATGGATGGCTTCCACCTCAATGGCGTACAGACAGGTGTTGACGTGTTCAAGGCTAAGAGTATCAATATCTCTCTCATCGCATCTGTAGGAAGTTCCCTCGTATTCAAGGAGGTTTACTTCTGTGGCGTACCTGACTGGTATTTCGGTGATGCATTCTACGAGATTTACAACAACTCCGATGAAGTACAGTATCTTGACGGCATTATCCTCGGCGTTGTTGACTGGGGTCTGCCTCCCTCGGTTTGGTCAAAGGAAAATCCTTCAGTGTGGATGGTTGACGGTAAATATCCCGATGGTTACTATCCTCTGGCATCACACGTTCAGTACTTCCCTGGAAACGGTACAGATCATCCTGTACAGCCCCGTACAAGCGTAATTGTTGCAGCCAATCCTCTAAATCACTCCGCACGTGAACTTGGTGAAACTGACAAACCCTCACCCGTGGATCTTACCATTGCCGATTGGCAACTCTACAAACCCAATAGCAACTCTGACCAACTTATTGGCACTGATGAAATTGGGAAAGAGATTCCTGCAATGACTTTCCTTTGGGCCTCAAATCCCTATATCCGCGAGATGATGCCTTCTATCGAAGGTCAGCCTCTTATCCTCGCCCGTCTTAAGAATAACCTTTCTCCGGAAGACTGGGCAAGCAATCCTCAGAGCGTTCACGCTATCCCCGGTGGTACAAACCAGTGTTTCATGATTCCGACCGACTGCATTATTGATGCGATCGAGATTCTTCCCGCTGATCCGGCTTGCCGTGACAAGAGAATAGAGGCAAAGGATGACGCCGGTATTACTTGGGTTACAGGTGCCGACGGCACTTCAAACTGTGACTACTCCGGCAAGAGCCTCCGCCGCAAAGTAGCCGGCTTCACTATCGATGGTAAGGCTATCCTCAAGGATACAAACAACTCTTCCAACGACTTCGTGACCGGTGGCTCTACTCCTACTCCGGGTATCATCCCCACTGTAGTTGACTAATTTCATCCCATCATTTTAAGAATTAAGAATTAAGAGTCCTCACCGTATGGTTCTTGATTCTTAATTCTTAATTCTTAATATCACCTTTATGACCAAGAGACTTTTTTCACTCCTGACCCTCGCCGCGACAGTTTCACCTTTCATCTCGGCTCAGTCCGACAGCAAGGTGGATTATGCCGACCGTCAATATCTGGGAAATATCCAGGCAGGAAGCAACAACCCTTCCGCACTACATTTCATGCCCATCACCGACCTGGCTGACATCCATGTGGAGTACCGTCACACAGGCGGCAAGTTCCATCTAATAGATGAGGGGAACAGACTGAACTCCTGGATTGCCTCATTCTCCGGCATGAAGCGTATCGACAAGGTAACTTTCGCCGGTTCACTCGTATATGACAACACTTCGGAGAGTGAGCGCAGTTGGAACAACACACTCTTCGTGTCTGACCGCAACCCATTCATTATCGGCGACTCCCTAAAGAGCAAATTCTCTACCGAGACTTTCCATCTTGACGGTAGCGCAGCCTACCGCCCCTCGGAGAACCTCCTCTTGGGTCTCGGCGCAGTCTACAATGTCGGCTCTTCCGCCACACAGAAAGACCCCCGTCCCGAAATCAAGGGTATGAGGTTCCGCCTCACGCCCGGTGTGGAATACTCTTTCGGAGCCCACACTCTCGGTCTATCAGGCGACGTGGAATGGCTCTCGGAAGAGGTGCAGCACACTGTGGTGCGCACAACGACCAAACAGTACGTATTCCTTTTCCAGGGACTCGGTGTATTCGAGGCTAAGGATGCGATTGGATACCGACGTAAATACAACGGCACTCACTGGGGGGCTCAGGTGCAGTATGCCATAAACCCCACTCAGGAGGCCAAGGTCTCCAACTTCATTCAGGTGGCCTATTTCGGCGAATATGAGGATGCCGTCGACGGTAGTGGAAACTCAAGGTACAAAGGTGGTCGTTATTCCGGTTCCGGATTCTCAATCTCCGAGCGTTTCCGACTCAGGGTTTCCCCCTACACTGTCCATAATTTCTCCCTGGAGGCTGATATGGCCGATTCAAAAGGGAAATGGTACACCCAGCGCTCGCAGACCGATGCCGACGGCAACCTTATCTACGAGGTGATCAATGAGAGCGACAACTTTACAGGTAATTTCTCATCTGCTACCCTCCGCTATGATTTCAACCGTCTAAACGAAGGTGGAATACCCTTGTGGCAGGCGCGTGCGGCTGCCGGCATCAACCAGTCGGTGTCGAAGAACAAACTTTATGCCGCCAAGGAGTCGTACACCAATTTCACCTGCTCGGCGGGAGCCACGAAAAGATTCCCCATAAAGAAAGGATGGCTGGCCGCGAACATCGATGCAGCCTTCATGATGAACCTCGAAAAGTCGCTCAAGATTTCCGAGATGCCGGAGACCTATTCAAAAATCATGGCTCTCTATACCCGCCCCGCCTACAATGCCGCCTCTACAGGCTACTGGCAGGCCGGCCTCGGACTCACATACTCCCTCCCCGTGAGGATTCTCGGCTACGCTTCTCTCCTTGAGATCTCTGCCGAGGGCGACTTCCGCAACGCCACAAAAAAGGTGAACTTATTGGGTTCCGACCGTTTCTATGCCGGTGGTAAGGTGGGTTTCATTTTCTGACGATTAACCAACTAATATAATTCACATTCATGAAAACGACAAAATATTTGCTCGCGGGGGCTTTGACAATCTGCTCCCTCCTCTCGGCAAACGCCGCTCAGAGGGGGTTCGCTATCGTCATCGACCCTCAGAGTTACTCACAGGCTTCCAAAGAGGTGGAGGCGTATGCGAAATCTATCGAGGCCGACGGTCTCAAACCTATAATCATAAAGAAGGATGTGGACACTCCGGAGAAAATCCGAGAGCAACTGCTGAAACTCTATAAGGATAAGAAGAATCCTATTGAGGGTGCCGTATTCATCGGTGATATACCTATCCCTATGGTGCGCGACGCCCAGCATCTCACGTCTGCTTTCAAGATGAACCAGGCCGAATTCCCTTGGAACGAGTCTTCTGTGCCTTCCGACAGGTATTATGACGACTTTGACCTCAAATTCGATTACATAAAGCAGGATTCCGACGAACCCCTCTATTATTATTACTCCCTCCGTCCGGATTCCCCCCAGTATCTTGCCCCCGACATCTATTCAGGCCGCATCAAGGCAATAGACAATGGCAAGGATGACAAATACCAAATCCTCAGGAACTACCTCACGAAAATCGTGAAACTGCGCGATGAGGGTAATGTGCTCAACCAACTCCTCTTCTTCGCCGGTCACGGTTTCGTCTCCGAGTCTATCGTGGCTCGCATTGATGAGAAGGCCGCTCACCTCCAGAATTTCCCCTGGATGCACACCCGCCGCAACGGTATCGAATACATCGACCACAAGCGCGACAAGTTCGTGAAAAACCGGCTCATGACCGAACTCCAGCGCCGTGACCTCGATGTGGCTCTCCTCCATCACCACGGTATGCCCGAGATAGAGTATCTAAACAACGAGCCTGACCCCGAGACTCCGACGGAGATGGTGCATACCATAAAGGATTATGCCAATTACGTCTATCGCCGTCACCGTGGCAAAGGCACTCCCGACGACAGCATTAAGGCTAACGTGGCACGCAATCTCGGCGGCCTCCCCGTGGAATGGTTCCAGGATGAAGAGAGTGAGGAACACCGCAAGCATGATTCAATCATGGAGCGCAAACTTAACCTCTATATCGAGGATTTCGACGACTTCACTCCCAATTGCCGCCTCGTGATACTTGACGCTTGCTTCAACGGCTCTTATCATCTCCCGAAGTATATCGCCGGCTCTTATATCTTCGACGACGGCAAGACTGCGGCTACAATCGCCAACAGCGTCAACGTGCTCCAGGACAAATGGTCTGACCGTTATCTCGGCATGGTCGGTCTCGGTATGCGTGTCGGTAATCTCCCGAAATACAACACATATCTCGAGAGCCACTGCATAGGCGACCCTGCTTTCCGTTTCAAATCTGCCGTAGAGGGTCTTGACGCTAACGAGATGCTCAATCAGCCGGCTTCTTGGTGGGCTGATCAGGTAGATTCCGAATACCCCGCAGTAAGGGTGATGGCGCTCCGTCAACTCGTCGACAACGATATGATCGATTCCGCCCGTCTGCTGGAAATCTACACCAACGACCCCTCCGAGGTGGTCAGAATGGAGGCTATGACACTCCTCTCACAGTTTGACGACGACAATTTCGTGAAATGCCTTGAGATGATTCCCGACGACAGCTACGAGATGATTCAGCGTTACGGCCTCAACTACATCGCCAAGAATGGCGACCGCCGTCTGATTCCCGGCCTCGTGAAGATTGCGAAGAAGAACAATACCGGTAAGCGCATTGAGTTCGGCGTGAGTCAGGCCGCTTCCTACTACCCCGCTGATTCCCTCATCGCGGAACTTGACCGCTCTTTCGACCCCCTCGATTATGCCGAGGGTGAGAAAGTGAAGGGTTATGTGGCCCACGCTCTCGACAAGTATGCCAATTCCTACCGTCTGAAGGATGTGGAGACTCTCTGCCATAACGATTCCGCTTCCGTTAAGGCAAAGAAGCAGGCTATCCGCACTTTCCGCAACTCTACGATGCACTATAAGGTCGACGACCTCCTCGAATACGTTCAGGCTTGTCAGGACGATGACGTGACTGTCGATCTCCTTGAGGCTCTGGGGTGGTTCCGTCCCTCCTTCCGCCATGCCGACATCAGCAAGGTCGCTCTGGCGATGAGCAAGGATGAGAAGCGGTCGGAGCGTGTGCGCAAAGAGGCGCTGCGTACATACAACAGGATTGAAGACAACCGTAAGGGATGTAAAGGCTCATGCTGCCGATAAATCGCCCTGAAGTTTCTGCCGGCGCGGGTGGCACCCTACGGGGTTGCGCACTCGCGTTGTGCTTTTTATCCGTCATCTCGGCTTCAGGTGGTAGTGCAAATTCCGCTCTCCCCCCTTTCGTCGACAATTCTCTCCTGCGCTACTTCCCTGCTGTCTTCAACCAGGGAGCCAACAATGCCTGCTCTCAGGCGGCGGGAGTCAGGTATGCCTTCACTTACGAGGTAAACCGTATCCTTGACCGTGATGCCTCCCTTCCGGAGAATGTATTCGCCTACCATTTCACATGGAATTTCCTCAACGAAGGGGAGAATCAGGGCTCACACGCATTTCTCGGTTATGACCTGATGAAGGAATGCGGAGCGGTGCCCCTGACAGTGTTTGATGACCAACCCTATTCCCATCCCCAGCAGACACGTTGGCTTTCGGGCTTCGACACCTATATAAACGCTATGAGGTTCAGGGTGGATTCTTACCGTAAGATTAGCCTCAAGACACTCTCTGGTATTGATTCCCTGCGCCGTTATCTCCATGACCATGACGAGGGGAGCGCTTGGGGCGGAGTGGCAACGGTTTCATGTCATACCGACGACTGGGGATACCGGCGTTATGAGGGTCCACGCTCCTCGGATATACGTTATATGATTACGAGAGAGGGCAGCGACGGACCTCATGCGATTACTATCACGGGATATGACGACACGTTCGAATATGATTTCGATAACGACGGTATAATCAGTGCGAATGAGCGGGGAGCGTTCATCTTTGTGAACAGTTGGGGCGACTTCTGGGGCTCCGAAGGGAAATGCTACCTCCCGTACAGTGTGGTTTTGGCGGATAATGCCGCAGGGGGTCTGAAGGAAACGGATGCCGAGGCCTATATCGTGACTCCCCTAATATCCTACCCTTCAGGATATGTGTTCCGTGTGGCTCTGTCTTACGACCGTCGGCAGGAGTTGTCTTTCATTGTCGGTGTAGCCGATGGGAATGATTCCCCCACGGCCAAGAAGGAGTCGATTCCGAGGATTATGTGTAATCAGGGGGGTAATTACCCCATGCAGGGGGAGGGTGCCGATAAATATATGGAGGTGGCCTTCCGCTCGGATTATCTCCAACCCTTTATCGAAGGTTGCGGGGAGCCTAAGTTCTTCTTCTCTGTCAGGCGTACTGCTGCCAAGGGATCCGGCGAACTCTCCTCTTTCAGTGTGGTGGATCTGGCGTCGGGAAACGTATTCTCATACCGCGGCGACCCCGTTCCTTTGTCAAAGGGCTTGACCACTGTATCCACCGGCCCGGCAGTATTGACCCTCATCTCTCCGAGGTCGCCGTGGAAATGGCTCCGGGAGGGTACCAAAATACCCTACACCACCCCATACGTGGTGCGCACGGCCAACGGGCAGGTCAGGAAAATGAAGGTCAGGGGCTACGACAGTAAAAAAGGTGTAATAACTATCTCTCACAAAAGGCTATGAAATATCTGATATATCCGTTGTTCGCAATTTCCCTTCTCCTATTCGCAGGGTGTGCCGGAAATTCCTCCCCTGAGGAGGAGGCCCCCGATATGGAACTCACCGTGGAAGGTATCTCCGACACTCATTGGACCTACATCTCCCTTGAGACAAACCGTAAGGTGGGTGTCTCCCCACTTGATGATCCGGAGGGGGATGAGGAATGGCGCAATCGCACTGACTGGGACATTGCCCTCTGCGGAGATATGATAAAGACCAATTCCGGAGCCTCCGGTGCGGGCGACGGCGGCATCACACGACTCGATGACACGCCGTATGATCAGGTAACCTCCGCATCCGGCGTCACCCTTGACACCGACCGCGTCTTCTGGTAATCCAACCCGTGCATCCACCCATCAATCCTCTTTCACAAAAAACCTCCCAATCGCAAATGCGCCCGGGAGGTTTTTCTGTTACCGTGTAAAGGAGAAAGAAATCAGGAACTCCCTACCGCGTAGGGTGTAGTCGTAACTGAATTTGTTGATTCCGGAAAAGATGGTGTAGGAATAATGTCTCGTGTTGAGGATATTGTTCAGGTCGGCTCCTATCCGGAAATAGGAGAACTTATATGAAACCCCTACGTCGAGAAGGGTGAATGTCTTTGAGACATCCTCGGAAATCTTTTTACCGATAATATCGGCACCCATCTTAATTTGAAAGCCCCTGAAGGGGAAGAGATTCAATTTGATGTTATGGTTGTGCGAGCGCAGGGTGGATGAGATGGAATTATACCTCATATTGTTAAAGGTAAGGTTTCCGGCATAGTCCAGTTCTATGAACGACCATGGACGGGAAACTATTTTCGCCATCACTGAATATGTCTCCCCGTATTGCCGGAAAATATCCATATTCTGCGACACATCACCACGCGCCCACATATAAGACCCGCCTAAGGAGAATTTAGTCTTTATGGAGGATACTATCTTAGTGAGATTGAGGAAGGCTGTCAGATTCTCCAATTTTTTCGGATACGGCAAAGACGAAACCTCAATCGACAGACCGTAGATATTGCTGTTTGCGATAAGATTCGACCTTGAATTGTCGTAGATCATGTCGGCATTGACAAACCACATATCCAGTGGAAGTTTGAAATCGTAATGGAGCATGGCGTTCAGCGATTTCTGATGCGAGAGTAAACCCGACTGAAAAGATATGTTGAGATTGTCAGTGCGTACGGCGGCAGTAAGGAAATCTCCGGCATCATCTACCCTGTTGAGATAGGATATCTGAGAGCGCAAAGTGGAAGAGGGTGTCATCATCCAATTGAAATATATTATTGGACTCACGTCGAAGCGCGAGTCGGTCTTTCTTATCGGTTCCGAGCCACGGTTTATGACATGATTATATTCCCATTTGAGATTTGCCGACGCACGGAAGACATATTTCCTCATGGGATGTGTGTATTCATACTGTGGAGCCAGCCAAATCCTCAGATTGTTATCTGCCATATCATTTCTCGCCCCGGGATTGTTGAGGCGTGATTCTATGTCATTGTTTGCGTATAGCAGGGAAAGGGGAAGCCACAGCCTTGAATATCCTCTCTCATAGGCAGTGGAGAGAGTCTCCTTGGTCATGAAGAAATGACTTTGCGCCTCCTGAATGAAACTGTTGGCGGCATCGCTGTCCGTCACTCGGAGACACCCCTTCGGAGTGGCGCCATACTCCACTGTGGATGTGAGATTCCACCTCAAGCTGTTGCGTCGCCAACTCATTGAGAAATCATTTGCTATGAGAAAATTCCTCACCCTCTCCTGCTGGCCGAAGCGTAAACCGTCAAGAACGGAAGGCACCTCCATATCCTTAATCTCGGCATTTCCGGTCAAGGTATTGGTCAGATACCGGTGGCTGCTGTTGAGTTTGTATTCAAGAGAGAGGGAAGGTTTGTGCGCCTTTGCCAACGACGACTGTTGCTGACTTATATGCACGACACCCTCATCACTGTGATAGTCCTTGAGCGATAGATAGTCGTAAGATGTCCGGGTATAGGAGTAGCCCGTGTTGGCACGGAATGTAGCCTCCTCGCCGGTCTTCTTCAGCATATTGAGAGTGACGAAGCAATCCTGCGGAGTGATAAACCTGTCGCGCTCGAGAGGGGGTGTCGACAATCCTAAGTCTCCCAATAATTTGGAGGCAGTGTAAGGCCTGTCATTCTCTTTAAAATAGTGGTCGGCATTGGCATTTTCAGCAAACTCCTCCACATTTCCATATTTGGCATTGAGGATTGACTGAAATTTATTGTTGAACATCATTCCTGCTCCCGACACCTGATATAGCCAGTCATCATCGTATCCACCTTTGACCTCGAATGTGCCGATAGGGCGGAATTTAGCCTTTGAACTGAGTTTTATGTTGATTGCCACATTATCGCTGAAGATATCGTCGTTCATCTTTACCGACTGGTGATTGTTCAATATCTCAACATTGGAGACTTTATCAGCCGGCAAATTATCAGTCGCTACGTTATATTTCCCTCCGAGCAGATCCATCCCTTCTATGTAGAAATCAGAAATCTCCTTACCCATATATTTGATTTTGCCATTGTCGGAGATGTCAATACCCGGAAGATTCCTCATGGCATCCTTCAGGGTCACATCGCCCTTTCCGGTAAATGCCGACAGCCTATATGAAATCGTATCCCCCCGCAAAGTGACTGTAGGGGCTGCGACAACCACTTCCTTCAGGTCAGTTGCCTTGGAGTGCAGAATGATTCTCATGTCTGATAAGTCGTTTCCGTCGGCTACGTCTCTTTTGAAGGTCTCATATCCGAGGCATTCTACAACCAAACTGGCCTCAGGCATATCTCCGTCGATGATATATTCAAAATAGCCGTTTTCGTCGGTGATTTGGAAATTCAGGATCTTCCCGTTGTCGCCGACGAGTTTTGTCGTTGCTACATCTACAGGCTCATTGTCATCATTGACAACGTGCCCGGAAATAACGATTTCTGCTATTGCGGGGTTTGTAGTGAGTAATAATGTAAGAGTAATTAAAATGTCTGTCAGCCTCATGCAATATAAATGAAGTTATTCGTTTTCCAATGGGACGTAAGGGTGGGTTCTCTGCCTCAACTGTATTCCGTTTATCAGAATGGTAGATTCTGATGGATTGTCGCTGTTTTTCCTGATCTCCATCGCCCCTATTGATTCGGGAGGGATATTTCCGATCGGATTCTTCTCGAATTCGTTTTTGGTGCGGATGAATTTTTCTCTGCTTGTCGGGATGCGGCCGTTATTGTCCAATGGGGTAATATCCACGGCACTGTTGCGGAAAGCGACGGCACTGAAGTGATGAGTCCCTTCAGTGTCTCTGGCATCCAAAATCAGGCCCGGCAAACCCGTGAGTTTCCATGGTCCATTCTGAGTTGATATTTCAGGGGTATATTTCACAATCCAAGTCCTGCCGCCGTATTCCCCTCTGGCAATGCGACAGGGATAACCGCAGACCGTATCCACACCCTCCTCCATCATCCATTTGACAGGATTTCGACTCTCCTCGTAACTGTAAAGATTAGGGGTAATCACACTTTGTACAGTCATCTTCCCTTTAGGATTGTTTTGATATACGGTCTGATCAAAGAAAAAGGCGTTTCTTTGTTCACGGTTTCGATATGTGGTGATAATCTTGTCAGAGCAACCCGCTTGCATCACCGAATCTGTCTGATATGAAGTGTAATCATAGAATTTTCCGGTTCCGTTACCTATCTGCAACATACAGTAGCCGACATCATCGAAATTCTCATTATCCTTATCCTGACTTGTAACGGTGTATTTATAAATGCATTCGTAGAGCGATTTCATATTTTGAGCGTATATTGAATTTGCGCAACATATCATCGCCGCCATTACCAATAAATTTTTCATAACTTAATATCTTATAAATGTTTCTGAATCCAAATCAATTTTCACTACTCCCAAACTACCTTTAACTTCCATCGGGTAGGTTTCGGAAGATATAAATATCCTCTTAAGGTTAGGGCATTTTTTAAAGGGGTTACCTTCAATCACACACGGACCTTTCGGCAGGCGTAACTCTTCGAGGTTGTCACATCCATAGAAGGCACTGTGTCCGACAGACCTCACGCTTTCCGGAATATCTACATTTTTTAAATTGACACATCTAAAAAACAATAATGCGGGAATAGCTTTTAAATGAGACGGAAGACTGATTGTAGTGATATTACTGCAATATGACAATGCCCGAATACCAATGAAATCCACACCGTCAGGTATTTCAGTAATGGTGATATTTTTGCATCCGGTGAATGCGCTGTCTTCAATTGTCTTGAGATTTTCCGGCAATTTGGTAAGGTGCAGGGCACTGCAATCCCAGAATGCACCCAATCCAATTTTTTCCAAAGAATCGGGCATGGCGATTCTCGTTAAGTTTATGCATTCCGCAAAAGCCCCATTACCTATTTCCCTGACATGCGGGGACAGGATCACCTCTTTAATTTCTGTATTGTTGGAAAAAGCATCGCGCCCGATAACCCTGACTCCCTTCAGTTGCTCATACTCACACATATCCACGGTTTGTTGCTTGCCGTTATATTTTAAGAGTGTATCTTTATTTTCCGATAACTCAAAGGCGTCGGGAAGAATACCTTTTGTCACCTCTCCCGACATAGACACCGGGATAAAGATGCTGATAATTATTAAGAGAGGCAACTGTAATAAATATTTTGAAATTGAATCCATATTGATAGAGATTTATTTATAGAGTCAAAAGATCCGCTAAAGACACCCCGACCGGCATCTTAACACCATTACAAATAATAGCAGGAGTGGTTTTAACATTATAATCATGAGCCAGACTTAGATTAGCCCTTAATGTATCAGCAAACTCTTGTTTTTCTTAGTGGAGTCTTTGTATATTCATTCAAAATTCAGTTTCTACGTCGCAAAATTATAATAAAAAAAGTTTGTTTCCAAGAAAAAAGTCTGACAAATGAAATTTTATATAGCTATGACATAGGATATTAAAAATTTAGTTTTATCAAAAGCTTGATAGGCGCTATAAAAGTTTTATACAAAAAAACTTCCCGTTTAAAAACCCTTCTCCACCTCTACAACGTGTGGAGGAGACACCCTTAAAGCGATGATCCTTTACCGCTATAAGTTTCAGATTTCGCGATTCGCGAATTATAACTCCACATGATGCCCCGAAACATATACCGTTTGTAGACCGTCCGGTCTACAAACGGTATATTTATGGTCTATCTTTCCTTATAGTCTACTTTTAATTATCAACGTGTTGGGAATTACACGTATCTTTGCAGCCGTGAACACCGAATGTTATCTTAACTAATTCTTACATGTTGCGTAAATTATTTACTCTTTTCGCTATCCTGTGGATGGCGCTCCACGCCAACGCCATTATATGGCACTGCGACAACTTCAATTCCGACAAAATGACTTGCCGGATTTCCGGATGGTCCGGCTCACAACCCTCCTCAGGCAAACTAAAGATACCGGCGTCTTACGAAAACGCCAATGCCAAGGAATACAAGGTAACGGCCATCGCCTCCCATGCTCTCGACGACCTTACCGAAGTCACTGAAATTGTCATTCCGGCTACCGTGACCGCTATCGGCGACCAAAAGAAAAATTCGCATTATGATTTTTCCAGTTCCGTGAAGAATTTCGACAATTGTCCCAAATTAGTGAAATTTACCGTCGCCGACGACAATTCTCTTTTCTATTCCGATTCAAGCGGAATTCTCTACACTGCCGGTAAAAGCAACGGTCTGATATTTCTTTACTCCGTACTCAAAGTGCCCGCTAAGGTGAAGACCGCAAGCGGCGTACTGAAACTCGAAGATGGCCTAATTGGAATAGCCAAACAGGCATTCAAAGGTAATCTCTCGGTGAAATCCCTATATATCCCCGACGACGTAACCATATATGAGAATGCCGGCCTCAATCATGTAGAGAATCTTGCCGAATATCATCTCATAAAGACAGGACGCACACAATGGCCTCTCAAAGTGGAGAACAACTGTCTCATCGACCATTACGAGATGGGTGGCAAAGATTTATGGGAAGCCGTCAGCGTTCCCCCCGCATCCACCCGCAAAACCTGCAACCTACCCTCTTACGTAACATCGATCCGCACAAAAGCCTTCATGAACACTGTCAATCTCCAGACTGTCGACCTCAACAAGGTGGTATTGATTGAGGAAAATGCTTTCAATAACTCAAGCGTCACTTCACTCACTATCCCGGAAAGCACGAAAGAACTGAACGACGGAGCATTGCGCCGTGCCTACAATCTTAAGACTCTCGCTTTCGAAGGGAAAAATGTCGACCTACCCGATGACTTCGCCAGAGATTGCACAGCACTTACCACCGTTACAGCCAAGAATCCCCTCAGAACGGTCAACGACCGCGCTTTCATGAACTGCACATCGTTGAAGACATTCCCCTTCTCTATAAAAACAGATTTGGACGGTGACTCCATATTCTATAAGGCTGCCTTTACCGAGGTGGTTTACCCGGCTGGAAAGATTACCGGCTCCGTGTTGGGGAACAATGCGTTCAATTCTTGCGACAACCTGACTCTGATCGACTTCTCAGCGATAACCGACACCAAGACAACTCCTCTCGATATAGCCAGTCCTTTGGCAAAGAAGTGTCCGAATCTCACACGCCTCATCCTCCCTCAGTTTACTACTTTCTATGATTCCTCCTCCTCTTCCAAAAAGCACCAGCCAGCCTTCAACACCACTAATCTTCAGGAAATCGTGATGGGAACATTCTTCAATGTAAATAACGTCGCCCAGTTCCGCTATTCTCCAATCGGCGACGTGAAGGAGTTCAAACCAAACGTGTATGTGGCGGTGACACGCAACCGCAACCTTGACCCCAATGACTATATGTCGATGCCGCTCGACAATCTCTTCGAGGCAGTGAACGGTGCGAAGGTCGCGCCCAACTATTTCTGCGACCTTTACGCCCCTCTCGATTATGATTGGTATGACGACCATGTAGCCGACTGCGGCATATACTATGTCCCCGGAGGATGCTCCGAAAATTACGCCCACGCCAAGGAAAACGGCAGGAAGGTATATGAGATGTATAAGTTCAGCGTCTATAAAGATGGAGCCGACATGATGGTGAAGACCTGGACCGGAGCGTGTGAGGTGACCAACCTGTCGCTGACAATCAACGACGACCAGAGCATGAAACTCTCCATAAAGGATGAGGTGCCCCTCTCCATACCCTACAAGAACGTGAAGACGCTCCTGCTCAAATATAAGGTGAACGGAGTCCAGATGCAGACCCTCTATCCCAAAGAGTTTTGGACTTCCAGCTCCCTCGGCGATGGTTCAGGCACAAACGGTGATGACTTCTCCGGTGTGGAGGAAATTGAGGAAAACGAATCCCTTCGTTACATCATCTGCACTACCGACGGTTGTGTGGTATCTCGCGGTAAAGGCACTCCCTCCACCGACCACCTTTCAGCAGGCGTGTATATTCTTGTCAGAGGTGATAAACGCGAGAAATTCGTAGTGAAATAAGCCCGACAACAACCCTCAATCCACATATCAAACAACCGTCATCTGACCTATCAAACAACGACAGCCGCACCCGGATTTGGGTGTGGCTGTCTGTATGTTAAACCCCTTCCTATCCCCATTTTTCTCCACTCTATACATTCCGGCTCTGTCAATCTGACAAACCTCACACTTGCTGGAGATCAACAAGACGGCGATAATGACCGTTGAGGGCTATAAGTTCGGAATGCGTCCCCTGCTCCACTATCTCACCCTCATTGAGCACACAGATAAGGTCGGCGTTCGATATGGTGCTCAGACGATGCGCCACAACAACAGTGGTGCGGTCTTTCATCAACCGTTCGAGAGCCTCCTGCACAAGACGCTCGCTCTCCGTGTCAAGTGCCGAGGTAGCCTCATCGAGAATAAGTATCGGAGGATTCTTCAGCACAGCCCTCGCTATGCTTATCCTCTGCCGCTGTCCTCCCGACAGACGGCACCCACGGTCGCCTACCATCGTATCGAAACCATCTTCGGTCTCCATTATGAAGTCGTAGGCGTTCGCTATCTTCGCCGCAGCCACCACTTCCTCCTTCGTTACGTCAGCATCCCCGAAGGCTATGTTGTTGTAGAACGTATCGTTAAAAAGTATTGCCTCCTGATTTACGTTCCCCATCAACCCCCTGAGATCCGCCACACGGAAATCCTTGACATTCGCGCCGTCAACCTCCACGCTACCCCTGTCCACATCCCAGAAGCGCGGTATAAGGTCGACAAGAGTCGATTTCCCCGACCCCGACTGTCCCACCAGGGCAACTGTCATACCCGGCTTTATATCCAGATTTATATTCTTCAGCACATCCCTCTCACCGTCATAACTGAACGACACATCCTTTATGGATATATGGCTGTTCTTAATCTCCTTTTTAGTCAGTTTCACCGGATTCATCGCATCCTTTATCGGATTGTCTGCCTCCAGTATCTTGTCGATGCGCTCCAAGGATGCCATACCCTTCTGCAAGGTATAGGACACCTTCGACAGCTCCTTTGCCGGATTGATGATACTGTAGAATATCACCATGTAATAGATGAATCCCGGAGCATCTATCGAGGAGCCTCCCGTAAGAATCAGCGAGCCCCCGAACCACAGCACGATAGCCACCGCCATAGTGCCCAAAAACTCACTCATCGGGTGTGCGAGCGCATATCTCCGCTGGAAGGAATTGTTGAGCCTACGGTAGGTGTCCGTTTCCCTGTCAAAAAGTGTCTCCATCTGTTTCTCCGCATTGAATGCCTTTATCACCCTCAGCCCACCTATTGTCTCCTCGGTGGTGGAGAGTATCGTGCCCAGCATCTCCTGTGCCTTCAGGGAGGTGGCCTTCAGTTTCTTACCCACCGCGCCCATTATCGCCCCCGCTATGGGGAGAAGGACAAAAACGAAAAGAGTCAGTTTCCAACTCATCACGAGCATCACTCCCAGATACCCTATCACGAGGATAGGATTCTTTACCAACGCGGAAAGCGAGGAGGCAACGGAGACCTCTATCTCGGTGACATCGCCTGATATGCGCGATATTATATCCCCTTTCCTCTCATGGGTATAGAACCCTATCGGCAGAGAGACGATCTTTGCATACATATTGTTGCGTATGTCGCGTACCACTCCGTTGCGGAGGGGGATGATGAAATAATCGCTGAAATAGGCCGTGATGACCTTCACGAAGGTGGCCACCACAAGGGCCCCGGCCATGATGGCGAGTGTCGGCGAGGCTCCTATCCGGTCGATAAGACCGCTCATATACCAGTAGAAGTTATTGATCAGAACCTCATGAAAGGCCTTCTCACCCCATTCCATAAACCGGTATTTGGTATCGTCAAGATTGAAGAGTATCTTGAGAATCGGCATGATGAAGGCGAAGGAGAAGATGGTGAAGAACATCGTCATAAAATTGAATATCACACTCCAGATGATATTCCACTTGTAGGGGCCGGCGAATCGCCGTATAAACATGAACAGGTCTTTCATTTCGTTATGATGTCGCCGGATGCCGGGGCGGTGGAAACCGAATGACACTCAGCAATGATTAATGTCACAAAATTACAAAAATCATGCTGAATGTCAAAATATGACTCGCCTACCCTCCGATTCACACCGCATACCATCTTCCTCTTCTCCCCTCACAATCCACCGATATATCAATATTTTTCATCTTTATGATACGCCATTTGCAAAATTATGCTTAATTTTGGCAAATATTTTAATTTTGAAAGAATGAGAAAAATTGCCATATTCACCTCTGGGGATGCCCCTGCCGCTAAAAGGGTGACCTCCCTTTTCAATGAGGGGAACAGAATACGGGTCGTTGCCGTGCTGGCCGACTCTCCCGAGACCGCCTCGGGTTTTAAGGTATTCGCCCCTGACGTGCTCATTTTCTCACATTCCGACTGGCACGAACGAAAGACTGAGATACTACAGACACTGAGAGACCTCGGGGTCGAGAAATTAGCCCTCGAAGGGTGCGACCCGGCCACACTATCCTCCGGTGAGGATGACGGCGAGGATGAGTTCGAGACGTTCATACTGTCATCCGAGGAGGAGGCTCCCAGAGAGGTGGTGGCGGCATTCTCCGAGAAAGCTCCCGCCATACCCGCTGCTCCTCAAGAACGTCCCCGCACCGCCGACGAGGAATGGGCCGAGGCGCTTAAGGTCTCTTTCAATGAGGAGACTGCCCGCGAGGTGCCACCCCCCATTCCCGATACAGCGGCAAACAGACCGGACACAGCAAACCGTCCTAACCCAGCACCAGGGCATCCGCAACGCCCCGGAACTCCCGGAATGTCCAACGGCTCAATGAACCCCGCTGAACCCATGCCCCCGACCTATCTGGTCTGGTCGATTGTGACTACCGTCCTGTGCTGCCTGATTCCCGGCATCGTTGCCATAATATTCTCCTCCCAGGTGAGCACCAAATACCTTTCCGGTGATTACGAAGGGGCTCGCAAATCTTCCCGTAATGCGGAGATATGGATTATCATCTCTTTCGTTCTCGGTGTGCTGAGCGCGACTCTCACATTACCGATAGCCCTGATAAACTGACCCCGCGGTTACTCCTTCCTACGTTTTAACCCGACAGAATGGAACATTTATTCAATCCCGGCCTATTTGATACGGTCGTTGCTACAATGGCAATCCTTGCCGTTGTGGTGTTCGTGGCGCTTCACAAAGTGGAAGCTGCCTACGGAATGACCTATTCCGCGAAATGGGGGCCGTCGGTCAACAACAAGGCCGGATGGATTGCTATGGAGGCTCCCGCTTTCTTAGCGATGCTCGCTATATGGATTCTATCTCCCCGCAGAGAGGAATTCGCCCCGGCAGTAATGGCCGCATTGTATCTGATTCATTATTTTCAGAGATCGTTCATCTTCCCGCTCCTCATGAGAGGGAAAAGCAGGATGCCCTGGGCGATCGCTATCATGGGGATGGCTTTCAATATCGTGAACGCCTACATGATCGGGGGCTGGCTTTTCTTCGTAGCCCCTGAGGGGATGTATTCAAACGGTTGGCTCCGCTCTCCACAGTTCATAATCGGCTCTATGGTGTTTTTTGCCGGTATGGCTATAAACATGCACTCCGACCATGTGGTGCGCCACCTCCGCAAACCGGGCGACACCCGCCATTACATTCCCCGGAAAGGGATGTTCAGATACGTCACCGGCGCCAACTATTTTGGGGAATTGACCGAATGGCTCGGTTATGCCCTACTGACTTGGTCGATACCGGGACTTGTGTTTGCCCTCTGGACCTTCGCCAACCTCGCCCCGCGGGCCCGAACACTCCATGCCCGCTACATCAAGGAATTTGGCAGCGAGTATTCCGCATTGGGTAGAAAATATATCATACCGTTCATCTATTGAATGTGACTTTGAAAAAATTACCTCCCTCCTCCCATAGATAATGAAACTTTTCACACCAGCAAAAATAGGACCGGTCGAACTCAGGAACCGGACGATACGTTCAGCCGCTTTCGAAGGGATGGGTAAGGACAACAATCCGACGCCTGCACTTCGCGATTACCATTGGAGCGTGGCTGAGGGGGGAGTCGGGATGACCACCCTCGCGTATGCCGGAATTTGCCATAGCGCACTATCTTTCAAGACTCAGTTGTGGCTCCGCCCCGAGATTGTGCCCGACCTGCGCGAGATTACCGACGGAATTCATCAGCGCGGTGCCAAGGCCTCTATACAGATTGGGCATTGCGGCAACATGACCCACCGCTCTACTGCCGGAGAGACTCCCGTAGGGGCTTCGACAGGGTTCAACCTCTACTCCCCCACATTCGCCCGGGGACTGAAGCATGACGAAATCAAGGATATGGCCCGCTGTTTCGGCGACGCCGTGCGCACAGCCCGCGATGCGGGATTCGACTGTGTGGAGGTGCATGCCGGACACGGCTATCTCATCTCTCAGTTCCTCTCCCCCTACACCAACCGCCGACGCGACATGTATGGTGGCTCCCTCGAGAACAGGATGAGGTTCATGCAGGAGTGTATGGAGGAGGTGATGAAGGCCGCCGGCTCCGACATGGGCGTGCTGGTGAAGATGAATATGAACGACGGCTTCCGGAGCGGAATGCAGACGGAGGAGTGCCTCCGTGTGGGTGAGGAATTGCAACGCCTCGGTGCGCACGCTCTGGTCCTTTCCGGTGGGTTCGTAAGCAAGGCGCCCATGTACGTCATGCGCGGCGAGATGCCGATATATTCCATGACTCACTACATGACTCAGTGGTGGCTGAAGTATGGGGTCAGGATGGTAGGGAAATACATGATTCCCAGGGTGCCTTTCAAGGAACTCTATTTCCTCGATATGGCACGCCTTTTCAGAAGCCGCCTATCTATGCCCCTCGTGTATGTCGGCGGGGTGGTGAGCCGCGACGGTGCCGAGAAAGTGCTTGACGAAGGTTTCGATTTCATCCAGATGGGCCGCGCGCTCCTCAACGAGCCCGATTTCGTCAACCGCATGAGGGAGGAGCAACATCACCGCTGCGGATGCGACCACGTCAACTATTGCATAGCAAGGATGTATTCACGTGAGATGGCATGCCATAAGCATCTCGACGATCTCCCCGGGAAAATTCAGGACGAAATCGCACGAATTAAACTCAGGGAATCAAAATGAGCGCACGACGACAACCTCTCAACCTTTCGGCGATAATAACAGGTGCCTGCGGTGGCATCGGGGAGTGTTTCGCCCGCGAACTCGCGTCGCGGGGGTGCAACCTCGTGCTGACAGATATTGACACCCGCAGACTCGAGCAACTCTCGGCCTCTCTCCCGGCCGACATAACGGTGCTCACGCTGACGGTCGACCTAACCCGCCCCGATGCGGCCGACCGCATATTCCGATTCTGCGACGCATCCGCCATTTCCCCAGAGATACTTATCAACAATGCCGGTGTCTTCTCGTTCTGCCCCGTGGCGGAGACCGACGACGGCAGAGTCGATACATTCATCGACCTCCATGTCAGGGCCGTGGCAATGCTTTCCAAGAGATTTGCGGAAAGGCGTATAGAGACCGGAATAGGTTATATCCTCAACATGTCGTCAATGTCTTGCTGGATGCCGATGCCGGGGATAGCACTCTATTCCTCCACAAAAGCATTCATCCGGACGTTCACCCGGGCTCTGAACTACGAGATTGAGGATTACGGCCTGCATGCAATGGCCGCCTGCCCGGGGGGAATAGCCACAAATCTTTTCGGGCTCCCTCCCGGACTCATGAAAATCGCATTGGCTCTCGGAGCGGTGGCTCGCCCGGAGAAATTCACAAGAAAAGCCGTCGACCGTCTCCTGAAAGGGAAGAGACAATACATCAACGGGATTCTAAACCGAATCTCAATCGTCGCTGTGGGATTCACCCCGGCATACGTCCGGAAGATGGTGAAACACAAAATGCTTGACAAGGGTATAAAAAGATGACTATGGCCTCCTACCCCTCTCCCGGGAAGTTGAAGATTCGTGAGATACTCACCTCTGACCTTATTCCGCAGTATGTCTCGGCTTACGCGGTGTTTATGGTCACACTGCTGGTGTATATGCTTACGGCGGATTCCGATGCCTCTTTCTGGGATTGTCCCGAATATATCACCTGCGCGTCGCGCCTTGAAGTGGGGCACCCTCCCGGGAATCCGATATGGATGCTCGCCATGAGGACTCTGCTACTGCCCTTCCAGCCTGAACTCCACGCATTCGTGGTGAATCTGGCGAGCGGATTCATGACGGCCTTGGCATCATACTTTCTCACACGTCTCTGCTACGTGGCGGCATCTATCGTCACACGCTCCACGGGCTACCGCGCTATCGCCGCGGCCGTTTCCGGCGGACTGGTGTTCGCATTCTGCGATTCCGTATGGTTCTCGGCTGTGGAAGCGGAGGTTTACGCAATGTCTGCCTTCCTGTCGCTATTCTCCCTGTGGCTTACCGTGAAATGGTTTATCTGTGACGATGGGGCACGGCAGACCCGCCTCCTCATACTAATCGCCTACATTATGGGCCTCTCCCTCGGGGTGCATCAACTCAATCTGCTTATCATTCCGGTGATAGCCCTCGCCATCTGCTATAGGATTAACCCCTCGGGACTTTCTTTCATAAAGAGTGCGGGAGCGATCTGCATAGGGTTCGCTTGTGTGGCCCTCATCCTTTTCGGAATCATGAACGGCACTCTCCGCCTTGCTCAGAGGGTGGAGATTTGGGCGGTGAATGACTTCGGCCTACCCATGTTCTCAGGGGTTATAATTTATCTTGTCCTCCTCATATTGATCCTTTCGGCCACTCCTGTGCTTGTGCAGTCGGTCAGGAAGGATTGGATTCCCACTGCCCTCTATCCCCTCCTGCTCCTCTCCGGAATTTTCTATTTCGGCAGCCACGGAGGTGCGTCAGCGATAATCTCCGCGGTGGTAGCCATCCTCATTCCCATCATGCCGGGAATCACCCGTAAGGCAATAGTCACTTCAGCGTGGAGCATCGGATTCATTATCCTCGGATATTCATCATTCGCTCTCATCCTAATAAGGGGATATGCCTCTCCAACGATGAACGAGGGGACTCCCACCGATATTTTCGCGCTCGGCTCCTACATCTCACGCGACCAATATGGCTCCACTCCCCTCCTTTACGGCTCAACTCCCTACAGCCGTCCCCTTGTGGCTGAAGATTTCAGAAATGACTCCGGAATGCCGGAGTATTCACGTTTCGTGGTTGAGAAAGTGAAGGAGCGTTATGTGCCGAAATTCCCGGAGGCGAAACTCAGAAACCGCAGCGGGCTTATGACCGGTGCCGACTCATCATTCAACAGGCGCATTATCTCTTCGGAGAAAGAGGGATACCTACTCGCCGACTATTCTTTCAGGAGGGTCATGACCCCCGAACTTGATATGTGGCTGCCACGCATCACTTCGTCTGCACCCGCTCACTTGGAGAGTTACGCCGACTGGGCGGGTATGGAAACCGGCAACATGACGAGATTGGAGGTCTCCGCCACCCTCGACTCCCTCGGGAACCCCGCAGGCAAACTGAATCCCGACGGCAAAAGGGTGAGGGAGGTATCATATCGCCCAACCTACCTTCAGAATCTACGCTATTTCCTGACTTATCAGGTAGGATACATGTATCTCCGCTATCTGGGGTGGAATTTCATAGGAAGGCAGAACGATGTCCCCTCCACCGGAGAAATCGAACATGGCAACGTCATTACCGGGTTCCCATTTATCGACAGCAAAATGCTCGGCGATGAGAATCTGCTTCCACCCTCGCTGACTGTCTCAAACAAAGGGAGGAACGTGTATTACGGTATTCCATTCATTCTCGGGATAATCGGAATCGTAGCATTATGCCGCAGGGGAAGGACCGGGAGACGGACTCTCGCACTGACCACTCTCCTTTTCCTGATGACAGGGCTCGCAATCGTGGTATATCTGAACCAGACTCCCGGCGAACCGCGCGAGCGTGACTACTCTTTCCTGGTGTCATACGCCGCATTCTCTATATGGATCGCATGCGGCACCGGCGCAATGATGAATCTTATTCTCCGCATCCATACCCGTTTCAGCAGGAAGGGTTCCATAAGTGGGAAAGCCCTCGTCACAGCCTTGGGGATAACACTTGCCGCCGTGTGCCCTCTCATGCTGTTGCAGCAGAATTTCGACGACCATGACCGTAGCGGAAGAGGGGAACCACTCAAACTGGCTGCCGAGGTGCTCAGTGAGGACACTCCCTCGATATTTTTCACCCAGGGCGACAACTATACATTCCCTCTCTGGTACACTCAGGAGACCCTCGGTATAGGAAAACGCCATACCGTGATTGACGTATCCTATCTCGCCCTCCCGGATTATGTACTGAATCTCATGCGCCAAGGCGACATACGTTTCACCGCCTCTCCCGGGGATATCGCCTACGGCGCTTTCTCGTTCACGAAAGTGTCGCCGGAGGCCGACACTGTGCCTGTCACTCTCATGACGGCGCTCCGCGAACTTTACGCCGACACCACCGCTACCCCCCAATTCCGCCACAGCAAGGTGATTATCCCTGCCACTTGCTCCCGGGATTCGGTCGTCGTCAACCTGCATGAGTTCGGGAGGAACATATCCTTCAAGCAACTCATGCTCCTCGACATACTCGCCTCCAACACCGGGGCAGAAGGCAGGAAGCCTCTCCGATTCCTCAACAGGATGCGTTCCGACTTCTACCGCCCGTTGCTCCCGGCAATGCGCCGCGACACGTATTCTTTCGTCTACGGCCCCGCATTATACGAGGATATGCTCGACAATATTGTGGCTCCTCTACCTTTGGAGGCTTCCTACATCGACCCCGTGACTGAAGAGATGCTCAGGCAGAGGCGTGGCGAACTTATCCTGACGGCCAAAAGACTCTATGCCGACAATCCCCTCCTCAGCAGCCGGATTCTTGACATCCTATACAGTACATACCCCTACGGCACCGTCCCGGCCGGATATTTCTCCGTCGGGGATACCCTGTACTTCGATGCGCTGGAGCAGGGTGAACTCCACTACCGACTCGGTGTGAGCACAATATCCCCGAAAGATATATTACGCGCCCGTATCATCACCGGAGAAGCCATCAGCATCGGGGAGAACCTCAGGAACTATCTCAATAGTCTCCCCCCGGAAAGAAGGGGAACCATGTCGGATGAAAGCAGGCGCCATATCGCCATCATCCCGCGCCTCAGAAGTGTGAAATCCATGGCCGATTCAGTCTGTGAGGAGGTCGTCAGGAAGAAAAGGGCGCAAGATCCACTACATATAAATCATTAATCCTTACGATTCATTTATGAAGACTTTATTCATCATAGGCTACATGGGATCCGGAAAGACCACCTTCGGGAAAGCCCTCGCAGCCGCTACAGGCTACCGCTTCATCGATCTGGATTTCTATATCGAACAGCGTTTCCACGCCACTGTGCGCGAGATTTTCGCTCAGCACGGAGAGGACGGTTTCCGTCAGATTGAACGAGATATGCTCCGGGAAGTGGCTGAATTTGAAGATACAATTGTCTCCTGTGGAGGTGGCACACCATGTTTCTTCGACAACATGGAGTTCATGAACGAAAAGGGGGTCACCCTTTGGCTACAGGCTTCGCGCGAATCTCTGTTTTCACGCCTTATCCGCAAACGGGAGAAGCGTCCCCTGCTCGCCGGTCACACCGATGAGGAGATACGCGACATCATTGACGCCCAACTCAAAGCCCGCGAGCCTTTCTATTCAAAGGCTGCGCATACCTGGCAAAGCGATTCTCTCGAAGACCGCCGACAGATTGACACCAATATCTCCGATTTCATCGCCGCTGCCGATTTCATAGATTTTTGAGCCCCCTGATATTGCGAAAATGAATCATCTGTATTAATTTTGTGAAAACTTATCAAATCACGCACCATGACTGATCACCTCAAAAAAGACAACATCGGGTTGGAGCCGCAGCCTGAACAGATTGCTGTAGAGGAAAAGACCCCTTTCCTCACCATAGGACTCGTCGGTAACTACGCCGACACGGATGAGACTCGTTTCCTCCTCACTCCGGAGGGATGCGGATTGCTCACCTCTTCCAATATCCGTATCCTTATGGAAAGCGGTGCTGCCACTGATATCAGTTTTCCCGATTCAGCATACAATGAGTATGGCGTGGAGACAGTATCCCGCGACGAGGCCTTGAAGGCTGCCATCGTGCTTTCATATCAACCCCTGAGGGCCAAGGATATCAAAAAAATGAGACGTGGCGCCACTCTCCTCACAATGGTGGGCGACGGATTGTTTGACATCAACGTAATAAAGGGTGCCCTCGAACAACAGATCACAATCGGCTGTCTCGACAATATGCTCAGTTACAACGATGACCCTGTTTTCGCCGATATTGTGGATGAGATCGACGGCCGCGCTGCCATAATCTACGCCCAGGAATTCCTCTCCTATGTAGGTGGCGGTAAAGGGGTGCTCCTCGCAGGTGTCGCCGGTATCAATCCTTGCGAGGTGCTTATAATCGGCGACGGCACGACAGCATATTCCGCTGCAAAGGCCGCGTTGGCCACCGGTGCATACGTGACTCTCATGAACAACGACATCTCCGCTCTCCAGAGAGCTCGCCAGACTTGCGGCGACAAACTAAACACTATCGCCATACACCCGAAAGTGCTTTTCAATAAGGTGAAAACCGCTGATGTCATCCTTATAGGGAAATGCACGAGAACTTTTGAGTTCCCAAAAAAACTTTCGGTAGCCCTCAAGGATTCGGTCTATGTGCTGAACTTTGATGAGACGCATCCCTCCATTTCCGTACCACGCACTGTGGCAATGGCCTTGTCGAACGTTCTGGTCAACTTCTTCGACGAGATGATAATTAAGGGTGGTATGCAGTCTATGGTAGCAAATACTCCCGGCGTGCAATGCGGAATCGTGACGTATCGCGGTAAACTGGTCGACAAACTCGTTGGCTCCTACCTCGGGTTGCCCAGTGTCAACCTCAAGGTGATGCTGACCGCCTCGAATTAAGTCTTAAACGGTTGTGATGGCAGGAGAGAAGACCCTAATACATATCCTGACAGCCAACCGCTGGGGTGGCGTAGAACGATACGCCCTCGATATATGCCGCCATTTCGTAGCGAAGGGGTGGAGGGTGGCCGCCGTCACACGCGACGCTAAGGCCGTCGACTCCCTTTTTGAAAAAGAGGGAGTCGAATTGCTTCATGCCCCTTTCGGGAGCATGCTTGACTTTGCGAGTATAAGATGCCTCACGCGGGAGTTACGCAATTCTCGCCGGGAAAGAGTCATAATACATGCTCACGGCTTCAGAAATGCTTTCACTGCTCTTGTGGCCCGACGTCTCTCCGGTCGTAAGGATGTGAGGATTGTGGCCACGCGCCATAAGGTAAAGAAGGGGATTGACACGGCTCTATTCCGCCGTATTTACCGTAACCTTGATGCAATTATCTGCGTCTCCCGACTCGCTGCCGAAAGATTTGTCTCGACTTGGAGAGGACGCGACCTCCCCTTCCCTGCAGAGCGTCTGCATGTGCTTCACAACAGCCTCAACATCCCGGCTCAATCCCCCGTCGAGAGGACGGGTAAAGGCCCCGTGACGGCTATGTTCCATGGCCCTATCCTGCCGGGGAAAGGGCTGGAGACTCTTATCGACGCGATGTCTATGCTGAAAAATGAGAGATTGCGTCTGCGAATTGTCGGTAGTGGCACCCCTGATTATGTGGATAAACTCAGACGACGTGCATTGACCCGCGGTGTGATGGACAAGATTGACTGGTATAAGTATTCATCAACTCCTCTCGAACTGATGTCAGAGGTGGATTTCGGTGTCTTGCCCTCACAGACGGAAGAGGCTTTCGGCCTGTCGAATATCGAATACATGGCCTGTGGCCGACCTCAGGTGTGCTCATCGAATGGTGCCCAACCGGAGTATATCACCGACGGGCGCGAGGGTTTTCTAATTCCCCCTGCCAACACCTCTTTGCTGGCTGAGGCCATGCGTAAACTTGCCAACGACCCTGAACTCCGCATAAGAATGGGAGAACACGCCTTCAGGTCATTCTCCGAAAATCTCAGCTGGCCCCGCTTCATCTCCTGCCTTACCTCCCTCTACCAATAACATTTAAGAGCACGCCTTAGGGACGTGCTCTTAAAAGATTTTTAGTGGGCGTCGAGCCAGTTTTCGGCTACGCCACAGGAGGCCGTCAGCGTCACTCGCCCGTTGTAGGCTTTCTCCATCCCTTCCACCACTATCTGCTGGAGATCGGGCAGTTCGTCGGGAACAACATTGAAGTTCAACTCATCATGCACCTGCATTATCATGCGTGATTTCATACCCCTCTCCCTCATCTTGCGGTCGATATCCACCATGGCGACCTTAATGATATCGGCTGCCGCCCCCTGGATGGGTGCGTTGATGGCGTTCCGCTCCGCATACCCTCTGACCACCGGATTCTTGCTGTTGATATCCGGCAGACGGCGTTTCCTCCCCATTGGTGTCGAGACATAACCGTGCTCGCGTGCCTTCTCCACGGAATCATGCATATATCGGTGGATTGTCGGGAAAGTGGCGAAATAGTTGTCGATCAATTCCTTCGCCTCCCCTCGCGGTATCCCGAGGCGTGAGGCCAGCCCGAAAGCGGAGATTCCGTAAAGGATACCGAAGTTGGCCGTCTTGGCATGGCGGCGCTCATCAGCCGTCACCTCATCGCGTTCCTTATGATATATTTTCGCGGCGGTAATGGCATGGATATCATCCCCGTGACGGAATGCCTCAAGCATAATCTCGTCATCCGCGAAGTCAGCCACAAGGCGCAATTCTATCTGGGAATAGTCGGCCGAAAGGAAAAGGTCACCCTCATCAGGTATGAAGGCTCGGCGTATCTCGCGCCCCTGATCCTCCCTGACAGGTATGTTCTGTAGATTGGGTGAGGAAGAGGATATGCGCCCTGTAGCGGTCACCGACTGATTGTAGACGGTATGAATCTTTCCCGTCGCGGGATTTATCGCCGCAGGAAGGGCTGTCAGGTAGGTGTTGAGGAGTTTCTTGAGTTGCCTGTATTCAAGTATCTTCCCCACGATAGGATTCTTTGAGGCCACCTTCTCAAGCACCTCCTCACTTGTGGAATACTGGCCGGTCTTGGTCTTTTTCGGTTTCGGCTCAAGGTCAAGACGGTCAAAAAGCACCTCCCCCACCTTAGCCGGAGAGCCTACATTGAATTCCTCCCCCGCGAGGGCATAAATCTCCTTCTCTATGTCGCCGAGACGGCTTTCAAGGTCTTTTGCGGCCACGTCAAGGGCAGGCACATCAATCCTGACACCCGTTATCTCCATGCGGGCCAGCACTGCCGCGAGAGGCAACTCCACATCCTCAAGCAACGCCTTCATGCCCTCAGCCTCCACATCCCTGCGCAGTGGCTCCTCAAGACGCATGGCGGCGCAAGCGTAGGAGGATGCCCATGCAGCTATCTCTTCCCGAGTGGAAGCAGGGATTTTAGATCCCCTCTTGGCGGTGAAGACCGGCTCGGGGGGAAGGGTGATGTTGAGGTATTGGGTTGCCAGGATATCGGTGGCATGACGCATCTCCGGCTGTATGAGATAATGGGCAAGGGTGATGTCGAAATAATTCACAAGAGGCTCGGCATCATCAGTGCGCAGTCTGCGGGCAAGAACATAATCGCGCTTGGACTGCGCGGTGAGTTTGAGCAGGTCAGGGCGTGCCATAACATCAAGCAACAGACCCATACCTTCCTTGAATCCCGCCGGAATGAACACTGCCTCTGTCTCGCTCAGGGCTATCGCAGCCCCTTTTATCTCGGCATCCATATCGTTCTCCCCCTCAGCCACGATTGCTATGCCGCAACGACCGGAAGGTAGTAATTTTCCGGAAAATCTGTCAAGACTCTCCTTATCCTCTATCACGCTCCAGTTCAATTCCACATCCTCGGGAGCGACGGCCTGATTATCTGCCCCCTCACCCTCTTCAGGAAGGTCAAATAGCGACGATGGGAATGCATTCTTATCTCCGGACTCTTTGGCGGTTGGGGGAGTCGCCCGTTTCCCTTCATTCATACGCTTCTCCACCCTATCGCGCAGAGTCTTGAACTCCAGTTCCTTGAATATGGCGAAGAGTTTATCTTTGTCGGCCTCCTTTATCTTAAGGTCGTCAGGGGCAGCCTCCACAGGCACATCCGTGCGTATCGTGGCCAGGAAATAGGAATCGCGTATCTGCTGCGCGTTATCCTCCACTTTCTTCCGCAATGCCCCTTTGAGCCTGTCGGTGTGGGCGAGGAGTTCCTCTACGCTCCCGAAATCCTGTATCAACTTCACGGCGGTCTTCTCCCCGACTCCCGGACAACCGGGTATGTTGTCCACCTTATCCCCCATCAATGCCAAAAGGTCGATCACCTGTGTCGTGCGTTCAAGGCCATAGCGGGCGCATACCTCCTCCTCTCCCCGGAGTTCGAAATCCTGACCCCGGTATGCCGGCTTGTATTGAAGCACGGCAGGACTCACCAACTGTCCGAAATCCTTGTCGGGTGTCATCATATATGTGGTGAAGCCCTCTTTCTCCGCTTTCTTCGCCATTGTCCCGATCACGTCGTCGGCCTCGAATCCCTCCACTTCAAGAATGGGGATATTGTAGGCCTTTATTATCTCCTTGATGACGGGCACCGACTGCCGTATGTCTTCCGGCATCGCTTCGCGCTGGGCCTTGTAGGCCGCGTCGGCCTCGCTGCGGAAAGTGGGACCGTGAGGATCGAAGCAGACCGCTATATGCGTGGGATGCTCCTTGCGGAGCACCTCCTCAAGTGTATTTACAAAACCGAAAATGGCCGACGTGTTGAACCCTCCCTGGGTTAGCCGGGGCATCTTTATCAGAGCATAATAGGCGCGGAAAATCAGCGCGTATGCGTCGAGCAGAAACAGGCGTTTTTCATTCATGGGGATAAATTTTCTGCTAAATTAACAAATTAATCCCTATTTGGCATCGCGGTTACAGAGTTTTTATTAATTTTGCACTGAATTATGGACCAATTAAACCTCATACAATCCAGACTCGGGCGCGAACTTCAGGAAATGAACGCCATAATACATCAGTCGCTTTTCACGGAAAACGAACTGATGAATCAGGTGGTCACGAATTATCTGCGTGTCAAGGGTAAGCAGATCAGGCCCATAATGGTGATTCTCAGCGCAGCACTTTTCGGCAATGTCAATGAGCACGTCCTCCATGCCGGAGCAGCCCTTGAAATGCTACACAATGCATCCCTGATTCATGACGATGTCGTGGATGAGACCTCTCTACGTAGAGGGAAAGCCACCGTAAACGCTATCTGGGGAAACCATATCGCAGTCCTCGTGGGTGATTATTTCGTCTCTAATGCTCTCTCTGCCGGAATAAGGACTAAGAATATCGAGATCATCTCTGCTTTGTCCGAACTCGGTAAGGAGTTGTCGCTGGGAGAGATTCATCAGATATGCAATGCCCGCGACCATCATTTCGATGAGGAGAGTTACCTGACTATGATACGGAAGAAGACCGCTTCCCTGTTCATGAATTGTGTCAAGATGGGGGCTGAGGCGGCCGGCGCTGCTCCCGATGAGTATGCTCCCCTTGTAGACTTCGCCGAACTCTTGGGCCTTTGTTTCCAGATCAAGGATGATATCTTCGACTATTCGGAGAATACCGAGATTGGGAAGCCGACAGGCAACGACCTCCGCGAAGGGAAAGTGACGCTCCCTCTCCTCTATGCCTTGACTTCCGCCCCTCAGGAGGAGGCCGAGCGAATGAGGAATCTCCTGCGCAGAGGAAACCTCGACAATGACGAGATCAACACCTTGATTGAGTTCGCAAAAAGGAATGGCGGTATCGAATATGCCTATTCCCGCATGCGCGATATGGAAAGGGAGGGTGCGGAGATTCTGCGCATTTATCCCGACAGCGAATGGAAGCAATCTTTCCTCGACCTTTTCGCCTACATCATATCGCGTCAAAAATAATCTCCCCTGATGCTTCTCCCATATCTCAATCCCGATGTTGTGGAGGCCGGTTGTGATGAAGCCGGACGCGGTTGCCTGTGCGGCCCGGTTTGTTGTGCGGCAGTAATCCTTCCACCCGACTTTGAATGTCCTGAACTCAACGACAGCAAAAAGCTTTCGGAGAAGAAACGCTCCCTGATCCGCCCGATTATCGAAGAGAATGCCCTTGCGTGGGCCGTGGCGATGGTCGGTCCGGAGGAGATCGACAGAATAAACATCCTCAACGCTTCTATCGAGGGGATGCACCGTGCCCTGAAGATGCTTTCAATCACTCCCGAACACATTCTGGTTGACGGCAACAGATTCAAGCCTTTCGGTAATATTCCACACACCACAATAGTGAAAGGCGACGGCAAATATATGTCAATTGCCGCCGCCTCTATCCTTGCAAAGACTCACCGAGACGAGTTGATGGATAAACTTGCGTCGGAATTTCCCGGATATGGCTGGGAAGTAAACAAAGGATACCCCACAAAAGCACACCGCGAGGCAATAGCATCCCTCGGTGTCACCCCACACCATCGCCTCACCTTCCGCCTCTCCTGACCATTACCTTTCTTCCATCCTCCCTGATATAAATGCCCGACGCAGGATAAGTGACTTTGTTTCCCAACAGATCATACAGATCAAGATCCCCTTTATCATCCGCTTCTATCTCATCTACCGCACCTGCACCGCCCGAGAAGGTGCAGAGCGTCTTCAGCGCCTTGAGAACCTTACCGTTGGTGGAATCGAACAAGGGCGCATTATACCATCCCGACAACGTGGTGCCGTAGGCATTATACTCAAGCCACCACCAGAACAATCCGTCTACACTCTCATGCTTGAGAAGCATATCTACAAGATCCTTAACAAAACGATCCTGCCCATCCTCTGAATATGGATAGTCAACAGGGCAACTTGTCCCCGGCACCTCCCATTTATACGAATATCCCGTCTCCACCACCATTATCCTCTTATCCTTGAATTTCGATTCAAGAGAGTTTATGGCATTTTCCAAAGATGAAAGCGGTCCATGGAAATAAGGGTAATAACTCAATCCTATAATATCATAGTCAATGCCCATCTTCCCCATTCTGTCGTAGAAATTATCCTGGACCTCCACATCCGCAGTCCGCTCTGTATGCAACACTATCCCGGCCGCCGGACATATCTCCCTGCACCCCTTTATAGCATTGCGCAAAAGATTCCCCAAACGGTTCCAATTGGACTCACTTCCAAGAAATGTCTTTTTCTGCTCCGATTCTGGAGTCCCCTCCGGTCCCCACAACATTCCATAACTTATCTCATTCCCGGGTTGAATGAAATCCGGCACGATTCCCTCCCCCCTCAGTTTCATGAGAGACTCCCGCGTATAACGGTAGATCTCCTCATACAACTCTTCATCCGTCATTGAGGCCCATTGTTTGGGAGTGTACTGCTGAGCCGGATCAGCCCATGTGTCGGAATAATGGAAATCAAGCATTAGCGACATACCCGCCTCCTTGATACGTCGGCATAAAGGGATGACATTCTCCACCGTCTGGCACGCATTCGGATCGGCATCCTTACCCGTATAGTCGGAAGGGTTGACGAAAACACGCACACGCATGGCATTCATTCCCTCCTTTCCCAAATATGGAATAAGGTCGGCTATCGGTCTTCCATTATGATCGAGATACTTGGCGCCGGCATCCTCGTATGCGGGAAGCAAAGAAATGTCTCCTCCTACATAACGCTTTCCTCCGTCTGCTGAAGCCGTAACACCGGATAAAAGCATCATCCATCCTGCTGTCAATAAGATAAGCAACCTGTCTTTCATGATTATTGATTTTAATTGTATTTGGAAAGTAATATCACAAAAATAATCATTCTTTCTGAAAGCAACAAATTTTAAGATTATCATACTTTATCTATCTTCCTTCCATCCTTATCTACGGAGTAATGGTAATAACTATCGTGACCTAAAAATTAATACGACCTTCTTAACTTTTTGATTTTTAGACCATTTTTATTAACTTTGCAAATCCAAGATTAAATCTTGGATTTACAAAGTTAATTCTAACATTCATTATATCAGTATGATACCACGCGAGATAACCTCCAAATTAAGCGACCTTAGCCTTAAATTCCCGATTACCACGATTACCGGACCTCGACAATCCGGCAAATCTACCCTACTCAAGAATCAGTTTCCAGATTATAGTTATGTATCCCTTGAGAATCCTGATATAAGGGAATTTGCGAAAACTGATCCGCATGGATTTCTCGCAACTTATCCGTCACATGCCATTTTTGATGAAGTACAAAGGGTGCCTGAACTCTTTTCCTATCTCCAGACACATGTGGATGAGATTGACGAGCCAGGTATGTATTTACTCGCTGGTTCTCAGAATTTTCAACTTATGCAAGGGATAAGTCAATCTTTGGCAGGGAGGACAGCACTCTTGAAACTGCTCCCTTTCTCTCGAAAGGAACTTCATAACGCTTCTATCCTGCCCGAGACCATTGATGAGCAAATGTTCAAAGGTTTCTATCCCAGATTATACGATAGGAATATTTCTCCTACGGATTATTATCCGGCCTACATACAGACTTATGTCGAACGGGATGTAAGAGATATCCTAAAAGTATCAGACCTTAATAAATTCATAAAGTTCATCAAGTTATGTGCAGGCAGAATCGGACAGATTCTTAATTTAACCTCCCTTGCCAATGAAGTAGGCATTTCATCCACCACCGCGGACGGATGGCTGTCTGTGTTGGAAGCAAGTTACATTTGCTATCGACTGGAGCCTAATTTTAATAATTTCAATAAACGAGTTATAAAATCCCCGAAACTTTATTTTTATGACACCGGATTGGCATGTAGTTTGTTGGGACTAACTTCAACTGCTCAAATAGAAATTTTCTATTTGAGAGGAGCTATTTTTGAAAACCTTGTGATAAATCAATTTGTGAAAGATTATTATAATAAAGGCATTAAGCCTGACCTCTCTTTTTGGCGCGATTCACAAGGAAATGAAGTGGATTTGATTGATACCATAGGATTAGACATGCACGCATACGAAATAAAATCAAGTGCCACTTTCAATCGGGATTTTTTCAAAGGGCTCGTTAAGTGGGGGAAGTTATCCAATACTCCTGCTGAACGTCTCAACGTAATTTATACAGGAAAAGAAAATCTTACAACCTCCTCCGGTAAGGTGTTAAGTTTTGAAAAACTATTATAAGGCCTGAGCCCACCGTAAGCAATGTCAGCATAATCATCTCCGAAGCCTAAACGTTATATTAGGGATATTCAGTTAATTCCCCCAATTATGGTGTGGGGCAGCAGTCTGAGCCTCGCATATATGGTCGCTTTCGAGAAGGATCAACCAAATTTTCGAGTATCGTGCCTCTTCAGGGGTATGTTTCAAGGGAAATATGGCCAATATGGATATGCCAGACCGCTCCGGGATGTCCGGAGTCAACGGATCATTGTGATTTCCGTCAGGTTCTCTTCTTTTTCCGTTGCCCGATGGCTATCTGTCGGGCTGCCAGCGTGGCGGCGTTGGCCACATGGATGCCGAAGAAAAGCTGCAGTGTCTCGCTGTGTCTGTTGCGCGCCGCTATGCGCATCAGGTTGTAGTGCTGCTTTTGATTGCCGAAGCTTCCCTCCATGACGGTGGCGCGGAGACTGCCAATTATACGCCGTGCAGTTCTGAGGTCCGTATGTTCATCCCGCGGTGTCGGTCCCTTGCGTATGAAACAGGTGGTGATATTGTTTTCAGTACAGTATCTGCGATTCTCGTTGTTGGCATAAATTGTATCTGCGTGGATCGGGGGTTCTTTGCAAAGTTACAAAATATCTAAGATATTGGCATATAATCAGTTAGTTATTTTATGAATATCCCTATTTAAATTTCACAATCTAATAATTCCGTCCCCAATCCCTCAAGCCTTGAGCCTAATGCCTAATGCCTAACGCCTAACGCCTAACGCCTAACGCCTAATGCCTAATGCCTAATGCCTAATGCCTAACGCCTAACGCCTAATCACCTTTCCAACGGATTGTAATATTCCGACCAATCCTCCTTCAGACGATGATATCCACGTTCGCTGTCATCAGCAATTGAAACCCTTACCCGGGTACTCCTCAGAAAAGCTCCCGCATTCTTATACATATCCCTTTCAAATTCTTTCCATTCCTCTTTTTCCATCCTCTTCCGTTTCCAGTCATATCTGATTAGAGGGTTTGGCTGCTGAGTTAGACCGACAGCTTCAAATACAAAATTGTTTTCCGTGTCAAGGGCCTTAAGTATAAGACCGTCGGCACCATTAAGTTTCCAGGGTCCGAATGTAATCGGTAATTTTGCATCCTCAGAAATCGGGAGATTAAAATCCCCAGTATAGGGGGAAAAATAAAAAGGCATCCATTAATTTTGTGGGTGAAAACTAAAAACACAAAAAAGAATGGATGCCCGCCCGAAGGCTTCTGAGATAAAGAAGTATCTCATGTGGAGCAAAATTAATGAATTAAAACGAGAAGGCCATAGCATAAGCCGTATAAAAAAGCTGACGGGCTATGACCGCAAGACCATCCGCAAGTATCTTGCGATGAGTGAGGAGGAGTTCAGGAGCCGGGGCTTCTGTGTACGCCATTACAGCAGCCGTCTGGACAAGTACAGGGACTTCATAGTGAAGCGGCTGGAACCATATCCGTTCCTGAGCAGCGCCGCCATCCACACGCAGCTTCGGATGAGCTTCAGCGACCTGGGGAAGTTCGACCCTAAGACGGTGTATAACTATGTCCGGCGTATAAGGCTTGAGGAGAACATACCGATGGAATCGGAGGGGAACGGGCGGCCCTACTGCATGCTGGAGCAGACAGCGGCGGGGGAGTATGCCCAGGCTGACTTTGGGGAGAAGTGGATAGATGACGGCACCGGAGGGAAGAAGAAAGTGTATTTCTTCGTGCTTGTCCTGAGCCGGTGGCGCCATAAGTTCGTGTGGTTCAGCGACACCCCGTTCACAGCCGAGCTCGCCGCCTACGCACACGAGCTAGCGTTCGACTTCTTCGGGGGAGTGCCCCGCAACATGGTGTACGACCAGGACAAGGTGCTTCTGCGTGACGAGAACATGGGTGACTACATACTGACAGCCCACTTCGGCAGGCTTGTTGCCGAATGCGGTTTCCATACCGTGTTCTGCCGCAAATCAGATCCCGAGAGCAAGGGGAAGGTCGAGAACGTAGTCAGGTACGTGAAAAACAATTTCCTTGCGGGATATGAGTTCAGGGGGATGGAGACACTCAACAGCGACTGTGCCAGGTGGCTTGAGACGACGGCCAACGGCCTGCCGCACGCCACGACAGGCATGATACCGTCCACCATGTACTGTCAGGAGGAGAAGGAGCACATGCTTCCCTACAACGGGGTTCCCACCCCACCGCGTCAGGAGCTTCCCACCTACATGCTCCGCAAGGACAACACCATCAGCTACAAAGGCAACTACTACGCCGTCCCCCTGGGCAGCTACAAGGGGCGCGGAAGCAGTGTCCGTGTGCTGGAGAAGGACTCCGGCGTGGAGATCTACTCCACAGAGACCGGCAAGCTGCTGATGAGGCATCCCCTGTGTGCGGAGAAAGGGAGGCTCGTGACCAACGGCAGCTGCCGTCGCGATCCCGACCAGCGCATAGAGACCCTCGAGCAGACCATAACAGGGTGGCTCGGCAACGACACCACCGTCATGGATTACCTGTGCGCCGTGCGCAAGGCTTTCCCGCGCAACGTCCGGGACAACTTCATGGCCATCAGCCGCAACATGGAGTCCATAGGCAGGGAGGCGGTGCGCAGGGCCATGACCCTCCATCTGGAGGCCTCCTCCCCGGGGGTGAACGCCATGCTCCAGACCGCAAGGTCGATCGGACGCAGGGACTCGCTGCCGGAGACAGTGTTCACATACGTCCCCCTCTGCTCACCGGGCATGGACATCGGCACGCTTGTGCCCGAGAGGACGTCAATGTCCTCATACAGCAACCTATTCAACTGACACACATGATGGAACAGAACGACACCGTAACAAAGATAAAGGCGTACGCCTCAAGACTGAGGCTGTGCAACATCGGCACGGGACTGGAGGCGACCCTGCACCGCGCCCAGCAGGACAGACCGGGATACCCCGAGTTCCTGCTCGACATCCTGCAGAAGGAGATCGACGCAAAAAGGGAGAAGGACTTCGCCCGCAGGCTGAGGGCGGCCAACCTTCCGCCCAGGCACGACCTGGAGCTGTTCGACTCCAACTTCTCGTCCGGGCTGCCCAAGGGACGGCTTGACGAGCTCAGGGAACTCAACTGGCTGGCGCAGGCCTACAACCTCATACTGATGGGTCCCTCCGGGACGGGCAAGACCTTCATAGCCGCCGGACTCGTCCACCAGGCCGTGTGCAACGGGCTGAGGGCATACATGATGACCATGGAGGACATCATGGGCATAATAAAGATGAAGGAGCTGTCCCCCTCGGCGATGACGGCCTACAACAAGCTGCTGCGCGCCCATCTGGTGGCCATAGACGACATCATGCTCTTCCCGATAAAGAAGCAGGACGCCGCCGGATTCTTCAACCTCATAAACGCCCTGCATGAGAAGACATCGGTCATAATAACCACCAACAAGGCGCCCACCGAGTGGGCCGCCACGCTCGATGACGAGGTCATCGCAACCGCCTTGCTCGACCGTCTTCTCTACCGCTGCGAGGTCATAAAGCTGTCCGGGGAAAGCTACAGGCTGCGCAACAGGAAGACGATCTTTGAGGAAAAGACTTAGACCGTATCCGCTCTCGGGGGCGGTTTAGGCCGCCCCCGCCGCTCGGGCATCCCCCTCCAGAAGGAGAGAGGAAGAGCAGCAGAGACTCAATAAACAGTAATTTTAACCAAATTTATAAACCTTTTGAAGCTATTTTAGGGTGAGGAATTAACACTCCCGAAAATTGGGGATTTAAAATTTGCTTATTACACCTTTATTACCGTAATAATCAGGAAGATCAGATAACCTGACCAAGTACCCGGACAACCCGAATAAAAACAACATGATAGCAAAGATAACAACCCGAACCGATTTCTCCGGCATCGTCAATTATGCGAATAACGTCAAGGAAAAATCGGCACGAATAATCGGCAACAATGGAGTACTGCTAATCGACAACGCCACAATCTCTGACAGCTTTCAGGCTCAGCTCCATATTCCGGATGCCAACGGCAAGCTGCATCATCTGAGCAAACCGGTGAAACATGTCTCAATAGCGTTCTCTCCGGAAGATGCACACCGCTTTCCCGACAGCGAGGAAGGCGACCGCTTTATGACGCAGCTTGCCGAGGAATGGATGAAGGAAATGGGCGTAGACCCTTAGAACACGCAATATGTGATCGCCCGGCACTTTGACAAGCAGCATCCACATTGCCATCTCGTTTTCAACCGCACTGCAAACGACGGCTCCGTTATATCCGACAGCAACGAGCGCAGACGCAACGAGGCAGCTTGCCGCAGAATAAAGCAACGTCTCGGCCTGACTTTCGGCAATAACCAGTCTCGGAAAATAAACCCAGATCGTCTGAGGAAGTATGATGCTGAAAAACTGCTTATTCGTCAACTGGTGCTCAACCGTCTATCGCAGTCCAATGACTGGAATACCTTTGCTCAGTTGCTTGCGCAGGACGGAATAACCCTATCCTTCTGCACCGACAGTAACACCGGACGCATCCGGGGCGTGGCCTACGAACACAACGGTTTCCGAATATCCGGCTCAAAACTCGGTCTTCATGGACGTTTCACCTACGGCAATCTGTGTCAACAGTTAGGCAGCATGGACACCAACCGTTCCATTGCGGCGCAGCCGGGAGTTTTTAAGCGGCGTAATATTATCTTTATCCCTGTAGTCCGATATATTGAGATCCTGACAAATCTTGCGGCCTCATCTCTGAAAACAGCAAACGGGCGTGGCGATAACCGTGAGCATGAAGTCGGACAGCGAGAACGCCGTTGGGACCGCATTGACGACCGCATTGAGGAAGAAACCACATCCTACAAATTCAAAATGTAACCATAATGGCAAACAAAGATGAATACTTTCTGCGCATTATAGCATCTCTTCAGTCCGAGATAACATCGCTGAAAACCGGACAGTCCGAGGCAATAAAGGAGATTAAGACTTTGAAATCCACTATCGATAGACAGCAGAAGGAAATCGAGGCTCTAAATACCTCGCACGGTGGCGATACTCAAAAATCCTCGGGACCTCAGCAGAAATGGATTACTACAGAAAATCTGTTGTTGGCAGTCAAGCGAGCATGTGACGACGTAATCCTAAAATATTACGAACAGCTACCGACAATGTTTGCCGACAGACAAGAGTTGGAGAGCTTCCGCAAATCAACTGAGCAAAAGTTCCTCTCTGCCGATACCTTCATTGACTATAAGAAATCTCTTGAAACGCGTCTGAAATCCATTGAAGAGAAGCTTGGTAAGGGTTTCTGTCTCTTGGCAGTCAACTTCTACGATCAGAAACGAGATAAAGGCTATAGTAGTATTTTCAGTGGTCTAAGGAACCTGAAAGGCGTTCAAATCGAGGGTTTTCTCCCATTTTTAGCCTTTCTTTTAGTAGCTATGTTTGCCGTCTACTTTTTAAGAAGTATAACCAATTGAACTGAAAAATCTCTATCCCCCGTTTCCCGTCCAATCCTCACCCTCCAAAGGTAATACTCCAACATCAGGCAAAGAGCGACAAAGCAAGTATAGAAAACACCCAACATCCCATTATTCAGCGCTCTGCGCACAAAATTTCCGACTGATTTATAGCTGTAATCTCGGAAAAATTTACTAATTTTGCAATTAAGTAACGCCTTTCTGAAAATGACCAGTCAGTAAATAAAAAAGACATACGGCGAGAGCCGAAAAACTTTGGGAACATCCTTGTAGTCGTTACAGGCTTTGGTCGGCCTTCAGATACTACGAGGGTGTTTTGTTTTTCATAGCTATGGATAATGAATTTGTAAAAGGAGACATAGTTAAATTCATAGACGAGGCGAATGTTCGCCCCGATTACCTTCATAATGTTGAAAATATATATCAGATAGTTTCAATTGAAGATACAGCCGTTATCTTATCTCGTTCATTTTCTAGAGATATTGAAACCGATATATCGGCTATCACAGGCGTTGTTATGGATGGAGAGGAAGATAAATTCATATATTCAGATCCCGTTATTATGGCTTCAATAGTGTGGCCGGGTGATCCTATTCCCGTTCACCATAAAGATTATACGTATTTTCTTGACGCAAATGTTATATTCCCTAATGATAAGACCATGCGAGATTTTGTAAAGGAAAATGGATTTACGTATGTTCATGAACTCCAACATTTTCTTAGAGAGCAATATCAGACAGATGATTTGAAAATCAACATCTAAACAATTTATGGCAAAGAAAACCAAATCATATTCACAGGTTCAAGCTACTGATGAATTGGAGCAGCTTGGTAAGCGTGGCACCTCAGCTCCGGAGTTCATTTATGATCTCCTGCGTATCTTCACCGGATATGGCGACGGACAGATACGTCGCACTAAAGACGGTCCGGGTAATCTTGCCAAAGATTGCGAAACTGTCCTTATCAAGAATCTTGTCGCTTATCGGCAGGCTCCTGTAAGTACACTGGATGGCGATTGCTCGAAGATGTACGATATTCTCAACACTATGCGCGATGACGCCAAGATTGTCAAACAATCACCGCGTCTATATGTCACAAGCAATGGCGTTCATGTTGTAGCTTACGACCCTAAGGAAAATGATTGGTACGAGAATAGTATCGAGTTGCTTTGGAAGGACTTTGAATTTTTCACTCCACTTGCAGGTATTGAAAAAATCCAGTTTACCGAGGAGGCTGAGGCAGACGTAAAGTCAGCTGAACTAATGGCTAAGCTGTTTGATGATATTCGCCGCTACAATAATATCCGCGACCCGCAGACTGTCCATGCCCTTAACGTGTTTATGTCGCGTTTGCTGTTTTGTTTCTTCGCAGAAGATACAGGACTGTTCCCCGGTGAGAATATTTTCACTCGGACACTGGAAACTCATACATTGCCTGATGGCTCTGACCTCGGCGAGTTTATCGACCGTGCTTTCCTCGCCATGTCTACCAACGACCCCGTTGTGCTTTCTACTTTGCCGAAGCTTTATGAGGTCTTTCCATACGTCAATGGCGGACTGTTCCGCGACCGTTATCCCATCCCGGTACTTTCGCGCCGTGCCCGTACTTTGATAATAAACTGCGGTGAATATAATTGGAAGGAGATTAACCCTGATATTTTCGGCTCGATGATTCAGGCTGTAATAACTCCTGAGCAACGTGCCGGACTGGGTATGCACTATACCTCTGTGCCGAATATCGAAAAAGTTATCCGCCCTCTTTTCCTTGACGCTCTTGAAGAAGAATTTGAGGCTGCTTGTGCTGAGGCTCGCGAAAAAATGGCTAAGAAGATTAACCATGACCGCGCGTCACATCGTCTCCGTGCCCTGCTCACGAGGCTATCCCAAATCAAATTCTTTGATCCAGCTTGTGGTAGCGGTAACTTCCTTATTATCTCCTATAAGCGATTGCGCGAACTTGAAATTTGCATTTGGAAAGCCTTACGCGAAATAACAGGGGTAGCAGTTCTGCCGTTCCCCAATATTACACTGACGCAATTCTATGGCATCGAACTTGATGAATACGCCTGCGACACCGCGACACTCTCACTTTGGCTCGCGGAACATCAGATGAATGTCAAGTTTAAGGAAGAACTCTACGTATTACCCGAAACCTTGCCTCTAAAACCTTCCGGTCATATAGTTTGTGGAAACGCCTGCCGCCTCGACTGGAACACAGTCTGCCCCCACACCCCCGACGATGAAGTCTATATCATGGGCAATCCTCCGTATGTCGGGACAAAATGGCAAAAGCAGGAGCAAAAAGATGATGTTGATGAGGCAATGCCTGACATTGCTTATCGTAGAAAGGTTGACTATATTGCTTCGTGGTTTTATAAAGCTGCCAAATATATTAATTGAGTCCACTCTAAAAAGAGTGGTTTTGGTTAATTAATGAATAATTGGTAGTAATAAGACTTTCGTGGACAGTCTCTGAGTCCATTCTTATTTCTGCCGATAAAAATTCAAAAAAGGATTTATGATGCGACAGGCAGGCCCATAT
>CAMWMD010000002.1 GCA_947175265.1 uncultured Porphyromonadaceae bacterium | reverse complement strand
TAGCACGCCACCCTCTCACGGTGGAGACTCGGGTTCGAGTCCCGGATCGGCTACTATTCTTTCTAACCGATACATCTTTAAGGATTGCCGCGAAGGTAATCCTTTTTTTTATTTCATACCATAGAAATTATTAACATATTTTGCTCCCGATTCCATTAAACTTATATCTCCATGCCGGCGTTATACTGCAAACGCTCCTTTTCCGGAACCATAACTATCGGGTCAAGGGGAGCCGGCAAGAAGCCCAATCCACCGACCCTCTTCATTTTTAATCTTTTTATACTGTTCTGATTATGAAAACACTATCCATTATCTGCTACATCATCGGATCTATTCTGCTGATTGTATCGTGCTTCACCACAAGCATTACCGTAACTTGGTGGCTCGGAGGAATTGCCGTGCTTTTCCTCATTGGCGGGTGTGTCTGCCAGTTTAACGCAAACAGAAACGGAGATTTCATACAGCATCACAATTTCCACAATTGAAATTGAACGCCTATGAAATCCCCTCGACAGTTCTGGTATTAATATCCTAAGAATATTTACCTAAGAAATCCATATTGGCCTGCGACAATGTCGCGGGCTTTCCTATATCTATAAGGCGCAATCCTTCCCTGACCACACCCTTTATCCTGCAACCGTTGTCGTCGCGAAGAAGAAAATCCATTATCGGGAATTTCTCATCCTTTTGCTTCCTTTTCATGGAATCGGCAAGACCTTCACCCACCACATGAATACCGCTGAACGCATATTCCCTGTCGTCGGGTCGCGGGATAAAACCTGACGGACGGTAAAGGTTGTCCTTGACGTGATGCCATCCCCTAAGGTTCATCTCCTCATCAAAGATAAGGTGCCGGCTCGATTCCCTGTCGCTGACGAGCAGAGTGGAATCCGCGCCACCCGATTCGTGCGCTTCCATGAGGGCGTGCAGATTGGCATCACTGAGAATATCCACATTATGTATCAGCACGGGGCTCTCCCAAGGTTTCAACAAATCCAGTGCATGAAGTATGGCTCCCCCCGTGTCGAGAAGCCTGTCGCTCTCATCACTGATATGGATAGGGATACCGAAATCCCTTTTCCTCAGGAACTCCACAATCTGCTCCCCGAAATGATGTATGTTGACGACAATTTCGTCAAATCCCTCCCTCCTTAACTTATCAATGACTCTCTCGAGCATCGGGACTCCCTGCACGGGGACGAGTGCCTTGGGATGCTCCAAAGTCCAGGGTTTAAGACGGCTGCCGAGTCCGGCTGCCAGAACCATTGCCTTCATTCTGATTCCTTTTTCTGTTATCGTGTTTATTTCATTTCCCTTATCCCCTGCTCCCGGTGTATCACCTCGACCTGCGCATCAGCAAACCTCCTCTTTATCTCTTCGGCAAATGCTTCCGCGCAGTAGACTGAGCGGTGTTGTCCCCCGGTACATCCGAATCCGACCTGAAGGGAACTGAATCCCCGGGAGAGATACCTTTCAACGGAAGGAGCCACTATACCGACACTCTTTTTCACGAACTCCTGCACCTCTCCCCTCTCTTCGAGGAAGTCGCGCACCGGCTTGTCAAGACCTGTCAAAGGTTTATATTCATCATAGCGTCCCGGATTGTGCATTCCCCTACAATCGAACATGAAACCACCCCCGTTGCCGCTCAAATCCTCAGGGTATCCACGCTTGTAGGAGAAACTGAAGACCGAAACCTTCAGGACTTCGTTCTTTATGATGTGGGCAAAACGGCTTCCGACACACTCCCGGGCGACTGCGGCAATCTCCGGATATGGGTCAAGGACACCCTTTTCAAGTATATCCTTGAGATTTGAAATCGCGCCCGGAATGCTCTCTATGAAATGTGCCTTTTTCTCCACCAGGCCTCTGAACCCGTATGCCCCGAGCACCTGCAGAGTCCGGAGCAAGACAAACATAGCGATATCCCTCCTTACTTCCGCCTCATCGAATGCACGGATCTTGGCGAGTGCCTCCATATACACACCTATCAGCGCCTCCCGTTCCTCTTCGGAGAAATCCGCCTTTACCTGCCAGAGAAATGAAACCACGTCATACAGGATAGGGCCGACCCGCCCCCCCTGATAATCTATAAAGAAGGGTTTCCCCTCCTTTATCATTACGTTACGGCTCTGGAAATCGCGGTACATGAAGCCGGAAAGGCTCTCCCCTATTTTGGAGATAGCCACGGAGAGGGTCTCGAAATCATCTTCGAGGCGTTCTTCGTCAAAAGGTATTCCGGCGGGTTTGAGGAAATCATATTTGAAGTAATTGAGGTCCCACAAGACCATTCTTCTTGAAAACGGCGTGCTCATCACCTTCCTGCGCCACTCACGGGAGGGTATTGTCTGGAGCCTCACAAGTTGCCTGAGCGCATCTGCCGCCAAGGGAATCCTCTCAGGAGTCTTAAGATAAGAAAGGAGGTCGGTACGGCCGAGATCTTCCTGCAGATATGCACCCATGTCGGAAGTTGCGGCATAAATCTCAGGGACAGGGATGCCATGACTACGGAAAATTTCGGAAAGACTCACGAAGCATTCGTTCTCACGGTGGTCAGGACCCAAGGTGCCCACGGCGTTTTTTCCATCCTTACCTTTGAGTCTGAAATATATTCTGTCGGACCCCGCACCCGGGAGACGCTCAATGCACGCCTCCTCGCCGAATCTTTGACGGAAGAGAAGCCGAAGCACCTCTCCCGACGCATAATTCTCCGTATGTGTCATCTTTTCTTTGTCGCCTGTAAATATTTCACTTAATTGTTACGGGGAAAGGTTGATGCGGCAAACATTTCAAGCCTCAGGCCTTCCCCGGGGGCGGAATAAATGTCTATCCCGAATTGCAAATTTACATATTTTTTCAATTTATAACTCTTTGTCACCTCAATTTCTTTGCGGTATTCCCAAAAATCACTATCTTTGCGTCTGTAATACTCCTCCCGGGGAGTATGCTCTATTGTCAAGTATCATTAATTAATATATATCACCCAATGGCAAAAATAGATGATTATAATTTCGCCGGCAAAAAGGCGATTGTAAGAGTTGACTTCAACGTGCCCCTCGATGAGAACGGCAATGTGACTGACGATACCCGTATCCGCGGCGCCCTCCCCACACTCAAGAAAATATTGGCTGATGGCGGTTCGCTCATCCTCATGTCACACATGGGTAAACCCAAAGGTAAGGTAAACGAGAAGTTCAGCCTTGCACAGATCCGTGAAGACGTTGCCAAGGCTCTCGGCACCGACGTGAAGTTTGCCCCAGACTGCGCCAACGCTGACGAGGCCGTCAAAGACCTCAAACCCGGCGAAGTGCTTCTGCTTGAGAACCTCCGCTTCTATCCTGAAGAGGAAGGCAAGCCCGTAGGCATCGACAAGAATGACCCGGCTTACGACGAGGCTAAGAAAGCAATGAAGGAAAGCCAGAAGAAATTTGCTGAGAAACTCGCAAGTTATGCTGACGTTTACGTGAACGACGCATTCGGAACCGCACACCGTAAACATGCTTCCACAGCAGTTGTCGCCGACTACTTCAAGCCCGAAGACAAGATGCTCGGCTACCTCATGGAGAAGGAAGTGCAGGCTGTCGACAATATCCTCAAAGATATCAAACGCCCCTTCACAGCAATCATGGGTGGTTCAAAGGTGTCTACCAAGATCGGCATAATCGAGAACCTCATGGACAAGGTGGACAACCTTATCCTCTGTGGCGGTATGACCTACACTTTCGCAAAGGCTCAGGGTGGAAAGATCGGCAACTCCATCTGCGAGGATGACAAACTTGATCTCGCACTCGACATCATCAAGAAAGCACAGGAGAAGGGTGTGAACCTCATCCTCGGCACAGACTGTGTGGCAGCCGACGCTTTCAGCAACGACGCCAACACAATGGTATGCCCCAGCAACGATATACCTGACGGTTGGGAAGGCCTCGACGCAGGTCCCGAGACCCGCAAGGCATTCGCAGAAGCCATCGTTCCTTCAAAGACAATCCTCTGGAACGGCCCTGCAGGCGTGTTCGAGTTTGACAACTTCACTGCAGGTTCACGCGCAATCGCCGACGCTATCGTTGAGGCTACCGACAACGGCGCGTTCTCACTCGTAGGTGGTGGCGACTCTGTGGCATGCGTCAACAAGTTCGGGGTTGCCGATAGCGTGTCTTATGTGTCAACAGGCGGCGGTGCCCTCCTCGAGGCCATCGAAGGGAAGGTGCTTCCCGGCGTAGCAGCAGTAAAATGAAAACAAACTACTGATATACACTGATAAAAAAGAATGCTCCGAGAAACGTATGATTCTCGGAGCATTCTTTTTTCATCTTAAAATCAAACGGTTTTTATTTTTATAAAGATAGTTGTGGAATGCCAAATAATGAAAGATGACATATATTAAGAAAATTTTCGTAGATAAACATTTGTTATTTTCAAATTTAATTGTAATTTTGCATTGTCGTAGTTGAAAAGGCAAGAAAAACTCTGTCAGGACATGAAAAACCCGTAGACAATGTTAGCCCCGAGACACCATAACGTGTGCGACGACCATTCCTTAGAAAAGAAACAAACTTTAATTAAATAATTTCTAACACACAATTTCAACATTATGGAATCTCAGAAACCAGCGGCTCCCGCATCAGTGGCAGCCAGAGTGAAAAAGGAAGAGAAAATCAGCAATGTTCGCGGTATCCGCAACGCCTTCCTTGTAATCATCGCATGTGCTATCGTTGCAGTCTGCATCTTCCTCTTCGGTCTTGGTGCACCCGGCAACTTCGAGGGTAACGACAACGCAGGCCACCCCATCAACCTCGCAGGTACAGTCTACAAAGGTGGTTTCATCGTGCCTATCCTTATGACTCTTCTTCTCACTGTTATCGTTCTTTCAGTAGAGCGCTGGATCGCCCTCAGCTCTGCAGCCGGCAAAGGCAACACCACCAAGTTCGTTCAGGACATCAAGGCTGACCTTTCCAAGAATGATATCGATGGCGCAATGCAGCGTTGCAAAAAGCAGAAAGGTTCTGTTGCTTCCGTTATCTACAACACACTCGTGAAATACAAGGAGATGGATGCCAACACCGTTCTCAGCAAAGAGCAGAAACTCACAACACTGCGCAATGCAGTGGAAGAGGCTACAGCACTTGAGATGCCTTCTCTTTCTCAGAACCTCCCCATCGTGGCAACCCTCACAACTCTCGGTACTCTCGTCGGTCTTCTCGGAACCGTTATGGGTATGATCAAATCATTCCAGGCTCTTGCAGCTTCAGGTTCTCCTGACTCTACCGAACTTTCAACCGGTATCTCTGAGGCACTTGTGAACACCGCCTTCGGTATCGCAACCGGTGCTTTCGCTGTTATCTCTTATAACTTCTTCACAAACAAGATCGACAACCTTTCTTACGCTATCGACGAAATCGGTTTCTCAATCGTTGCTACATTCGCCGCTACTCACAAATAATTGTGTGCCAACCGACGATCGAATAAACTTTCTTAAACCGAATTAAGTAAATAGCTAATATGGGAAGAGTAAAAATAGCAAAAAAGAGCACATTCATCGATATGACTGCGATGAGTGACGTGACTGTGCTGCTCCTTACCTTCTTCATGTTGACTTCGACCTTCCTCGCCAAGGAACCTACCACAGTTATCACCCCGCCTTCAGTATCAACTGAAAAAGTGCAGGAAACTAACTTCGTACAGGTTCTCGTAAGCCCGGAAGGTAAGGTTTGGCTCACAATGAACAACGACACCTCTTCTGCTTGGTCAAACGAAAAGATGAGAATGGCGTTGCTTGATAAAGTAAGCGAAATCTATAACGAATCGCATAAGAATAAAGTAAGCTTCACTCCGTTGCAGAAGCAGACTTTCGCAAAACTCGGTTCTTTTGGTGTGCCTCTGTCGCAGATGGGTGAGTTCCTGAATCTCGCCGATCAGCAGGAGGGTCAGACCAAAATGGACAAGTGGCTCTCCGGTGAAGATGAGAATCCCAACCATATCACGGGAATTCCTATCTCCTGGAATAACGACGAGGCTAACCCCAACGAGTTCCAGATGTGGATGAAGGCTCTCCGCCAGACAGAGAATGATAACCTGGCTCAGGCCATTAAGGATGGTACGGGTGTCGCCATAAAGGGCGACCAGAACACATCGTTCGATATCATCCACATGGTGATGGATAATCTCCAGACTATCCACATGAATAAGTTTACGTTTTTGACCGCACTTAAAGCAGAGGAATAAAGACCATGGCAGAAGTTCAAGAAAAATCTGGCAACGAAGGTAAGAAAGGTGCCCAGAAAAAGATGCATATCCGCGTGGATTTCACGCCGATGGTCGACATGAACATGTTGCTTATCACATTCTTCATGCTTTGTACGACCATGATTAAATCTCAGACACTGACAATCGCATTGCCCTCAAATGAGAAAGTGGAGAATCAGGAAAACATGTCGCAGGCTTCAGCGGATGATGCCGTAACAATCATCATCGACGCCAAGCGCAAACCCGGCTCTCTCGCAGTGGATTCATTGAACGGCAATGTTGTGAACGAGGTTTACTACTATTTCGGAAAGCCCGGTGGCGATGCAGGTATGTTCGGAGCCGGCGGTGCAGTCCTCTCTGACAACAACAATCTCAAGAAATCGTCTTTCAATCTTCAGGATAAGGAAGGCATCCGTAAGATCATCCAGGATCGTAACAAGGAGGTTCTTACTGAGATCAACGCTCTTAAGAAGAAATTCGCCGACGGTGGTTTCGGTTCTCTCGAAACTAAAGACGGCCGCGAGAAGGCACAAGAGGCATACAACGCCGCCGCAGCCGAGATTCGTAAGAATGAGAATCTTAAGAAGCCGGTTGTCATCATCAAGTCAACTCCCGAGGCTTCCTTCGGCAGCCTTGTAGAGGTGCTTGACGAAATGCAGATCAACTCAATTTCAAAATATCAGATTGACAACATGACCCGTGCGGACTCTGTGATGCTCATAGACTTCCAGAATACCCACCACGGCAATTGATGTAAGATTTATTAACCCTTAAACCAGAAAAAGAAATGGCTAAAAGAAATGTAGATCTTACGTCGAAGGAATGGCGCGACCTTGTTTTCGAAGGGAAACAGAAAGAGTTCGGTGCCTATGAATTGCGTAAGAAGAGCGACCGCCGTCATAACATGGCAGTCTTGTACACTCTCATCGGTCTTGTTGTTGTGGTCATAGGCCTCATTGCATGGTCGAAATATTCTGATTATCGTGACGAGCAGGCGGCAATCGCGCTGGCTCAGGAACGTGAGAAGATGGCTGCTGCCGAACTTCTCCAGGAGGACAAGAACGATGAGCCTGAACCGGAACCCGAGGTTGAGGAGCAGAAATTCGAACAGGAGATTCCCGAGGTGCCTGAGGAGGTGCTCGCCACAGTACAGGTAACTCAGATCGCCATCGTTGATGCCGACAAGGTTAAGAACGAGGTGATGGATATGGAAACCCAGAAGGAAGACAACACCGCCCGTGGTGTGGTTAACCAGGAGGGTTCTGATGATGCCGACAAGTTCAAGGCCGTGCAGGAACAGGTTATCGTAAAAGAACCGGAGCCGGAGGTTAAGCCGAAGGAAGAGGAGATTTTCGTAGCCGTTGAGCAGCAGGCTGAGTTCCCCGGCGGAACAGCCGCAATGTACAAATGGCTCGGCAACAACATGCGTTATCCTGAGGCTGCTCAGCAGAACGACATCCAGGGTACTGTCCATGTTAAGTTCGTCGTTGAGAAAGACGGTTCTATCGGCAACGTTACCCTGCTCAAGGGTGTCGACAAGGATCTTGACCGTGAGGCAATCCGCGTCGTTAAGAAGATGCCCAAATGGCAGCCCGGTAAGAACAACGGTGTGGCTGTGCGAAGCTACTTCACACTCCCCGTTAAGTTCCGTCTCCAGCAGCAGTAATATCTCGCTGATATGATAGACAGGGTCTGAGCAAAAGCTCAGACCCTGTTTCATTTTTCAATATCGCTCGTGATACCGGAAATTTCAATATTTCCTGCGATTTAAATTGACTTTATTTTGAACATACCTCAATCTTAATTGTTAAATTTATAAAAACAATTAAAATATCAAGAGTTATGGCATCAAACAATGGAATCGACAATATGCCTAAAGGTGGGCGTCTTGTTTTTGGAATATTCATGGTAATCGTTTATGTTGCAGTAGGTCTGCTTTTCATATTCGACGTATTCAATATCGATAATGTGGCTGTAAGTGCTGTAGTCGGTGGTTTACTGTGTCTTTACGGCGTTTGGCGTGGCTACCGTCTATACAAGGGGATGAACTGACTCAGGCCCCACCTGACCCACTCCCCCTCTCCTCTCCTCCCCTCTCCACTTATCATCACATATAAAAGTCAATTGAAATGAACGGCATTATTAAGACAGTTTCCTCCGCAATCCTATTGGCCGGACTGGCAGTCGTCTGTTCCTGCACACCTATCAAGAAAGGTGAATATGCCAATGGCACGGCAACCATTTTCTGCGACGACGGTTTCAAGAATGTACTCGATGAAGAGATCGAGGTGTTTGAGTATTCTTATCCCAATGCCTCCATACTCCCGATCTATGTGAGTGAGGGGGCGGCAATGGATACACTTCTCGCCGACGGCACCCAAGCCATAATAGCGACCCAGGAACTTACGAAGGAACAGGTGGATTTCATGAAATCCAAATATAAGAGAGTAGTTCGCCAAAAGTGTATAGCGGTAGATGCCGTAGCACTCATCGCAAATAAGAATAATCCCGTCCAGTCGCTCTCCATGCAGGAGATTGGTGACATTGTCAACGGGAAGATCACCCGTTGGAATCAGTTGGCCGGAAACGACACGACGAAAATCAAACTTGTATTTGATAATGCTGAGTCTTCAACGGTGAACTATTTCAAGACGAAATTCCTTCCCGCCGACGCGAAACTTACAGACAACACCAACTCCTTCGCCCAGAAGAATAACGCTCAGGTCTTCGATATCGTGAAAAAGGATCCCGATGCTCTCGGCATCATAAGCGTAAGCTGGCTCGGTGATGATTTGAGCGAAGCCAAGAAAGTGCCTATGGACAAGAGGATGGAAGACTATAAGAATGAGGCCGACACGGTAGCCACTACATTGACTTCGGAGGTCAACATCATTAAAGTCAGCAATCCTACTGAGGCAAACGACTTCAGTCCGGTTGCCTACAAGCCTTATCAGGCCTATATCTATTCAGGCGATTATCCACTCGTAAGGAAAGTCTACATGATTTCTACGGGGAGCAACTCTACGGTGCTCCACAGTTTCTACACATTTGTCACAGGCTTTGTGGGACAGAAGATTATCACGAAGACGGGTATAATGCCCTACGAATATCACGCCAGAGTTGTGGAGGTAAAATAAAGGATTCGCAGAATTCGGAATAACAGCAAGGTCTTCAGATTCTATACTGAAGACCTTGTGAGTGTAATTAAAAAGGTAAATAAGTTTGGTTAATTTATACAAAAAATTTATCAAGCACTCAAAAATTATTGCAATTCTCCCAAAATTTTTACTAATTTTGCACTTGATGCCAGTGGATGAAAAGAAACGACATCCATGAAAATCACAGTCTGAAATGAAATAAACAAAACATAAATAATATACAGATGAAATTTAAATTCTTATTTGCTGCTGCGCTTCTCGCCGGCGCTTCTTTCTCTTCATTTGCACAGACTCACGTCGAAGGTGAAGAGTATTATAAGGCCGACCAGCTCAACAACGCCAAGGAATTGCTTCTCAGAAACATGAACAATTCCGGCACAAACAAGGCTGTCTCCGATTTCTATCTTGGTCTCATCTCTCTTCAGGAGGGTAAACAGGATGAGGCTCTCAAGTATTTCAATGAGGGTATCCAGAATAATCCCGATTATGCCTACAACTATGTCGGCCTGGGTATCATCGACCTTAAGAAGGGAGACAAGAAGGCTGCCGAGACTCAGTTCAAGATAGCCGAAAGCAAAGAGAAGAAAAGCCCTGAGCTCCAGATCAATATTGCCCGCGCATACTATAACACTGATCCGGTGGCTTACGCAAAAGATATTGAGAAGAGAATCAACAATGCCCGCAAATTCAATATGAAGGATGAGAGCATCTATATCTTCGAGGGCGACGTGAAGAAGGATGCCAAGGATTTCGGCGGTGCGGCTGCAAAATATGAGATGGCTACCACCTACAATCCCGACGCTACCCCCGCTTACGTGAAGTATGCCAACCTTTTCACAATGGTAAACCCTGAGTATGCTATCAAGATGCTCAACAACCTTCTTGAAAAGAATCCGGATTCGGCTCTCGGTCAGCGTGAGCTTGCCAACGCCTACTACAACGCAGGTAAGTACAAAGAGGCTGCCGAGCAGTACAGCAAGTATGTGAAGAACCCCAACCACTTCAAGCAGGATGAGAACAGGTATGCATTCCTCCTCTTCTATGGTGGCGACTATCAGCAGGGTTACGATTACTCTACTTCACTTCTCAAGCAGGATCCCAAGAATTTCACTGCACAGCGTTACCAATTCATGAACGCTGCCCAGATCAAGGATATGCAGAATCAACTCCTGCCCATGGCTGAGGCTCTCGTGGCATCACACAAGGCCGACCCGGCCAACAACAAGTTCGCACCCATTGACTACAACCTGATTACTTCAGAACTCAATGCTGCAAAACGTCCGCAGGAGGCTCAGGCTCTTCTTGAAGAGGCTATCAAGGAAAATCCGACCAACCGCGATTTCTATAAGCAACTCGCCATGACTTTCGTGGAGGAAAACAACCTCTCTAAGGCTGTCGACGCTTACGAGGGTTATCTTGAGAATTCAGAGAAACCCGGTTACAATGATTTCATCCAGCAGGCTACATTCGCATTCTATGCAGGTGTGGAGAACAAGGCAAATCCGACAGAAGCTGACAAATATTATGCCATCTGCCAGAAATATGCCGACAAGGCTGCTGAGATCCTTCCCGACAACTACAAGCCCAAGAAATTCGCCGGCGATATAGCACGCCAGAAGGCTACAGAGGCACAGGCACCTTTCGCAGCAGTCCCTGCCTACACAGAGGCCCTCACTCTTCTTGAGGCAAGCGAGAATCCTTCAAGATATGCAACGGATGCAAAGGAGATGTACAACTACATGGGCAACTCCTATCTCGAGCAGAAAAATGTGGCAAAGGCTAAGGAATACTTCAACAAGTATCTCAACTTTGACCCCAACAACGAGAATTACCGCAAATTTGTAGAAGGTCTCAAATAAAGATATTCCTGATAGAGGATGATGGTTGAAGGTATCCTTCCATAACAAACGGGAACGGAAATCATCAATTACGGAAAAATTTCCACATTGCAGATTGCAATGTGGAGATTTTTTTTTGCATTAATAAAGTTAATTTGTAATTTTGCAAAAGAAATTAACAATTAATCAGCAACCTTCCAGTTGGTTTCCCAGAAAGGAGGGTTGCAATTACCTTTTTTATATATCTTATGGCTGAAAAAATACGCATAAAGAAGGGGTTTGACATTCCCTTGGCAGGGATGCCTTCTTCTATCGTGACAGACGACAGACTGACCTCTCTTTTCGCCATCTCTCCCGATGATTTTCCAGGGCCTGTGTGGAAAGCCGTTGTGAAGCCTGAAGAGACAGTAAATGCCGGAGACCCCCTTCTTGTAGACAAGGCCACCGGCAAGGTCCGTCTCGTTTCCCCCGTCGCCGGACGTGTCAAGGAGGTGCATCGAGGCGAGCGTCGTCACATTGAATACGTCAGTGTGTCAAAGGACGGAGATCCCCAACCTGTCAACTTCGGGAACAACATGAAGGGCAACGAAGCAAAAGAGGCTATCCTCGCAAGCGGACTCTGGGCTATGATGAGACAGAGACCCTTTGATATCGTGCCCGACCCCGAAGTGGCTCCCCGCGATATTTTCGTGACGGCTTTTGACTCCGCTCCCCTCGCCGGTGAATTGCTCTCCGATAGTCTCGCAAAATGGCTCGAGGCAGGTCTTGAGACCCTCGCTTCACTGACCGCCGGCAAAGTGTATCTCGGAATTAAGGCCGGCTCCAATATTTCATCAAAGGCGGCCGAAGTCTATGAATTTGAAGGCCCTCATCCCGCCGGGAATGTCGGCACGCAGATTGCAGCCATAAAACCGGTAAATAAGGGGGAGACAGTCTGGACACTTGATGCTGTGACGGCAGCCAAAATCGGTAAGTTGGTAAAGACGGGTGAGGCTGACCTGACCACGACAGTTGCCCTCACAGGGCCTGACGTGAAAGACCCGCATCTTATCTCTACCTTTGTAGGAGCCTCAATCGACTCCCTTATCAAAGATGCTTTGGTAAAAGAGGAGGGTGTACGTATAATCTCAGGCAACGTCCTCACCGGGACACGTGTCCGTAAGGATGGTTTCCTTCGTTTCCCCTATCGTCAGATCACGGTGATAGATGAAGGCGACGATGCCGACGAGTTCATGGGTTGGGCATCCGTAAATCCCGGGAAATTCAGCGTGAAGAGAAGTTTCCCCGCTTTCCTACGCGGATTCTCCAAGCCTTTCCACTTCGATGCGAGAATTAAGGGTGGTCATCGTGCGATGATCCTCAGCGGCGAATACGACAAGGTATTCCCCTTCGACATATACCCCGAATTCCTCCTGAAGGCAATCATGGCCAAAGATATCGACAAAATGGAGAAACTCGGAATCTACGAGGTTGCACCCGAGGATTTCGCTTTGCCGGAGTTTGTCGATACCTCCAAGATCGAACTTCAGAAGACAGTCCGCGACGGGCTTGATTATCTTAGGAAGGAACTCTCCTAAAGTAATGTTCATAACACAGAGTTTCAATATACACTAACATCTACTTACCGACAGATGAAAGGATTAAAGAAAAAAATAGACAGTGTGAAGCCTCAATTTGAGAAGGGAGGGAAGTTCTCGAAACTTCATTCCGTTTTCGATGGCTTCTACACCTTCCTTTTCACACCCAACGAAACATCCCGTTCCGGTGTGCACATTCACGACAGCAACGACTCGAAGCGAACCATGATTATCGTGGTGCTCTCCCTCATCCCCTGCTGCCTTTTCGGAATGTGGAATGTGGGCCTTCAGCATGCCCTCGCGACAGGCGACCCTGACCACTCCCTTTTCCATCTCTTCTTCTATGGATTCTGGGCAGTGCTTCCTCAGATTCTTACGGCCTATATCGTCGGCCTCGGCATTGAATTCGTTGTGGCTCAGATAAGGGGCCATGAGATTCAGGAGGGATTCCTCGTTTCAGGTATCCTCATCCCGATGATATGCCCTGTGTCAACTCCATGCTGGATGCTCGCGGTAGCAGTGGCTTTCGCGGTAGTGTTCGCTAAGGAAGTGTTTGGCGGAACCGGCTACAACTTCCTCAACGTTGCACTCGTCACCCGCGCATTCCTCTTCTTTGCATATCCCTCAAAGATGAGCGGCGACAATGTGTTCGTCTCTCTCGGTGGTGTCCATGCAGTCGACGGTTACTCAGGTGCGACTCCCTTGGGACAGTTGGCAGCCTCCACAACAGGAAAAATCGATGTGCTCGGTGTCACTGGCGACCCCCTCTCCTACGCCGACATGTTCTTCGGTTTTTATCCCGGCTCTTGGGGCGAGACTTCCACTTTCTGCATCCTCATCGGCCTCGTTATTCTCCTCGCTACTGGTATAGCATCATGGAGAATAGTTCTCTCAGGTGTGGTAGGCGGCTTCTTCATGGCGCTTCTCGCACATAATTTCGCGACACCTCTCTATCCCGTCACCTACCTCTCACCCCTTGAGCAACTCTCACTCGGCGGCTTCGCGTTTGCAATAGTGTTCATGGCAACCGACCCGGTGACGGCATGCCGCACGAACACGGGAAAATACATCTACGGTTTCCTTATCGGAGCCATAGCGATAATCATCCGCTGCTACAACACGGGCTATCCGGAGGGCGCGATGCTTGCCGTGCTTCTCCTCAACTGCTTCTCCGCACTCATAGACTACTGTGTTGTCAATTCAAATATCAACCGCCGTCTTAAGCGAGCAACCGTAAAGAACTAATCAACTCCCGCAATTATGAACAGACAAAGCAACACTTACACAATAATCTACTCCACTGTGCTGGTCTTGGTGGTGGGTGTGGTTCTTTCGGTGGTCTATCAGGCATTGCGTCCCAAGCAACTTGAGAATATCGCTGACGACACCAAGAAACAGATTCTCGCTTCCGCACGAATCGTACCGGAAGCGGGACAGAATATAGGTGAACTTTACAGCACGCATATCAAGTCAAGTTACATCGTTAATGATAAGGGGGAAAAGATAGATCCCACTACCAACGCTTTCGATGTCAACGTCTCTCTTGAAAGCAAGAAGCCGGCTTCCGAGCGTCTTCTTCCTGTATTCGAATGCACCACCGACAACGGGCTCAAGTATATCCTCCCTGTCTACGGAGCCGGTCTCTGGGGCCCTATCTGGGGCTATCTGGCTTTTGACAGCAACGGCGACACAATCTACGGCGCATATTTCGCACATGCCGGTGAGACTCCCGGTCTCGGTGCCGAAATTGAGAAGCCTGCCTTCCGGGATCAGTTCGAGGGTAAGGATGTCTTCTCACAGACAGGCGATTTCCAGTCTGTGGCCGTTGTGAAAGTCGGTAAAGAACCGGCAGGTCAGGCATGGGTTCATGCCGTCAGCGGAGGCACCATCACGAGCCAGGGTGTCCAGAAAATGCTCTTCGATTCTCTCGAGCCCTACTCCGCATTTCTGCTCTCACTCAAAAACAATAAATAAGATTCCCCGTCATGAAAGTAAACAAATCTTTACTGCCTCTTGTAAATCCTCTCTCGAAAGACAATCCGGTCATTGTGCAGGTGCTGGGAATCTGTTCGGCACTGGCTGTGACAGCAAAACTTGAGCCGGCAGTGGTGATGACAATTTCGGTGACAGCCGTGCTTGCCCTCGCCAACGTGATCATCTCCCTGCTGCGCAACACTATCCCGACATCCATCCGAATCATCGTTCAGCTTGTGGTGGTGGCTGCCCTTGTCGTCATAGTCGACCAGGTCCTGAAAGCATGGAACTACGAGGTCAGCAAGGCGCTCTCGGTCTTCATCGGCCTAATCATCACGAACTGTATCATTATGGGACGCCTTGAGGCGTTCGCTATGAGCAACCGCCCCTGGCCCTCCTTCCTCGACGGTATAGGTAACGGCCTCGGCTATGGCATAATCCTCGTGATTGTGGCATTCTTCAGAGAACTGCTCGGAAGCGGCACACTCTTCGGCTATCAGGTTATCCCCCAGTGGTGGTATGAAAACGGCTATCAGAACAACGGCATGATGATTCTCCCTCCGATGGCCCTTATCACGGTGGCTTGCATCATCTGGGTACACCGTTCGCGCAACAAAGATCTTCAGGAATGAACCGGGTTAAGGTTTTAGAACTCTAATCTCTTTATTGAATTATGGAAAATCTGAATCTATTCATACGGTCGATCTTTGTCGACAACATGATATTCGCCTACTTCCTCGGCATGTGTTCCTATCTTGCCGTGTCGAAGAATGTAAAGACAGCCTTCGGTCTGGGCATTGCCGTAAGTTTCGTGCTTATCATAGCCCTTCCCGTCACATGGTGCATCAACCAGTATATCCTCGTTCCCGGAGCATTGTCATGGCTCGGCGAGGAGTATGCCGACACTGATTTGAGTTTCCTCGGCCTGATTATGTTCATCTCAGTCATAGCCGCCCTCGTGCAGATTCTCGAGATGGCCATTGAGAAATATCTTCCGGCCCTGTATTCATCTCTGGGTATATTCCTTCCTCTTATCGCCGTGAACTGTGCCATACTCGGTGCCGTGCTCTTCATGCAGCAGAGAGAGTTTTCAAATGCCTGGACAGCCACAGTCTACGGTGCCGGCTCAGGTGTAGGTTGGCTCCTTGCCATAACATGCCTCGCCGCTATCCGTGAGCGTCTGTCATACAGCCAGATTCCCGCTCCACTCCGTGGCATAGGCATCACCTTTATAATCACAGGCCTTATGGGTATAGCCTTCATGAGCTTCCTTGGCATTAAACTCTAACTCCGCCCGCGGGATGGGAACCCCGCTTCCCTCCCGAGGCCCAATATTTCTTTAATTATGTTACTACTTGATATAGCATGGAATAAAGTGCTTGTGGCGGCGTTGATCTTTTTCATCATCGTCCTCGTACTGGTGGTGGTGCTTCTCATAGCCAAACGCTATCTCGTGTCTTCGGGAGAGGTCACCATTTCTATCAACGACGGAAAGAAGACAGTCCGTGCGGCAAGCGGAAAGTCTTTGCTCGCTACGCTTGCCGACGGTGGCGTGCATCTATCCTCTGCCTGCGGTGGCAAAGGCAGTTGCGGCCAGTGTAAGGTGCAGGTGCTTGAAGGTGGAGGCGATATGCTCCCGACTGAGGCCGTACACTTCACCCGCAAGCAAATCAAAGACCATTGGCGTCTGGGTTGCCAGGTGAAGGTGAAGAGTGATATGGACATTCATCTCGATGAGTCGGCTCTTGATGTCAAGGAATGGGAATGTGAGGTGATCTCTAACCGTAACGTCGCCACTTTCATCAAGGAATTCATCGTGCAGTTGCCTAAGGGTGAGCACATGAACTTCATCCCCGGCTCATACGCTCAGATACGTATCCCGAAATATGAGATGTCATACGACAAGGATATCGACAAGGAACTTATCGGTGACGAATATCTCCCCGCTTGGGAGAAATTCGGACTCTTCACCCTCAAGGCCAAGAATACCGAGGAGACTGTCCGCGCATACTCCATGGCCAATTATCCGGAGGAGGGCGACCGCTTCATGCTGACCGTGAGAATCGCAACTCCACCGTTCAAGCCGAAACCCGAGGTAGGGTTCCAGGATGTGCCCCCGGGTTTAGCGTCATCCTATATTTTCTCCCTGAAACCGGGCGACAAGGTGATGATGAGTGGCCCCTACGGCGACTTCCATCCTATCGTGGATTCAAAAGCGGAGATGATATGGGTTGGCGGTGGCGCCGGTATGGCTCCGCTTCGGGCTCAGATAATGTGGATGACCAAGACACTCCACACCACTGACCGCGAAATGCACTATTTCTACGGAGCGAGAGCCCTCAACGAGGTGTTCTATCTCAACGACTTCCTCCAGCTTGAGAAGGAATTCCCCAACTTCCATTTCCATCTCGCCCTCGACCGTCCGGACCCGGCGGCAGACGCAGCGGGAGTGAAATATACTCCCGGATTCGTCCATGACGTGATGTACAAGACATATCTGAAGGATCATGAGGCTCCTGAGGACATAGAGTTCTACATGTGTGGTCCCGGCCCCATGAGCAACGCCGTGAACAACATGCTCTATAATCTCGGGGTTGAGCCTGAGGCTATACATTACGATAATTTCGGAGGCTGATATTTTGCGGAGCGGGAGAGCCTTGCTATTCCCGCTCCGCACTGATAATAAAACCATAAAAAACACCAGCATTATGAAGAGAGACAATAAAATCTTCGACATCATCGACCGTGAGCACCTTCGTCAGCGCCGCGGTATCGAACTTATCGCCAGTGAGAATTTCGTCAGCGACGAAGTGATGCGTGCGATGGGTTCCTGCCTGACAAATAAATATGCCGAGGGATATCCCGGCCACCGCTATTACGGCGGTTGCCAGGTTGTCGATGAGGCAGAGACCATAGCGATAGAACGCGCCAAGAAACTTTTTGACGCAGAATGGGCAAACGTGCAGCCCCATAGCGGCGCACAGGCAAATATGGCCGTTTTTATGGCCTGCCTCCAGCCCGGCGACAAATTCCTCGGAATGGATCTCGCCCATGGCGGCCACCTCAGCCACGGTAGCCCGGTCAATTTCTCCGGCCTGCATTTCCAGCCTATCAGCTATACCGTTGATAAGGAGACAGGCCGCGTGAATTATGAGGAACTTGAGGAGAAAGCCCGCACAGAGCGTCCGAAACTCATCATTGCAGGCGGTTCTGCCTACAGCCGCGAGTGGGATTACGCGCGTATCCGTAAGATAGCGGATGAAATAGGCGCAATTTTCATGGTTGACATGGCTCACCCCGCCGGCCTCATCGCAGCAGGTCTGCTTGAGAATCCTGTCAAGCATGCCCATGTGGTCACCACCACAACCCATAAGACACTCCGCGGACCGCGTGGAGGCCTTATCCTCATGGGTAAGGATTTCGATAATCCCTGGGGCAAGAAGACTCCCAAGGGTGAGATCAAAAAGATGTCTGCCCTCCTTGACTCCGCAGTCTTCCCCGGTGTGCAGGGTGGTCCGCTCGAGCATGTCATCGCAGCCAAGGCAGTTGCTTTCGGTGAGGCTCTCCAGCCTGAATGGAAAGAATACGCAGAGCAGGTGAAGAAAAATGCACAGGCTCTCTCCGAGGCTTTGATTAAGAGAGGCTACAAGGTGATTTCTGACGGTACGGACAACCACTGCATGCTGGTTGACCTTCGGTCGAAATTCCCCGAAATGAGCGGTAAGAAGGCTGAGCGTGTTCTCGTGGAAGCTGATATCACCGCCAACAAGAATATGGTGCCTTACGACAGTCGCTCACCTTTCCTCACTTCAGGCCTCCGTTTCGGCACGGCCGCCATCACAACCCGTGGCGCCAAAGAGGAACTCATGGAGAAAATAGCCGGCCTGATTGATCGCGTGCTTACAAACGCTGATGACGAGAAGGTGATTGCTGAAGTGCGCAACGAAGTCAACGAGATGATGAACGATTATCCCATGTTCGCATGGTGATAGGCAATTACCGAAAATGATTATTTGGAGCGGCGGAGAGATGTCACGCCGCTCCTTTTTCATGAACAGCATTATAACATTCACTGCAAAATGGATTTTAGAAAAACATCCTTTCCTCCGGCACTCTTCATCACAGGAATCGGTACGGATGTAGGTAAGAGTTTCGCTACCGGCTGGCTCGCAAGGGAGATGAATCTTGCGGGACACAAGTGCATCACCCAGAAGATGATTCAGACAGGCAACGGCGAATGGAGTGAAGATATAGAGAGGCATCGCAAGATAATGGGAACTGATCTCTTGCCCGAAGACCGCTGTCATCTCACCGCCCCCATAATATTCTCTTATCCGGCATCGCCTCATCTTGCTGCAAGGTTGGATGGGAAAGAGATAAACCTGTCGGTTGTCGACAGGGCTTCCGAAGCGTTGCTTTCAATCTACCCTCATCTTTTGATCGAAGGAGCAGGTGGACTTATGGTCCCGATAGAGGATGACTACCTTACTATCGACTATATTTGCAGCCGGAATCTTCCGGTCGTGCTTGTCGTGACCGGTCAGTTAGGCTCAGTCAATCACGCTCTGCTGTCGCTCTCCGCGATACGAACGTACGGAATAAGCCTTTTCGGCGTCATATACAACCCTTATTTCGATAAGGATAAGATAATATGTGACGATACCCGGGCTTACCTGAAAAAATGGATTTCCAAACATTTCCCCACCTCCCTTTGGATCGGGATGCCAAGTCTGTAAAAGAGCCGGAGCCATGTAGGATAAGCATTTTCCATGGCTCCGGATTCCAAAAATTTCATAATGCTTATCCACAATTGTGTTTTATCACATCATTTTCTCTCTTTTCTTGAATCTCCCCTAATTAATAATTACCTTTTATTAGTGATAATTCAGGCAAAATTGTTAAATTTGCACTTTCTAACATCATAAAATCGCCCGAACTCTCCACCATGCGAAGCTAAACAAACCTCTTCTTATATGAGTCAATCTACTCCACCCAATGCAATAGTCACAATTCCAAAGGAAAAATTGGCTGCCCTTCCTACAACTCATTTCGAAGGGGAGATTATTGTAATAGATAAAGCGGAACAAGTCGAAGAGGCTATAAATGTGCTTCGACAGGAGACCATCATAGGCTTCGATACCGAAACACGTCCAAGTTTCAGGAAAGGACACCTCAATAAAGTGGCGTTGGTCCAGTTGTCGACCCACACAAGGTGCTACCTCTTCCGTATAAACCTGATTGGCCTCGTGCAGCCTCTGATAGATATTCTTGAGGATGAGAGCATATTGAAGATAGGGCTTTCCACCCACGATGATTTCCATAACCTCAATAAACTTCAGATTATACAACCAGCCGGCTTCGTAGAACTCCAGAATTATGTCAAGGAATTCAGGATAGCCGACAATAGTCTCGCGAAAATTTACGCCATACTTTTCGGCCTGAGGGTTTCAAAGGGACAACGTCTGACAAACTGGGAGGCGGAGACCCTCACCTCGGCGCAACAGCATTATGCCGCGCTTGATGCAAAAGCATGTATTCAGATTTTCGAGTTTCTGAAAAGCGGCGCATTCGTGCCCGAGGACTCCCCTTATCTCACGGTGCCCGAGCCGGCACCGGCAACCCATCACGAGAATCCCCAATGACACATTCAGGGAATCCTCAGAAATCAGAATAGACACAAAAAAGGCGTCCGGATTTTCCGAGCGCCTTTTTTGGTTCTTAAAACAAATTATTGTCATTAAAAACAAAGGGTGATAACCTCTCCGGTCGCACCCTTTCTATAAGTTTCTACAGGTAAAAAATCTTAAGGTAAAAAAGATTGTTTTTAGGTTCAGTGCAAAGTTATCGCTATTTTGTGGACTGACCAAATAATTTTGAGCAAAATATCAAAAACATGTTGTAAAACATATAAAATTACCCCCATTTGGCCAGTTTTAACCCGTTTTTATCCAAAATTGCGTAACTAAATGTTCGAATCCATTCTCCGAGAACTATCATCTCACACCCCTTCGCAACCTCCTCCCTACTCAGTATATGGACATGGCCGAAGAGGAAAATTTCTATTTCGGGATGACTTTCGTGGTAAGTTCTGACGAAATCTCGAAGGCCGGTGAGTATTTTTTCATCCGGTATTCCCCTTGCCTCACCCTCCTCACGGCTGTGATGACTCCAGCCATAGGCGAAGGGCACTGTCCAGCGGGGGTGGATTGCTGCGAATGCTTTCTGGCACCAACGGTTGCGGAATATGCTTCTTATGATTCTGAATCCACGTGGCAGTCTCCCTACACCATCTCCATGCGTCATGAAAATGGTCTTTCCATAAATGGTTTCTGTCAGGCTTCCGTCGATTACTTCAACCCCGAGTTCCCCGGGGATATAATCGAATATCCATATATCATGGTTGCCGATAAGCCATACCACCTTGATACCGGCATCAGTGAGTTCGGCAAGTTTTCCGAAAAAACGCACAAATCCCCGTGGCACGACATACCTGTATTCATACCAGTAATCGAGCACGTCGCCCAGAAGATATATGGCCTCAGCGTCATCCTTAATTGAATCGAGGAATGCCACCACCCTTTTCTCCGCTTCCCTGGAATCAGGGAAATAAGGTGCACCCAAATGAAGATCGCTCAGAAAATAGACACTCATCCCCCTTGTTACAAGAAACCGAGTTCAAGTTTCGCTTCCTCACTCATCATATTCTGATCCCACACGGGCTCAAAAACAAGTCTCAGATCCACCTTTTCAGGACCCTCCACACTCACAAGTTTCTGGCGCACATCCTCCATTATGAAATCGGCCGCCGGACAACCGGGTGCCGTCAAGGTCATGTCTACATGAAGGGTCTTTGTAGCCTCCTCATAGTCTATCTTATAGATAAGCCCCAGGTCATACACATTGACGGGTATCTCAGGGTCATATACTGTACGGAGCATCTCTATTGCCCTGTTATATATCCTCAGGGATTCCTCAGTATTCTCCTCAATATCCCTTATAATCTTGTCAGACTGCGGCGCAGACTGGTTCAAATTTTCCTTATCTTTATTATCTTCCATATCTCTTGTTTAAAATAATGCCCAGTCATTGGTAACGGCCGCCGACTTCCGGACATTTTGGTTTTACTTACAAATTTAACCATAATCTTCACCACATCCAAAGAATAACACGTCAAAAATATACTTTTAAACACTTTCGGTTGTCTTTATACGTTATTATAAAAGTTTTTATTAACTTTGCACCTGATTGCCGCAACAGGTCTGTCACAAATATCCCTGACGGACACCACTATTTCCAAATGCCCCCGGGATATGAACCTTTAAAACATCATTTTTAAACTATACTAATTATGACATCTTTCAAAAAAATCGTTCTGACCCTCCTTATCGCCCTCTTCGGCATGGGAGTGTCGCAGGCTCAGTTCCGTTTCGGTGTGAAAGCGGGTCTCAACCTCAATAGCATCAACTTCAACGATGCGGCAGCAAACTTTGACCACGACAATCAGTGTGGCTACACAGCAGGCGTTATGGGTGAATTCGTAGTGCCCATCATCGGACTCGGCTTTGATGTCTCTGCAATGTACACCCGTATGAACAGTGAGCCGGTTTATCATGAGAATGGCACCAACTACTCGGAGAAAGGAAACTTCGGCAAGAACTTTATTGAAATTCCTATCAACGTCAAATATAAGTTTTCCCTCCCCGTTGTAGGTTCTTACCTCGCACCGTATATCTACACCGGCCCTGCATTCGCATTCAAGCTGGGTAAGAGCACTTGGGACGACATCAAGTCAAAAACATGCCAGACTGCCTGGAACATCGGTATAGGTGTAGAACTCATCAACCATCTCCAGATTCAGGGTTCTTACGGCTTCGGCATGAACAACATCGTGAAATTCGTTGATACTGATGCCATCAATCCTGTAGAGGTCAAAGCTAAAAACAATTACTGGACTGTAACAGCAGCATGGCTTTTCTGATTGGAAAGCGTTTAAATCTGAAATTTGAGCCGTCATAAATCATTATGAGGCCTTAACCTATAAAGATAAAATGTTTAGGAAACTTCTATTCCTGACAGTAGTTATATGCACCGCATTCGCGGCCTCAGCAGAATTTCGCTGGGGCCCGACTGCGGGCGTAAACTTTTCCACCCTTCATTGGAAACAGGATATTGCCAAAACCTCGATGCTCACAGGCGGTCAGGCCGGCTTAATGGGTGAAGTCATGATTCCGGGCATCGGATTCGGCATTGATTTCGCCTTACGTTACAATCTTCATGGAGCGAAGGTAAATTTCGGTGACCATGAGATATGGTCGTCAACCGGCATAAAGAACCAGAATGTCTGGTTTCATACTCTTGAGTTGCCTTTCAATCTCCGTTTCAAATGGACACGCATGAACGGGTTCGAACAATATCTTGCTCCCTTCGTCTTCGGTGGCCCCGTTTTTGCGGTTACAGTAGGGACCAACGACCAACCGGCACTCGAGCATCCGGGCGGATATGTCGCTCTTCAATGCGGCGCCGGCGTTGAATTGTTTGAGAAATGGCAGATCTCAGGAGGATACTGCTGGGGTGTAAGTTATCAGACCCGCACAATAAAACTTGACAATTATTCCGCCCAACCACGAGGCGGATTCATAAACGTGGCCTACCTTTTCTGATTTTTCCTCATTAATTCCTTTACCTTGTTTGCCGAAATTCTTCTCCCTCTCCCGATATTCTCAACATTCACCTACAGCGTCCCTCCTGAGATGCAAGATGCTATCCAGGCGGGATCACGGGTGCTTGTACAGTTCGGCAAAAAGAAATTCTATACCGGGATAGTGGAATTCACCCACTCTATCCCACCGAAGGGCTACGAGATTAAACCTGTGATGGCTATTCTCGACCCCGCTCCCATAGTCAGGTATCCTCAGCTTAAACTTTGGCATTGGATAGCTGACTATTATCTTTGCGCTCCCGGAGACGTATTCAAAGCAGCTGTGCCCACCGGCCTGAAACCGGAAAGCGAGACTTTCCTCTCGCTTAACCCCGACTATGAACCTGACATCGACTCCCCTTTCAAAATCAACGAGCGACAGGCAGTGGTCATTCAGATTCTTCAGGAGAAAAAAAGACTGAAGATATCCGATATCGAGAAGGAGACAGGTATGCGCAATGTGACGGCCCTACTCAATCCTCTACTCAAAAACGGAATCATAGAGATCGATGAGAAAGTGGTGGAAAGATACAGGCCCAAGAAAACCACTCTCGTGCGTCTGAAATTCGAACGTGGGGATTCCGACCGACTTCATGAATGCTTCAATTTGCTGACACGGTCAAGGCAACAGGAGAAAGCATTGCTCGCATATCTCGACCTGTCTGGATGGATTGTCCCCAATGGTGAACTCAGGGATGTGGAGAAAGAGAAACTCCTCTCGGTAGCGGGAGTTTCCCCGGGTGTCCTGAAGGGGATGGCGGATAAGGGTATACTGGAGATTTATAAAAAAAGTGTCAACCGGTTCGCCCTTGACACCGACGAAAGTGCCGTCACGCTTTCCCCCCTCTCCCCTGCTCAGGAAAAAGCATATTCAGAAATTCTGTCATCCTTGCGCGATAATCCTATCCATCTCCTTCATGGTGTGACGGGAAGCGGAAAGACTGAAATATATACTCATCTTATTGCAAAAGCACTTGAAGAAGGGAACCAGGTGCTTTTCCTTGTTCCCGAGATTTCCCTTACAACTCAATTGTCTGACAGGTTAAGGAAAGTATTCGGGAAACGACTGCTTGTATATCATTCAAAATTCTCCGACTCTGAACGTGTCGATATATGGCAAAGGCTTCTGACCGGGAACGAACCACTTGTAGTGCTTGGAGCCAGATCTTCGGTATTCCTCCCCTTCGCAAGTCTGGGACTGGTGATTGTGGATGAGGAACATGAAGCCTCCTTCAAGCAATATGATCCTGCCCCGCGTTACAACGCACGCGACGTAGCTCTTATGCTGGCAAGGATGCATGGGGCAAAATCATTGCTCGGATCAGCTACACCTTCCATCGAGACTTACTATAAGGCAAAAAACGGAAAATACGGACTCACCACCCTCTCGGAGAGATTTGAGGGTGCTACTCTTCCCGATGTCGAAATAATCGACATGAAGGAGATGAGGAAAAGGAAAGAGGTAAAGGGGATTCTATCTTCACCTCTCAGGAAACGGATACTCGATACTCTGACTAACCACCGACAGGCGATAATGTTCCAGAACAGGCGGGGATTCGCTCCGGTGGTGGTGTGTGACCAATGCGGATGGTCGCCGAAGTGCCGCGATTGTGACGTGTCATTGGTATATCATAAGAACACCGACCTCCTGAGATGTCACTACTGCGGCTATACCCAGATGCTTCCGAAATTGTGTCCCGTGTGCGGACAGAACAGTATTCGTATTTTCGGATATGGCACCGAGAGGATTGCCGAGGAGTTGCATCAGGAGTTTGAGGGGTATCGTGTGGCGAGGATGGACCTTGACACTACCCGCAACAAGGATGCGTACCAGGAGATAATAGAGGAATTCGCACGCCATGAGACTGACATCCTTGTGGGGACACAGATGGTGTCGAAAGGTCTTGATTTCGGCGATGTGACCACTGTCGGCGTCCTGAATGCCGACACACTGCTTAATTTCCCGGATTTCAGAAGTAATGAGCGTGCTTTCAATATGCTGGAACAGGTGGCCGGGCGTGCGGGCAGGAGGAAAGAGAAAGGGGCAGTCATGATCCAGACGGTGAACCCTCAGCATGAGGTGCTGAAATTTGTAAAGGCCCACGACTACGTCTCCTTCTATGAATCGGAAATCCAGGAGCGAAATAAATTCGGTTATCCACCTTTCGCCAAAGTGATTAACATATATCTCAAGAACAGGGATGCCTTGGCTTGCGACAGGGGCGCCGTGACTTTTTCCAACGCCTTACGCAATGTATTCGGCGACCGTGTCCTTGGCCCGGAGAAACCTTTCGTGTCAAGGGTGGCTACTTTCTATCTTCAATCAATCATGCTCAAAATAGAGAGTGGCGCGTCGATGAAGAAGGTGAAAGACCTCCTGAGATCAATTCTTGCCGGAATAGCATCCAACCCTGATATCAAATCATCGATGGTCTACTATGATGTCGACCCTGTCTGATTTGTGTCTCCTTCAAAAGCGGGGACAATTTTCTATTCCGTTTTTCTTTGATATTTTGAACTCAATTTGGTAATTTTGCATCTGCAAATCTTGAATCGACATGACCGTGACACATGATACATCTCTACATGATGAATTCGACCGTCTTCATCTCTGGCATCCATACACTTCCACACATGATCCACTCCCAACTTACCTTGTGGACCACGCTGAGGGTGCGGAGATAATCCTCGCTGACGGCACACGACTCCTTGACGGCATGTCGTCATGGTGGTGTGTGATACATGGGTATAACAATCCCGTTCTGAATGATGCCCTGACGGGGCAAATCTCAAGAATGAGCCACGTCATGTTCGGAGGATTCACCCACCGCCCGGCTATTGAACTGGGGAAACTACTCCTGAGTATCCTTCCCCCTTCCATGAATCATATTTTCTACGCAGATTCAGGCTCCGTGGCTACCGAAGTGGCCATGAAGATGGCAGTACAGGCACAGAACAACCCAAAGCGCACAAATTTTGCCACCATACGCAGCGGTTACCACGGCGACACTTGGAACGCAATGTCCGTATGCGATCCTGTGACGGGTATGCATGGCGCTTTCGGCTCCGCTTTACCGGTCCGTTTTTTCGCGGATGCACCGGAGTGCGGTTTTCATGACGAATGGAGAGATTCTGATTTCGACTCCATGAAAGACGTTATTGACAAACACGGAGAGGAATTGGCGGCGGTAATTCTGGAGCCTATAGTTCAAGGAGCGGGTGGCATGCGTTTCTATCATCCGGAATATCTGAGAAAGTTGAGAAAAGAATGCGACCGACGTAATATCCTGCTCATTTTTGACGAGATTGCCACCGGCTTCGGTCGCACCGGGCGTTTGTTCGCGTGGGAGCATGCAGGGGTTGAGCCGGATATAATGCTCATAGGCAAGGCACTGACCGGAGGGTATATGACCTTCTCAGCAGTTGCCGCCTCAGCAAAGGTGGCAGACATGATTTCATCGGGAGAAGCGGGTGTGATGATGCATGGACCCACCTTTATGGCTAATCCACTGGCCTGCTCCGTGGCTCTCGCCTCGACGCGCCTCCTGCTTGATTCCCCATGGAAAGAAAGGATAAGACGTATTGAAGAGATAATGAACGGCATACTTCCAACTGCAAGGGATTTTCCGCATGTCCGCGATGTCAGGGTGCTCGGTGGAATCGGTGTCATAGAGGTGGAGCAATATGTGGATTGCGGCGAATTTCAAAAGAGGTGTGTGAAGGAGGGTGTCTGGATAAGGCCGTTCGGTCATAACGTCTATATGATGCCCCCTTATCTGGCTGTGACTGATGACCAGGTGGAAAGACTTGCCCATGCTCTTGTCAAATTAGTCAAAGAACTGCCTCATGACTGAGTTTAGTGATATATTGGATAAACTTGGAAGGGAGGATAACCTGCGCCATATTCCCGATGAATATGTAAGCGGCGCACTTGATCTGTCATCCAACGATTACCTTTCTCTTGGGGAGCGTTGCGCCGAGTTTTATCCTGAATTTTTCGAGCGTTTCCCCGATGCTCGGTTTTCAAGTTCCGCCTCCCGCCTGCTTTCGGGACAGCAGAAGTATCACCTTCAACTTGAGGAATTTCTCTCGTCGCTCTATGGGCGTCCGTCCCTTCTTTTTAATTCCGGGTATCATGCGAATGTCGGCTGTATCTCGGCACTGACTCTTCCATCGACTCTTTTCGTGTGCGACCGACTTATCCATGCCTCTGTCGTAGACGGATTGAGGTTGGCCGGGGCGAGATTCGTGCGGTTTCCACACAATGACATTATAAAACTTCAGGGCATCCTTGATAAGGAAACGTCAAGCCATGAGCGCGTTTTGGTCGTGACTGAATCAATATTCAGTATGGACGGCGATGAAGCACCCCTTGAAGATCTTGTAGCCCTGAAGAAAAGATACGACAACGTGTTTCTGTATCTTGACGAGGCCCACGCTTTCGGCGTCAGAGGAGAGAGAGGACTCGGGCTTGCGGAAGCATACGGCTTGATTGATGATTTCGACCTTATCATAGGCACTCTGGGAAAGGCGGCTGCTTCGGCAGGGGCTTTCATAATCACTTCCGATGTGCTTAAGGATTTTATGGTAAACACTGCCAGACCTTTCATTTTCTCAACGGCCCTCCCTCCGGTGAATGCAGCCTGGAGTATACTGATGATAGAGAAAATCATAGAAATGGGTAAGGAACGGGCACACCTCGCGAAACTGTCGCTATCTTTCAAAGAACGTTTGGAGGAGATAACAGGCGAAAAGAATAGTTCCGAGAGCCAGATCATTCCATATATCACAGGAGACTCAGCAAAGGCTCTCTCAATCGCCTCCCGTTTACGTGAGAATGGCATAATCGCCCTCCCTATCAGGCGTCCTACCGTCCCGCCGGGAGGGGAAAGAATAAGGTTTTCACTTTGCAGCGGAATGAGCCGGGGTGATTTCGACTCCCTGTTCAAAATTCTACAAGAGATATGAGATGGGAACTTTTACATAATGAAGGGAGCGGAAGGCTAATCCTTATTTTTGCAGGATGGAGCACGGACGCATCATTCTATTCCCACATACACGTGAACGGATGGGACACAATGGTGGTGTGGGATTATTCCTCATTTGATTTTCCGTCGGGTATATTGGATAGTTACCATACTGTAGCACTATTTGCATGGTCGCTGGGTGTCTTTGCGGCTTCTAAAGTCATACCCGCCGATCGTCTTGCTTTGGCTGTCGCTATCAACGGCACTGAATATCCCGCAGACGATTCGCTCGGTATCCCGGTCTCTGTTTTCAAAGGGACTGCTGATAACCTTGACGAGAGAAATCTGGTTAAGTTCAGGAAGAGGATGGCAGGAGCTGACTATGCCAAGATTGAAGATGATTTTGTCAACAATGATGTCGAAGGATTAAAGAGAGAACTTCATAACATACTTCGGGTGGCCCTCTCCCCTACCTCATCCGTTAATGCCATTAAATGGGATAGGGTCTTCATTTCCTCAAACGACCGTATCTTCCCAAAAGAATCACAGGAAAGGGCTTGGCGCAGGCAATCGGGGCATCCGGAAATAGTAATGCTCGATGGCAATCATTATGTCGACATTTTCCCGATTGTCAAATCTATTATCCCCTCAAAGCAGAAAATAGGAGAGCGTTTCCGGCTGGCTCTGTCAACTTACAACAAGCACGCCACGGCCCAACGCAGTATCGCCTCAAGACTTACTGACTTTATCGCAGAAAATACACACCAAAGCAGACTGAATGAAATTGTGGAGATAGGCTCCGGAAGCGGTATATTCACAGGATTGTTCTGTAAACGTTTTTCTCCGAGGTATTCGGTTTTCGTGGATCTTTATCAACTCCCCAAATACGGAATGGCAGAATTTGAGGATTATGTTGTGGCGGATGCAGAAGACTGGGTGAACGAGACCGCTGAGAAAACTCCGAATAGATATGATGCCATTGTGTCAGCATCTGCCATGCAATGGTTTGCAAACCCTGAACGCTTCATATCCGATGCCGCCGGCTTGCTAAAGCCTGACGGATTCCTTGCTGTCTCCACCTTTCTTCCGGGAAATCTTGCTGAACTCTCTGCCATAAACCCGTTTGGCTTGCATTACCGTAGTGAGGATGATATAATACAAATCATCAGAAAATATTTCAGAAATGTGTCGTGCGAAGACGATACGATACAGATTGTATTTGAGAATCCAAGGGAGGTGATGACACACCTGCGTCAGACTGGTGTAGGTGGCGCGTCTTCCTCGTCATTGCCACTTCGACAAATCCTCGAACGTCTGCCCTCTTCTCTCACTTACCGGCCACTCTACATTTTCGCATCAGGGAAACTGGACGGTACTATGTAGCGGATGCTTCTTCATGAATATATTAATATTATCTTAAATCTATAAACTAATCGTCATGATTGCAACACTTCTTGTAATTTTCATCGTAGGCTATATGCTGATAGCCTCTGAGCATGTGCTTCATGTCAACAAAGCGACATTTGCACTGATTATGTGTGGCCTCCTTTGGGCAATCTACGCTGTATGCAGCCACGATCCCAATATCACGCACGAAATGGTCGTAGCATTGGGCGACACCTGTGAGATTGTGGTGTTCCTAATTGGTGCCATGACAATCGTGGAACTTATCGACCGCTACGGTGGTTTCCACATGATGGTAGAGAAGATTCACGCTTCCAACAAAAGGAAACTCATGTGGATTCTCGCTGTCGTGGCTTTCTTCCTTTCAGCGGTACTTGACAACATGACCACCACCATAATAATGGTTATGATGCTCCGCCGTATGCTCACTGACCAGAAAGAACGCTGGATTTTCGCTTGCGTAATAGTGCTCGCTGCCAATGCGGGCGGTGCCTGGTCTCCCATTGGCGACATCACCACAATAATGCTCTGGATGAAGAATTACGTTTCATCTGTCGACCTTATCGTCAACCTCCTCGTGCCGTCGTTGTTCTCGGTCATCGTGCCTGTTCTGATCGCTACATATATGATTCCGGCTACTGCCGTGGAACCTCTCAACGAAAATGATGAGCGCAAAGGCTACCGTCTGTATGAGCATCATCCGAAACTCTCTATACTGATTCTTGTCTGCGGTGTGTGCGGTCTTCTCTTTGTACCGGTGTTCAAGGCTACGACTCATCTTGCTCCCTATATGGGTATTCTTCTCTCACTTGGCGCCTTGTGGCTACTTACCGAACTTCTCGTACGCCACTATCACCTTGACGGCAAGATCGAGGGGCGCGTTTCTCAAGTGATCGGCCGTATCGATATGCCGACCATCCTTTTCTTCTTAGGTATCCTCATGGCCGTGGCTGCGCTGAGTCAGGCCGGTATACTTGGTGAACTGGCGGCATGGCTCAACGAGACCTTCCACAATGTCTATATCATCAACGGCATCATCGGTATCCTTTCCTCAATTGTTGATAATGTCCCTCTCGTGGCAGCATGTATGGAGATGTATCCGGTTGCAAACGACGCGATGATAGCCGCATCAGCAGATCCGGCCTACACAGCCCTTTTCATCGAGGACGGTCTTTTCTGGCACCTGCTCACGTTCTGCGCCGGTGTCGGCGGCAGCATGCTCATCATCGGTTCTGCCGCAGGCGTAGTGGCTATGGGTATAGAGAAAATTCCCTTCATGTGGTATGTAAAGAGAATTACCCTTCTTGCATTCTCCGGATATCTTGCCGGCATGGCCATAATCTGGTTTGAGGATATGTTCCTGCATCTCTGATCATCGCCTCACGATATTTTACGATTTAAAGGGAATTTTCCTGAAACAATCATTTTTCAGGAAGATTCCCTTTATTTTTCCTCATTATTACATATTATCGATTAAAATTTGGTAATCTCATCTTATTCCAGTAACTTAGCGATACTTATACATGTCCATCATTATACTTGAACACGAAAATTCATATTGGATATGGCAAAAATCAGCACTCCCTACTTAAATCTCCAGACTGACTTCGGTTTCAAGTATGTATTTGGATCCGAACGCAAAAAGAATGTCATGATATGTTTCCTCAATGCATTGTTCTCAGGCAAACCGGTCGTCAATGACATTATCTATCATGATAAGGAGATTCTTCCGTCTGAAGAAAGAGGCAAAAGGATTGTTTACGATGTTTACTGCACTGCGCTCTCCGCAAAGAATGAGTCATTCTTCTTCCCATCTTCTCAGAAAAATGGGAAAAGGAGGGAGAGAAACGCGATCACTTACAGAGATGCTTGGGAGAGAAAGTTGAAGAGATACCTTGATATGGGATTTGAGGAAGGGGAAAACCTCTTTGTGACTAAAGATAATCCTGACGGCTCCTTTAATTCGGAGGAGGTTATGAATGTGATAAATGAAATTAAGAAACTGATGATATGAATGATATAGAAAAGAAATACTTTGACGATCTAAGAGAGCATCATATCCGCTTGGCAGAATCCTTGAATGATCCAAGCCTGAGAGGTGTCAGACAAGTGATCAGTAATCTCTATAGAGATGACGCACATTTTGTATATGAGCTCTTGCAAAATGCGGATGATCAAGGAGCGACGGCTGCCAAATTCATTCTTTCAGAGAATGATCTCATTTTTATACACAACGCCCCAAGACATTTCACAATCTCAGACCGACATACTCATGAGGAGGATAAAAGAGAAGGGAAATTAGGTAATGTAAATTCAATACTTTCTATTGCCTCCAGCAGTAAAGATGGACAACAGGAAGAAGTCCCGATCGGAAAATTTGGATTGGGATTCAAGTCTGTTTTCCTTTTTACAGACATACCTGAAATTTACGATGAGAATATTCGTTTCTCCATCTCCAACTATATTGTGCCTACTTTGATTGAAAATGATCATCCGTTGAGAGCCAAAGATGAGACACTGTTCAGATTCAAATTCAAACAAGGAGAGGAAGAAAAAGCATATAGAAAGATTAGTGACAAACTCGCCAATCTTGTAAATCCTATGCTTTTCTTAAACAATCTCAGAAAGATTGAATGGGAAACAGAAGATGATATGGGATATTATCGTCTTTCCCTCACCGGAAAGATTGGTTCAGGCTGCAAATTCAAGTATGAAACAGCAGTTGATGAGACAGAGAGAACATTGGAGTTATGGAAGTTTGAACGCCCGATTGAAGAAGGTAGACGTTTGAAAGTAGCCGTGGTTTTTCCTATAGAAAACGGAAGCCTCACCACATCCCTGCATCCCTTATACTGTTACCTTCCTACAGCAAATTCCACCAAACTCCCGGTTCTCCTCCATGCTCCATTTAAACTGACCGGCAATAGGGAAAGCATAATGGCCGACGAAGATCATAATAAGCAAATGATCACTCTCTTGAGCGAATTGTTGGTGCAATCCCTGAAGGAGATTTGTGAAATTGGAGAAACTGATGGCACTCCCTTGATCAAGGATAACATCCTGAGTTTTCTTCCCCCCATAGAGACTCAGAAATCTGAGGAAACAGCAGTGAAACTGGATATCACACCCCTTACTGATAGAGTGCAGGAATCACTTATAGATATACCCCTGTTATGGTGTGAGCAGTTAGGATGTTATCTTAAATCCTGTGATTCATTAATCGCAGATAATAATTATCTTGGAGACATTTATCCATCCTCCATACTCCCTGAATTGTTTGGGGAAAGAAAAGGATGGGTACTACCCTCCCTGACTTCAGAAATGAGGAAAGACAAAGGGTTTATATCACGGATTGGTGCTGAGTCAGTTACACCGGAGAAGATACTGCGAAAAATAACTACGGAATTTCTTGCAACCCGCTCGATTGATTGGTTGAAGGAATGGTATAAATCCCTGATGAAAGTTTCTAACCTTTGGGATAATACTGAAGGTTTCCTAAGATATAAGCCCTTTGTTCTGACATCGGTAGAAAATTCCTTTAAAGCCCCATATACAAAGGGTGAAAAGACCCCGAATATCTTTATCTCATCTCATCTGGCCGGAAATGCTACAATCGACGGCTTCGATATTGTGAACCCTGAACTATTGTCGGATGATAAGGTCAACTCTTTTTTCCGTCAATTAGGACTGACTAAGGTTGATTCCTTCATTATGGCTAAAAAGGTCTACTTGCCTCAGTTACTCTCTAAAGAAATAGGATTTGAAGACCGACTCAAGATATTCGTTGGTCTCATAGAAGTGTTTGAGAATAATCTGACCTCTTCCCAGCAACGTGAAATACATCAGGATTGTCCATTGCCAGCCTATCACAATGGGAAATGGGATTTTTTCAGTAGTGATAAAGTAAAAGTTCATAATGAGGATAATGACTTCTTCTACCGTGGAAACCCAAGCACACTATTCTTTGAGCCTTCCCAACTACCTGCAGTGGTTGATGAATCTGAAAAAGAGATGATTGAGAAGTTTCTGTCACATTTTGAAAAAACTAAGTCTCCAACTGTCACAAAGATAAAGATAGGTGTTAGTCAATGGAATGTTGACCGGATACCCATAGGCACCAAACGCCCTGCATGGTATAACCAGGGAGATATAAGGTTTGAATACTTTGAAGAAACTGAAATCGACGGATGGGATTATTTCCTTTCCCATTCAGCACCTTCCGACCCCAAGAGGGCTTCGGCTTTATTATTGGGTTTACCATTTGATCAGAAAGTGACCGCATCTTATAACTCCGTACGCCGCAATATCAATAATCCTTATGTGATAGAACCGGCATATATGCAACAACTAAGAGATACTTCATGGATAGAACTTGCTTCTGCTGAATTGAGACGACTCCTTGGACTCCCTGTTAGGGAACTACAGCTGGAAGAGTTTGAAGGCGTGCGCGACCTTCTCGCTGACTCCGGAATAGCTTCACAGAATGATGTGGATGCCCTCCTGCGCTTTATGAAAGACAGAGATATTCTCAAAGCTTTCCAACTCCATCAAAGCATAGAAGAACAGAAGTCTGTTGTCTCCACATCTACAAAATTCTCACTCCGATGGTTTAAAGAAATCCTGAATCTGCGTCTCAAATATGTGGAGGCAAAAGAGAAAGTGGATATTGAGATGCTGATAAGCAAACTGTTGTCTGCTCTTGATACAATCTCCATTGATGAAGATACAGATTTGCGAGAACTGCTTCCCGACAATATCAACATAATTTTTGGGCCTCCGGGAACCGGTAAGACAACAGAAATCACCCATCTTGTATCCTCTATGCTTAAGGAGGACGGGAATCAAAGAATCCTCATCCTCACTCCAACGAATGCTGCTGCCAAAGTAGTGGCGGAACGATTGAGGAAGATTTGTATTGACGCATATCGCGGGATAAATCCGGCTAATGAGGAACTGTGTGAAGAACTGGATAATCTTGACATTCCAATCTTTGATGCGACTCAGGATTGCCTTCCCAATGTTTTGGTCGCCACCGTACATTATTTCACCCAGACCTTTTCCTCAAAGGAAGGCTGTTACCTTTGCGAAATCCCTTGGGATAGTATCTTTATTGATGAAACGTCGATGGTCACACTTGACTATGTCCTGTTTGCGTTGATAAAGGGTTCGGAGATAAATCCTGAATGCACTTTCTATCTTGTCGGTGATCCACTTCAACTCCCCCCTATAACCAATCTGGATCCCTTCATATTGGAGGAGGCACAACTCGATGAATTCAATTTCTACTCGTTTATAGGGTTAACGGAATTCAATGAGAGGATAAAGGATTTACCCCCCGCATTGGAAAAGAAATTGAAAATCCGGCTCCTGACATCTCAATATAGAAGTGTTCCGGATTTATGCAAAATAATGAGTCGGTTTGCTTATAAAGATAAGATTGATTCTGCATTTAAAGGTGAGCCACTCAACCTCCCAACTTCGGTCTCCGCTATCTTCCGCCAGCCCATCTCTTTTGTTAGATTTGGGGTGACCGATGTAAATGGGTTGGATGGTCGGCCCACTATCAACGGACTCGACAAATTAAAAGGGAGCAACTATAATATCTATTCCGCTCTCTTAGTGAAAGAATGTCTGCAAAAATTTTTCAACACTCTGAGTGAAGAGGGATATTCCAAACCTCTAAGTATAGGTATCATAACGCCATACACCGCTCAGAAGAAACTTCTTGAGAAACTTCTTAACGCGCCTCTAATTTCCAGGAATGTGAATATAGATGTGCAAGTCAACACTGTGCATCAATTTCAAGGAGATGAGTTTGATATTGTAATGCTGGTGCTTAACCCTCCCAATAAGAACATGCATCCTAAAAACAATATTCTTATCAATAAGCGTTATCTGATTAATGTAGCCACGAGCCGCGCCAAGCATTCTTTGATAATTATCTATCCTGACCATTCCTGTGAAGAAAAGAATTTCCTTCATGTCAATCGTGGAGGTGAGAAGAATAATATTGAGCAGATTGCAGCAAGTGTGTTGGGTTGCAGGATTCAAGAATTGACTGTTAATGCCTTACGAATAGAGGAAGAATTGTTTGGCGATTCTCATGCTCTTGAGAAACAATGTGAGGTCCTCATTCAAGAGGAAATCAATTTCTATAGTAACGACTCCTTCGCAAAATACCGTTTTGTAAAGGGAGACCGTACCATAGATATTCTTTATTCACCGCAAGATTGATTTGACAATTACCATTAACGTGCGGGGGCGGGATAAAATTCCGAAAGAATACCTTAGACACGATTATCTGTAAAAAAGGACAGGGTCAGATTTTCTTGACCGCTGTCCTTTTAATTCAGTCTATAATTGCTTCTTAGAAAACGTAACCGAGGGTTATTTTCAGATTGCCTGTGTTGAGTCTTTCTTTGTAGCCGTCTTCCTTATAAGAATAAGCAGGAATAAAGTCAGTGCCGTACTGGAAACCAACATTAAACTTGGTATATTGGAAGTTGACACCAATCTGCCACCCCATCTGAAAACGATTCCAGGTATCATCGTCCATATCATCCTTACTGAAGAGATCAACCCAGTCAGTTTCCCCCTTGACGCCATGTTCCTTATACTCTGCTTTTGTCCTTGAAGAGAGGTGGAGTTTAAAGTTGATGCCGGCATAGGGTGCTATAGAGAAGAAATCAGCGATAGCGAATTTATAAGTATAATTAACGGGGACCTGAAGATTTATATCCTGCATCTTCACCTTAGCGGAATAATTACCTTCCTCCTCGTTCAGGACATTTCCAAAATTGAAATTGACGTTAGCACCTAATTCCACATACATAGGAAGCGCACGGCTCACACGGAAACCGTGGATATAGTCGATACCGAAGCCATTGAGTTTAAAGTTCTCATCATCGTCATCAGCATCACCACCCCAATTGTATTGGGTATTGTTGTAGGAGAGGCCGATACGGTTGTAGCCCTGTGCATTGGCGATACCGAATCCGGCCACCGTCAACGCTGCAATCATAATAATCTTCTTCATGTTGAAAATTTTAGTTAGAAACAGTTATAATATAAACACATTTCAAGAGAGAGTCTGCTCTCCAAAAATATGATGAATCTATAGTAACAAAATTACAAAATATATTTCTTTTGAACAAGCAATTGCAGGATAGAATCCGAAAAACCACCACTTTTCTTTTCAATGATTATCAGGAATAAAATGCCGGCTACCGTAACTACGGCAACCGGCATTTTATCTGATGTTGTTTTATTATTGGGGAGATGGCCGGATTGCAGCTGGAGCGTTTCAGGGGTGGAACGTATTGCAGAATAAGGAGGAGATTATAAGGAGTTAAGAGACAGCAACTAATTGAAGAATTTCAGGGAATATGACTGTGAAATTTTGTTAAAATCGTTCCGTTCCAACAATAAAAAAAATCACTTTTTTGAAAAAATGAAGATAAAAATAATGAAATTTCACATATAAAAGAATTACAAAGAAAGAGATCGGGAACTAAAAAGGAGTCATATTCTACAAGAAAAATAAGCAATCTTTCAAGGAAAATCCTTATTGGTCTGAAATCGGAGGTCAAAATTTCGGATTAGTTAATAATTGAAATCTCAGAAAAATTACTAATTTTGCGATTAAGTAACGTCTTTCTGAAAAATGACCGGACAGTAAAAACAGAAAAACGGCGAGAGCCGAAAAACATTGGGAACCTCCTTGTAGTCGTTACAGGCTAAGGTCGGCCATCAGATTCTATGAGGATGTTTTCTAATTTATAATAGAATGAAACATTTTTCAGATTATAAAGCAGATGCACCAAATTGGATTACAATGACTGACGGCGAGTTTTATCCGGATATTCTTTCGGATGCTTGTGAATTATATCGTCCGGTACTTGTCCTGTTTGGTCAACTTTTGAGAACTTCAGAATCTTCTGAAACATTACTTGTTAAGATTTCAGAAGTTAAACCACAATGGATGCGTATTCAACTATGTAGGGTGTTCCGAAAATACGTAAGTCCTAAAACACCTGTTGAAATGTTAAAGAAGAAATCATTAACTCCTATGATTTGTTCCCAATATGGAAACAGTTTCAGAAAAGTTAATATCGTTCAATCTGCATTTAATTCCCGTCCGCTCCCGGACGAAGCATTATGTGCTGTTCTTTGGGAGTATAAAGACCGAGGACAAAAAGGCTATGACTTGACAGAAAAGTTTTTTAACCTATTCAGAAATCAATTTCCTGCATTCTCTATTGAAGGTCCGGAAAGAGCGGGTATGGATATATTATTAAATAAGGTTTTAATTGGATATCCCAATGACAAACGCCCTGTTGATTTTATTATCCGCGACAATAAGGGCGATATTAAAGCAATTGGTCTTGCTCGCTATGACGGAGATAGAGGAGGAGCACAGGAAGATGACCGAACGGGAGGATATGCAAATTGTGCCAAAGAAATATTAGGATACGCTAAAGATAATGGACTTGATTTAAAAATCATTTTTGTTAATGACGGACCTGGTCTTCTGCTCGGCTCTATGTGGGATGACTATTCAAAAATTGAGGCGATAGATTATGACCATATTCGTGTCGTTACACTTAGAATGGTTAATGAACGTATAAACAAAAAATGGTTCAAATAAAAATGGCTGTAGGAGTAAGTACATATCGGGATACTCATGGAATGATGAATATAAAATCCATACCATCGGGTTGCTTAAAAATCATGTCGGAACGAAAATCTTCCGATACTATAAAACGTTTATATCATGCCGATAATTTATTAGTACTTAGGGAACTCGTTTTAGAACCCTCTATATGTGGAAATGTGAGGTTAATATACATTGACCCCCCCTATAATACAGGGACAGATTTTGAGTGTAGAAACCAGGAGTTTGCCTATTCAGATAGATTTTCTACAAGTGAATATCTTTCTTTTATGAGAGAAAGACTTATATTGATGCATCAATTATTGGCTCAGGATGGTTCAATTTATGTCCATCTTGATAGCAAAATGGTATTTCACGTCAAACTTTTGATGGATGAAATTTTTGGTGAAAACAACTTTAAAGGTTTAATCACCCGGAAAAAATGTAAGTCTAAGAATTATACAAAAAAAACTTATGGAAATATTTCCGATTACATCCTCTTCTATACCAAATCTGACAATACTGTTTGGCACAGACCCTACGATGCATGGAGTAAGGAGAAAGAAGATAAAGAATATCCTTTTATAGAACCTGAAACAGGTCGTAAATATAAAAGAGTACCTATTCATGCCCCAGGTGTGCGTAGAGGTGCAACAGGCGAAAGCTGGAGAGGCATGATGCCTCCTCCAGGCAAACATTGGCAATATACTCCTGAAAAATTGGATGAAATGGATGCGAACAATGAAATATATTGGTCATCTAATGGAAATCCGAGAAGGAAAGTCTATCTAGATGAGAGTAAAGGGATTCCGGTACAGGATATATGGCTGGATTATTTAGATATCAACAATCAAAATACACACCAGACAGGATATCCTACTGAGAAAAATTTGGATATGCTTAAACGTATAATTGAGGCATCCTCAAACATAGGAGACATAGTTCTTGATTGTTTTGTTGGTTCAGGGACTTCACTTGTTGCGGCAGAGGAATTGGGTCGGCAGTGGATTGGTGTAGATATTGGAGACGTTGCCATAGCAACCGTTAAAGAACGATTAGCCAATGGAAGCAAAAGATTGTCAGAACTTTCAAAACCTCAAATTAATCATTCTTCGTTATTTGAAGATGAATGTCTTTTGAATGGTAACAATAATGAGAACGGTTCGATTAAAGACGTACGGTATGATTTCTATGAGTTTTCACCTGACTAAGACAGATGTTGGTTAAGTGCTCTTAAGTCCATATATTAGGAAAATTCGGATAGATAGGGACAACTTAACTATGGAATTGTCACAACACTTTCGGTGATGCTGTAGGCTGCGAAGTAACCGAGACCGTTATCTATGTTCGTTGGGAGGTTCGCGCCATAACTGAAAAACATATTCTCTGAAAGCGAAACGTTGGCATCATAGATTCTCCAGAAGTCATACATCGCCTCATCAAGTGAACAGCATTTAACCATCACTCTGTCACCTGATTTGAAATAGTGGGAGAAACTTGAAGCGTCTTCCGGATTAATTTCGGCTCTTTTCCCTTTAGTCAGAATCACCCCTTCCTTGGCTGTCCCGCTCTGAGTGTCGACCGTCCCTAAGAATGAGGGATAATACCTCACATCTTCAGGAATTACCTTGATAAAAAATTTCAGATAACGTGAAGTTTCGGTATCATCAATATAGGCACGCAGCCTGTAAGAAGAGTCGTCGCCCTTTATCTTCTCCGGCACCAAGGTGATACGCGGAGCCTTGGGAGGCATATCCTCACTCTTTAAGTCAGGCTCGCCGTCGGCAACCATAGTCGCTTCCTTAAGGAAAAGTAGCCCACACTGTCTACGGAAATAACCTCCGACAGTGTGGGCGCAAAATAAATGGCAAGTGAAATTATATATTATTCAACCAAAATATATTATTTAAAATACTTTGGTTATACATTCATTCAGCCAAGAGTAATGACACCTATCTAAAAATGAAAAAGGATAAGTAACCACTAGTAACTTTTACCTTCGCAATATCCACAATGAAAAATTGTCAATTCTTAAGCTTTCTCCAAATTAGTTCCAAACGGATTTCGCAGGATAAGTCACATTTTCTCTAATATTGAAATAGTCATTAAAGTTATCTCCTGCACGAGTAAATTCTCCAGAAGGAAGATTCAATACACCTATTGTTACTAATTGATGATAACCTATGGAGCCAGTATATGGACCATAATTGACTTTATTACAATTAATTGTCACTGAATAATTTGTTACAGCATGAGATTCACTACCATAATAATGTACCTGTACTAAATATGCGCCGGACGGAGCTTTTGTCCAACAAATATGTTCCGGTCCCGGTCCTATTACATCATCTCTATCCAACCATCCTCCTGAAGCAGAACTCATGTGATAAAAAGCTATTTCCTCTCCATAAGGATCAGTAACATGCAAATCTATATCTGTATTACCACTTAATTTATTCCAATCAAGTCTTATTGTCAGATCGGCTTCTTCTCGTAAATTTGCAGTAAAATATACAGGCTCTGATATTTCAACTCCTGTTACCATATCTATCACCACGGCCTTCACCTGTTGATCTCCGCTTTCACCCAATGTCCAATAAGTGGAAGCTAATTTTGAATTTGACTCAGTTCCTACAATACTTTGCTCAACACTGCCTTCGCCCTTTACTACTTCAAATTTAACTTTTTGATAAGAACTCCGTTCTATTTCAGTTCCGTCATCAGCATATACAGTAGTCTCCACAGTCAACGGTAACATTAATCGTTGGCCTCCAAAACCAGTTTGATTATCTCCGGAAACCTTTTCTAAATCTGTTCTGGTGCAACTTGTCACCTCTCCATCATAAGAACAAAGACAGAAATCAATATACTGCGGTGCGGCAAATCCCAGATAGCACCTAATCATCTCATTAGCGAAACCTTTTATCACATTGTAAGCCACACAAAATTTACTCATAAACTTTCCCAGTTGTTCTGGATTAAGATTTGATAAAGCAAATGAATACACGGCACCACTCATTGCTTTAACCACATCTTTAAACTCCGTATCGGGATTTCTCAGAAGTGGTCCAATGGTACCAATTATAGTTGCCGTATTTTCTAAAAGAGAGCCACAGTTATACAATCCTATCATTGACAAAACGTCTGTCCATAGTCTGATGGAAAAATCTTTTATCGCTTCATCTGTAGTCCGATCAAGGAAAAATTTATATTCTCCCATCGCGTTCAAATAAAATGTCTCTGGTTCACCATACTCACACTCATAGATTGAATCAAATAAATCTAAAAATCCATAAGACCCATGAGTCTTTATCAGGCGAGTCTCCTTTAATACTCCTCCATGATAAACCTGACACTCGTATGTAGGAACAAGACCCTTATTTCGTAGAATAACATTCAGACCTTCGGTTTCTACTAAAACAGGATCTGGATTAATTCCAAGAATAGGATTTGCTTTTGTGAATAGAGGGACTTCATCTGAAGAACGAGGTTCAACGTTATTACATATTTCGTCCCATACATTGCTTAGTTCAACAAATAATTCCGTGTTACCCTCATCGAAAAGATCAACACCCGAATTGATAGTATTTTCTACCTGATCTACCAACTTAGAAAAAGAGGGAGTAGTTGATATAAGCCTTTCTACCTCAGAATACCTCTCTGAATCAACATTTGCAAATAATGGATTCAATGATGCAAGGGCAATAGCTGTGGATCCAATATCCATACTAATTTTTTTGTCTTCCCCAATACACGACTTACTCATCAGAACTATATTGTCTTCCCTATCTGTAATAAATAAAATTTGTGGAAGATCGTTATAGTTAGAGTTAATTACTACAGATCCCTCACTCACTGGCACCTCTTCTGCAAAAGAATTAACTGTCAAATCAGTACGAGTCTGCAATTCCTCCGGCAAATTAACATTTACTGTAATTTCCGTCGGGGTATTTTCATTTTCCGGTATATTCTGTTCATTTTCGTTAGTAACTTCACTATGACAACTTACCAACGCGGCTACAATTAATAGGCATAGCCATGACTTAAGGAATTGTTTCATGTGTGTATAGTTTGTTATTATTGTTAGAATTTTCTAAATAGTAATTCTGCTTCTTCGATATAGGTTTCATTCTTTATCTCGGAAGTCCAGATCATAATATCCGGGGTAAGAGATTTTATAGTATAGGAATCCTCCTTCGCTATTTCCAAATACAACCCATGTAAGTTCCATTCATACGAGTCTATAAATTTCCATTGACCGTTGTGGCATAAAAATTTATCGACCTTCTCGTCGCACTTGAATTGGAACCTGACTTGACCTTGTGAATCCGCGTCTTCCCAATATTCTATTTTACCGTCGAAGTATTTATTCACACCCTTTACTGTCACAAGTTCCCAACTGCCAAGTATCTTATCTGACAAGCTCTCTTCCTTATCATCCAAATCATCATTTGATATACAAGCATTCAGATTTAAGACAAAAGTTAAAAAGAAGATTAGAAAGAGAGTATTTCGAACGATCTTTTTCATGTTTGTACTTCTTTTAAGGTCGGTTTTACTAATAAGGAGTGCTCATTTAGAATGATTTACTTAAGAACTTATCCAATGATTGGATAAGTTCTTAAGTTTCTCTTCTTTCCAATTTTTATATCTATTTAAGAATCAAATCATCAACCTAAATCTTTCTCATACTTTGTCTTTTTAAAGCGTGTCGACGACTACTCCATAATTCAGAAGCATGAGTTTGGTAGGAGTTTTATTTTATACGTTTATAAGTATTCTGCACACTGAATTCGTATCCCGGTTCCTTTTCGTAATTTGACATTATCAGGACATCAGCATCAAGTTTGACAATTGTCACTACTGATTCCTCTTCTTCATCTCTAAGAGTCAGTTTATTACCATTCATTTTCCATTGACCTGAATCTTCGGTCACCCATACTCCTTTATATGAGTCATATTCGGAGCACACGAAATCACCGTCTGATTTGAAAGACCATCTTTCAGTTCCCCTCGAATCTGCAGAAACTTTCCAGTCCCATTCATCTTTGTCTCCTTTATCAATCTCCCAACCTTTAGAGGCAATAATCTCCCATGTGCCAACAATGGAGGCATTATCAACCACATTGTCATCGTCGTCTTTGCTGCAGGCATTGAAACTTAGCGCAAAGCCAAGTGTCAAGATACAGAATAGTGCGTAATTGAAAATCTTTTTCATGATTGTCTTATTTTAGTTTTTCTGTTGTCTTTATGTTGTGAAAGTATCCGGAGGGCACGGAAACATCTCCGTTCCCTCCGAGTACTGAACTTTAGATTATGACTTTGAATGTCTTGCCTGATACGGTTACGATGTATATGCCTGAATCAAGCGAGATTTCCTTTTCTGTTGTGGATTCCAGGATTCGTCCTGAAGCATCATAGACATTTGCAACGTCGGTGTCGCGTGCTCCTGTTATGGCTATTCCTCCGAGTCGAGGAAGCACTTTGACAGAATAATCTGCCGAAACTGTTTGCAATGCTGAGGAAGTGGATACATAACTTACCGCCAGCGTTCCGTCGCCATAAAGAGCGGGAGTGGTATATACGCCATTTGAAGATACTTCAGCAGTCACATCATCGCCGTTGAACGTCACGGCACTGATACGCCAACCTTCAAGCGACTGAATTGTGCATTCCACGGCTGAGCCGTAAGGTGCGGAGGTCGTGACCTTACCCTGGTCGCCGGAAGCGATTGTAAGGAGTACGGGGGTCGGTGTGAAGGTAGCACGCAAATATGTAGTACCTGTAATCTTCTCAACCTTGAAGGAGACACCCTCAACCTTGTCGAGGACATCCTCGCCGTCAAGAGTAAGTTCGGTGAGTTTGCAACCAAAATCGGGTACGAAGGTGAATGTGGCGGGAGAATCACCGATTACCGGAACGCGAGTTGCATCCTCTCCGTTTATCAATACCTTACCGTTACCACCTGTTACTGTAGCGTAAACGTTAAAACTGAAAATGTCGAGAGTATTTTCAATTGAGGGCTGTATATTCCAGAAATTCTTCCACTGAGAGGCATTCTCATACTGAGGCTTGGCACCGACAAGGACATTGAGCACACCGTCCACGTAAGTCTTTCCGTCAAAAAGATTGGTTTCAGAGCCTGTGAGTTCCGGAGCAACCGGGGCATAGCAGTTTACAGTGCGGATATTCCCGGCACCCTTGAAAGCATCGTATGCTAATTCCTTTAATGAAGGGCCGAGATCTACGCTTACAAGACCGGAATTTCCAAAGGCATTGCCACCTATTTTCCGGACGTTATCACCTCTTGTCAACTCCTTTATACCACTGCCAGAGAAAGCTTCACCACCAATAGTCACAACAGATGGAGGAATGGATATCGATACCAAACCGGTTGTATTGCTGAAACAGTTATTTGGGATTGACTCCAAGCTACCCTTAAAGTCAACGGAAGTAAGGGATTTTGCTCCATCGAAGCAATACGACCCTAATGAACTGACAGTAGACGGGATAGATATCGTCGTTATTCCTGAAAACCGAAACGCGTAGTTTCCAATTGATTCAAAACCTTCCGGAAGTATTACCTCGCCCAATTTACTTGTGTATAGGAATGCCTGATGTCCTATTCTTTTCAGGTTATCATTAAGAGTAAGTTTTGTCAATGACCTACAATCCTGAAATGCATAATCACCAATGGACTCAACACTTTCACCTAATACAACCTCTTCCACTGAGGAACTTTCAAAAGCAAAATTGCCAATTGCAGTCACATTATTCCCTATAATTACATGGTCAAGTTGAGAACATGAGCGGAAAGCATCTTGCCCTATTTCAACAACCTTCAGCTCACGGCTGTTGTAGGTCACGACATCAGGAATAGTTATGTCGCCGGAGTAGATACCATAACTACCATTGTTGGTGACAGCACAGGTAAAATCTGTGAATGAGATGACGTTGTAGTAGAAGCCATCAACTTCAAAATCGTAGGCTGAGGCGGGCACTACAGCGAGCAGAGCAAAAAATGCCGCCACCGCTCCTTTTGTAAATCTGTTAAGCATAAAAATCGTTTAGAAAAAGTATTGGATTAGCATCCTCAGTTTAGAAATAATGTCAAATTATCTCACATATTCAATTTTGGATTTACCATTTTCTATGTGGATAAACATGCCTTTAGAAGGATGTTCTACCTTGATTCCCTGAAGATTATACCATATTTCATCATTGATGGAATCGTCTTCTATTTCCGATACAGCATTATCCGCCAGAGAGAGAGTCACTGTCTGATATTTGGTATTCACAACGAAATGTACGGTATTAGCCTCCCAATTATACTCATCGTCTAAAGAGAGTCCCCAGTTTCCGAGCCCGTTTTTAATGATGGGGCATGTGACGGAACCATTTGCGACATTCACCGCCACGCAAGAAAAATCAGCAAACCCTGAACCTAAACTTGCTTCATTAGACCAACCGAGGAGATCGGTGTAGAAACGGAACTGCGACAAACGATCAATACCATCCAAATATTCAGGATCTCTCTTATAGACGAGATAAGTTCCTTCAAAAATCCCTTCTGAAGTTTCAGTCAAACGGAAATTCTTATCATAAAATTCCCGGTTATACTCAGAAGGAGCGGTAAACCCGTTTCGTTCACCCGTTTCAATATTCTCCACATCCCCACAAATATATACTTTGTTCGCATGAATAGTGTTATCCAGGAAATTAACCCTGACTAATGCTTCTGAGTTCAGTAGATTAAGAGAGACAAACATATCTCCAAGTTCCGGAAAATCAAAAGAAAAAGGTTTTCCACCTTTCACTAAGGGTAATGAAACGGATGGATTGGAAGCGTTTAAGCCCGCCTCTTCAAGAGTCTCCGCAATACCCCAGCAATTGGCAGGATCGGGAGTCATACTGTCTTCGGAGGTCACCGTCAACTTAGTTTGCTTACCCTGAATATACTCAAAAATTCCTGCTCCGAACATATAACCAGTATTCACCTCTCTGATTCTTTGGTTACGATCCTCTTCCACAACCAAATATAAATTTTCCGGCAACTGAAGAAGTGGCGTATCATCAGCTGAAACATAAAAATTCTGAGGTATCACAGATCCATTGGTATAATAATAATCGTAGGCAATTACCATTGTGCCACCTTTCCAATCATTGATTGTAAAGGCATGGTCTTTAGGCTTCACATTATCCAAAGGATAACCTGAAGTCTCTTTGTAACCTCGATGAACTATTCCGTCGGCATCATTACAAGCATAAAGTGTAAAAGGATTGGGGGAATCAATACCAAGTATCATTGGAGCATGAGTGACAGGATCGATGACATATAAAGCGATCTGAACCACACCCGGTTCAAAAGGAGCCACAACCCTTCTCTCAAGGCCTGTGTAGAATTGATTTTCCTGTGAGAGTTTTACAGCACCATTTTCATTATTTGACTCAGGCAACTGCCAGTTGTTGAAATTACCAATAGCATACACCTCCGGTACGGTAGGAGAATGAGGCTGTTGCGGAGCACTCAATGTAAGTTTAGGTCGCCATACATATTCTGTTCCCGTTGGCTGTTCAATAGGTTGCTCAACCCACTCAATCGACACATCTATCATTCCACCCTCCCAGTTAAGTATTTCTATATTACTGTAATAACTGTCGTAAAGGGGGATGTTAACGGGTTCATTTCCAAACAGGAAAAGCTGGCCATAACCAAAATATCCATCAGAGTCACCCCAACCACAGATTTTGGAGAAAACCTTAAAGTTGAGAGACCCTGCCGCAATATCAAAAGATCCGGTGTAAACCCCATCGTTATCCTCATCAGTCAGCATAAGGCTGGTGCCGGAATCAGGAGTACCCCATCCATTGAAATCACCCACCAGATAGAAAGCCTCATTGTCTGGTTTTTCCGAGGCGAAAAGAGTGAATAGCGAGCACATCACAAGTGTGCAAAGAGTAAAAAATCTTTTCATAGTATGTATTGTAAATATTCAAGAATATCAGAAATTCAGGGATATGTATGCACGGAAGGAATTTGTCTTGAATTTCATTTTCTCTCCTTCAAGTTCTTCCACGTCAGAAGTCCAGCAATTGTATTTTGTAGAAGCGCTTCGTCCTTCGATTCCTATACCGATAGATCGGTAACTGATCTTTACGCCATAGTTCACATAGATAGGGACACCACCATAAAGGGAACTGTCGTCGTCACCATTCATCACAATCATGGAGAAGGTGGGCGTAACATGGCAATATACCGAGGCACGTAGATATTTCAGTTTGTCTGTTCTTGTGCAGAAGGGAGCTACATTTACAGAAGGGCCAACTCCAAGGCCAATCTCCAGTTGATGCACGCCAAGGTTACCCTCGAAATATTCATCATAATCATCCTTTATATGTATTCCGGTGCCGTTCTCATGGTTGAAATAGTTAATATCCATCCATGTAGCATCCAGGCCTATACGGATCATGTTTAGGAGAGGCTTCTTATGGAGCAGGTAAGTGTTGCCAAGACTGAAGAAAGCGCCATAGTTGCTGGATAGTTTCTCTCCCTCACAAGACAGGCTTGGCTGAGCATATCCGACAGTGAAAGCCTTCCGACGGCTCCAGGCATCTTTCTGATTAGCCTCATACTCCTGCTGATCCATTTCCTGTTTGAGTTGCGATTGTGAGTTCTCCAGGCGAGCCACCTTCTCCTCAAGGGTCTCAGTCTCGTTGTTCACCACCTGGGCGTGAGAGACAAGTGAAGCAGCGGCAAAGAGCAAGGATGCGGTAGTCAATTTCTTAAAATTCATACGCATGAAACGAGTTAGGTTATTAAAATGCCTCGGGTCTCTCCTCGTTGGCGTGAACTAAGAACTGTAAAAAAGATGCGTGAGAGTCTGTACTTTTTGCTCGTTCCCCATCTTGAGGCCCTGGAACTGCCCGGTATAGTAGGAACGAGCAAACTCGCAGAGGCCTCACGCAGAATAGTGTATAACGCAACAATAGCAGACGCTCACGCGCATGCTGTTGTCGGGATATACTATATCCACAGGGCATCTACCGTTTGCCACATACTTGACTATACCAAAAGAAATTTTCCAGATTTCAAGATGTCAAGAATGAGCGTCGAGTAAACGCAAAAAAATATGTCATCAGTCCCACCCCCGAGCCCTTACCGGGCCTCCGCGAAGCGGTCTGCGATGCAAAGTTAAGAGCAATTTCTGATTTTTCCAAATTAAACTTCAAATAATTAACTGATTTTTGACGGCTTCTCATCATAGGGAAATGGATTGAGCCATAAAAAATGGAAGCGGCCGATTCACATCGACCGCTTCTAAACCATATTTTTCTAACTAACCTAACATCATGAAACAAAAATCTTTGAATCCTTATCAAATCTTACCGATTCAATCGATTTACATCCTTATAACACCGAAACAAGGTTTTAGGTTTGACTCAACATAAAAAAATGTGTCACTTTCCGGTTACCCTTGCTGGACCTTATCGTATATTACTACCCCGACCCTATTGATATGATCAATAAGATTGAAATTCTTAAGGTTCTCAAAAATTGACAGATCAAACTTATAAGGAAGAAAAGAGAAATATAGGGAATCCTCAAGAGAAGCCAAATCAGATACAACCAGATTATCACCGATTAAAGTCATATCCACATCAGAAAATTGACGGTAATTACCTTTAGCCCGAGAGCCATAAACTATTACTTTTTTTATCTTGGGATTATTCCTAATATAACCAATAACTTCATTAAACTCATCAATCGTCAGTCCTATATCTTTCATCTACTTCAATATTTAGCATTTTGTCACGAAATTCAATCATTAATGGTAAATAAATTGAGAGGATTTCATTATATATTATTTCAGCCATATCCTCATCATAAGTATGAGAAGTCAAATTTCTTGCCTTAATACTTTGCATCCATCTCTTATCCTCAATCAATCCCATTTGCAGAGCTTCCCTGAAAGCATCCCTTGACCCACCTATTGAAATTCCTTGATACTCCAGATAATCCTTCATCACTTTCCAAGAAAGTTCATGAGTGAATTCAAAACGCTGTATCAAGCCTTCCTTAGCAAGATCATAGAGAAAATTATCATCATGTATATTTAGAACTCTTACCGCACCCTCAAGTTTTGCAAGTGCTTTGCAATAATTCTCGAGACGCTGTTTCCACCTTATATCATTTTCCATATATTCTTTACTTTTCTGCAAATTTATAAAATTAATCGTTATAAGAAAAAGAAAGGCCGCTGAAATTGAATCAGCGGCCTTTCCTATATAGGATTCAGACTTATAACGTCATAAATTTCACTTGCGGAGATCTTCCTCAACCTTTGTCATCTCAGGATCAACCCCCCACTGCTGCTGAGAGAGACGCTTGTAGTTGTTATAGCGCCAGCGAGCGTTATCCTTGGCAGCCTGGAAGAGTTCGGCAGCCGCCTCAGGCTGCATCTTCAGGAGCGAAGCGAAACGCACCTCACCCTTGAGGAAGTCTTCAAACTTATCCCAATCGGGCTCCTTGCTGTCGAGAGAGAAGGGATTCTTACCCTCGGCCTCAAGTTCAGGATTGTAACGCCAGAGATGCCAGTAGCCACATTCAACTGCCTTCTTCTCCTCTTCCTGAGCGCGACCCATACCGGCCTTGATACCGTGGTTGATACAGGGAGCGTAAGCGATGATGAGAGACGGGCCATCGTAAGCCTCAGCCTCGCGGATAGCCTTTAGGGTCTGTGCATTGTCAGCACCCATTGCCACCTGTGCTACATAGACGTAGCCGTAAGTAGTAGCGATGAGGCCGAGATCCTTCTTGCGGACACGCTTTCCGGCAGCGGCAAACTTGGCGATTGCAGCGATAGGAGTAGCCTTTGAAGACTGACCACCTGTATTAGAGTAAACCTCGGTGTCGAGAACGAGAAGGTTGACGTTCTTTCCTGAAGCGATGACATGGTCAAGACCGCCGAAGCCAATATCGTAGCTTGCGCCGTCGCCACCGATGATCCACTGGCTACGCTTAGTGAGGTAGTGCTCATTCTCCACGATAACCTTGCAGTCGTCGCAACCGCAGGTGTTGGCAAGATTGAGGAGATTGCGTCCCTTCTCGCGAGAGAGGGCAGCATCCTCGCGGTTGTCGAGCCATTCCTGAGCGGCTTTCTTGAGTTCATCCGAGCAGCAGTCGCATTTCTGCACGTTCTCAGCGGCAGCCACAAGGCGAGCGCGCATCTTCTCGTAAGCGATGTTCATACCGAGACCGAACTCACAGAAATCCTCGAAGAGGGAGTTAGCCCAAGCCGGGCCCTGACCCTGCTCATTGGTGCAGTAAGGAGTTGAGGGCACTGAACCGGAATAGATAGAAGAGCAGCCTGTAGCATTTGCCACTACCTCATGGTCGCCATAAAGCTGAGTGATAAGTTTCACATAAGGAGTCTCACCACATCCTGAGCAAGCGCCGGAGAACTCGAAGAGCGGAGTTGCGAACTGGCTGTTCTTGACATTAGCCTTGATGTCGACAAGATTTTGCTTGGAGGCAACCTTCTCAACACAGTAGTCCCAGTTAGCCTGTTGAGCCAGCTGGCTTTCCTCATGCTGCATGGAGAGAGCCTTGTTGCCCTTCTTGCCGGGACAAACGTCAACACAGTTGCCGCAGCCGAGACAGTCGAGCACGTCGACCTGCTGCACGAAGCGCATGCCGGGGAACATCTTGCCGATAGCGGGGATTGTGTGGTCTTCTCCGAAGGGAGCGGCAGCCATCTCCTCTGCATCAAGCACAAACGGACGGATAGCAGCGTGAGGACATACGAACGCACACTTGTTACACTGGATACAGTTCTCGGGATTCCATTCGGGGACGAAAGCCGCCACACCACGCTTCTCGTAGCGAGCGGTGCCCTGCTTCCAAGTGCCGTCGGCATCATCCTTGAAAGTAGAGACGGGAAGGAGGTCGCCATCCTGAGCGTTGATGGGGAACACGACATTGGAGATGAATTCCGGAACGTCGGCCGGCTTAACCTCCTCATCGGGAAGTTCCGCCCATGCGGGATCCACGTCAAGTTTCTTGTACTCCCCGCCACGGTCAACGGCAGCGTAGTTCATGTTGACGATGTTCTCACCCTTCTTGCCGTAAGATTTGACGATGAATTTCTTCATCTGCTCGACGGCAAGGTCAACGGGGATAACCTCAGTGATACGGAAGAATGCGCTCTGGAGGATAGTGTTCGTGCGGTTGCCGAGACCAATCTCCTGTGCGATCTTTGATGCGTTGATATAATATACGGTGATGTTGTTCTTTGCGAAAAGTTTCTTCACCTTGTTGGGGAGATTCTTCGCCAACTCCTCGCCTTCCCAGATAGTGTTGAGAAGGAATGTGCCGTTAGGCTGGAGACCGCGTGTGACGTCGTACATGTGGAGGTAAGCCTGAACGTGGCAAGCCACGAAATTAGGAGTGGTCACGAGGTATGTGGAGCGGATAGGCTCGTCGCCGAAACGGAGGTGAGAACAAGTGAAACCACCTGATTTCTTAGAGTCGTAGGAGAAGTATGCCTGGCAATACTTGTCGGTATTGTCGCCGATGATCTTCACGGAGTTCTTGTTAGCGCCTACCGTACCGTCTGCACCGAGGCCGAAGAATTTAGCCTGGAACATACCCTTGCCGCCTACGCTGATTTCGGGGAGAAGGGGAAGTGAAAGGTAAGTGACGTCGTCGACGATACCGAGAGTGAACCCGTTCTTAGGCTCGGGAAGGGCGAGGTTGTCATAGACGGATACAATCTGTGAAGGGGTGGTATCCTTTGAACTGAGACCGAAGCGGCCACCGACGATGAGGGGTGCATTCTCCTTTCCGTAGTAGCAATCCACAACGTCGAGGTAAAGGGGCTCACCTTTTGCGCCGGGTTCCTTAGTGCGGTCAAGCACAGCGATTCTCTTGGCAGTGGCGGGCACTGCTGCGAGGAAATGCTTTGCAGAGAAGGGGCGGTAGAGATGCACGCTTACGAGACCGACTTTCTGGCCCTGAGCGCGGAGATGATCGATAGTCTCGCGGATGCACTCAGTCACTGAGCCCATAGCGATGATCACGCGGTCAGCCTCGGGATCGCCATAGTAATCAAAGAGACCATAGTTGCGACCTGTGATCTTTGAAACCTCCTTCATGTAGTTCTCCACGATTTCGGGGACAGCGTCATAGTAGGGGTTGCAAGCCTCACGGTGCTGGAAATATACGTCGGGGTTCTCAGCCATACCGCGAGCGACGGGCGACTCGGGATTGAGTGCGCGGTTGCGGAAGTCGGCGAGAGCATCCTTGTCGATGAGAGGAGCGAGATCATCCTTGTCGATTGCCTCGATCTTCTGAATCTCGTGAGAGGTGCGGAAACCGTCGAAGAAGTTGACGAAGGGCACACGGCTCTTGAGAGTGGAGAGGTGAGCAACGGCGGCGAGGTCCATGACTTCCTGCACGGAGCCCTCGCAGAGCATTGCGAAACCGGTCTGGCGTGTAGCCATAACGTCCTGGTGGTCGCCGAAGATGCTCAGTGCGTGAGAAGCGAGCGCACGTGCTGACACATGGAAAACACAGGGGAGAAGCTCGCCTGCGATCTTATACATGTTGGGGATCATTAGGAGAAGGCCCTGAGATGCTGTATAAGTTGTGGTGAGAGCACCGGCCTGAAGGGAACCGTGTACGGCACCTGCGGCACCTGCCTCACTCTGCATCTCCTGCACGAGTACTGTTTCACCGAAAATATTCTTTCTGCCTGCGGCGGACCAGTCGTCGACATATTCAGCCATAGTCGAAGACGGGGTAATGGGATAGATAGCCGCCACCTCAGTGAACATATAACTGATGTGGGCAGCTGCCTGATTACCGTCGCAAGTCAGAAACTGCTTTGCTTTGCTCATAGTTGTTATTAATTATTTGTTGAGTATTTGTCTGCTATAGTAGGTAAAATTCGTTTACATGAAACGTTCCGACTGCAAAGTTAACTTTTCCCTGGCTTTTTTCAAAATAAAAGGCTATCTATTTTGCAAATCAATTAGTAAAGAATGGATGGTTCACCGCCCTCCTTGCATCTTCAACAAAATTATGCTAACTTTGACGAACGAATACGACTGAATTTTAAACTATAATAAACAAGGCGAGGGATTTGAAGTTATGACAAAAGATCAAATAGAATATATAACTTGTGTCATAGGTGCATTATCACTCATGACAGGTAAGCCCTGTTCTTTCATTTATAAAAAGTTGCAGGCTACCGGAATAATCAAGGATTACTTGGCATCCGCATACGAGGTATTACACACCTTCAGTTTAGAATATGTAGCTGAAGACGTGATTAACATGATGAAAAAGAAAGGTGAAGCACTATGTTAGTTTACCATTCCTCAGACAAATGTTTCGATTCTCCCGACGTTAAACATTCCAGAGATGCTCTTGACTTTGGGAAAGGATTTTATGTGACTCGGCTTAAAGAACAGGCAGAAAAATATGCCAGCCGTTTTCTAAGAATGGGAAAGGATGCTTACATCCATATTTTTGAGTTTACACCCAACTCAGATATGATAATCAAGTCATTTGATTCGTATGATGAGGAATGGCTTGAGTTTGTTTGCAATTGCCGTAAGGGAGGGGTTGAATATAAACAATATGGTATTATTGAAGGGGGAGTTGCTAACGATAAAGTTTTTCAAACGGTAGATCTATATATAGAGAAAGTCTATAATATGGAGCAGGCTTTGAAAAATCTTGCGTATGAAATGCCCAATAATCAACTATGTTTCATTACTCAACGGGCTATAGACAGATGTCTCAAATTTATAGAATATAAAAGGTATACCAATGGATAAGGCCACACGAATTTTAAGGGATATGAAATATGCCCGTATTATTGAACTCATAGCAGAAAAGCAGAATATTCCGCTTGAAGAAGCAATGAGTATGACTTACTCCTCTCCTCTATTTGAGATAATTGATGACGGCACGGCCGACTTAATCTGCAGGAGCGACATTTATCTTGCAGATGAGATTATCCATGAAGGCAGTCTTACTAATAATTAAGATTTTTCGGTTAATGGCGTAATTTTGGAGGTGACTGCCGTGGCTTGCATCATAAATATGTAGGACTTTTCTCTGTTATTCCCCATTTTGGAAATGACGACTTCCTGAAAATATTTTGAGGGATTAAGGTTTTGTGTTATATTTGCAGAAAACTGAGGAAAATGAAGGAGATACCGACAAAAATGGAAGGGTATGCCATAGGAGAGCAAGATTTCCGCAACCTTCGTATGGATGGGGCAATCTACGTCGACAAGACTAAATATCTGGAAAAGATTGTCAAGTCAAAAGGGAAGTATTACTTCCTGGCCCGTCCACGCCGTTTTGGCAAGAGTCTTTTCCTCTCCACCATAAGATATTTTTTCGAAGGGAGGAAAGAACTTTTCAGGGGCTTGGCAATAGATTCGGCCGACTGGCATTGGCAGGAATACCCTGTGCTGCTTCTTGACTTCAATACCGGACAGTATTCCGAAGTTGATGGATTGGAGCCCGTGCTTCGGAATCTCTTAAAAAAATGGGAGGGAAAATATGGTGTCAAAGATATTGACGATGACTATTCCCAAAGATTAAGAAACATTATCGCGGCAGCCCATGAAAAGACCGGTCTGCCGGTAGTGATTCTTGTGGATGAATATGACAAGCCGTTGGTCAGGAATCTCAATGAGCAGAAGAAATTCGAGCATTACCGCTCTTTATTAGCCTCCCTCTATTCCAATTTCAAAAGTGCAGGGGAACACATCAAGTTGGTGTTCCTGACGGGAGTGAGCCGCTTCAGCAAACTAAGCGTATTCTCTGACCTCAACAACATTGACGACATAACATTTGACAACGAATACGCCGACATCTGCGGCATAACTGAAAATGAACTCCTGAAATATTTCAAGGATGGAATCCGGGCACTTGCCGAGGAAACAGGAATAAGTTATGAAAAGGCGTTGAAAAGACTGAAATTCAATTACGATGGCTATCGGTTTGCCGCCAAGGGGAGCGAGATATATAACCCGTGGTCGGTCTTAAATGCAATGAGGAAATCGGCCATAAAGAATTATTGGAACGAGACAGGATTGCCTACAATAGTTGCAGAAACCTTGAAAAAGATAAATGTAAATCTTGAGGCGACTTTCAATTCCAAAATAACGGAAGATGACCTTAAGGGACTCGATCTCCTTAATCCCAATCCGACTGCACTTCTATATCAAACAGGCTACCTCACTATCAAGAGGTATTATTCCGGGACTGACCAATATCTGCTCGGCATACCTAACTTAGAAGTAAGGAAAGGGTTGTTTAAAGTGCTTCTTCCCTATTATGTAGTAGGAAAAGAGGGGACAGCCAATCAGAATCTGCTTGAAATGGTAAGCGACTTTATGGATGGAAACCCTGACCACGCCATGCTTCGTCTACAGGCTTTCTTTGCAGGGATAGATTATAAGTTGAAGATGGAGAATGAAAACAATTTCCACAATGCCTTTTATCTACTCACACACATCATCGGTCTGAATACAAAAACAGAGGTCCACACTTCAGACGGAAGCATAGACCTCTTGATAGAAACAGAACATTTCCTATATATCATAGAACTCAAATATGACCATATGGCTGACGAAGCCCTTCGCCAGATTGAAGAGAAAAAATATGGAAGAGTATGGCAGACAGATATTCGTGAAGTCTTCCTAATCGGGGTTGAATTTTCCTCAAAAACACGATGTATCGAGGATTGGAAGATCAGAAAACTTAAGGAATAGTCAGCCTGATAAAGGAAACTTAGCGTAGGGGGGTGATGCGGCGTTTCTCACCCTTGAGCTTTTTGCCCGAGATGGCGTTAAGCAATCCGGGGACCTTGTCAGAACGCACGGCCACAAGGCAATAATGGTCGAATACGTTGATTTTTCCTATATCTTCCGAGGTGAGACCACCTTCCTTGATTAGAAATCCGAGTATGTCGCCCTTCGAGACCTTCTCCCTCTTTCCGGCGGCCACGTAAAGCGACATCAGACGGGAACCGAGGTCCGCACGTTTACCGGGATCAAGGGTCAGGACACCGTCGACCTCCACATACTCCTTCAACTCCTCATCAGGACCGACGAGCACATAGACGTCACCTTCCTCCTCCACACGGGCCGTACGTCCGTTCCTGTGGGTGTAGGCTTCGGGGGTCAGGGGTTGGTGATAGTGCACCACCGAAGCCACCTTCTCGATATCAAGGCCACGGGCAGCCAGATCGGTAGCCACAAGCACGGGAGCAGAGCCATTGTTGAACAAGGTCACGGCCGTCTCCCTCTCCCTTTGGTCAAGGGCGCCGTGATATAATGCTACAGCCACACCTTTCTTTTTCAGAAATTCAGCCACACGCTCCGCACTCTCGCGGTGATTGACGAAGATTATAGATTTCTCAGCCTCCGGGCCTGAATTTATGTTGTTGAGAAGCACCAGAAGGGATTCGAGTTTATCTTTCCCGGATGCCTCCACTTTCCTGACGTTCATCCTCTCACGGAGGTCAGAGTTACGGTCGAGGAAATCAAGTGTGACGGGGTTATCAAGGCGCAGGAAGTCGGGGAGGACGTCGGCCTTAGTAGCGGATGTGAGGATGGTGCGGCTGACGTTTTTCATCCTCTTAATTATTTTCCCCATCTCCTCCTCAAAGCCGAGTTCAAGGGATTTGTCGAACTCATCGAGCACGAGAATCCTGACCGGCATAAGGTCGATGTTCCCGCGCACGGCATGGTCAAGCAGACGGCCCGGAGTGGCGACAATAATATCGGGCACCACCTTAAGGCTGTTGACCTCATCCTCCACACTGTGCCCGCCATATACGGCCACGATGCGGAAAAGATGCCCCACCTCACGGAGCACGCCGGCGATCTGCACGACAAGTTCACGCGACGGAGCAATGACCACACACTGCACCCTTCCCGTCGAGGGCTTCATCATCTTCATCACCGGGAGGGTAAAGGCGAGAGTCTTTCCCGATCCGGTCGGCGACAGGAGTATGATATCAGAGGCTTCGGAGGCCGATGCCATCATTTTCTTTTGCATCTCGTTAAGTTGCTCTATACCCAGACGGTCTTTGACTGCCGGAAGAAATTCTTTCTCTCGCATCCTGTTATGATTTATAAATTGAAATTTGAAACGGTGAGACCGTATCACGAATCCTCTCGGGGAATCATGGTCGAGCCTCACTATTATAACGTCGTGTCCCTGCGATAGGTTGATTATGAAATCTGCGACCAGTCGATGGTCTTGGCGAAACGACGGGATAATTCCCCGGCCATCACCGCCACTTCCTCGGCATGGAGCGCAATCGGAGGAAGGTCGCCCTGGCGAGGGGCGGTGGGTGTGCATCCCGGCGCGAGCAGCGAGACATTCCCCCTGAGCACAGCCAACGCAGCCTCTCTCGCACGGGTAAGTATCTGTCCGTCACGCGCCAGGTCGGCAACCCGGAGATTGAATGCAAGTCCGCTTTGCTGCGTCCCCTCCATGTCGCCCGGCCCCCTGATCTTCATGTCGGCCTCAGAAATAAGGAAACCGTCGGTAGTCTCCGTCATTATCGAAAGCCTCTTCTTTGTGTCAGCCCCCGACTTTACCTTCCCCATGAGGATGCAGTAACTTTGGTCTGCACCACGTCCTACCCTTCCCCTCAACTGATGAAGCTGCGAGAGGCCGAACCTCTCGGCATTCTCAATCACCATAACAGAAGCGTTCGGCACGTTCACCCCGACCTCTATCACGGTAGTGGCCACCATGATTCGTGCCTCTCCCCTGACGAAAAGATCCATCTGATAATCTTTCTCCTCGGGTTTCATCCGTCCATGCACGAAACAGACCCTGAAACTGGGGAATGTCTCGCACGTCCGTTTGTAACCCTCCTCAAGGCTTTTGAGGTCAAGTTTCTCATTTTCCGAAATCAGCGGATAGACAATATATACCTGCCTCCCTTCCCTAAGTTGGGAGACTATCAGGCGATCCACTTCCATACGGTTGGAGTCAAAACGCAGAAGGGTGGTGACGGGCTTACGGCCCGGCGGGAGTTCATCTATGACAGACACCTCAAGGTCGCCGTAAACGGTCATGGCAAGGGTACGCGGAATAGGTGTCGCGGTCATCACGAGAACGTGAGGCACCACACTGTTCTTACTCCACATCCTTGCGCGTTGGGCAACCCCGAACCTGTGCTGCTCGTCAATGACGGCCAGGCCGAGACTCCTGAACTTTACGGTATCCTCAATGAGGGCATGGGTGCCGACGATGATATGGATATCGCCTGAAAGCAAACCCTCGTGAATCTCCCTCCTCTCTCTCGTGCGCGTGCTCCCCGTAAGCAGAGCCACTTTCACCCCTATGGGTGCAGCCCATTCCGAAAGGGAGGCGTAATGCTGGGTGGCGAGAATTTCTGTCGGAGCCATCAAAGCGGCCTGAAAACCGTTGTCAACCGCCATGAGCATCGACATGAATGCCACCATCGTTTTCCCCGAGCCCACATCTCCCTGCAGAAGGCGGTTCATCTGCCGGCCGGTCTTCATATCCGCCCTTATCTCCTTGAGCACCCTTTTCTGAGCCCCGGTCAATTGGAACGGGAGCACGTTGAAATAAAATCCGTTGAACTTCTCCCCTATCTTCGGGAAAAGATAGCCGGGGAGTTTCGAACCGCGCTCCATGGAGTAACGGAGTATGTGTGCCTCCACATAGAAAAGTTCCTCAAACTTCATTCTCTCCGTAGCCCTCTGAAGACTGCGCACATCGTCAGGGAAGTGCATCTGTCTCAGCGCCTCCTGAAGGGGCATGAGTCCGTAACGCTCCACAATCTCCCTCGGTAACGTCTCCCGTATGGTGGAGAAGAGGCGATTCCCGAAAAGGTTGCCAATAATTGTCTGCAACACCCTCATACCGAACCCCCTTTTCCTCATGGTCTCCGTCAGGGAATAGACACCCCTGAAACCTGTCGGTGGTTTCTCGGCATCAAACACCTCAACCTCCGGATGAGCGATGGACCATGCATTGTTGAAAAACGAAGGCTTGCCGAATATTACGTATTCGATACCCGGCTTGAACATCTCCGAGAATTGCTTCACCTTTGAGAACCAAACAGTCTCCATCATTCTACGGCCATCGGAGAAAACACCCACGAGGCGTTTACGGGCACCTTCGCCCTCCATACGGAAAGATAAGAAATGCCCCTTTATCTGTATGGCGGGCATATCATTCCCGGCAAGTTCCTCAATTCTGTAGAATCTGCTGCGGTCGATATGGCGGAAAGGGAAATAGTAAAGGAGGTCGCGGAAAGTCGCGACCTCCAATTCGGAGGCGAGGAGTTTGGCCCGAGCCTCACCCACACCTTTCAGAAATTTTATCTCGGTGTCAAGAAAATTCTGCATAATAGGGATTAGTCATCACGGCGTCTTGCCAACAGCACTTCGGCTATCTCGATATCGCCGGGATTTGTCACCTTAATATTCTCCGGATTTCCCTCAAACAGGACAGGGGCTACTCCGGCAGCCTCCACCACCGAAGCATCGTCGGTGAAGACCCCCCCCTCACCTTTACGATAGGCATCCTTGAGGATTACCGAGCCGAACACCTGGGGAGTCTGGACCGCGACAAAGCGGCTTCTGTCAACCGCTTTGCTACCCTCCCCCTCAAGCATTCTCAGGGAATCCACAACAGGGGTCACCGGCACGGCCGCTCCATGTGAGAAAGCCTTGTCCCACCCCTCCCTGACAGTCTGCCGGGAGACCAGCGGACGGGCAGCGTCGTGCACAGCCACAAACACATCCTCTCCGGCGGAGATTGTGGAGAGGGCCGAAAGCACCGAGGCCGTGCGCGTAGGGCCACCGGGATGGATGGTATGCTCTATCCTGTCCGTCTCCGGCAATTCCGCATACATGGCACGCCACATATCCATGAATTGCTCGGGGAGCACGAGGTGAATGACGCAAGCGGGGTCATCATCATGGAAGGCTTTCAGCGACCACCACAAAAGGGGCTTGCCCCCAAGCAGACGGAACTGCTTGGGCAACGCGCCCCCGAGACGTGAGCCGGAGCCTCCGGCTACAATAACAGCATGTTTCCTCATTATCACATGTTCATGCCGCCGTCGACCTGAATAACCTGGCCGGAAACGTAGCTTGACATGTCGGATGCAAGGAAAGTAGCCACATCGGCGATATCCTCAGGCTTACCGCCTCGGCGCAAAGGTATTTTCTTGGTCCATTCCTCACGCACGCTGTCGGGAAGAGCAGCCGTCATTGCTGTCTCGATAAAGCCCGGAGCGATTGCGTTGGCACGTATTCCGCGGGAACCCACCTCCTGAGCGATGCTCTTGACAAGGGCGATGAGCCCTGCCTTTGAAGCGGCATAGTTCGACTGGCCGGCATTGCCATGCACACCCACAACAGATGCCATATTGATGATGGAGCCGGAACGCTGGCGCATCATTATGGGAAGAACGGCATGGATGAAGTTGAAGGCAGATTTGAGGTTGACGGCAATCACGGCATCCCACTGCGATTCCGACATACGCATCATGAGGCCATCCTTAGTGATGCCGGCATTGTTGACGAGGATATCAATTCTGCCGAAATCCTCCTTCACCTGATTCACCACCTTCTCGGTCTCCTCAAAATTTGCGGCATTGGAGGCATAACCCTTGCACTCCACGCCGAGAGCCTTGATCTCCTCCTCAGTCTTCTTACCGTTCTCGTCGATTACGAGGTCGGTGAAAGCGATGTTTGCCCCTTCGGAGGCGAATTTCAGTGCTATTGCCTTGCCGATGCCACGGGCTGCGCCTGTGATAAGGGCTGTCTTTCCTTCAAGTAGTTTCATTGTCTTAATATTGAGTGTAATGTGTTATTGCTGTTTTACGGGCTTCCTTTCAGAATCTCACTATGAAGCATCCGCAGGAATATCCTCCACCGAATACCATGAGGGCAACCTTGTCGCCTTTCTTGAACTTCTCAAGATTCTCGGCAAGCACGAGGGGAGCCGATGCCGACCCGGTGTTGCCGAGCACCTCTATATTGTTGAGGAAGTCATCGAGGGGTTTGTCAAGTTGATGCGCCACCTGAGCCACAATCCTCTTGTTGGCCTGATGGCAGATGAGTTTTGAGATATCCTCTATCTTGAGACCTGTGTGCCCCAGCGACTTGTTGAGGGCATAAATCATGTATTTGCAGGCGTGTATAAACACGTCGCGTCCGTCAGGCATTGATATGCCATCTTCACCCGGGCGAAGTTTCACGCCACCGGGGCCTTTTCCCACATCGCCCAGACCTTCAGTAAAGATATCAAGAATCTCTATATCGTCGTCGCTCTGCCGCTCCTTGCTGAGGAAATAAGCCACGGCGGCATCTCCCCAGAGGTGTCCGGCCTTCGGATCCTTCTCGTTGCTGTAATAAGTGTTGTGCTCAGTGCAGATCAGGAGAGCCTTGTCGGCCTTACCTGACGCGAAATACCCCTCCACAATCTCAAGGCCATTGATGAAAGAAGAGCAAGCGGCGGAGGCATATACAGCCTTCGCGCCATGAATGCCGTAGTGACGCTGGGCGACGTGGGCCGGGGTAGCCACGGTGTCGTATGCCGCATAGAATGCCCCCACGATAAGATTCACCTCCTTGATATCGTAGGGAAGCTTCTTAAGGGCATCATCGATAGCATTAATCGCCATAGAGTCGGCGTTTTCATCGGCGGCGGCTTTCGAACGGCTCACCATTCCGGTACGTTGAAGAATCCAACCCTCCTCGAGATTGTTCAGTTTCTCGAAATAATCATTGGTTACACGGGCTTCCGGCACATATTTGCCAATTGAATTTATATACATAATAGAATCCTTTAATCGTGAGAAAGAAAAATACCGGCAGCAGTTTCAATGCTTTCTGATGCCATTTAGGAAAATGTCGGCGATATATGTCTTGAGCATCTCCTTGTCGATACCCTCGTCGGAGAGGTTGTCCCTGATGAAAGGGACGTCAAGGCCATGTATAGCCTGAGTCATGATCACGGCGGTATGGCTTAGATTGGGAATCTCGAATATTCCCTGCTCTACCCCCTCCTGAAGTATGCTCCTTAGGAGAGCCGTCTCCTTTCTTGTGATTATCTTCCGTGCCCGGTCCACTTTGCGGACATCCCGGAAGAAACCGGCCCGTAGAGAGCCGTTGCGGGAGACAATCTCCTTCATAGCCTCAAAACGGCACTCCACGTATTCGATGAGTTTACGGTCAGGCGACACAGGGAGGGCCACAATACGGCAGAGTTTGTTGAGCAACTGGTCAGTCTCGCTTTCAATCACCGCATTGAATATATCCCTCTTGCTTTTGAAATAAGTGTAGATCGTGCGCCTTCCCTTGTCGGATGCCGACGCGATATCATTCATGGTAGTGTTCTCGACACCTTTTCTCGCAAAAAGCTGCCGGGCAACCTCAATAAACTTATCTCGCGTCTTCATTACCATAAGCGATGCCGTTAAATGCACAAAATTTGAAAGATTGAGCAAATTTAGCAAATATTTTTCAGTTTCAGCCAATAAAAGCCTACATTTTTTCAATCATCCGAAAATCAATCTTGGAAGCATAGATTATTTCCATTTTCGCATACTCCTAACAATCAAGCATATATTAAATATTTCATATTTTTTAACACAAATAATTGCCAAAATATTTGGAGGAAATGGAAAAAGGCAGTAATTTTGCACTCGTAAATGACACCGCGGGGTGGAGCAGTGGTAGCTCGTTGGGCTCATAACCCAAAGGTCGTAGGTTCGAGTCCTGCCCCCGCCACCAGAAAGCCGATTCAAATGAATCGGCTTTTTTAATACCCTGACTAAACCGGAGATTAGAGAGAGTTACGTCAGGGCCTACCCCTCCCGCAAGGGGCTCAAACAGCATGCAATCATGGAAGTAATATACGAAGATAACCATATAATCATTGTCAACAAGGCTCCCGGAGAGATAGTGCAGGGCGACAAGACCGGCGACACTCCCCTCTCGGAAATGGTGAAAGGATACCTTAAGGAGAAATACAACAAACCGGGTAACGTATTCTGCGGTGTCGTACACAGGATTGACCGTCCTGTCGGTGGACTCGTGATTTTCGCCAAAACATCAAAGGCCCTGAGCCGGCTCAACGAAATGCTCAGGAAGGGAGACATACACAAGACCTATTGGGCTCTCGTGGAGGGGAGCATGGAAAAGGGGAACGACACACTGAAGGATTATCTCGTAAGCGACGGGAGAATCAACAAGACCTTCGTGGCCCGCAAAGGTGAAGCCGAGGCAAAGGAGAGTGTGCTTGAATATGAGACTATAGCAAAGGGGGAGAGATACACCCTTCTTGAAATCAAATTGCTCACGGGGAGGAAACATCAGATACGTTGTCAACTCTCTGCAAAAGGGCATCCGATAAAGGGCGACCTCAAATATGGCGCAAAACGAAGTAACCGCGACGGAGGGATATCTCTTCTGGCGCGTAAAATAGAGTTCATCCATCCGGTGTCGAAAGAGCCTCTGGTCATTGAGGCCCCTATCCCGGAAGAGTTCAGGAAAATACTGAACCGATAACGACAGCATAGAGTAAGCGAGGGCGCGTCGCGGGATAAACCGTGACGCGCCCTCGCATCTTGTTCCGTATATGGAAGTTGTCTAACCTTTTGAGGATTTTGTATTTTTATAATACGTTCCTGAAGAAGAGCCCTCTTCAGTGATCTTTCATCATCATTCGGGGTTGTGTATCATCTCCACATGCCCTGCCGGAAGGCTTGCACTGAGCAGCAACGGTATTCGGCTGCTTACGGCCACCTGCGCCTCCACGGGATAACCGCTCATCGCCCCCTTATAACTGTATTCATATTTTGCGGAATATGTGGGATAAGATGTCCCGCCCACAGAATAACTTGACTTTCCGTTGTAAGTCACCACTACCCTCTGCGGGTCGCCACCCTGGACAGTGATGGGTATGGTGATGCTGCTGCCGGGAGTCATGGATTCGAAATCTATCTCCTTGAAGTAGTAGAACATACCGAGCATATCGGCAGTGACCGTTATAGCCTCCATCGTGTCGTCGCTGGCATTAAGTGTGCCCTGACCTTTGATATTCTTATAATTGGCCGGATTAGAGGGGTCAAAACCGTTTGAGCGGTATTCCGTCACCTTGGGCTTCAGATACCATCCGTTTTCATACGTCACTGTCTCGCGGCTGAGTCCTGCGGCGGGAGACATGGTAGCGTGGAGAGTATCCGATACACAGAACACGCGTCCGTCCCAGGGTATGCTGTTACCGTCGAGTGTGGCTTTGAAACGGTCGCCATCCGTCTGCATCGTCACCACTCCATGGGCTATCATCACATCGACGAAACCCCAATGATAATGCACATCATAATGAATTTCCTGAGGAGGGATATTTACCTGTGCCCTCGACATCAACGCCGAAATAAGCACAACAAGAAGCATGAACGTCTTTTTCATAATGAAATTTGATTATAGCGGTGTTTGTTTCATTTAAAAACAACTGGTGGCGGGAATGGTTTATTTAAGGGTGCGTAAACTTATATCCATATCTTTTGTTAACAAATTATAACGATTTAAAAAACCTACCTCTATGAAAAAACTCATGACCATGACGGCTCTTGCCGCTTTCTCTCTCCTGTTTCCTACCCTCTCATTTTCCCAGGCCCAACGTCCGAAGGAATTCAAGGACAAATACCAACTGAAGGAGGCTGTCGTGTTGAGCAGGCACAACATCCGCTCACCGCTGTCGGACGACAAGAGTGACCTCGGACGGATGACTCCGCACAAATGGCACAAGTGGAGCTCCGGTAAAAGCGAACTGACTTCCCGAGGAGGGGCATTGGAGACCATGATGGGTCAATATTTCCGGAAATGGGCTGTCGATGCCGGATTGTTCCCGGAGAATCACGCCCCGTCGGCAGATGATGTGAACGTGACGGCAAACTCCATGCAGAGGTGCATAGCCACAGCCCAGTATTTCTCTTCCGGATTCATGCCGGTGGGTGGAATCACAGTCAACCACCGTTACACACCCTCACAGATGGATCCACTCTTCAATCCGCAAATCACCAAATCCGGCCCGACTTTCAAAGCAGAGGCCATGAAGCAGATCGCGGCAATGGGTGGAAAGAAAGGTATCGTAGGGATCAACGAACAGATAAAACCCGATTATGAACTCATGATGGAGGTGCTCGACGTCAAAGACTCACCTATGGCTAAGGGGAATGACCCGAAACTGAAGGCATTTGAAAATTACAACACCGAAATCGTGCTTGACAAATGGGGCGAACCCCACATGAAAGGTGGAAGCGCACTGAAGGAACTCAATTCGGCAAGCGATGCGTTCATACTTCAATATTACGAGGCCCCCGACACACTCACTGCGGCATTCGGGCATAATCTTACAAGGAAAGATTGGGAACGCCTGGCCCATGTGAAGGATGTCTATCAAGATGTGCTTTTCACCGCCCCCATCGTGGCGACAAACGTTGCGAAGCCCCTCATCCAATATATGTTTGACGAGCTGCAGAGCCCGACACGCAAATTCACTTTCCTCGTAGGTCATGACAGCAACCTCTCAAGTGTAGCCACGGCCCTCGGAATTGAGGAATATGAAGTGCCGAACGCTATAGAGAAGAAGACACCGATAGGCTCCAAGATGGTGATAGAGAAATTCGTCGGTCCGGACGGTGAGGAATATGCCGACGTAAACCTCGTCTATCAGAGTGTGGACCAGCTAAGGAATCTCCAACTCCTCGACCTCGACAATCCTCCTATGATTTTCCCTCTTTCATTCAAAGGTCTTGAAAGAAATGCCGACGGCCTCTACAAGATGAGCGATGTCAAAGGTCGGTTCGAGCAGGCACTCAGGGCATACGAGGCAATCCCTGACGGAGAATGATGAGGCATTCTAAAGCACAATCGTGAAAAACCGCAACAATCGGAAATAACCTCCCTAACGGGAAATAATAAAAGGAGGCACCGGCGTTCATTCGCCGGTGCCTCCTTTTATTATTCAGTATTGTTATCTATTATTCAGTATTGTTATCTCCGACGGGACTATTATTTCAGACGAGTTCCTCCTTCAATTCCTCTTCGTATGAAACATCAATATCCTTATTCACATTGATGCAACCTGCCACACCGTAGAAGAAGATAAAGCCCAGACAAGCGACAATCAGCCAATAAGAGGGCATGTAGCCAATCGAGCCGGCGAACAACTGCTGCACCAGAGGTATGACGCCACCGCCTACCACCATCATCATGAAGATGCCGGAAGCCTGAGCGGTATATTTGCCGAGCCCCTCGACTGCGAGGTTGAATATGCCGCCCCACATTACAGACGTGCAGAGACCGCAGAGAACGAGGAAGAGCGCGCTCATGGGAGCCTGTGCCACTTCACCCATTCCTCCTGTGTAGATGAACGAAGGCACGTTGAAGGTAACCTCCTTGGGGGTAAGGATAGCCGCTATCACGAGAAGGATGGCACATCCGGCGACACTGACGAGTTGTGCTCTTGAAGATACCTTACCGGATATGGCGGAAGACAACGTACGGCCGACGAGCATCAGGAACCAATATACGGAAACTATCGCACCTGCAATAATCGAGGCCTCACCTATGACTCCGGCACCTGTCTGGCTCTGGTCGGCAAGATAGAAGTTGAGGGTGGAAGGTATGCCTACCTCGACACCCACATACATGAATATCGCGCATACGCCGAGGACAGTGTGACGGAAACTCCAGGGGCTGTGGGAATACTTCGGAGTAACACCTTTCTTATTAAGGTTAGGCTCAGGGATGTTGACGAATGATATGACTATGAATGCCACCACAAATATGCCGATTGCGATCCAGAGGAGGGGCGACACATTTCCTATATGCGATTCCTTCGAAAGTTGTCCTATGAGCGCACCCACGAAGAAGGGAGTCACTGTTCCGGCAAGAGAGTTGCAGGCACCACCGGCCTGAAGCAATTGGTTGCCACGGTTGCCGCCGCCGCCCAGCATGTTGAGCATAGGATTGGTCACTGTGTTGAGCATACACACACAGAAACCGCAGATGAAAGCACCTATCAAATATATTATGAACATCCCGATACCGATGGAGCCGAGGCCTGAGCACCATTGGACGAAAAGACCGACGATGCCGATGCCGATAGCCCAGAGGGCCGTCTTCTTATATCCGATACGGGTAAGAATCTTTCCCGCAGGGATGCCCATGAAGAGATAAGCGAGGAAGTTCATCATGTTTCCCAACATTCCGAGAAAACTGTTTCCTTCAAACTGATAGCCCCAAATAGTGCCGATGGGGGCGGCAAGATTAGTCACAAAGGATATCATCGCAAACAGGAAGAACATTGCGATGATGGCTACAACATTGCCATTTCCTTTGGATTGTGAAACGGATTTCGCACTCATAGTGAATAGATTTTGGTAAATATAAAAATGTAAACGAGTAACTTATGAAAGTTTCAGGTTCGTAGAAATAATTCAGGTAGACAGTGAAGTCGTTTAACCTTTTTACAGGGTCGGTATTTTATAGTTTTTTCTTGAAAAGGAGTCCTCTCCAAGAAACGGCGGAACAACCTCGGTTCAATAATGACGTTCGCCAAAAATCGCGGAACCAATCCTGACCATATCAGCACCCTCCCCGACAGCGATTCTCCAATCGCCGCTCATACCCATCGAGAGGGTATCGAAACCGCGGAGACCGAGTGTGGAGTCGTCGGCTATGCTACGGTAAATCTCAGCGATGCGGCGGAAATCCTCCCTCACCCTGTCTTCATCATCGGTGTTGGAGGCCATCCCCATTATTCCGCATATATGGGTCGCCTTCAGCGACTCAAAACCTCTGCGGGCGAAGAAGTCGAGAAGTTCCTCCGGATAAAAACCGAACTTGGTCTCCTCCTTTGCCACATGCACCTGCATGAGCACCCTCGACACCACGCCGGCCTTCTCCGACTCAGAATCTATGAGGCGGAGAAGACGCTCGGAATCCACACTCTCTATTAGATAAGGCTTCCCGACAAGTTGACGCACCTTGTTGGTCTGAAGATGACCGATGAAATGCCACCTTATATCGGGGGGAAGGGCCTTCACCTTCTCAGTCAGTTCCTGGACACGGCTCTCTCCGAATACCCTCTGTCCGGCCTCATAGCACTCCATGATAGCCTCAGCAGGATGAAATTTCGACACCGCCACAAGTTCCACACCTGAAGGAATCTGACTCCTTACCTTCAGCAGATTCTCCTTAACGCTGCTCATGATTGTGATGATTTATTCTCATTCTTTGCAGCAGAGAGATCCAACGGATATACATCCATGAGCATGGTTTCCGTAATGGAGGCTATGTCATAGTCAGCCATAGTGCCCTTCATACCCTCCTTGAAACGTGCGAGCGCGCCCTCCAGGTCGGAGGCCTGCGTGAGGATGAAAGAGGTGGACTTCTTTTCCGTTCCGCTCTTTTCGTCGAGCGTGATGAAGTTGACCTTCACCATATAATATTTGTCGGCGGAATCATCAAAGAATATTTCAGAGACCTTCGTCTTCTTGACGGCTGAAATAGAAAATTCACCGGATATGAAAGGGGTCACCTCCTCAATTATCCTGGCTTCCGCCTCCGTGAAGGTCAAGGCATCGACAAGATAGGGCTCGTTCACTTTCTTGACAGCCCCGTTCTCCATCATTTTATCGTATCTGACTTTACATTCAAACCAAAGTGCCATGGTATATATGTATATGTTGTTTATTCTGATTACAGTTTGAACGTCTCGTGAATCGGGAGAGGGAATCCATCTGAAGCGATCATTTCTGCAAAGGTAATATTTTTTCAGCAAAGCCCATTCTAAAAAATGCACTTTTGGGAAAAAAACACTTTGCGGGTGCATTTTTGAAGAAAAAACGTTTTGCAGATAGAAACTTTCCTTTAAAAAATGTTTAGAATAATAAAAAATAGTATATGGCAATCTTTGGTGCTAACCTATATAATTACTATATTTGCGCATGATTCCGACACAAGAGGAGGCCCGGGGCCTCAAAAACACACTCCGGAAAATCTGGCTTCTCTATTATGAAGGCTTCCGGGGAATGACCGTAGGGAAAACCCTGTGGGCAATAATCCTGCTCAAACTGTTCGTATTTTTCGTGGTTATGAAGCTGCTGTTCTTCCCCGACCTGCTGCAGAGGGATTATGACACCGACGAGCAGAGGGCCGACCACGTCAGGGAGCAACTGACAAGAGAGAGAAATTAAACTAAACCTATAAATCTAAAACAAAACCAAATGAATGATTTAATGACCGTTGTCGACTGGTCGCGATGGCAATTCGCACTGACAGCCATTTACCATTGGCTGTTCGTGCCTCTGACACTCGGACTGTCGCTGATAGTGGCGATCATGGAGAGCCTCTACCTGAAGACCCAATCGGAAAAATGGCTTGCCGCCACAAAATTCTGGATGACACTTTTCGGCATAAACTTCGCTATCGGAGTGGCCACGGGTATCATCCTGGAGTTTGAGTTCGGCACAAACTGGAGCAACTATTCCTGGTTCGTGGGTGATATCTTCGGCGCGCCTCTCGCCATAGAGGGTCTTGTGGCCTTCTTCATGGAGTCAACTTTCGTTGCCGTGATGTTCTTCGGCTGGAATAAGGTAAGCCCGAAATTCCATCTTGCCGCCACATGGCTGACATGGCTGGGCGCCTCAATCTCGGCTCTCTGGATTCTTGTGGCCAACGCCTGGATGCAGTATCCCACAGGAATGGAGTTTGACCCCGCGCAGATGCGTAACGTGATGGATAATTTCTGGGAACTCTTCTCAGGCATCGCCGTCAACAAATACATGCACGCCGTCTTCTCAGGCTGGGCACTCTCCGGCGTGTTCGTCATCGGTGTGAGCGCATGGTTCCTCTTCAAGAAGCGTAACGAAACGTTTGCCGTACGCTCAATCAAAGTGGGTGGTTGGCTCGGCCTCATCGGCCTGCTGCTGACGATGTGGACAGGCGACGGCTCCGCAGTGGAGGTCACCAAACATCAGCCCATGAAACTGGCGGCTATGGAGGGACTCTATCACGGCGGATATTCCCAGGGGATAGTGGCCGCAGGTATCGTCAACCCCAAAAAGACATGGAATAACGCGGAGGATGAATACCTGTTTGACGTGACCGTGCCCTACGGTCTTTCCATCCTTGCGAAACATGACCTCAACGCCTACGTCCCAGGTATCTCCGATATCGTGAACGGTATTGACGTCAATGAGAACGGCGACACCATCAACACGGTAAGTTATGCTGAAAGGATTCGTCTCGGCAAACTTTCACACGAGGCACTGCGAGCCTACGATAAGGCCCGGGCAGCCCATGATGAGGCGGGCATGGCGAAGGCTATGGCCGAACTCAAGGAGAATTACCCCTTCTTCGGATATGGCTATTTCGACTCAGTCGACGAGGCTATTCCACCGGTAGGCGTGACATTCTATTCGTTCCGTGTAATGGTGATTCTAGGAAGCTACTTCCTCCTCTTCTTTGTCGTGGCTCTCTTCGCGGTCTACCGCAAAGACTGGCTCCAGAAGCAGAAATGGCTCCAGCTCATAGCGATGGTTTCCGTCCCCCTCATGTGGATATGCTCTGAAGCAGGATGGTGTGTGGCAGAGGTTGGGCGTCAGCCTTGGACCGTTCAGGACCTTCTCCCCACGAAAGCGGCCATCTCTGAGATTTCATCAGCCACTGTGATCACCACATTCTGGCTCTTCGCGGTGATATTCACCGTCCTTCTTGTTGCCGAGGTAAGCATCATGCTACGTCAGATCAGCAAGTATTCAAAAACAAATTTAGAAATCGATAACGCACACTAAGCCATGACTCTCGAATATCTTCAAAATTACTGGTGGCTCCTGATATCCATACTGGGCAGCCTCCTCGTGTTCCTTCTCTTCGTGCAGGGCGGGCAGTCAATGCTTCTGGGCACCAAAGACGTCACCCGTCGTGACCTGATTGTAAACTCCATGGGGCGCAAGTGGGAACTTACGTTCACAACGCTCGTCACTTTCGGGGGCGCCTTCTTCGCCTCCTTCCCCCTCTTTTACTCCACAAGTTTCGGTGGCGCTTATTGGCTGTGGGTGCTCATCCTGTTCAGTTTCATAGTGCAGGCCGTAAGTTATGAGTTCCGTAATAAACAGGGCAACGTCTACGGCACCAAGACCTACGATGTCTTCCTTTTCATCAATGGTTTCGTAGGGTGCATTCTGCTCGGTGTGGCAGTGTCGATGTTCTTCTTCGGCGCACAGTTCACCGTGACACGCACCAACCTTCTCGACTCTGGCAGCCCCGTAATCTCGCAGTGGGCACCCACGCATGGCTTCGAGGCAATCTTCAACTGGAAGAACCTTGTGCTCGGAGTGGCCGTATTCTTCCTCGCACGCATGCAGGCATCCCTCTATATGATGAACAACATCACGCAGGATCCCAAATTCTTCGCCATACTGAAGCGCAAGGCATTCTTCAACGGGGCGTTGTTCGTGGTGTTCTTCCTATGGTTCCTGGGCATGCTCCTGACTGCATGGGGCTACACAGTGATTCCTGATGCCTACGGAAGCCAGGTGGTAGAGATAACCCCCTACAAGTATTTCCATAACTTCTGCGAAGTATGGCAGGCCGGAGTGATGCTGCTTCTCGGTGTCGTGCTCGTGCTTTACGGTTGGGGTCGCTCCTGCTTCTCCGACAAGTACACGCAGGGGATATGGTTCACCGGTTCGGGCACATTCTTCGCAGTCATGGCCCTCTTCAGCGTGGCGGGGTTCAACAACACACCGTTCTATCCGTCGCTGCTTGATCCCGAGTCATCGCTCACGATACGCAACGCCTCCTCATCCGAGTTCACACTCACGGCAATGAGTTATGTGTCGATAGTGATACCCTTTGTGTTGGCTTACATAGCCTACGTGTGGTATTCAATGGACCGCAAGAAACTCACCCCGGAAGAGATGAAGACAACAACCCACAAATATTAATCCCCAAACCCCACGTCCCGCCCCTCACCGGGCGGGACTTCTTTCAAGAATATGAAGACTGAGAAACCTGTGCAAGACGGTTCTTACTGGAGCCTTTTCTCCACCTTTTTCAAGATCGGACTCTTCACATTCGGCGGAGGATGGGCCATGATCTCCATCATCCAGCGAGAAATCGTAGACAAACACCATTGGATAGAGAAAGACGACTTCCTTGATTTGCTCGCCATCTCGCAGTCGCTCCCGGGCATCCTCGCCGTGAACATCGCGACGGCAGTAGGCGACAAGATAAAGGGTGGACGCGGGAGCATCGTCTCAGCGGCGGGCACAATCCTCCCCTCTTTCCTGATAATCCTATTCATCGCGATTTTCCTCACGCCCGACATGATAAAGAACAATAAGGTGATTTCCTCTATTTTCATGGGTATCCGTCCTGCTGTCGTGGCTCTCATCATCGCCCCGGTAATCACTTCGGCCAAGGCAGCCAACCTGAAATGGAAGACCGTCTGGATTCCTCTTGTGGTGGCATTGATGATCTCGCTTGACATGGGCACCGTCTCAAGCCCTATCCTCTACATCGTGCTTGGAGCCATAGGTGGATTCCTGCTCTGGTGGATTCCGCGGAAGAGAATCCGAAATTGAAAAGGTCATAACCCCGGCAAACCTTAAAGGCCGGGACAATACAAAAACTAAAAAATAAACAACCATGTCAATCTATTGGCAACTGATTTGGGCATATATCAAGATAGGTATATTCGGATTCGGAGGTGGCTATGCGATGCTGTCGCTCGTAGAGAAATCGGTGGTGGGGCCCGGGTGGATTTCAGAAACCATGTTCACCGACATTGTGGCCATCTCCCAGATGACACCGGGACCCATAGGGATAAATTCCGCGACTTACATAGGGTATGTCGCTCCCGGCAGCGTAAACCCCGCGTTGGATGGTATAGGTTGGGGATTGCTTGGCTCCTGTCTGGCCACACTCGCTGTAGTGATACCGAGTTTCATTCTTGTCCTCTACAGTTCGCATTTCATCCGTAAACACAGCGAGAGCGGGGCCATAAAGGCAATATTTTCCGGTCTCAGGCCTGTGGTGGTGGGTCTTATCGCCTCGGCGGCCATAATGCTCATGAATGCCGCCAACTTCAACCCCAACGGAATAAACTGGCAATTATGGACCAACGTGGCAATCTGCGCCATATCGTTCTGTCTTGTCTTCTTCCCCATACCGTTCAAGGGGAAAACGATAAAACTTCATCCGATTCTCGTGATTGTTATGGCAGGCGTTGCCGGTTATCTAATTTACGGACTCTGAAAATGAATATAGATAAAGAATACGGGGAAGCCCTTGAGTTCCTTTTCTCCCAACTGCCCATGTTCTCCCGTGTGGGTGCCCCTGCATATAAACCGGGTCTTGACACGAGCCTGGCGCTCGATGAGTTTTTCGGCCACCCTCACCGTAAGTTCAAATCAATCCATATAGGAGGCACCAACGGCAAGGGAAGCACATCCCATAGCCTTGCGGCAGTGCTACAGAAGGAGGGGTACAAGACGGCTTTATATACGTCGCCACATCTGACCGATTTCAGGGAAAGAATGAGGATAAACGGCGAGATGATTCCCAAAGAGGAGGTGATTGACTTCGTAAGGCGTTGGAAAGATTGCGGTTATCATGGTCATCCCTCATTTTTTGAACTTACCATGATGATGGCTTTCGACTGGTTCGCACGTGAGAATGTGGATTATGCCGTCATTGAGGTCGGGATGGGAGGACGACTTGACTCCACCAATATCATCACTCCGGAATTGTGCGTGATAACCAACATCTCCATGGACCACACCCAATTTCTCGGGTCCACCCCGGAAGAGATAGCCGTTGAGAAAGCGGGAATAATCAAGAAGGGGATTCCGGTGGTGATAGGTGAGGCTGAAGGGACCGTCAGGGAAGTCTTCAGAAAGAAAGCGGCCGCGGAAGGGACCGACATCATTTTCGCAACTGATTCACCAATGCTGAACTCTGTGAGAGAAACAGAGGTGGGATGGGAGTGCGATACTCAGGACGGCTGTTTCACTTTCCCCCTCGCCGGTGATTATCAGAAAAGGAACCTTGAGACTATCCTCCATGCTGTAGATGCGGCAAGGGGTGTCGGTATAAGGCTATCGGCTGAAAGTGTATGCAGTGGCTTGGGCGCAACCGACAAATTGACAGGGCTCAAAGGGAGGTGGATGAAAATATCCGACACTCCCCTCACGATAGCCGACACGGGGCATAACGTGGCCGGCATCACCTATAACATGGCTCAGCTGAGACGTATTATGGAGTCAAGGCCGACGGGAAGGCTTCACATCGTGATAGGATTCGTCGCAGACAAAAGCATTGACAAGATTCTCCCCTTGCTGCCCCGCAATGCACGCTATTACATCACCAATGCACGGATTCCCAGAGCCCTCCCCTCTTCCAAACTTAAGGAACTCTTTGCGGAAGCGGGATTGGAAGGTGAAAGATTTGATGACGTGAAGGAGGCATACGGAGCTGCCGTAAGAAATTCGGCTCCTGAAGACGTGATCTTCGTAGGAGGCTCCACTTTCATTGTGGCCGATTTCCTTGAATGACCATTCAGCGGCCGATGCCGCTCATGTGTGGAATAACCGGTATCATACTGGAAATGAATCATAAAATAAATAAAAGGAGAGGGACACTATCCAATTGTCTCTCTCCTTTTTATCGGGGATTATATACCGGGGCGGACTCACTCCGCCGCATGAATTACGGTGTCACACCTTTTCTTCTATATCTCCATTTTTCTGCCGTGCATGAGTTTTCGACTGGTTACTGCTGAAATCGCTTTCTTCCTGAAGGTCAATTTCCTTTTTCGCCTCATCAAAAACCTTGTATTGCAGATAAGCAAGTGATTCGTCGGCCAAAATCTTGAACCCTCTTCCGAACCTTCGTCTCCACTTGAGATAAAGCGAGAAAACACCTTTCTTGATATAAGCCTCCACAAAGGGATGTACGTACATTGTGAAGCGCTTTACTTTCAAATGATTCACAAGATATTCGATTTTCTCGCCCAATTTGTCTGTAAAGAGGAGCGACGGCTGAATCTCACCTTTTCCGAAACATGACGGACACGTCTCGCTCGTGGTAATGTCAAGAGCCGGACGCACTCTTTGGCGTGTGATCTGCATCAATCCGAACTTACTGAGGGGCAAGATATTGTGGCGGGCTCTATCGTTTGCCATCACCTCCCTCATGTGTTCGAAGAGAGCCTGTCTGTGCTCCACTTTATTCATATCTATGAAGTCGATGACAATTATACCGCCCATATCTCTTAGTCGCAACTGCCTTGCAATTTCATCGGCCGCCTTGAGATTTACATCCAAAGCATTCGATTCCTGATCCGAACTTGCCTTGCTACGGTTGCCGGAATTTACGTCGATCACATGTAGTGCCTCCGTATGCTCAATAATGATGTAGGCACCGCTCTTGAAAGAAACCGTCTTTCCGAACGAACTCTTGATCTGACGGGTGATGTTGAAATTGTCAAAAATCGGGATGTCTTTCCCGTAGAGTTTCACGATATCCTTGTTTTCCGGGGCAATCAGGGCCACATAATTCTGGATTTGAGTGAAAGTCTCCACCTCATTGACATAGATATTCTCGAAATTCGGACTGAATATATCTCGTATAAGGCTCACGGCTCTTGAGTCCTCCTCATAAATCAGCATCGGAGGCTGACTACGCTGCATTTTAGCAATGGAATCTTCCCAACATTTTACCAGCGTGCGAAGTTCGTTGTTAAGTTCTGCGACGCGCTTATTTTCAGCAGACGTTCTGACAATTACGCTATACCCTTTGGGTTTGATACTACCGATGAGTTGGCGCAGTCGAATTTTCTCTTCCGTCGACTTAATTTTCTGCGATATGGAAATTTTGTCGCCGAATGGCATCAACACCATGAACCGGCCGGTAAAAGATATTTCAGTTGTCAGGCGCGGTCCTTTAGATGAAATCGGCTCCTTTGCTATCTGTACGAGCAATTGCTGGCCGGGCTGGATAAGGTTCTGAATTGTTCCCTGCTTGGGAATATCAGGCTCCAGCTTGAATTTTGAAATGTTGGGGACGGTCTTTTTGTCAGCCATGGCCTCATTGAGATAGGCGAGGTAAGTGCTGAACTGAGGGCCAAGATCGAGATAATGAAGAAAAGCATCTTTTTCGTAGCCGACATCAAGGAACGCTGCGTTAAGGCCGGGCATGATCTTTTTCACCTTCGCAAGATAGAGATCGCCCACAGCGTAAGCTATGTTCCGACTCTCCTTCTGGAGAGAAACCAGCCGCGAGTCTTCGAGCAACGCAATCGAGATGTCTTTTTGCTGAACGTCAACTACTAATTCGCTTTTCATATTGAATCTAAGGTAGGTAAAACCGAAACGTAACTCCGCGGCGCTATCTTTAGAAGCAAGCGCCGTGGAGTCGGCTTCCGGTTAAACAGAAAAAAGAACAAACCGGCCGACAAGTCAGCAGACTGCCGATGACTGTTTGTTCCCAAGACTGACGAATCGTCTCTACGGAAAAATTCCGCCTAACGATTGCCGGCTTATTTCTTCTTATGACGATTCTTTCTCAGTCTTTTCTTGCGTTTGTGGGTAGCCATCTTGTGGCCTTTTCTTTTCTTTCCGCTTGGCATAGTGGTTAATATTATGGTTAATGAATTATTGATTGATAATTTGACTTAACGTTAGGACTCAAGGAGCTGTCACTCCACCATATCCTTGAACACTTTCGCGGGCTTGAACGTCGGAAGTTTGTGCTCCGGCACGATGAGCGACGTGTTCTTGGTGATGTTACGGGCGGTCTTTTCCTTTCTGGTCTTGACAACGAAACTGCCGAAACCGCGGAGATACACATTCTCTCCATCCGCCATAGACTCCTTAATGACCTGCATAAGATTCTCCACCACTGTCAGCACTGCGGCTTTCTCAAGTCCGGTGGTGCGGGATATCTCATTTACTATCTCAGCTTTTGTCATCTTAATAATTATATTTTTTATCTCTTTGTTAATCGCCGTCAGAGGTCTTGACACATCTTAGAAGACGCACCCCTCTTTTTGGCTGTGCAAATATCGGAATTTTTTTTCATTCCATAAAGAATACAGCCAAAAAACCGCTCAATTTCCCTAATTTTCTATCAATTTCTTCGTTTTTTGCTCTCTGCTGAGCCTTATTCCTCAGAAATTTCTGTCAGAATCACACCGTCGAGCGCACCCAGTTTTCCCAGAATCTCATCCTTAATATCGCTTCTGAAGAGAAGGCGCATGGAGCAGGTGTTGTCGAATATCCTGTCGGCCACATCTATGTCATAACCCTTGACCACACGCATCACACCGTCGGCCGCAACGTAGGGAAAAGTCACCTTCACAGAGGTCTGCCTGTGCATCTCCTTCCTCCCTGCATCATCAAGGGCGAGTGAGGCCGCCTCCCTATAGGCTGCAATTAGTCCCGGGGTGCCGAGTTTTATACCTCCGAAATACCTCACTACCACAACAACCACATCCGTCAGTTCCCGGCTATTGATCTGCCCCAATATTGGCTTTCCGGCAGTGCCTGACGGCTCACCATTGTCGTTGAGTTGCCATTCTTTCCTCTGCGGACCTATCATATAGGCCCAGCATACATGACGGGCATCATGATATTCATTCTGTAATCCCTTTACTATCGACTTGGCCTCCTCCGCATCCCTCACAGGGCGTGCGAAAGCGAGGAAACGGCTCATCTTCTCAGTGTAGCGCGCTTCCCCCTCTTTCTCGATGGTGTAATATATGTCTGTCATCTGTATGGTTTTGTAAAACGGAAGGAGATCCCGACAGGGTATCTCCTTCCATTATAACGTGTACTCTTACCGAGTATTACATGCCGGTATTATCCGAAATATGTGCCGAGGCCGGCATTTGCCTTAGGATAGAGCAGCATTCCGTTGGCTATCTCTGTAGCTACCTCCTTACCTTTTGTCTCGCTCACAATCGTAAGAGCCCATTGGAGTGCTGTGGAGGGGCCGTTTGCAAGCACGAACTTGTCGTCGGTCACAACGGGAGCGTTTACAATCTCGGCACCTTTCATATAATTCTCGAATCCGGGATAGCAGGTGACCTTTCTCCCTTCGAGAAGCCCCAACTGACCAAGCACCAAGGGTGCGGCACATATAGCGGCGATGCGTCCCGAGGGTGAGTCAATCTGATTTTTCAGCAGACCATGAAGCGGGGTGAACTCATAGAGGTTCATGGCGCCGGGCATTCCGCCGGGGAGTATCAGCCACTCGGGATTTGAGAATAGCGTGTTGTCAAAAATAAGGTCGGCGGTCACTGTGACACCATGCGCACCGCTCACCTGAAGGGCTGTAGTAAGGGAGACGGTCTTGACAGGGATGCCGGCTCGACGCAAGACGTCAACCGCTGTCAGGGCCTCTATCTCCTCAAAGCCCTCAGCAAGAAATAAGAATGATTCCTTCATAATAACAGGTTAAATTAAATAAGGTAAAAAATTTCGGTTATAGTAGTAAACAATTTCATTTCGGAGTAGGGAAAAAATCACTCCGGATAGACCCGTAGCGCAACTGGCGTGGGCAATCGCCGACAAATTTAGAAATTATAATTGATTTTTGCTAACTTTGCATTGAATTTTTCACAAAAATTCCATTAGATATTTTCAAATCTACAAATTTTCACAAAAATGAGAATGACATTACGCTCAATGTTATCCTTCATGGCTGCTCTGGCTTCGCTGGCTTTCATCTTCACCTCCTGCCGCAGGGATGCAGCCTACACCCGCACTGAAGGCATGATATGGAACACATCCTACCACATCACCTTCAAAGGGGCTCCCGAACTGGAGGATTCAATACTCGCGGTACTTGACGGTGTCGGCAAGAGCCTTAATGTGTTCAACGAAAATTCCCTGATCAGTAAAATCAACCGGGCAGACAGCATGGAGACAGACGCTCACTTCCGAAGCGTCTACAAAGGGTCGGCCAGGCTCCACGATGCAAGCGGAGGGATGTTTGACCCTACCCTTTCCCCCCTCATCACAGCCTGGGGTTTCGGTAAAGGGCATGAAGTGACGGCCGACACCGCAGCAGTAGACAGTATACTCAAATTCGTGGGCTTCGGCAAAACAAGGCTCAGAGGCGACAGCATCATAAAGGGAGACCGGAGGATTCAGTTCAATTTCTCAGCCATAGCCAAGGGTTACGGTTGCGATTGCGTAGCGGCCATGCTTGAACGTAACGGCGTGAAAGATTACCTCGTGGAAATCGGCGGTGAAATAGCCGTAGGGGGTAAGGGTCCCGGGAAGGATGGATGGCTGATATCTGTCGACAAGCCCATAGAGAGTGAGGGGGTGATACATGACTCCGGGGCTGTGGTTCGCATGAAATCGGGAGGGATGGCCACTTCGGGCAATTACAGGAATTTCCACCGTGCGGCAGGGAAATCGTTCGGCCACACGATCTCACCCGTGACGGGGCGTCCGGTTGCCACAGACGTGATAAGCGCGACCGTTGTGGCACCTTCGTCAATGGAAGCAGATGCGGCGGCTACCGTATGCATGGCCGTCGGCTCTGCTGAGAGCGAGAGACTCCTGAAAAAACTCGGTTATGACGCGATGCTTATCCGAAACGACAGCACCGTCTGGATGACGGAAGGATTCTCCACCCTCATCGTCACCGCAGAATCTTCGGAGCCTGGAAGAAGAGGCCGAAATTGATGCCGAAATTCCAATTGGCTTTCGGGGAGGAGAGATAATTGACATAGAGCGACAGACTTGCAAAGGGGAAGTTGTAGACGGCGGCCACCTCACCGATAAACTGAGGCTTGTGGAACCAACGCTCGTATTTCGCCATGCCATCGGCGGTGGGGACCACGTTCCTGATCGGGCAGAACATGTAGAAGTCACCCCTCAACTGGGCGCGGGTCATCGGTGTCCATATCGGAATGAAACCGATCGCACCGTAATTATCGGAGCGGAATGCGGGGTTGAAATAATTCTTAGTCGAGGGTGTCGGGGCAAACGCAGGAGCGTGGATAAGCGTTGCGGTGTAGTTTTGATAGACCTGCTGTAGAGTAGCAATGCCGTTGACCATTGCTCCAATCTTAAAATTGTCATGAGTTGAGAAGAAGTGCTTCCAGAGGAGTTCTGCCGAGCCGCGAAGATGGGTTTCCCATTTAGTGGGTGACTGTGCAGGGTCACCGGGGGTGAACCTGTTCTGCTCATGGCTCAGCAATATGTTGAGTAGCCACTCTTTTCCCGCGCTCGGGTACATCTGGTCGTTGAGCGTGTTGAGTTCCACGCCGGCCTTGAAGGCTGCTATGCGATAGCGGCTCTTATCCTTGTCTACTCCGGAGAAGGCACCCTCATTGTAGGGGAAATAATTGTTGCCTTCCCATCCGTAAGCGATATTTGCGAAACCTTTCGCCATTCTGCCAAGAGCCCAGCAATAGTTCAGACGGAAGAAGCCTTGTATATCAGTTATGAATGACGGTGTGGAGGTCTCATAGAAAAGCAACTCTGAATCGTAGTATTTCTGACGGCTCACCACACCCTCCAGTTGCATATAGGAAGGGTTGGCGGTGCGCAAGGCGAATTTTGCGCTCAACTGGCCCGCATAGTACGACTGCCCTATCCATGCGCCGAGGTCAACGTCAAGGCTGTTGAAACTCAGTGTGTGATAACCGAAAGTGAGATACAGCATACTGTTGGTGGACGACGTGATCCATCCCCCGACTCCCACGCTCCACGGATTCTTTACGCTCGCCTTGAGCAGGAGTGTGTCGATACCGTTTTTACCAAATTCCGCCTGGGGAAGAAGGTCAGACAGTTTTCCACCACCTACGGCACGATAGTAGGAATCTTTCACACGCGGGAGCGTCATGGGCTCCTCCTTCTTCTTCGGCCCTGTGAAAAGGAATTCGAGATAACGGGCCTGTCGGGGTGTGGCCCCTGTGACGGCTATTGAATTGAACACAACTTCCGGAGTGGAAGAAGCGAAACTCTCCCTACGGCTCGTCACGTCAGACATGGGTTCTCTGGCAGGGAGTCTTTTCTTGATTGAATCGACCATCGAGAGACCTGTCTTGTAACCTATATCGTATATCTCCTGTGCAGCCCCGAAATCAAGCACACCGAAATTAAGCACCGGGACCTGAATCTTGACACCCTTTTCTGCAGGGAGGCTATAGTCGTTGTTCTGGATAATCATGTCTTCCAACTGGCTGTAGATATCCCCCCTTATCGGCTTTGTATCGGCCGACGACACCGAGACTCCGATGATGAACTCAGGGTCGAAATCCTTTTCCATCACATTGACGGGGAAATTATCATATATACCACCGTCATATACAAGCACATTGTCTATCTCTATAGGCTTGAACACAAGCGGAAAACTCATGGAAGCACGCACGGCGTCGCCGAGAGAGCCCGACTTCAGCACTATCTTATGCTTGCTGTATACGTCGCTTGTGACGCAACGGAAGGGGACAAACAGTTTATCGAAGTTTCCACCGCATTGTTCCGTGTAGGGGGAGAAGATTTCAAGAAACTCAATATTCATCGGTATGGGATTCACCAAAGAGGTAGGTATGATCTGGCTCATCAGGTTGTTTGCCGAATCCTTGAAATTTATGTTGAGGGAAAGCCATTTGGGCGACGGCGCAGGTGTATTGAGATAGTATTCCAGATTCTTGTTGACCGTTCCCGTGCTCCAGTTGCGGAAATCCTGAGAGGTGAACATATTCATCATCCTCTCCGGCGACCACCCGCAACTGTAGAGACTCCCCACGATGGCCCCCATAGAGGTGCCGGTGACGTAGTCAATAGGGATATCGTTATCTTCCAACGCCTTGATTACCCCGACATGGGCAATGCCCTTCGCACCGCCGCCACTCAGCACAAGACCGACCTTTTCACGTGGGTATGCTGAAGAGAGGAACAATGAAATTATGATTAAAGTGGCCGACACGACCCGTCTCAGAGGATGAGATGCTTGATTACTCATTGTGGAATGTTTAGATTAGATTTATCATTAAGGAAAAAGGAATCGTATAATTTGATAACAATGAATTTTGTGAAAAGTTGTAAAAATTAGTTTGGCAAATTTAAGGTTTCCGAAAGTGATTACCCCTATACATTGGTATAGGAAGAGTTTGACGTTACGCCACGAGAAATCGAACAAAGGAGAAAAGTATATAAAAAAGTCACTTCGTGGGGTTGGATAATCCCACGAAGCGACTTTTGTGTATTCAGTACACTCCTGCTCAGAGAGCCCTCTGTATCATATCCTCGAGTTGCGCTTCAGTCTTCTTTCCGGCCTCACGCATAAGTTCCTGACCCTCCTTGAAAAGGATGTATGTAGGATATTCCTCAAGTTTATATTCCATCTTAAGGTGACCGTTGTATGAACCGTCGACACGCCAAATATTGGCTTTCTCGGCAAATTTATCCTTGAGGTCTTTCACGAGATATTTCACCTCTACGGCATCATTCATTCCGGCATGCTCGAACACTACCAAAGTAGGGACAGACTCCTTAATAATTTCTCTAAAGTTTTTCATAAACACTTGATATTAATTTATGCCTTTTAAACGTTCGGGAGGCGGCATTTGTTCATGCCTGCACTATTCCGGCAACAGAGATCGCTCAGTTGCCGGAAGCGGCCGGAGTCGGCACTGTGGGGGAGGCGGGAGATATGTAGGAATCCTTGAATCCGAGGAAATACAACACACCGTCTATACCGATGGTGGAGATGCTCTGCTCAGCCTCGGCCTTGACCTTTGGCTTGGCATGGAAGGCTATGCCGAGGCCGGCCTCCGAAAGCATCGGGAGATCGTTGGCTCCATCCCCTACTGCTATGGTCTGCGCTATGTCGATATTCTCGACCTGGGCTAGGAGGCGAAGCAATTCCTTCTTGCGTCTTCCGTCTACGATGTCGCCGAGATAACGCCCCGTAAGTTTGCCGTCGGGACCTATCTCCAACTCGTTGGCATAGACGTAATCGAAATTATACTTTTGCTTAAGGTAATTTCCGAAATAGGTGAAACCACCCGACAGGATGGCAGTCTTGTAGCCCGAACGGTTGAGTACCTTCATCATTCGCTCCACACCCTCCGTGATGGGTAGATTCTCGGCAATCTCCTTCATGACGCTCACGTCAAGACCCTTCAGAAGTGCTACACGGCGTTTGAAACTCTCCTGGAAATCTATCTCACCGCGCATGGCCGCCTCTGTAATGGCCCTGACCTCTTCCCCGACTCCGGCACGGTCGGCCAATTCGTCGATTACCTCCGTACGGATAAGTGTGGAATCCATATCAAAGCAGATAAGGCGGCGTGAACGGCGGTAGATGGTGTCTTCCTGCATGGAGATGTCGTAATTCAACTCGCGGGAGAGACGCATGAGGTCGCTTTTCATCTGCAACTGGTCAATGGGTGTGCCACGCACGGAGAACTCTATGCAGGCCTTTGTCGCGGGCTGCTCACCCTCATCGAGCGGGATACGACCGGTCAGACGCGAAATAGCATCGATATTAAGCCCCTGTTCGCTTATCACCTTGGAGGTGGCACATATCTGTCGCGCAGTAATCTTTCGTCCAAGAATGGTGATGATATATCTGTTCTTACCCTGACGGCTCACCCAGTCGTCATACTCCTCCTCGCTGATAATCTGGAAAGACACCTGCACCTTCAGCGCATTTGTGGTGAAGAGCAACTCCTTCACGATCTCACCGCTCCGGCGGCTATCGGTCATGAACAGGATACCAAGCGACAGTGTATGGTGTATGTCGGCCTGGCCGATGTCAAGAATCGTGGCATCATATCTGGCGAGAATCTCCGTCAGAGCGGCAGTAAGGCCGCTTTTGTCGGCTCCGGAGATGTTTATGAGAATGAGTTCCCTTTTAGTTTCAGGAAACTCTGAATTTTTACTTTCGTTAAGTTGGTCTGACATATTGTTGTTTTATTTTCGTTTCTGTTTCGGCCTTCCCCGGTGTTGCCTGTGTTTCGATGTGGCATTTTTCACTTTTCCATCATTTTTGTGTCGTAAGGAAGAGGTCTTTTGGTGTGCGGTGCCCTTACTGACCTTCGCGTAAGAACTCAGGAGGTGGGCCTGCCTTTCGGCATCTGCATACCCTTTTTCAGCTGCCTTCGAGAACCACTTGTAGGCCTTACCTTTATCCTGCGGCACACCTTTACCGTCGCGCAACATCTCTGCGTAGCAATAGGCACCCTCCGGATTGCCCCTTTCGGCGGCTCTCCAGAAATTCTCGGCGGCTATGCGGTTGTCGGCAATTACGCCAAGTCCGTCACGGAAACAGCGTCCTACCTCATACATGGCGTCGCCATTACCGTTTGATGCCGATTTCCGGAACCAATAGAATGCCTCGGCCTGATTCTCACCCACAATCCTGCCTTCACGATACATCACGGCAAGGCGGTACTGTGCCTCCGCATCTCCATTCTGGGCGAGACGGGCACATTGCTCCCATACCTCAGGCATAGCCGTATCCGCCAATACGGGAGTGGCGGACAGGGAGCATATAATTATCGGTATAATAAGAAATGATTTCATCCTATCTTAATAACAAAACAAAATCGGAATGTATTGCACAGAAATAAAAACCGAAGGGACGGCATCGGCGCTTTTAACCCGATGCCGTCCCCTTTATATCGTGCCGGCCGAATCAATTCTCCTTGGCCGCCTCTTTCTTCTGGCGGTCGAGGAATGCTATCTTTTCCTTAATCTGGGCGATATCGTCTTTTATCTTCTGCATCTTTTTCTCAAACTCCTTGAGCATCGAGTTGCCGGCAGATGACTTGACGTTGAAGAATCCGAGATTGTTCTCAATAGTCTTCAACTCAGCCTGACGGCTTTCCATAGCCCTCATGAGCCTGTCGCGTTCACGCTTTGTCTCGTCGCCCTCCATCTTCTTCACCTCGCCTTCGAATCTGCGCATGCGCTGGCGCGACTCCCTCACGTCGAAAGCACCGAAAAGACGGTCGAGTTCCTTGCGATAATCACCGTTGATTGAATCCTTGTGGCGGAAAGGCACATGACCGATTTTCTGCCATTCACCCTGAAGCGAGCGTATCTGGTCGATGACATCCTTTCTGTCGGCCTCTTCAGAGATTGCCTTGAGTTTGCTTATTATCTCCTGTTTTGCCTTGAGATTTTCCGACTCCTCATCACGACGGCCTGAGAATAGCTTCTTGCGGGCATCATAGAAGGCATCTACAGCCGCGCTGAAACGCTTCCACACCTCATCGGCCTGTTTACGCTTCACGACCCCTATAGTCTTCCATTCCTTCTGCAAAGCCTGAATCTGCTCGAAGGCACCCTTCTCGGCAAACTTATCCTTCAGAGCCTCTGCCTTCTCGCAAAGAGCCTCCTTGCGGGCGAGATTATCCTTAAGTTCCTCCTTAGTCTGGCGGAAATAATCGGCCTTCGCAGTGAAGAAATCATCGCAAGCCTTGCGGAAACGTGCGAAAAGAAGGTTGTTGGCTTTCCTTGAGGCGAATCCGAGACCTTTCCATTCCTGCTGAAGAGCAAGAAATTCCTTTGTGGCATTGTCCCAGTCGCTGAAATTCTTGAATGATGAATAATCTATTGCCTCCGCTTTCTCACATAGCGCAGTCTTGGCAGTCTCATTCTCCTGCTCGGCAGCCTTACGTGCCTGGAAGAAATCCTGATGACGCTTATTGATTACTGTAGAGGCATCCTTGAAGCGTGTCCATATCTCCTCACGAATCTCCCTTGCCACAGGACCTATCTCCCTGAACTGGTCATGAAGCACCTGAAGTTTTCTGAAAGCCTCCACGGGGTCGGGAAGTTCGGCGAGTTCCTGAGCCTTCTCCACAATTATTGTCTTCAATTCAAGATTCTTCTTGAAGTCGAGGTCGCGCAATTCCTTGTTCATCTTCAGACGATCGTAGAACTGCTCGACAGCCGCCTGATAGTCTTTCCAAATCTCGTTGTCAAACCCTGCGGGCACTTCACCGATATTCTTGAAATCCTGCTGGAGCTGCTGGAATTTAGAATAATGGAGATTGATATTGTCGATATCATCCGCAATTGTGCGGAGTTCGGCGATTATGTTCTTCTTCTGTTCAAGATTTGCACGCCTCTCCTCCTCCTTCTGCTCGAGATATACATTCCTCTTCTCGCGGAAATCGGCAAGGAGGGATTTCATGGCAGCCTCGCACTCATCGGGAGTGGAGGAGAAATCCTCCGGCAAATTGCCTTCAGCAACAAACGCCTCCATCTGGGAGGTAATCTCCTTGTTGTGGATCGTGTAGAATACCTGCTTGATGAGAGCCACCTCTTTGTGAGCCTCAAGATTTCCAGACTCCAGGATTCCCTTCAGGGATTCAAGGAGTTCGGGTTTAGACATAGCATGGTAAGCACGCGCCAGATCTCCGGCTTTAAGAGAGCCGGGGACAGCATCCTCGCCTGCGGGCTCCACCGCGAGAAGATGCACACCGCTGTCGTCTACAGTGACGGCGGTCACCGCGACAATATCGGCTGCTGTTTTTTCTGACTTATCCGATGTCACTGCATCGGCTGCAACAGGGGCATCAGTCGCTTCGGGAGCGTCCTGACGGGTAACATCGTCCGCAAGGGACGCATTCGTATCAAGCTCGTTCATTGCTGATAGGTTAGTTTTTTAGAGCAGCATGTATTCCTGACAGATATTGGCATGAATGCAGCCTACTCGTTCATGGTTTGCTTATTTCGCGTCAAAATTAGTAATTATATCTCAAACTGCAAATTTTGACATATTATTTTTCTTATTCCTCCGAGGGACGGCGTATCACTTTAGCCGAGATAATGCGCACATCCTCCACAGGACGGTCAGACGGGTCGGTCTCAACCTTCTGGATTTTCTCGACGACATCCATACCTTTGACCACCTCGCCAAAGACTGTGTAGGTCCCGTCAAGATGGGGAGTGCCACCGACAGTCGTGTAGGCCTCCTTAATCACCTCGGGGAGTGGCTCGGGCTTCACGCTCTCCTCAGTCTGGCGTATGAGTTCCCGGCGAAGATTTTCCAGTCCGATGGAATCGTGGGCGAGACGCAGTTTCTTTATAGAGTCGTTGTGCTGAAGGGAGAGCTCGCGGAAACGCTCCTGAAGACGCTCTTCGAAATTCCTTCTCTCCATAGCGTCTAACCGGCCGGCCGGCACTTTCTTGCCTGTCACGATATAAAACTGTGAGCCGGAGGAGCGACGTTCGGGATTGACGGCATCACCTGTGCGGGCGGCGGCCAAAGCACCATACTTATGGAAATGGCGCGGATAGCGAATCTCGGCCTCAATAGTGTAGCCCGGGTCGCCGTCGCCGAGCTCCACCCCAGCGGAGGCCTGTTTTGATTTCGGGTCGCCGGTCTGCACCATAAACTCATCTATGACGCGATGGAACAGAACACCGTCATAAAACCCCTTGTCGACAAGTTTCAGGAAATTGTCTCGGTGGAGGGGTGTGTCGTTGTAAAGCTCGACAGTCACATCGCCAAGAGTTGTCTTAATCTCTACCAAGGCGTCGTTAGGATCTGCCGTTTTGGGTTCAGTGCTCATTGTCTGAGGGAATATTAGGGTCCATGCCGTGAGGAGCATGGCCATTGATAAAAGAATTTTCTTCACTTCGGGATTTGTCAGATATTATGGTGCATTTCCGTGCTTTCGGAAGGATATATCCTTTTATATATGCGGCGGAAATTATCGTCAGAGAGACGCAACTCCTGAGCCCTCTCCATATAGTCTTTGCCCCATATAGCCTGGAGGAGAGATCCGATGTAGCGTCTTTCGCGGTCTTTTTCTATCGCTCCTTCGAGCAACGGAGAGAGATACGGAGCAAACGCCTCCCTGTCTACAGCATTCAGGAAGCGGGCAGTGCTTGAGAGGAACTGCCCGGAACGGTCTACCCGTTTCAGGTTTTCGATGAGTACGGGAAGATCTTCGGAGCATGTATCGACATTGTTGACGATATACTCGTATGTGCCCATCCCGTCGGCATCATTTTCCAGAATTTTCTCTATTTGGTTCATCTTGTAAAAATTTTCAAGACGCAAAGTAAATAAAAATCGTGAAATTAGTAAAATTATGGAGGAAATTTTTCTATATAAACAGGTTTTATTAATTTTGTACTGTAAAAATCAAGCCTCCCCGGGGAGGCAACGTGTCACCACAACCTTACCACATGGCAACACACTCCAACAACGTCAACGACAGCAACAGTTTCGTGATAGTGATCGGAAGAGAATTCGGCAGCGGAGGTCGCCGCATAGGCAAGATTCTCTCGAACAGGCTCGGCTGCGCCTATTACGACAAGGAACTCCTCGCCGAGGCTGCGAAGTCGCTGGGCTTCACCCCTGAAATCTTCAATGAGCATGATGAGAAAAAGCCGTCAATGTTCAATACCTTCTTTCAGGGCGTCTACGGCATCACGCAAAACTATCATGACACCACCGTAGGCGGGACAGCCTTGTATAAGGAACAGAGCAAGGCCATAAGGAAACTTGCCGAGAAGGGTTCCTGCATCATTGTGGGACGCACCGCGGACTACGTGCTTCGCGACCACCCCGGATTGCTCAGCGTGTTCCTCCACTCCCCCATTGCCCACAGGGCAGCCAAAATTGTGGAGAGGGGCGAGGCCGGCGACCTTCAGTCGGCAATGGAAAAGGCCCGGAAGCACGACCGTGACCGGGAAAGCTATTACAACTATTACACCGGAAGACGCTGGGGAAGGGCAAGCAATTATCATTTGTCGCTCGATGCCTCGCGCCTATCGGATGAGGAAATCGCCGACATTATCATTAAATGTGTAAAGAGATAACTAAGGAATAACGGCAGAAGCACGGTCTGTCGCTTGGAGCAAAGGCTTCAAGAGGAAAGTCCGGGCAACTCAGGGCAGCATGTTTCCTAACGGGAAGCCGGCGGCGACGCCGGGGATAAGTGACAGAAAACAACCGCCCTCTCTTCGGGAGACGGGTAAGGGTGAAAAGGCGGGGTAAGAGCCCACCGGGCCGTATGGCGACATACGGCGCCGCACATCCCATGTGTTGCAAGGCCAAATATACCGGCAGTCAAGGATGGCCCGTCCATTGCCGGGGGGTAGGCTGCTTGAGCCTGCGGGCAACCGTGCGGCTTAGATAAATGACAGACACCGCCTCCGGGGCGGCACATAACCCGGCTTACAGGGCTTCTGCCTATCTTGAAAGGGGGCCATAATCTTCGGAAGATTATGGCCCCCTTAACTTTTATCCGCTATTCAGGATGAAAGTTGAACCAATACCCCTGAAATATCATTGTATTCATAACATATCCTCTCTTATCAAATCATGACCAATTCAATATCATCACCATGCCCGACACCAATGATCCCAAAACACAAAAGGGGAAAAATGAGAAGAAACCCTCTGCAATGACCCGATTGACAGACCGTGTCCAGTATCTTGTGAACTATTTCTGGACCGGCATCTGGAAACAACCCAACGACTCCGCGAAAGTCCGGGTACTGAAGGTCATCAACCTATCCATACGCTCATTCCTTGACCGTGACCTGCAGACGCGCTCCATGTCGCTCACATATTCCACTGTGCTTGCGATTGTGCCTGTCTTCGCCCTCCTTTTCGCAATAGGGAGGGGATTCGGCCTTCAGGATTTGCTCGAGCAACAACTTTACCAGAGTTTTCCGGCACAGAGGCAGGTGCTCTCCTTCGCCATGCGTTTCGTCGACTCCTATCTGAAGGAGGCATCCTCGGGAGTATTTGTCGGAGTAGGTATCCTTTTCCTCCTCTGGACCCTGATATCCCTTCTTTCTTATATAGAGAGCGCATTCAATATGATATGGGACGTGAAGCATGACAGGACCCTTTATCAAAAGGTGACCGACTACATCGCCATCTGCCTCATGGTCCCCATCCTCATTATATGCTCCTCCGGCGTGTCTATCTTCATGTCGACTACCATCCAGGACAACATACACCTCGCCATCCTCTCCCCCCTTGTCAACTTACTGCTCGAGGCCTCCCCCCTTGTGCTCGCATGGCTCGCATTCTCAATTTCATATTTCCTTATCCCCAATACAAAGGTAAACATAAAGTATGCCATGATTTCGGGGGCGATATGCGCCGTAGTCTTCCAGATTCTACAGATGCTTTTCGTCAACGGACAGATATACGTCTCCAAATATAATGCCATCTACGGTTCGTTCGCGTTCCTGCCGTTGCTCCTTATCTGGCTCCAACTCTCATGGCTGATACTTCTTTTCGGATGCGTGCTCACCTATTCGCTCCAGAATATCTACACGTTCAATTTCATGGGCGACCTCTCGACAATGTCGGAGACTTACAAACGGAAAATCACCATAATCCTGACGGCGGCAATCTTCACCAGATTCAGGAATGGAAAGACACCTCTCACGCGGTCAAAACTCAGCCGCTGCTTTGAAATCCCGATAAGGGTGGTATCGAGGATTTGCGAGCAACTATATAAGGCAGGGCTCGTGAACTATGTCATGCTCCCGGATGAGAAGGTAGGGGTGGCTCCTGCTATCGAGACGGGTTCACTCACGGTGGGGCAACTTCTGGAGCGTCTCGACAAAGTGGGCGACTCCAATTTCATACCCCGTTTCTCACAGACCTACGGGGCTCTGCTTACGGAAATCGACGGGTGGCTCACGAAGACCTACCGGACCCTTGACGATGTCCATGTGGCCGACATAAAACTTCCCATAGACAGCGAACATCTGAAAGCAATCGACGAGGAGACGAAGCCATTCCTACAGCCGGATGAGGCCGGAGCGGGGGTGCCCGTAGCCAGCGATGAATAACATTTGTTGCATTTACTATAAATTATTCGGCAAAGTATAAAAAATGTCGGAATAATCATCATTTTTGTTTGCGTTTTTTCCAACATAATTCTATCTTTGTGGAACAATTAAAGCAACCGAGATTGTTAACCTTCGTCACCCCCGTCCCGAGGTGGCGCCAAAAACTCAAAATTTATCATCAAGACATATAACCTATGAGCTATCTGAAATTTGACAAAAGCCTCATGATTAACCTTGAGCAGAGTCTCCCGAAAGAGATGCTCCGCACAAACAAATCAGGGGCATATCACTGCACCACCATTGTGGGCTGCAATACCCGCAAGCAACACGGTCTGCTCGTGATTCCGATTCCGGAGATGGACGATAAGGCACATGTGCTTCTGTCTTCGCTCGACGAGACGGTAATCCAGCACGGTGCTCCGTTTAATCTCGGCCTTCATCAATACGGAGAGGGCATTTTCAGTCCTAACGGGCATAAGTATATCCGTCAGTTCGATTGCGAGTCTGTACCTACGATGACCTACCGTGTGGGAGGCGTGATTCTCACAAAGGAGAAGGTGTTCATTTCCCATGAGAACAGGATTCTGATAAAGTATACCCTTGTCGAGGCACACTCACCGACAACACTACAGTTCCGTCCATTCCTGGCATTCCGCAATGCCAACGACCTCTGCGTCGAGAACGGCGTGATCAACACGGCCACAGAACCGGTGAAGAACGGCATCTCCACCTGTCTCTACGATGGATACCCGAATCTCTATATGCAGTTCTCCAAAAAGCCTGAATGGGTAGCCGACGGCCATTGGTACAAGGGAGTGGAATATTATAAGGATAAGGACCGCGGTATCCCATATAAGGAAGACCTTTGGGTGCCCGGATATTTCCAACTCCCGATCAAGAAGGGTGAATCGATCATATTCTCCGCATCCACTTTCGAGGCTGACCCGAAAGACTTCAGCGAGACATACGCCGAGGAACTCACAACCCGCACATGCCGCACAAGTTTCTACAACTGTCTTAAGAATTCCGCAAAACAGTTCTATCTGAAGAAACCAGACGGAATGTATATCATGGCGGGCTATCCCTGGTATAATGTCCGTGCGCGTGACGAATTGATGGCCCTCCCCGGCTGCACATTGGCCATTGACCACAAGGAGGACTACGGACTCATCATGGCCACCTTCATCAAGGCTCTTCGGAAATTCCTAATTGACGGAGAGAAAAACCGCACAATCGGCGAGATAGATTTGCCTGATGTACCCCTCTGGACAATATGGACCATCCAGCAGTTCAAACGCGCATGCACCACTAAGGAATGCCGTGAGAAATACGGCGAGACGGTAAGATGGATAATCGACTGCATACGTAACGGGAAGGTGCCCAACCTTAACCTCAACCCCAACGGACTGTTGTCTTCCGACGGCACAGAGACTCCGGTGACCTGGCTCTCCGCCTCAATCAACGGAAAGCCGATCATACCCCGCACGGGATTCATACTTGAATTCAATGCCCTCTGGTATAATGCCCTCCGTTTCGTCATTGCCCTATACGACGGGAATCCTGACATGGAGGACTACCTCAACGAAATACAGGCTCTTTCAGAGACAGTGAAAGAGTCGTTCATCTCCACTTTCCTCAATGATTACGGGTATCTTTATGATTATGTGAACGGCACATACACCGATCTTGAAGTGCGCCCCAATATGGCGATCGCCATAGGTCTTGAATATTCTCCCCTTGACCGCCGCCAACGTAAGAAGGTGCTTGATTTCGTCACCCGCGAACTCCTTACCCCGAAAGGTTTGCGTTCGCTGAGTCCCAAAAGCTATGCCTACCACCCTCAGTATCTCGGCGACCCCACACAGAGGGAATATGCCGTGCATCAGGGTCCGGCACGGCCCTGGCTCTTCGGCTTCTATGCCGATGCCTATTTCAAGGTGTTCGGCGTAAGTGGAGTCGGCTTTATCGAACGTATGCTCATAGGCTACGAGGATGAGATGACCGAAGGTTGCATCGGCTCACTGTCCGAGATGTATGACGGCAATCCCCCCTATACCGGACGTGGCGCCGTCAGTACAGCCAAGAATGTGGGTGAGATACTCCGTACCCTCAAGAACGTGAAAGAATTAAACAAACTACAAACCTTAGAAACCGAAGAATCGAAATGAAGGCTTTAATGTTCGGATGGGAATTCCCTCCACATATCCTCGGCGGTCTCGGCACTGCAAGCTATGGTCTGACCAAGGGTATGCACGCAAACGGCAACCTTGATATCACATTCGTGATACCGAAGCCCTGGGGAGATGAGGAGAAAGGGTTTGCCAATATAATAGGCGCCTGCAACACCCCCGTGGCCTGGCGCGACGTATCCTGGGACTATGTTAACCAGCGCATCGGCAAAGTGATGGATCCTCAGACCTATTTCGACCTCCGCGACCATATTTACGCCGATTTCAACTATATGCGACTCAACGACCTCGGGTGCATAGAGTTTTCAGGCAGGTATCCCGACAATCTCGTGGAGGAGATAAACAACTACTCGATAGTGGCCGGCGTGATAGCCCGCACTGTGCCATGCGATATCATCCACGCACACGACTGGCTGACGTATCCTGCCGGAATTCATGCCAAGAATGTGACAGGGAAACCCCTCGTCATCCATGTGCATGCCTCGGAGTTCGACCGCTCACGCGGGAAGCCGAACCCCACTGTGTTCGCTATCGAGAAAGATGGCATGAACAATGCCGACCATATAATCACGGTATCCAATCTCACCCGTAAGACCGTAATCGAGAACTATGGCATTGACCCGGCAAAGGTTACCACCGTCCACAATGCGGTGATTCCTCTGGATGAGGAGACGCTGAATCTCAAACGCACGGAGACGAAAGATAAGGTAATCACCTTCCTGGGGCGTATCACAATGCAGAAAGGTCCGGAATATTTTGTCGAGGCGGCCGCAAAGGTGCTCAAGAAAGATAAGAACGTGAGGTTCGTTATGGCCGGAGGCGGCGATATGGAGAAAGACATGATCCGTCTCGCGGCAAAACGCAATATTGCCGACAGGTTCCATTTTACGGGATTCCTTCGTGGCAAAGAGGTTTACCAGATGTTCCGCGATTCCGATGTCTATGTGATGCCCTCTGTGTCGGAGCCTTTCGGCATATCCCCGCTTGAGGCTATGGAGATGGGCGTGCCGTCAATAATATCCAAACAGAGCGGATGTGCCGAGATTCTGGATAATGTGATAAAGACCGACTACTGGGATGTTGACGCAATGGCCGACGCCATGCACTCCATCATCAGCAACAAGGCCCTCTACAACACCCTGCGCGACCGTGGCATTGAGGAGATACACGGCATAACGTGGGAAAAGGCCGGAAAGAAGGTGATCGACATCTATAACAAGGTGATTGAATCACGCCAGTGAGCCTTATTTAAAGAATGAGCCTCTCCGCTCCAATATTTTTCATGACAATAAAAACAGAAATACAATATGAAATCAGTTTGTTTCTATTTTAAGATTCATCAGCCTTTCCGCCTGAAACGCTACAGATTCTTCGACATAGGCAACGACCATTATTATTTCGATGACTTCGCCAACGACGAAATCATCACTCGCGTGGCTCAGCAGAGTTACATACCGATGACTGAGACCCTCATCCAGATGGTGGAGAATTCCAACCGCGAGTTCAAATGCTCCCTCTCCATCTCCGGCACTGCCATCGAGCAGTTGCAACTCTATGTGCCGGAATATATCGACCTCCTCAAGAAACTCGCCGACACCGGTTGCCTTGAGATTCTTGCGGGCACATATTCCCACTCCCTCTCCTCACTGGAGGACCCTGAAGAGTTCATGAGGGAAGTGAAGCAGCACTCCGACCTTATCAAACGTCTTTTCGGACTTACCCCCAAGGTATTTGCCAATACCGAACTCATATATGATGATGAGATAGCTACACTCATAGCCGCAATGGGCTATAAGGTGATACTTACCGAGGGAGCCAAGCATATCCTCGGCTGGAAATCGCCTGACTATGTCTATTCGGCCATTTCCGCCCCTGACGTGAAACTTCTCCTCACCAATGACAAGCTTGCCGACGATATTGCCCGCAATTTCAATAATACGGCTTGGGATGAATATCCTCTTACGGCAGACAAATATGTGGATTGGATTGCCTCGCTTCCGGAAAATGAACAGGTGGTGAACCTCTATCTGAGCATGGATACTTTCGGCACATTCCTCCCCAAGGATACCGGCATCTTCGAATTCATGAAGGCTCTCCCCTATTTCGGCAAGGAAAAGGGCGTGGCTTTCACGACTCCTTCGGAAGTGACCGCCAAACTGAAACCAGTTGACGCTCTTTCAGTGGCGTTCCCGATTTCAGATATTGATGAGGCTCGCGACGTGTCTGCCTGGAAAGGTAACGAATTGCAGAACGAGGCTCTTGGAAAACTCTATGGTGTAGCCGAGCGTGTAAGTCTCTGCCAGGACCGCCGTCTGAAGCAGGATTGGGAGTATCTGCAAAGCAGCGACCACTTCTATTACATGAGCACCAAGAATATGGCTGACGGTGCGAGCCATGCGGCTTTCAGCCCGTATGACTCTCCGTTTGCGGCATTCACCAACTATATGAATGTCCTTGCCGATTTCCTCGTGCGCGTTGAGGAGCAGTATCCTGAGAATATCGATAACGAGGAACTCAATTCACTTCTCCTGACGATACGCAATCAGGCTTCAGAAATCAATGAGCTCAACAAGGAGGTAAAGAATCTCCGCAACAATATCCTGAATGCTGATGATTCCACCAACGCTCCGAAGGAGGAATTGGTGGAGATTGCCGAAAAAGATGACGTAGAGGCTCCCGCGCCCAAGAAACGCGGACGTAAACCCGCAGCCAAAACGACAGCCAAGAAGAGCAAGAAATAATCGACTCAATATAAATGCAGCCTGAGGGGAAAACCGTCAGGCTGCATTTTTTATCATTCCTTTTATAAGGGAGTTGTTGAAAGAGATTTTAGACCATTACCCGAATTTCGAAATCTTGCGGAGTTGAGGTTCGTTGAGAAGACGTATGCGACGACCGTCTACAAGAATAAGTTTCTCAGTCATGAAAGCCGTCAAAGTGCGGATAGCGTTAGAAGTTGTCATGTTGGAGAGATTGGCGAGATCCTCGCGGCTGAGATATATTTTCAGGGTTGCGTCGTCATCCTCAAGGCCATAATTGTCGGCGAGGAGGAGCAATGCCTCAGCGAGACGGCCACGGATATGCTTCTGTGTGAGATTCACAATCTTTGTGTCGGAGCCTCCGAGATTCCTTGACAGCTCATGGATGAAGAACATAGCCAGATCATTATTGTTCCGGATAAGATTCTCAACTATTTTCAGAGGGATACTGCCCAGGACAGATGCTTCAAACGCCGCACATGTCGACACATAATTCTCATTGGCAAAATAGGCGCGGTAGCCAAAATACTGGACGGGGCGATAAAGACGGAGAATCTGGACCCTGTCGCCCACCCCGCTCTTATACATCTTCACCTTACCCTTGAGCAGACACCACAGGTTCTCCGGCTCCTCCTGTTCGGCATAAATAATCTGTCCCTTCTTGTAATGGGAAATTGTGAAGTGATCCGTCACGGTTCGCTTCTCCTCTGCTGACAGAATATTCCATAAGTCGGATAGATCCTCACTTATTATTTGCTCCAAAGTGCTCTTTCTTAACATTTCAGTCCAAGAGAATGGTTACGGGATATGGAAACTTGCAAATTTTTATGTTTCACAACACAAATTTATAACATTTTTTTTAAACATAAAAACTTATATACCATTTTTACCTACTTATCTGCCATTTTTTCCTCTTTGGCTCTCTTATTGCGTAATATCTTCCCGTTAGGGGTGCGCGGAAGCCGCGTTCCCCATTTAATATTCTTCGGCATTTCCCACCTTTCAAGTTCACTCCTCATCGCCTTCATGATTGACTCCACACCCTCCTGAGGCTCCTTTTCCTCAGCCATAAGAATCACCTGCTCCCCCCATTTGGAATCCGGTTCCGAACCAATCATTATATCTCCTCTGAACAGATGTGAAATCTTTCTTTCCACCGCTTCCGGACTTACCTTTTTACCTCCTGTGACTATCACGTTGTCGTATCTCCCCGTTATCTTGAACCCCTCACCTTCCAACGCTGCCATATCGTTTGTGGTGAAGTGCATCCCCTGCTCAAAGTCTATGACCAGGCATCCTCTGGAATCAGTCGAGACGCGAATCCCTTCCAACGGCACGAACAATCCCTCCTCCTCCTCAACTTTTCTCAATGCTATATGGGAGGCGGTCTCCGTCATGCCGTAACTTTCGTATGCGTTCAGCCCGGAAGACGCTATCCTTCTCCTCAACTCAAAGGGTATGGCCGCCCCTCCTATCAGCACATTACGGATTAAAGGCATTTCACGAATATTATCGAGTATATGGATCATCTGTGAGGGAACGACCGCAAGAAGGGTAATCTCCTCGCTTTTCACTATCCCTGCCAACGGACGGTTGCTCGGTGTCTCATGGGTGAACATGCAGGATGCGATATCTGACCTTACCGCCATCATCTTCCCACCTATATAGTCAGCCGCGACACAGGAATGTAGACGGCTCCCCTTATCTATTCCGAAAAAGCGGTTTGTACGCAACGCGCTTCTCCTTACGAATTCCTTGGTAAGGAGGATATCCTTAGGTTCTCCGGTGGAACCTGACGTATGGGCCATTATATAAGGAGTGGCATTACGCCACTCCTCAAAAAATTCTTCAAATGTCATAACCTGATATCAATAATGCCATTTTAGGTCGTTGAATTGGGAATAATCCAACGGCTGCGAGGGATTGAAATGCAGACGGTCGCCCTCAAGACCCACGGGGGTGATAAAATTATTGGTAAACACACCACCCGTGCCAAGCCCTTGTGGGCCCTCCGCTTTCATGAATGCGGTCCATTGGGCTATGGCGTTGAGTCCTACGTTGGATTCCAATGCGGAGGTAACCCACCAGCCGATACCTCTATCGTTTGCCAGTTCTATCCATTCGCCGCCACCTGAGAAACCGCCGCAGAGTGCCGGCTTCAGAATGATGTAAGCCGGTTTCACCGTATCGAGCAAAGCGACCCTCTCCTCTGTAGTGGCTTTCCCGATGAGTTCCTCATCTAAGGCAATCGGCAAAGGCGACACCGAGCACAGGAATGCCATCATCTCCGGATTCCCGGCCGGGATGGGCTGCTCTATCGAATGCACATCAAGATCGGCAAGCCTTTTGAGACGCGGAAGGGCATTCTCCATAGAGAAACCCCCGTTTGCATCTACCCTTATCATGAGTTCGGACGATGAGAATCTCTTACGCACATATTCTATCATCTCCACCTCCTTCTTCCAGTCTATGGCTCCTATTTTCAATTTCAGACAATGGAATCCATCTGCCATTTTTGATTCGATGCGTTCGATCATCTTATCGAATTCACCCATCCATACCAGCCCGTTGATCTCAATTTCCGATTTCCCCTCCGTGAATGCAGTAGGGAAATATATACCCTTGCATCCATTTGAGAAATCGAACAATGCCTGTTCAAGGCCGAACTGGATTGATGAATGGCGTGACAGGTCGGTTCCCTTTCCGATTGCGATATTTGCCAACACCTCGGTGAGTTTCCACACATAGTTACCATCTGCCTCCGGCGACAGCCCCGGGAAGACGGCAGCCTCCCCTATCCCGAATCGGGAAGGGTCATTCTCATCAAAGACCTTGACCAGAAAGGTAGGCTTTTCGGTCATTACTCCTCTTGACGTTCCTCCCGGCTCCTTGAAATCAAGCAGGTATGGAGCAAAAGAAAATCTCATCATCAGGGGAATTTAGGGAATTGGTCAAAATCCGGGTCGCGTTTCTCCAGAAAGGCATTCTTTCCCTCCTGGGCCTCATCCATGAGATAATACATCAATGTGGCATCACCGGCAAATTCCATAAGACCGGCCTGGCCGTCAAGTTCGGCATTTAGACCACGTTTGATCATTCGTATCGCCAAAGGTGAACGTTTCATTATTGTGCGACACCAATCCACCACTTCATCCTCAAGACGGTCGAACGGCACCACCTTGTTGACCATACCCATCTCCAAAGCCTCCTCGGCCGTGTACTGACGGCACAGGAACCATATCTCCCTCGCCTTCTTCTGCCCTACACATCTGGCAAGATAAGAGGAGCCGAAACCGGCATCGAAACTTCCCACTTTCGGACCTGTCTGTCCGAAACGTGCGTTATCTGATGCGATTGAGAGATCGCATACCACATTCAGCACGTTTCCTCCACCGATAGAGTAACCGTTCACCATGGCTATGACAGGTTTCGGGAGTGAGCGTATGGCGTGATGCAACTCAAGCACGTTCAGACGGGGCACTCCGTCTGAATCTACGTAGCCGCCCCTACCTTTGGCATTCTGGTCACCGCCGCTGCAGAAAGCCTTGTCGCCGGCTCCAGTCAGCACCACTACCCTAATATCGGGGCGTTCACGACATATCGCCATGGCATCAAGCATCTCACGGTTTGTGAGCGGACGAAAAGCATTATATACTTTCGGACGATTGATTGTTATCTTCGCAATACCTTCAAATTCCTCGAAGAGGATATCGGTATACTCCTTTATTGTTTTCCAATTATACATTCTGAGAAAATTTATTTACTGGTTTGATATCGTGTGGATGTGTATTCAGTCATCTAAAACAGACTGAAAACCTTAATCGTGCTACGCGCTGAAAGTTTATCTCTAACGGTCTTTAGAGATATCCTTTGCCCGGAAATAATTTTTCAGCACCTCAGCACTGTATTCCGGAGGGCATGACACATTAAGAATCCCTTTTGACGGATAGCGTAGAAAAGCGGGTAACTTTTCAGATAGTTCCTCTTCCGAGGATACCTCATCATAGTGCCAGCCGTAACCTTCAGCAAGATGTCTGAGTGGGAGACGGGGTGATGCACAGAAATATTGCTCCCTCTCTTCCAGACCTGACGTAGTGGAGATGAAGCGGAATATTCCCCCTCCCCGGTTGTCGATGACAATTATTTTCATGCCGTCGGGCACTTCCGGGAGTGAGAGGGCATTTACATCGTAAGCCATAGACATATCTCCAGTAATCAGGACTGTTTCCTTTCCGTACGCTATCGCTCCACCTACAGCGGTTGAGGCCGAACCGTCTATGCCGGACACTCCCCTGTTGCAGTATGAGGCATGAGCGGAATAACATCCTGAAATCTGGGCATATCTCACAGTGGTGCCATTCGAGAGGAAAAGATTGACCCTGTCTGTCAGTGATGAGAGAATCACGCGGAAGGCCCTGAGTTCACTCCAGCCAACCTGTTCCACATACTCTGATTTTATCTTCTCCGCAGCACAGCGCAGTTCACTCCACTCCGCTGCATAACTGCTGACTCGGGTATCCACATATTTTCCAGCCGCTTTTGCGAGTTGATGTATGAACCTCGCAGGCTCCGTTTCTATACGCTTGGTAAGCGACATGAAGCAATCTACGGTAGTGCGTTGGAATCCTACAGTCCAATGTTCCGCAGTGGCCCTATTATTGCGCAGATACTCCTTGAGCATTCTCGATACGAGAGCCCCGCCTACGGATATGATGAGATCAGGGGCGTATGTTTCCAAATCCTTGCGGTGATAGGCAGTCAACACGGCATCCACATCAGTGGCTCTGTTCCCGATATGCAGATTTGAGAGTGTCTCGCAAAAGGGAACCACGTTGGGCAATGCACACAATTCAGCCACAGCCCTGTTCATACGGGCTGACGGAGGCATGAAGCCGGCGACGAACATCACTTTCTTCCCGGCCATTTCCCGTGCCAATTCCTTTATAATCTCCTTGTTCACAAATCCTTCAGCACTGAGAATATCTATTATCCTCTCTTTAGAATCGATTTTCTCTCTCTTCTTGCCGAGGTCACCACCCAGAGGGAAGTTGATGTGTACAGGTCCCTGTCTTCCCGAAAGAGCCTCTATCGCCGCATCATTGCAGATTCTGTTGGCAAACCATCTCATCTCCGCATCATCTTCCCCCGAAGAGGGCATCTCGTAACTCTTCTTTACGAAATTGGAAAGAGCCTCAAATTGACGTAAAGTCTGGGAATCATCCTGATCTATCCATTGTCCCGGCCGATCTGCCGATACCACAATCAGGGGCACTGACTGATAGAAAGCCTCCGCCACGGCTGGAGAATAGTTAAGCAGTGCCGTGCCGGAAGTGCATATAAGCATGACGGGCTTACGACTCACCGTTGCCATACCGAGGGCCATGAATGCGGCGGAGCGTTCATCAATGACAACATGGGTCTTAAACTCTTTCCTCGCGGCCACGGCTATCAACAGGGGAGCGTTGCGTGTGCCGGGTGAACACACCACGTCCCTCACCCCGTGTGCGGCCATCACATCCATGAGGATGGAGCAGAATATCTTTTCGGTATCCATCATAAGAATTTCAAGGGTCGGCAACCCCGGAGAAATGCCGAGGCATCCATTCTTTTCTTTCCTGCAAGCTGAAGGGATAAGATCTCAAGAGGAGTATCGGAGGTGCCGACATACAGATTATCCTTTGTCACCTCCACTTCTCCCGGGAGAAGCGTCCTCACCTTTGATGACGGGGTAATGGCGGTCTCATAAATCTTCACATCTAAAATGGAATCCGGGTTACGCTCTTCCGTCATAACAGACCATGCAGCAGGATATGGAGAGAGACCTCTCACAAGATTATGTATCTTCTCAGCCGGTTGTGACCAATCGATACGACAGGTGTCTTTATAGATTTTCGGAGCCGGAGTGAACTCTCCCTCGGGCTGAGGAACAGGATTGACTCTCCCGGCCTCAATCTCACGGACGGTGTGTGCCACCATTTCCGCCCCAAGTTCCATTAGGCGGTCGTGCACGTCGCCTACATTATCTGAAGGCTTGATCTCTATGCTCTTCTGTTCGATTACATCTCCGGTGTCTATTTCGTGCTTCAAGAAGAAGGTGGTCACTCCGGTTTCTTTCTCTCCGTTGATAACAGCCCAGTTGATCGGCGCGGCTCCACGATATTTTGGAAGCAATGAAGCATGAAGATTGAACGTGCCGAGTCGGGGCATACTCCATACCACCTCGGGCAGCATCCTGAAAGCGATGACGATGAATAAATCAGCACCGATATTCCGGAGTTGCTCTATAAATTCAGGATTCTTGAGTTTTTCGGGTTGCAATACAGGCAAACCCTTTTCAACAGCAAACTTCTTGACATCACTCTGAATCAATTTATGGCCACGCCCGGCAATCTTATCAGGCATTGTCACTACGGCCGCCACATCGGCTCCCTCATCAAGAAGCCGACTCAAAGATGCCACTGCAAATTCCGGTGTTCCAAAAAATACTATCTTCATACTCTTACTATTTCATCATCTGATATTTCTGCAATACTAAAGGTATTCCATATTTTCAGATTTTCATTCTTATAATCGTTAAACAGACTTCCCAGAAAGAACAATTCGAAATTTAGACGCAAATCCTTACTACATTCTTTAGGTTTATTTCCATCCCGTGTACCTATGCGAATCTTGGATATACCGTAAATATCCTTTATACCCTTACCTTTAATATATGGTATGAAATATGATAATTTGCTTAAAGGTACAGTAGATGGAAATTTTCTTCCTGAAAAGTAAAAATTGCCTTTCCTCTCTTCAAAGGATTCTTTCAGTGATGGAGGTATTAAAGCCACCAAAGCATTTGGTTGTTTTAACTCTCCGCCCTTTAATCTGAAATTGCAGTCATTTCCATACTTCTCAGTATCTTCACCTGATGCTAATGTAAAATTTTCATCTATTGTTTCTCCCAATAAAGAGAATATATCAAGTTGGTAGCAATTTGATTTAATTTCCGATACCTGATTCTTTTTATTCTTGGTCACAACCAATTGAGATTGCTTATTTATAATCTGCTCAACCGCACTATTACAATCAGCCGTCTCCCCCGGATGCAAAACCTCTATATCATTCATCAGTCGCATTATCGACCTTCCAATTGCCCATGCGAGGTTAACCGGCACAGCATTTCCGATTTGCTTATACTTATCCGACATTGTTCCGAAAAACATCCAGTCGTCAGGAAATGTCTGAATCCTTGCATACTCTCTTACTGTAAGAGGACGAGTCTCTATCGGATGACATCTTTCAGTCTGTTTTTGAGCAGGTGCACATGTCAATGTCAAACTGGGTTCATCTAACGACAATCTTCTCGCCATCCCTGTCTTTCCTCCGCCAAGTCCCCAACTACCCCCCATGTAATCCTTGGCTACCGGTTCAGGAAGATTACGCCAGTCCCCACCAGGAGGTACTTGCTCAAGAACTTTTTTCTTCTTCTCTGGATAGCGTGCTCCCTCAGAAACAGGAACATCAGAATTATATATCTCACTTTTAAATAGTGCATCTCTAAGTGTCAGGATACGCTTATATGGAGAAGGCCAATGAAATTCAACGCCTTCCGTCAAATCTTTTCTTATTGCAAGAAAAATAATACGTTCTCTCTTCTGAGGTACCATATACATTATAGCCTTCATGACCCGTGGCGTAATTAATGTATAACCCAGTTCATCAATAACATTACATATTGTGGCAAATGTTTTTCCGTTGTCATGAGACACTATACCTTTGACATTCTCGGCCATAAATACCCTCGGCTGAATCTCTTTTACTGCTCGGGCTAATTCAAAGAATAAAGTCCCTCTGACATCGTTAAATCCTCCTTGTTTCCCTGCAAAAGAGAAAGCCTGACAAGGAAATCCTCCTGAAAGAAAATCAATTTTTCCTTTCAGCGGAGTAAAGTCTATATGTCTTATATCTCCCTCTACGACATTCCATTCCGGACGATTCAGTCTCAAGGTGTTGCAAGCAGAGGTTTCAAATTCATTCAGCAATACATGCCTGAACCCTGATTTTTCCATACCCAGAGCCAAACCTCCCCCTCCTGCAAAAAGTTCAATAGAATTATAAATTCGTAAAGGTGTTACTGTGGTTTCCTCTATCCATTTACTATCAAGCATTGAAGAAACTTCCGGCAAATTCCTCAAATCCTCCATATTGAATCCTGGAATACCACTCTTATCCATAATTTTAGGGTAAATTCCCTTATTACCCCATGTTCTGACCGTTAAGGATGAGGTTCCAAGTAAGGCTGCTAAATTATTTTCAGATACAAATGTCATAGTCCCCCTCTTTCTGAAATTTCTTGCGCAAGTTCTTCAACTTTTTCATTGATAAACTTACTTCCATTTATATTTTCCTCTTCCACAACTTCTCCAAATGCTTTTGACAAACGATAATAGAAACTTCTATCTCCTGTAAGATGTTCCCAAAAGTCAGCTCCACAAAAGACTGGATAATGAGAGTTTATGACCTTATAATTAGCCGACAATTCCGATGGAGTTCCATAAAGCACGCCAACAATAAGATCATCAATCTGAAGACCCATTTTATCTAAACGTGATTTATTCAACAGATATTTGAAATGGCCGAAAATAGTAGCGATATCATCCTTATTTATAGTCTGTGGTCCTGCTTTACATTGGCAATATTTTCTTCTATGATCTATCGCGTCAATAAATTCTATATCAATACCCTCTATTCCTGATGCGCCACCCGTGACTTGTTCCAATCCGGAAATGAACGTCTGTATATTCTGACCAAAACTTGTATTTATACTTGTACCTAATGTTCTTGGATATAACAAGGCTTTCGCCAAAGATTGAGATGACGTGTCCCCACAAAGAAATGCTGCAAGATAATTGATTAGAAAAGGATTTATATTAAAATCCTTAAGTCTCAACTTCTTTAATCCTTGGAGATGATTTGGGATAATGATTTCACGAAAATATCGTTTTCCGCTTTCGATTATCGCAAGTTTGTTATCTTCCGTCATCATATTCTAATTAGTTTTAATCACTTAATTATTTACGTTTTATTCATCGCAGTAGTGGCGGAGCACACGGCGATAGGAATTGAATATCTTTGATTTGGAGACAAAACCCACATATTTACCGTTGTCAACCACAGGAAGATTCCAAGCGTTGGTCTTGTCGAAGATACGCATCACCTCCTCCATGGGCTGATTAATCTCAATGCGCGCCGGGGGCATCGACATGAAGCGGGTGACGTGCATCTTCTTATATAGGTCAGGCCGGAACATAATGTTGCGTATGTCGTCAAGAAGCACCGTACCTATCAGCATCCCTTCACCGTCAACAACAGGGAACAGATTACGGTTGGACGTGGCGATTATATCCACTACCTCCTTGAGGTTCATCTCCGGACGAACACTCTTAAAATCCTTTTCCACAAGATTATCAATCTTTAGAAGAGTCAACACAGCCTTATCCTTCTCATGGGTCAGCAATTCACCCTTCTGCGCGAGACGCATAGTATAGATGCTGTAAGGTTCAAAAATACGTATCGTCATGTAGGAAAGGGCCGACACTATCAGCAAAGGAAGGAAAAGACCATAACCGCCCGTCATCTCAGCCGTGAGGAAGATTGCCATAAGGGGGGCATGCATGACACCGCTCATGACACCCGCCATGCCGAGGAGTGTAAAATTCTTACTCGAAATACCCACTCCATCACCGAACAGATGATTGAGGACGAATGCAAAGAGAAAACCACACAACGCGCCCACAAAAAGGGAGGGAGCAAACGTACCTCCGACACCCCCCGCTCCGTTAGTAGCACTCGTGGCAAAAACCTTAGTCAGGATTATTGCCCCGATGAAACTGGCGATAAACCAAATATTGTCCCTGTCGACGTAGAAGAACGTCCCATCCACTATCTTTGAATAGTCTCCTTCAAGAAGGTTGTTGATTGCCCCGTAACCCTCACCGTACAACGGGGGAAAGACAAAAATCAAACCCGCCAGCATCACCCCTCCTATAAGAATCTTCTGATAGCGGCTCGATATTCTGGAGAACATCTTCTCCATCATGAATATGGCCCTTGTGAAATAAAGGGAGATGAAGCCGCAAAATATCCCGAGAAGCACGGCGTATGGTATCTTCGACACAGAAAAAGGCTCACTCTGCGAGAAGAAGAACTCAGCATTGTAACCTTCAAGAAGATATGCCACTGTTGCTCCGGTGATAGAGGAGATGAGCAATGGCATTACGGTAGTCCCCGTAAGGTCGATCATCAGCACCTCAAGAGTAAAAAGCATCCCCGCGATAGGGGCACGGAAGATGCCGGCTATACCGGCGGCGGCACCACACCCTACCAAGAGCATCAGCATCCTTGACGACAATCGGAAAGCCTGACCTATATTTGACCCTATGGCCGCTCCGGTGAACACTATCGGGCCCTCCGCTCCTACCGACCCTCCGAAACCAATCGTGATGGAGGATGCAACGAGCGAGGAATACATGTTGCGCTTCTTCAGGCGCGACTTGTTTCGGGAAATGGCATAGAGCACTTTCGTCACACCATGCGAGATATTATCCTTGACAACGAATTTGAGGAATACCGTCACCAGGAAGATACCGGCCATAGGATAGACGAGATACAGATAATTGGCTGTGGTAGCGCTCATGTGCGAAGTCAGGAATCCCGAGATGAGATGGATAAGAAACTTCAGCAACTGGGCTGCGAAACCACACACCACCCCCACGATGAGGGCAAGTATTATTAGGAAATTCCTTTCCTTGATATGCCTTTCCCGCCAACTCACCACTTTCATCCACCATCGGGTGAAGGCATTATGTGTTTCCTTATATGCCATATATTATTGTTTCAATTATTTTCCCTCTCCCCTGAATAATGTGCGCAATGTGTATATCAATATTTTGATGTCAATGAAAAGCGACATATTTGAGAGGTAGATGAGATCATATCTGGTGCGTTCAACCATTTGCTGCACGTTGGACGCATACCCGTATTTTACCATCCCCCAGGAGGTTATTCCGGGCCTTACCTGATACACCAGCGCATAATATGGAGCCTTTTCCACTATACGCTCTATGAAATAAGCCCTTTCAGGCCGGGGCCCTACTATCGACATATCCCCTTTGAGCACATTCCAGAACTGAGGAATCTCGTCTATCCTGTACTTCCTGAGGATACGTCCGACAGGTGTCACTCTCGAGTCGCCGTCTGTCGTGAGCCGTGGAGTGCCGTTCTCCGCATCCTCGTACATGGTCCGGAATTTGTATATCCGGAACGGCTTCTGGTGCCTTCCTACCCTTTCCTGGGAATAAAAGACCGGACCTTTTGACCCTGTCCTAACCCTCATCATGGTCCATAGCATGACCGGCGACAAGACAGCAAGAGCCAGCACGGAAATGATAACGTCGCAGACTCGTTTCACGTTGCGGGCCGATTCAGTCAGAGCCGGCGAGGTGAGGTCAACAAGGGGTTCACCATATATATCCTTCAGGCGTATCGATGAGGTTAGGAACGACATCGTATCGGGAGCAATCTTTATCGGAAGATCAAGAGGAAACAGATGGTAAAGGATATTCAGCACCCGTCTGTCGTCTCTTTTCTTCAAGGCTATCACCACCTGATCTATCTTCCTATCGCGGCAAAACTCCATAATATCCGTATCGGGAGGCAGAGTGAGAGAATCGATGATATTGTCTTCACCCTCCACGGGAATAAAACCTATTATGGAATACCCTTCCCTGAAGGAATCATTCTCGAGGCTCCTCGCCGCCTTCCGAGCCTCTGCCGAGCTCCCGATAAACAGCGTCCGGAACCTCCATTCATTTCTCCGGAAATGCCTTCTCGCTATGCTTGTGATGGTCAGTCTTCCCATATAAGTGCAGACCGTAAGGACTCCGAACAATACGAGGATAAGTTCATAATTGATGCGTCGAAGGCCGGTCAGGTCATTTATCAGAATCACCAGATATATCCATGCCGTGTTGAAGAGTGCGGAGAAGACCGTTGAGATTAACTCCTCAAGTCTTGATTTCCCGAACGGCCGGTTATAATAGCCCGACAGCCAGTAGACGCAAAGCATCAGCACAGGCATAACCACCTGCTCCCATACGACCTTCGGCTCAGAAAGGAATGCAGAGAGCGATTCACCCATGACATACTGCCCGTGGAGAATCTCATAACGGAATATGTCAAAAAGGAAAAAAGCAACCGATGAAGACAACAGATCGCTCACGACGTACTTCAGACGCTGCTGCCATTCCGTAGCCGGGCGACGATTCATCTTATCACCTTCACAAGGCCCCCTTCCCCTATCTTTATGATATTGCTTGGTGCCGGTGCCGTCTTCTCATCTCGCCGATATGTGGCTACATAGTCCACCCCTTCAATTATCTCCGGGGCTATCCGGGAGAACACTCCCGGCGCCTTCTCTCCGCTGATGTTGGCGGAGGTGGAGACTATAGGGCGACGGAGCCTGCGGCAAAGTTCAGAGGAATAATTCTCCCGGGTGATTCTCACTCCCAACGAACCGTCAGGAGCGAGTAGGTTAGGCGCCACCCCTTTACCTTTGTCATATATTATTGTCAGAGGATTCACGGCCGCATCAATCAACTGCCATGCCACTTCCGGCACGTCGTCAACCACACGGTCAAGCATACCGTCGCTGTCAACAAGGACAAGCATTGACTTGCTTTCCTCCCTTTGCTTCAAGGCATAAATCTTAGCGACTGCCTCCGGATTGGTGGCATCACACCCTATCCCCCACACCGTATCTGTGGGATAGAGTATGATTCCTCCGTTCTTGAGCACATTTACCGCTTCTCTAATATCTTCCTGAAATGTCATATCTTTTGTTTTATCGGGTCTCCTTCAACTTCCTGATTTCGTCGAGCCACAGACGTGAACTTGCATCGGAAGGCATCCTCCAGTCGCCTCGCGGTGAAAGACACACACTTCCGACCTTGGGACCATCGGGCATGCACGATCTCTTGAACTGCTGATTGAAGAAACGTCGGTAGAAATTTTCAAGCCAGTGGAGTATCGTATCGTCATCATACACACCCTTGAAAGCCATGCGGGAGAGGAAATATGTCTTGGAAGGTGAGAAGGAATTGCGGAGAAGATGATACATGAAGAAGTCATGCAATTCGTAGGGTCCGACGAGGTCTTCCGTCTTCTGGGAAATCTCATCACTACCGGAGGGTACAAGTTCCGGGCTTATCGGGGTATCCACGATATCCCTTAGTATCCTTGCAGCCTCACCTCCAAGCTCGGTAGCGAACCAACTTACGAGATGCTTCACAAGAGTCTTCGGCACCGAGGCATTGACCCCATACATCGACATGTGGTCGCCATTATACGTACACCAGCCAAGGGCGAGTTCTGACATATCACCTGTGCCGATTACAATGGCATTTTCCTTATTCGCCACATCCATGAGAATTTGTGTCCTCTCCCTCGCCTGGGAATTTTCGTATGTTACATCGAATTTTTTCGGATCCTGACCTATATCGGAGAAATGCTGCTTTACTGCGTCGCCAATCGGGATTTCAAGGACAGTGACACCAAGTTCTTCCATCAGACCCACAGCATTGCTCCTTGTCCTGGAAGTAGTAGCCATTCCGGGCATGGTGATTCCTATTATACCTTTACGGTCCAAGCCGAGAATATCAAATGCCCTGACCGTAACGAGTAATGCGAGCGTTGAGTCGAGTCCTCCCGAGATTCCTATCACCGCTTTCCTGCCGTTTATGACGTGAAGACGCTGCATGAGCCCTCTGGCCTGGATATTGATTATTTCCTCACAATGCTCCCTCAACTTCCCTTCATCATGAGGGACAAACGGATGAGGATCTACAGTCAGCGACACATCCTTATCACTAAGAGCCTTTCTTGAAGAGTCTATGACACCCCCTACTTCCACGCGGATGATTCTGTAAGCATCCTCGACGGGAGCAGAGTCAAAGAATGTGCTGAATTTCGCCCTGTCATTCCTCAATTTCTCCACATCCACATCCCTTGCCACAAGTGTAGGCTCAGTGAAGAAACGCCTGCGGTTCTCCACGATTACCCCGTCTTCCGCAATAATAGCGTTTCCTGCGAAAACAAGGTCGGTAGATGATTCCCCCCAACCTGCGGAGGCATACACGTATGCGCATCTGCACCGTGCCGATTGCTGGGATATCAGGCGGAGGAGATAATCGTGTTTCCCTATGAGTTCGTCGGATGCGGAGAGATTGAGCATCACTTCCGCTCCTGCCATAGCCATCTTGCTGCTTGGAGGAATAGGAGTCCAAAGGTCCTCGCAGATTTCCACTCCTATCTTCACACCCCCTAACTCAACGATGATATCAGTGCCGAAAGGGATGCCACCCTCGCATTCGTTCTCCCAGACTTTTGATTTGGATATACCCTCTCCGGATTCAAACCAACGCTTTTCATAAAATTCTCCATAATTCGGAAGGTGCGTCTTGGGCACGACCGCAATTATGCTTCCTCCGTGGAGAATTGCAGCACAATTATACCTTCTTCCGTCGTGCATGACCGGTACGCCGACCACAAGCATGGTACCGTGTCCGGAGGTCATCTCAGCCAACTCGAAGAGGGCATCCTTGGCAGCCTCCATCAATGCAGGCTGTAGGAAAAGGTCGCCACACGTATATCCTGTGACACACATCTCGGGACAGACCATAAGGTCGATACCTTTATCGGCGGCTTCCTCATAAAGCCGCTTAATGGAATCACGGTTATATCTCACATCGGCTATCTTTATATCCGGCACGGCGGCACAAACCCGCAAAAATCCAAATTCAGTCATAGGAGGGGTATTTGATTAATTTTTTACAAATTTACTCAAACTATTCGTATTTTTTCAAAGAAATTACGTTATATTTTTATAATCATAAAAATTGAACGCTTAAAATAAGACTCCATCTTATGAAAAAATTCCTTTTGCCGATGCTCTCAGTGATTGCTGCAGCGGCTCCCATTGTCCTACCTTCCGAAATGAAGGCGTCGACTCATGAGAAGACCCTTGGTATCGGCGGAGGATTTGCAACCTATAATCATGCCGGATTCGGAAAACTTTATTTTCAATATACCTTCATACCGATGGTAAGGATAGCCCCTGAAATCGGATACGTCTTCCCTCACGATGACATCAGCGGAATAGAGGCGAGCATCGACTGCCATTTCCCTTTCCGAGTGGCAAAAGGCTTCAAGTTCTATCCACTTGCGGGAGTAAGTGTCAACAATTGGAGTTTGTCTGGCGACAGGCATATCTTGAGAGGCGGATTTGACATAGGTGGCGGATTCGACCTTTATTTCACACAATCTTTGAAACTCTCGATTCAGGGGAAATACTCCGCCATGAAAGATTGCGGAGGTGCCTTCATTGACCTTGGAATAGGATATGTGTTCTGAGCCATCCTGACAAATGACAAAAGAAAGATGCGCCTGCGGAAATCCCGCAGGCGCATCTTTCTTTATAAAATCGTGGAATCTTTATGAATCTTATCTGAACACGAACACCATTATAGAGGCTATGATGTCGGAAGAGTTCATGACCGCATCGTAGCAGTATTGGTAGATGTAAGGCACAAGACCGAAGAAAATTATACCGGCACCGCAAAGCACGAGCGATACTCTCTGGCAACGTCCTGATTCAAAGTTACCGATCTTGGGTTCATCCGGACTGATCCACATGGCCTTGACAACAAGCAGATAGTAGTAGAGCGAGATGATTGTGTTGATAAGGGCTATCAGCACAAGCATATATAATGCCCATGACCCTGTGCCTGTCACCGAGGTGAAGATGAGAATCTTTGAGAAGAAACCAGCGAAGGGAGGGATACCCGCGAGGGAGAACATGGCGAGCGTCATCAGGAACGACAGTTTCGGGTTTGTCTTGTGGAGACCGTTGTAATCGTCCATGCTGAGTTTTCCGGTGTTATCCTCAATAGTGGAGATGACTGCGAAAGCACCGAGATTGCTGACTACGTAGACAAAGATGTAGAACATCATTGAGGCGAGTCCGAGACCATCGGCAGCAATTGCACCGAGCATGATGTAGCCGGCCTGAGAAATTGAGGAGAAGGCCATGAATCGCTTCATGTTCTTCTGGCGTATTGCGAAGAGGTTACCTACAGTTATCGTCAGGATAATCACAGCATACATCATCCATTCCCATGCATCGCTGTAGACAGAGCCGAAACACTGCACGAAGATGATGAAAAAGGCGAACGCCGCTGCACCCTTCGACACTACCGAGAGATAACTTGTGACGGCAGTCGGGGCTCCCTCATAAACGTCGGCTGTCCAGAGATGGAAAGGCACGAGAGAGAGTTTGAATCCGATTCCGGCAATCACGAAAGCGAGGGCTGCGAGAAGGAGGCCGCTCATCTCACCACGGTTGATGTTGACCGCTATATCAGAGAAATAGAGCGAGCCGCCGCTGAAGGCATATACGAATGAAAGGCCTGTAAGCAGGATTGCTGAAGAGAATACGGCTGTCATAATATATTTTATGGCTGCCTCATGGCTCTCGTAATGACGCTTGTTGAATGCTACCATCGCTGCAAGCGGCAGTGAGGCAGACTCAAGGCCTATTATGAAGAGAAGGAAATGACGCGCCGACACCATCAGATACATTCCGAACAGGGTGACGAGCAGGAGTTCATAAAATTCACCTTTCCTTATGGCAACCTCATCGCTCTGCACCCATTTCGCGCTCTGGAGCAGCACGATGAAAACACCTACATTAAGAATGGCCTTTATGGCATTTGTGGCAGTATTGTTGACATACATGCCACCGAAAATCTCCTCTCCGGAAGCGGGCACAATCCAGATTGCGATTGTGCCGAGCAGGAAAAGGATAGTCGCCATGGGGGTCAGGATCTTTTTACCCTTCTCACCCGAGAATGTGTCGAATAAAAAGACCACCATGAAGATACCGAGCACTATCAGTTCCGGTATCATTGATCCAAATTGTGAATAATCCATTTTGTTTCCGATTGTTTTTATTCAATACATTCTATTAAAGAGCCGCACTCTGCACAGCCGCGATAATCGGTGCGAAACTGTGCTGAATGGTTTCATTTATCCAATTGGGGAAGCAGCCGATCCCGGCGATGCAAAGTATCAGCGTTACAGTGGAGAAACGCTCGAACCATGCTGCATCAGTAAGGGCGAGATGATGCTCATCCTGTACGGGGCCGAGGAGCAATTTTCCGACCACACGGAGAATATAGACGGCTGTGATCACGATTGAACATGTAGCCGCTATCACGAATATGCGGTGGAACAGGTCAGCATCCTGGAATGAACCGAAGAATATGGTCATCTCCGCCACGAAACCGGAGAGACCCGGCAAACCGAGTGAGGCGAAACCTGCAATCATATAGCAGACACCAAGGTAAGGCATAATCTTCATGAGGCCACCCATCTGGCGTATATCGCGGGTGTGGGTACGTCCGTAGATCATACCGATGAGGGCGAAGAAGAGGGCTGTCATCAGACCGTGAGAGAGCATCTGGAGTATAGCACCTGTCATCGCTGTGGTGTTGAGCATGAGGATTGCGAAGAGCACCATGCCGCAGTGTGACACTGATGAATAGGCGTTGATATACTTGAGGTCGGTCTGAACGCAGGCGGAGAAAGCACCGTAAACGATACTTACACCTGTAAGGATAATGAATATCCACGCGAGTTCGTTGGCCGCCTGGGGAAGAAGGAAAATCGCGATTCTGAAGCATCCGTAGCCACCAAGTTTCATGAGCACACCGGCATGAAGCATTGATACCGCTGTCGGAGCACAAGCATGACCGTCAGGACTCCAAGTGTGGAAGGGGAACATAGCACCCAGCACGCCGAAGCCTACGAATGTGAAGCAGAAAAGCATATACTGCCATTCGGGGGCAATCGAAGCGTTGTGTGAGATTTCAAGAATGTTCCATGTCAACTGTCCCCCTGCCGGCGCACTGTGCCAGAAAATGCCGAGAAGACCGAGCATGAGGAATGCGGAGCCTCCCATGAGCATGAGGGTAAGTTTCATTGCGGAATATTCCTTGCGTCCTGTTCCCCATACGCCGATGAGGAGATACATCGGGATAAGAGCGACCTCATAGAACATGAACATCGTGAAGATGTCGATAGAGATGAAGAAGCCGAATACTCCGGTGCTAAGAAGAGCGAACCAAAGGAAGAAGTTCTTGGGAAGGGGTGAAATCTTCCAGGATGCGAATGTGCCTGCGAAGACAATTACGGAAGAGAGAAGGAGCATCAACACTGAGATACCGTCAACTCCGACCGCAAGATGGATATTCAGAGGCTCATACCACATCCAACTTCCGGTGAAGAGCATCTCATCATCAACTCCCATACCGCGAAGGCGGAGAAAATCGCAGCAAAGCCAAACGGAAAGGCCCAGAAGCGCCGTGGAGCAAACTACCATCACGGCACGGATGGCATTCATATTGCTGTTGCGGCACAGACCCAGTCCGGCCATCATTATGACCGGAATGACTACGAACCAGATTAATATATTCTCGAACATAATAAAATCTATTTCATGATTTGCAATATGAATGTTAAATCAGACACAGCCATGTGATTGCTGCCAATACCACAGCTCCGGCGATATACCATGCCACGTATGCCTGAATCTCTCCCGACTGCATGCCGCGTATCGCGTAAGACGTCTTCTGTGTAATCTTGGCGAAACCATCCATTGTAGCATCGATGACGTGGCGGTCGAACCATGCTATGCTCTTGCAGATGATTCCGAAGATAATCTTATGGGTGATGAACATGTAGATCTCATCCCAGTAGAATCTCCTGTGGGCAGCCTCCCAAAGCGTAGGCCAGAAACTTTTTACTTTGGCAGGAAGGGGATTTTCCTTTGCATACATAACGCCGGCCAATGCGATGGCGCATACAGCGATACATATACTCGTCACAGCAACCGAGAGTTCTATATGGATATGATAAGGCTCGCCATTCCATGTCACGAATTCTCCGAAAGGTATCCACCCTGCACAAAGTGAAACTATGGCGAGGATAATCAGCGGAAGCGACATCTGCCAGGGAGCGTCGTGAGGCTTGTGCTCTTTGTAATGAGGATTCTCCTTCCACCAGAAAACGAGGAAGTACATCCTGAACATATAGAATGCCGTAAGACCGGCCACCATAGTCATCCAAGCGCCCCAGAACCAATGGCGTGCGAACATCGCCGCAAGCATCTCATCTTTTGAGAAGAATCCTGAGAAGGGCCATATACCGGCAATCGCAAGACAGCCGAAGAGGAAGGTGATATGCGTGATAGGCATATATTTCCTGAGGCCACCCATGGCGGTGTAGTTGTTGGAATGGACAGCGTGAATGAGGGCACCTGCTCCAAGGAAGAGAAGAGCCTTGAACATTGCGTGTGTGAACAGGTGGAACATTCCGGCCATATATCCGAGTCCCGAATAATGCACACCCTCGATAGGCTTGTCGTAAGCCACACCGAGCGACACCATCATGAAGGCAATCTGCGAGATGGTGGAGAATGCAAGAATTCTCTTTATATCGATCTGGGCACATGCGACAACCGCAGCATAGAATGCAGTTATCGCACCTACGACACAGATAAACGTCATGGCGGCGTCAACCGTACAATATACCGGGAACATTCGCGCTACGAGGTAGACACCTGCCACAACCATAGTAGCGGCGTGAATGAGTGCGGATACCGGAGTCGGGCCTTCCATTGCATCCGGAAGCCAGATGTGGAGGGGCATCATCGCTGACTTACCCATACCGCCTGTGAAGATGAGTACCATAGCCCAGGTCAATACAGAAGCACCCATGAAAGTGGCGCCACCGGTTGAGAGGAGCACACCGTCAGGATTGGAAGTCATGTCGACGAAATTGAAGGTATCGGTATAGTAAGAGAGAATCAAGATACCGATGAGGAAACCGAGGTCGGCGAAACGGGTGACGATAAATGCCTTCTTGGAGGCCGAAACGGCCGACGGCAACTTGTAATAGAAACCGATAAGGAGGTAAGACGACACACCCACAAGCTCCCAGAAGATATACATCTGGAAAATGTTTGTAGCCACCACAAGGCCGAGCATGGAAAATGTGAAGAGCGAAAGGAAGGCATAATACCTCTGGAAACCTTGCTCACCCTCCATGTATCCCCAACTGTATAGATGCACCATGAAAGATATGGTGGTGATGACAATCAGCATGAGGGCGGAAATCGGATCAAGAAGGAAACCGATGTTCACCACGAGCGACTGTGTGAATGCCAGCCAGGTCACGTCGAAGACCTGATACTGCTGACGCACACCGTCAACTATGAAGAGAGGGTCGCCGCTGAAATAATATGTCAGCGCCACGATATAAGCGAGCACTGCAGTAGTGCCCAGTCCGAGTATGCCGAGCACACCCGCCATCTTCTTCGACATCTTAACACCGCCTATTCCCAAGATAAGGAACATGGTGATAGGTATCGCCAGAATTAGTATTGGAAGTGTAATGTCCATATCTCAGAATTTCAGTTTTTTGATTTCGGTAATGTCAGTGTTGCCGATTGCACGGTAGATATTGATGATTATCGCAATGGCTATCGCTGTCTCCGCAGCCGCAATCGCTATCGCGAAGAGAGAGAAGGCCATGCCCTCCATCGAGCCGGGGAAAAGGTAACGGTTGAAAACCACGAAGTTCAGGTCAGCCGAATTAAGCATCAATTCGAGGGAAATCAATATTGCAATCAGATTCTTTCGGGTCACGAACCCATAGATGCCGCAGGCGAGCATTATGACGCTGGGCACAAGATACCATAACATGCTTAAGTCCATAATCGATTATCCTTTACGGGCGATTGTCACACCGCCGATTATACATGCGAGCAAAAGCACACTGATAGCCTCGAAAGGGAGGAGATACTGGAAACGGTCGCTTCCGGTAAATGCCGTGCCGATTTCCTTCATGGTGATCTCTCCCCCGCTCTGCATACATTCCATAAGCGACGCGCCGTGGAGGAGCGGCATATAGAACAGCGCGAAAATCAACACCACAGCGGCACTACCGGCAAGGGTAATGCCCCATGCGCGACGGTGAGAATCGATCAGACCGCTTTTGTCGTTGGGTTTGTGGGTAAGAAGAATCGCAAAAACGAAAAGCACCATTATGCCTCCTGCGTATACCGCTATCTGCACCGCACCGAGGAACTGGTAGCCTAACTGGAAATAGGCCACGCCGACGGCAAGAAGCACAAACAGAAGGTAGGTCGCAGCGCGAAGGATCTTACGCGTTGTCACCGCCTTGAATGAGAAAAAAATCATGGCGATGGCAATAATGAAATACACGATTATATTTCCTACTGAATCCATTTATAATTATTTTTCGTTGGTTTCGTCTTTAGATGCTTCGGGTGCCGTAGAGGATGCCGCCGCTTTTGCAGCAGCCTCTTTCTCGGCTTTGATCTTGGCGGCCTTGGCCAGAGCCTCAGCCTTGATCTTAGCCAGCTTCTCAGGATCCATAGCCGGTTTGGGCGCGGCTGCCGGAGTGCTGTCGGCCGGTTCCGGACGATAGTTGAGTTGCTTGATCAGACTCCCGCGAGTGAAAACAGCCTGTTCGAAATCATTTGTAAACTCGAGCGCGTCCTGCGGACATGTGGTGACACAGAGCATGCAGAATGTGCAGCTTCCGAGGTCATACATGTATTTGTCAAGTTTACGTTTCTTCTTCCCGTCGGGAAGATCCACCATTTTTGTGGTGAGTTGGATAGTTCCGTTCGGACAGTTCATCTGGCAGATACCGCAGGCGATGCACTTATGGTGCCCCTCGCTGTCATATTTCAGGGTAAGTTCGGCCCTGAATCTATCGGCAATCTTAAGAGTTGCCCTGTTCTCCGGATAACATTCGGTGACTTTTGGTGTCACAAATTCCTTACCTGTGACCGCCATACCGGTCACGAGGCTTTTCAACCCCTTGCCGGCTTCCGAAAAATATTCCTTAATACTACTCATTACTGAAAAAATAATGTATCTATTTCATGATGGTTTCAAATCCCTCACTTCTCGGTCTGACCTCCGAGTATGTCGAGAAGTTCTGTCGTGATACCCTCCTGACGGAGTTTGTTGAACTCAATCTGGAGCGACTCGAGCAACTTCTTGGCATTGTCGTTGGCGCTTTGCATCGCCATGACGCGGGCTGCCTGTTCTGAGGCACGGTTCTCGATAGTGATTTCCTGAAGTGTGGAGAGGACGAACATCGGCAACACCTCATTGAAGATGGTATTGGGGTCCGGTTCAAATATGTAGAGTTTGTTCACGTCAGCCACCCCTTCAGCCTCCCCCTCGATAGCCTCCCGGCTTACCGGGAAAAGTTGTTCGGCGACAGGAGTCTGCCGGCTGCGTGAAGCAAAATTCATATAGACAACTTCAATAAGATCCAGGCTTCCGCTCAGGAACTTCTCCTTAAGATTGTTCCCGAACTCATTCACGGTCTTACCCGCCATTTTGGAGTCGACATCAGGAATAAGTTCGACAGAAAGTCGTTCTGCCGGAAGTTTCCTGACAGCCTTGGATATTTTCTTGCCCACAGGATAAATCGTGATTTCGACCTCACGACCATACTTTTCCCGTATCGCGGCAAGTTCTATCAGGAGTTTCTTGAATATGTTTATGTTATAGGCACCGCAAAGGCCGTCGTCCGAACCAAAAACGACAACCCCCACTTTCCTCACTTCCCTCTCTGTGATGAGCGGGGAATTGAAGTCCATATCGGTAGCGAGCAAATGGCCCATGATTGATTTCACCTGACTCCTGAATGGCACGAGTTTCTTGAGTTCCATCTCAAACTTGTGCACTTTGGCGGATGAAATCATCTTCATGGCACCGGTTATCTTCTCGCTCGATCTAACCGATCCGATTCTTATCCTTAACGCCTTGAGCGTAGCCATGCTTTATTTGTTTCTGATAGGTTTATAATTGCCGGGCACAACCGTAGCGGTGCCCTCATATTCAACGGACACGGGCGGAAGAATCGACTCTTCCGCCTATGCCGTAGGAATATTTATGATTTCTTATATCTGGCTGAAATCTCGGCCGCGCATGAACGGAGTTTATCCTCCACATCCTGCGTGAGTTTTCCGGCTCTGAGTTCATCAAGCACCTCCTTCTGATACTTCGCTTTAAGAAGCTGAAGGAAGAGATCGGAAAATTCATGCACCTTGTCAAGGGGGACGTTCTCCAGAAGACCGTTCACACCACAGTAGATCACTGCAATCTCATCCTCTACAGGCCAGGGCTTGTACTGAGGCTGAATGAGGAGTTGCTGGTTCTTACGACCCTGATCTATGACTCTCGCCGTCACCGGGTCGATGTCTCCACCGAATTTGGTGAAGGCCTCAAGCTCGCGGAACTGAGCCTGCGCTATCTTCAATGTGCCGGCCACCTTCTTCATAGCCTTGATCTGAGCGTTACCGCCCACACGTGACACCGAGATACCAACGTTGATTGCCGGACGTATACCCTGGTTGAATAGATTCGTCTCAAGGAAAATCTGTCCGTCAGTGATAGATATGACGTTGGTAGGAATGTAGGCTGAAACGTCGCCCGCCTGAGTCTCGATAATGGGGAGGGCAGTCAGAGAGCCGCCACCTTTCACCATAGGCTTAAGGGCCTCCGGGAGGTCGTTCATGCTCTCGGCGACCTTCTGATTGTCGATAATCTTCGCTGCGCGTTCAAGCAGACGTGAATGCAGATAGAAGATATCACCCGGATAAGCCTCACGTCCGGAGGGACGCTTGAGGATAAGTGATATCTCTCGGTATGCGACAGCCTGCTTCGAGAGATCATCATAGACGATGAGAGCATCGCGGCCGGTATCACGGAAATACTCGCCGATGGCTACACCTGCAAACGGGCTGAAATAGCGCATGGAGGCCGAGTCAGATGCGGTGGCCGCTACCACAACGGTATAGTCCATTGCACCGAACTTCTCAAGCGTGTGCACAATTGAGGCGATTGATGAAGCCTTCTGTCCTATCGCCACATAAATACAGTAGACAGGTTTCCCGTCAAGGAAATTCTGACGCTGATTTATTATAGTGTCTATGGCGATGGCGGTCTTACCGATCTGACGGTCGCCGATGATAAGTTCTCGCTGCCCGCGACCGATAGGGATCATGGCATCTACAGCCTTGATACCGGTCTGGAGCGGCTGCGTCACCGGCTGGCGGAAAATTACACCGGGCGCCTTACGCTCGAGAGGAAGATTGATGCGCTTCCCTTCAATAGGCCCTTTTCCGTCGATAGGCTCGCCAAGAATGTTGATGACACGCCCGAGGAGGCCGTCACCGACCGGAATAGAAGCAATCTCCCCCGTGCGACGCACCGACATGTTCTCAGTCACTTCATTCACATTATTGAGCAGCACAACGCCGACGTTGCTCTCCTCAAGGTTTTGAGCGACGCCTTTCACGCCGTTTTCAAATTCAACGAGCTCGTTTGAGCGTACGTTCTCAAGGCCATAGACGTGAGCCACACCGTCGCCTACATTAAGGACGGTGCCTACCTCCTCGAATTTGACCTTCGACGACACATCATCGAGCTGTTGCTTCAAGATATCAGATATTTCGCTTGGGTTAAGCATCTTAATTATTGCTTCTTAAAAGGGTTTGACGTATTTGTTCAAGCTCATTGCTGAGCGAAGCGTCCATTCTGACACTGTCGACGTCTATCACGAATCCACCGATAAGCGAAGAGTCGACCGACTCTGAAAATTCGAGCACTGAATCCTTGAATGAATCCTTCACAAGATTACGGAGTTTCTCCATCGTGGCATCCGAAAGTTTGGAAGCCGTGACGACGTTGACTTGAGAGATATGATTCTCCTTCCTGTAAAGATCGCGGTAGGCAATCATCATCTGATAAGAATAGTCGGCTCTCCCATGTTCAAGAATAAGTTTCACAAACCTTGCGTAGGCATCGCCGGCATCCTTACCTGCAGCAGAAAGCAGGAGTTTCTCCTTGTCTTCATCACTTACGAACGGATTCGACAATACTTTCTGTAGGTTGGGATTGCTTCTGAAAGACTCAACCACCACCTTCATAACATCGTAAAGTTGTTCCGTCGTGCCTTTTTCAAGCGCATACTTATACAGCGCCTTGGCATATCTCTGAGGTATGAGGCCGTTGTCCATCGGTTCAGTTTTTCTCTATTTCGTCCAACATTTTATCTACGAGGGCTTCCTGCGCCTTGTCGTCCTGAAGCTGGTTGCGCACCATCTTCTCGGCAATCTCAAGGGAGAATTTGCTGACCTCGTTTCTGAACTGAAGCTCAGCTTCTTTGCGTGACTGTTCAATCGACACTTTGGCAGCATCCATTACTTTCTTAGCCTCTTGGGCTGCCTCCTGTTTGGCGGCCTCAATGATCTGAGATTTCATTTTCGCTGCATCACGCAACATTTCAGCTTGCTTTGCCTGAGCTTCCTCAATATACTTCTGAGCGTCGGCGCGTGCGGAATCCAACTGGGCTTTTGCCTCCTTAGCGTATTCCACACCTTTGTCGATTTTATCGGCACGCTCATCGATACTCTTGAGAATCACCGGCCATCCCCACTTCGCCAGAATCAGGAAGAGGATGATGAACGCGATGAACATCCAGAATACCAAGCCGAAATCAGGCGTGAATAATTCCATTCTTCTTTACTTTATGAAGATTGCGAGAACACAAGCAATCACCGCGAAGAGAGCAACACCCTCGATAAGGGCCGCGATGACGATCATGTTTGAACGGATATCGCCTACGCTCTCCGGCTGACGGGCGATTGATTCCATTGCTGAAGAACCGATCTTACCGATGCCGATACCTGCACCGATTGCTGCTAAACCGGCACCGATTGCTGCGCCAAGTGATGCTATTCCTGCTACATCTGCTAAAATCATTGACAACATAATTCTAAGGTATTAATTTGTTATTGAAATTTATTTTCTGTTTATGCCTTTTTCAGGCGGTTTTTGGTCCGGCTGCCGCTCCCCCATCTTCATCAAGGGTGAGATGCTCCACTTTCTCCTCATGCTTCTCATGCGGATTCTCTGTGCTCATGGAGATGAATATCGTCGTGAGCAGGGTGAAGACGTATGCCTGGATGAAACTTACGAGGATATCGAGAGCGAGCATGAACAGGGAGAACAGCAGCGAAACAACAACTGTGCCTCCCGCTGCAACGGCACCGAACGCAGCAAAAATGAAGATTATCAATATGAGCGTGATCACTATCATGTGGCCGCCCATCATGTTCGCAAAAAGACGCACACAAAGTGCAGCCGGCTTGGTGAACATACTGAAAATCTCTATGAACTGCATTATCGGGAGAGGGAACTTCAGCCAGAGGGGTACATCAGGCCAGAAGATATCTTTCCAATAGTGCTTGGAGCCGTGAATGTTGATCATCACGAATGCAATCACCGCAAGGACAAGAGTGACGGCTATATTGCCCGTAAGGTTGGCACCGCCCGGGAAAATCACCACAAGACCAAGGATGTTCATCACGAAAATGAAGAAGAAACACGTCAGGAGGTAGGGGGCAAACTTTTTTGTCTTGTCGCCGAGGGCTGCCTTTATTGTATCAGAATAAAGGAAATCCACAAGCAACTCCACAAAACCCATACCCTTTCTCGGTGTCTTATCCGTGTGACGGGCGTAATATCTTGCGAGACCCAACACAAGGAGCGTCACCACCACAGAAGCGATCAGCAATGCGAATACGTTCTTGGTTATGGAGATGTCGAGCGGTTTGTATTCCTTATAATACTGACCGTCAAACTCCACATATCCGTCAACTATGGCATCTTTCCCGGCATCTGAGGCCGCCACGGTAGCAAGCGCATCCTCAAATTCTTTCTTATCGCTTTCCGAAGAGATCGGGAATATCTGCACCACCTTATTGGCGTGTTTGCTTATGTGGGCAAGAACGAAGTTATATTCCTTGTCACCCTTCACGACGTTTACTATCTGAGGCACCGCCTCCACTTTCTCCTTTCCGTCATGACCTGTGACGGTCTCTATTTTCTGCAGTCTTGAAGAGGAGAAACATACCCATTTACCATCTTCCGCACGCACGATGACCGGGAGCGGGATTCGGTAGACATGGGAGAAAGGCACCTCCCAACCGTAGCCGTCGCCAAGGTGATGGAAAATCACCTCCTTGATATCCAGGCCTTCCTTGCCGTCGTCAGAAGCCTTGGCAACCGACGGCATAAGCAGCGTTGCGAGCAAGAGCAACAATATGGAAAAGTGTCTTGTTTTCATCCTTCGCTTTTTTTGAATATGATTGACATTGCCCAAACGATCAGTAGACGCAGACGGATATGACATTGTTATCGACATCCACGATTCCGCCTTTGACTGTCACACTCTTTTCATGGCCGTCGGGCGTGCGGAAGAAAATGTCGCCGGGATCAAGTGCCGAAATCAGGGAGGCATGATTCCTGAGAACCGTGAAAGAACCCATCTTGCCGGGCAATGTCACGGATTCAGCCGTCCCCTTGAACAGTATTTCGTCTGGTGAGATTATTTCGAGTGTCATCTGTTGTCTGGTTTGTCTATATTATTTAATTCAACCCCGGATCACTTCACCTCCGCAAGCATCTTCTTGCCCTTGGCAATTGCCTCATCGATCGTACCGACATTGAGGAATGCCTGCTCGGGATATTCATCCACCTCACCGGCAAGAATCATCTTGAAGCCACGGATTGTCTCCGCAAGGGGTACCATAACACCGGGAAGACCTGTGAACTGCTCAGCCACATGGAACGGCTGGGAGAGGAAACGCTGTGCACGACGGGCACGGGCCACGACGAGTTTGTCGTCGTCCGAAAGTTCGTCAACACCGAGGATCGCAATGATATCCTGAAGGTCGTTATACTTCTGGAGAAGCTGTTTCACGGCCTGAGCTGTGTTGTAATGCTCCTCACCTATGATGTTGGGATCAAGGATTCGGGATGTAGAATCCAGCGGATCAACGGCGGGATAGATACCGAGCTCGGCAATCTTACGATTCAACACCGTAGTCGCGTCAAGGAAGTTGAAGGTAGTGGCCGGAGCCGGGTCGGTAAGGTCGTCGGCAGGCACATAGATAGCCTGAACCGAAGTGATGCTACCCTGCTTTGTTGATGTGATTCTCTCCTGGAGCGCACCCATCTCGGAAGCCAGAGTAGGCTGATAACCTACTGCTGATGGCATACGGCCAAGAAGAGCCGACACCTCGGAACCTGCCTGCGTGAAACGGAAGATGTTGTCGATGAAGAGAAGCACCTCCTTACCGCCGCCATCACTGTCGCGGAACTGCTCCGCTACCGTAAGGCCGGAGAGAGCCACACGGAGACGTGCGCCCGGAGGCTCGTTCATCTGCCCGAACACAAGTGTTGACTGCGAGTTGTTGACCTCCTTCATGTCGACGTCAGCGAGGTTCCACTCCCCTTTCTCCATACCTTCCTTGAATTTGTCGCCATACTTGATGACGCCACTCTCAATCATCTCACGGAGAAGGTCGTTACCCTCACGTGTTCGTTCACCTACGCCGGTGAATACGGAGAAGCCGTTGTGTCCCTTGGCAATATTATTGATCAACTCCTGAATGAGCACTGTCTTTCCTACACCTGCACCACCGAAGAGACCGATCTTACCGCCCTTAGAGTAGGGCTCGAGAAAATCGATCACCTTGATACCTGTGGTAAGCACCTCTGTGGAGATTGCAAGGTCATCGAAAGCCGGAGCAGGCTGATGAATGGAACGCAGATGATCCCTGTCGAGTTCGGGAAGGTGGTCAATACTCTCTCCGATAACGTTGAGAAGACGACCCTTCACCTGATCGCCTGTGGGGACGGCTATTGGTCGACCGAGGTCTTCCACCTTCACACCACGGCGCAGGCCATCCGTACTTTCCATTGCGACACAGCGCACCGTGTCTTCCCCGATATGCTGCTCGACCTCAAGAATCAGAATCTCGCCATTGTCACGCTCCACTTTCAAAGCGTTGTAGATAGGGGGGATATTTTCCTTGCCCCCTTCGAAAGAAACGTCGACCACCGGTCCGATCACCTGAGTCACTGTTCCGTAATTAGCGCTCATATTTATTGTCTTAAAAGTTTTTCGTATTTATTACTCCGCCTTATCAGAAGTGCCAGCCCAAAGCCACACATACGGCCATGAGAACGAGATTGGCAAGCGACAATGGCATTAGATATTTCCATTCGAATGCAAGCATCTGGTCAATCCTGACACGCGGGAACGTCCATTTGAACCATATAATCAGGTATGACACAAAGAAACTCTTGCCAATGAACCAAACGATCGAAGGAATCCAGTTCATCACGTTGTTGAAGCCCTCCCAACCGGGGATATGCAATGGCATCCAACCGCCCAAGAACATCAGCGACGCGATTCCCGACACGATGAAGAGATTGAGATACTCGGCAAGGTAGAAGAAACCGAAATGGATACCTGAATATTCAGTATGGTAGCCGGCAACGAGCTCATGCTCCGCCTCCGGAAGGTCGAAGGGGCCACGGTTGGTCTCGGCAGTTGCTGCCACGATATATATCAGGAATGCGATGATGGCCGGGATGTGGCCGCGGAAGATGAACCATGCGCTATCCTGCTCCCAAACGAGGGAATTGATATTCATAGTCCCTGCGAGGACAATGATTGTCATTATCGCCAGGCCGAGTGATATCTCGTAACTGATCATCTGTGCGCCGCTTCGCATCGCGCCGATGAGGGTGTACTTGTTGTTGGAAGCCCATCCGGCGAGGAGGATACCCAACACACCGACCGACGAAACCGCGAGGATGAAGAATATACCGATGTTGTAGTCTATTATCTGAAGCCCGTTGCCCCAGGGGAGACATGCAAGCATCACGACGGAAGAGGTGATGACGATGTAGGGGGCAAGTTTGAAGAGGAAGCGGTCAGTATCTTTCAGGCTGATCAACTCCTTGAGGAGGATCTTGAACATATCGGCGAACACCTGGAGAAGACCCCACCTGCCGACACGCATCGGGCCGAGACGACATTGAAACCAAGCACAAAGTTTGCGCTCATAAAGGATATAGAAAAGGGCGAGGACCGTATAGGTGAGAAGCACGAGAACCGCAATGATGACACACTCCACGACTACCGTAAGCCAATCGGGGAGGAAGCCCATCAGGAAGTTGTTGAACTCACTGGTCCATGTTCCGAAATTAAACATAATTATCTATGAAATCGTTTTTGTTGTCAGTTTCTATGTCTTTGTTATCTGTCGATATCGGGTATCACGAAGTCAAGGGCAGCACCGATTGTTATGAGGTCGGCGATCATGTTTCCACGGCATGTGAGATCCATCACACCCACAAGGTTGAAGCAGGGGCTCTGGAAATGCACACGATAGGGATTCTTCCCTCCGTCTGACTCGATGTAGACACCGAACGTGCCTCGGCTCGCCTCCACCTGCTGGTACCAATGGCCAACGGGGAGTTTCACCACCTTGGGAACCTGAGCGCGGATATCACCCTCCGGGATGTTGTCCACAAGTTGTGCGAGGATGCGGCAACTCTGCTCTATCTCCTTCATACGCACCATATATCGTGCGTAGGAGTCGCAGCCGTCAAGAAGCACTTCCTCGAAATCAAGTTCGGGATATATGGAATAGGGATGCACCTTACGGCAGTCGCAACTCCAGTTTGAGCCGCGTCCGCTCGGGCCTGTGATGTCATAATTGATGGCATCCTCCTTTGGGAGCATACCTACTTTCTTCAGACGGTTCTTCGCAATGATATTGCCGCTGAACACCTTGTGGTATTCTTTCAGGCGGTCAGGCATTATCTCGATGAGATGCTTCACATCCTTCACGAAGTCAGGGTGGAGATCGGCGATTACACCGCCAATTACGTTATAGTTCATCGACATTCGAGCGCCGCAAGTCCTCTCGAAGATATCAAGTATCATCTCGCGCTCGCGGAATCCGTAGAAGAATGCTGTCGTGGCACCGAGGTCCATAGCTGTACATCCGAATGCAAGGAGATGGCTTGATATACGCATCAGCTCATCCATCATGACACGTATCACCTGCGCCCTGCGGGGTATCTCGAGGCCCATCGCCTTCTCTATACACATGCAGAGGCAGTGACGGTTCTGATGAGCCGACATGTAGTCCATACGGTCGGTGAAATGGAGTATCTGGGGATAAGTGAGATTCTCTGAGAGTTTCTCAATGCCACGGTGGATATAACCTGACACGACATCCACTTTCTTGACAGTCTCGCCGTCAACGGAGGCGCGGAAACGCATCACCCCGTGAGTGGAGGGGTGCTGAGGACCTATATTGACCACATAATCGCTCTCCTCGAAAACTTTCCCGGGTACTTCCTTTATCTTGCCGTCGGGCTGCTCAACGTATGATACTGTGTCGTCCTCATTCTCCTCATCAGTCATGCGCAAGGGATTGAGAGCGGGATTTGTGTCATAATCCTTACGGAGAGGATACCCCACCCAATCATTACGAAGGAAGAAACGACGCATGTCGGGATGATTGATAAACTTTATTCCGTAGAAATCATAAACCTCGCGTTCCTGGAACAGAGCCACCTTCCAGAGGTCGCTCACACTGTGTATCATGGGATTCTCCCTGTCGGCCACAGCCACTTTCACGGAAATCATCTCCCAGCCGCGTGATGTGGAGGTCAGATAATACATCACGCCCAGAGATTCCTTCCAGTCCATTCCTATCAAAGCGCTGAGCACGTCAAACTCCAGACCTTTTGTCTCCTTCAGGGCCTTGGCCAGAGGATACCAGTCTTTCTCCTCGACTGTGACGAGGAGAGTCTCACCCTCAGTAAACGTGGCACCGGGGCAAATGCCGCTGATTAATTCTTTTATATCGCTCATTATTGTGTTTGTTCGATTGGGTTACTTTTACCTGAACTCCTAAAAGGAGATCTTTGGAAACATTATCCGATGCGTCCTTTCTCCTCGGGATGCTCAGCAAAGAATTCCTCTATCTTCTCCTTACGGTTGACACCACCGAAGAATTTCTGCACCTTGATCTTACGCTGGAGTTGCATGAGGCCATAGAAAAACGCTTCGGGACGCGGAGGGCAACCCGGGATATAAACATCTACGGGAAGGATCTCATCAACACCCTTCACCACACAATACGAATTCTTGAACGGGCCGCCCGACACAGCGCAACCGCCACACGCGATGACATACTTCGGCTCGGCGAGCTGCTCATAGAGACGGCGGAGCACCGGTGCCATACGGTAGACGATGGTGCCCTGCACCATTATGTAGTCGGCCTGACGGGGAGAATTTCGCGCCACCTCAAAACCGAAACGCGCCATGTCGTAACGCGCAGCGCCAAGGCTCATGAATTCGATCGCACAGCAACTTGTGCCGAACGTAAGAGGCCACAGAGAGTTGGAGATGCCCCAATTGATCAACTGGTCCAGTTTACCGACCATAACATTAGCGCCGGTCGCATTGAGTTCCTCAACGAGTTTGTCAATATACTCATTATCCTTGAAGTCCTCATGCTTCATGCTTTTGATTTTCACGTCCATTTCAACGCTCCTTTCCGCCAAGCGTAAGCAAGGCCCAAAATAAGGATAAACATAAAGATGCCGATGCAGAGAAGACCCTGAGGCCCGAGATCACGCATCACGACCGCCCACGGATAGAGGAAGACGGTCTCAACATCAAACAGAAGGAAGAGGATAGCGAAAATATAGTATCCTGCCTTAAACTGAATCATTGATTCGCCACGAGTCGGAATGCCGCACTCGTATGGGTCAGCCTTCATGACTGAATACGATTTCGGAGAAATCAGTTTCGCTATGAGCAATGCCGCAAACACCAACCCGATACCCGTCAATGTGGCGGTTATGGCCAGCGCTCCATTGCTAATCTCCAACAAAAGATTCATATAGTTGTCTATATATTAGTTAGTTAGTCATTGGCATTTTTATAAGGCCTTGCACAGACCCCGGTTTGTGTGTGCAAAGATACTAAAAAATCTTAATCATTATAGTTTTTTATTTCTTTTTTTTCAAATTATTTATCTACACCTCCCATCTCTCTACAACATATATTATTAAATGATATTTTGATTTCATTTTTACATCCTCAGATAAGGTTTAATCCCCGTTTACAACACTTACCCTTTACATTTGCCATACATATCCTATCATTTTATGTAAACAGCATCTAAAAAATCAGCGGGAGCATGATGACAAGCCTGTCATCATGCTCCCGCATTAGTATGCACGTCTTAAAGGTCCTGACTTGGAATGCCTTCCCAATACAGGAGCTATCAATTCATCATCTTTGAAGGAAGGTTCACGTATTTTCCGGAAAATACACCCTTGAACATAGCTCCGACCTGATACTCGACATCCACCTTCGACAAAAGTGAACCCGGCACAGTGGAGAGTTTGAAATGCTTGAAGTTAAAGTTGGGATATGGCAGGAGAGTCGCATCATTCCCCTCCCCTTCCGGAACCATCGGGACTACGTCAGTGCCCTCTATCTCATAGTTTCCATCCTTGAGTGTAAGTTTCAGGGAGGGGAGATAGACGGTAGCCAGCGCCGGGGCCGGCTCCGCAAATTTCGCATCGTATATCACCACATCAGCCGTGTTTTTCTTTATATCCAGAAAAACGCGGTATATCATCTTGTCGGTGGTATAACTGTTATCAGGTGGATAGGAGGTGACCGTCACGCCAAAGAAACTCATATCAGTGGAGCAAGTCACTACGTCAAAAAGATTGCCGATTCTATATCGTCCTACGAGAAGTGGCGGAATATCGTAATTCGGACGATACATTGCTCCGGGGTGATAATCCGACTTGTTGGGATTATTGGAATCCTGGATGATAGGAATCCATTTTTTATTGGGAACGTACTCCACCCCTTCCGGTATCGGGAAAGATGATATAAAAAATGCGCAATCCTCCAACTGATATGATGTGCCTGTGTTTCCTGCAAAGCCCTCGGCATAAAGGCCCATACCTCTTGAAGGGGATATATCCTCATATCTCACACCATTTGTGGAGAACGCGTAAGTGGTATTGTTCACCACAAGATTCGAGGTGGCAACACTCTCTTTCTGCTCCGTATAGTTGAAATTGAAAGTGTATGAGCCCCATGACAACATACTTCCGGAACCGTCAAGTTGAGTCACGAAATTCAACGACGGATATGTTATGGTCTGGGTAGCCTCTCCCGTACTCGGTTCGCATGACGTGAGCGCCATACCTGCCGCCACGACTCCCTGCATTAGCAAAATTCTCGAAATCTTCTGAAGTTTCATTATTTATCTGGTTTGTTATAGTTTATTCATTTGTCAAATTGAGAACCTCAATGTGGCTCCCACCTCGGTGCCCTTCCCTCTTTGGAAAAATTCGTTACCCATCGACATGAAGTAGAACGTACGGTAAGAGGTGGATGTGAGGTTCCTCCCCCATATCTTGAGACTCAATCGCTCGTCGCCGAGTGTCACCGAAGCGCCGAGGAGGGCATAGAATTTCTGCACATCCTCGTTTGACTCATTCCAATATATCTTACCGGTCCCGCGCAGATTCAAATCGAAAACCACCTTCCCCAATATCTTTGAATTTGTAGGGAGGGTATAAAGGCCTTGAAGGAAGAGGGTGTTGCGGGGTGCGTAAGGGATATACTTCCCCCTGAAATCGCTGATACCGTTGAAAAATTCCATGAAACGGGCGTTGGTATAGCCATAACTCCCTGAGAGATTTACCCTATCATTCAAATGCCATCCGACAGAGACCTCACCGCCGAAACTGCGTGTCTTACCTGCATTGGTCATTATCCTTCCGGTAGTAGTCCCATCGGGGAACATCGTCAACTGCTGGTCGCGGCAGTCGATGTAAAACAGGTCGGCATCAAGAGAGAGCCTGTTGCTGCAAAGGTCAAGGTGCGTACCGACCTCGAAATTCCAACTCTTCTCTGGGCGGTATCCCACCACATCATCCACATCGTATTGGGCACCTATCCCCATTATACCCATAAGACGCTGTTGAAGGACATCACTGAACATCTGGGTGTTGAAGCCCCCCGCCTTATACCCCTTGTTGACCTTGGCGTAAAGGTTTCCGTGGCCGTTGGGAAGCATATAGGTGGCCGCCACCTCGGGTAAAAGTGTCAGGAAGGAGCGCGACAATTTCCCCTTATCATCTATGTCGACAGGTATTTTGTGGTAGGGAATGAAATCCTCACCTTGCCTTTGATATATGGTATACGATGTGGAGCAATAACTGTGGTAATCAAGCGTTGAATGCTCGTAATCAAGGCGGAGCGCGGCAGAAATGTTGAAATTGCCGAGTGTCACGTCTGACTTATGGTAGACGGCCAGGCCGTAAGTATCGGTCAGGAAGTCGCTGTTCAGACAGAATGAACGTGAATCCCAGCGAATGGGATAGTCGGGGTTCGCGCTGTTACGGTGTGCCTCTATCAATTCGGCCACTCCCTTATCTTTAAATGTCACCGGAGCCTTCATGTCGAGATGCTTGAAGAAACCGAATGCGCCGAACAGCCAGTTATACGTCTCCCCTACCCTGTTTCCCCTCACCACAATATCTTCCGAAAGAGCGGTGTCGCGTTTCTTCTGCGTCAGAGTGAAGAAATCCTCGGGAAGGAAATCCTGGTCAAGGGTCATGTTATCATCCAGATGTTGTACTGCCGTTATGGAGGTCAGCACGAAGTTTTCAGGTGCATAGCGCACGGTCAGGCCGTCAGTGAATGTGAATCTCCTGTAGAAGCAGGTGTCGTTGTAAGAAATTTTCCCCGATTCCTTGGATTCGTAAGGGTAACCCCCTTGCTTTAGAAAACTGGAGGCCGCCACATTCTGCACCGTCAATTCAGAAGACAGGTTCCAGTTAAACCTCAGTCTTCCGCTCCAGTTGTTCTCTTTGTCTATTTTCTTTCCGTTATACTCGTTTCTGAAAAATCCGTCGAGATGAGAGAAAGCGGCTATTGCGGCGATTCCGAATTTTTGTGAAAATTTATGGTACCAACCTGCCGATACCTTGGCTCTTCCGCCATTCCCTCCTTCAGCCATCACTCTCCAACCCTGGTAACGCATCGGTGACAGCGTGGATATGTTGATTACGCCGGCCATAGTGTTGCGTCCGTAGAGCGTGGATTGCGGGCCGCGTAGCATCTCCACCGAGGCTATGTCGGCAATATCGAAATCGTAGGCATCCTTGTTGAGATAAGGGACGTTGTCGACATTGAGCCCCACCGAGGGATTATCCATACGTGCGCCGATACCCCTGACGTAGATTGTAGAGGTGATTCTCGAGCCGTATTCAGGCATATAGAAGTTGGGCACCACATCCGAAATTCCACGGAGGTCGAGCGCTCCGAGTTGCTCGAGGGCAGCACGTGTGAGTATAGTGGCAGCCTCGGGATCATCGCGTAGCCCCGTCATCTGTTTCACAGAGGTCACACTGACTTCGTCAAGCACGGTGACGAGAGAATCAGGCACGGATTCAGCGGCACCGACACTTCCCGCTCTCCCTTCCAAAGAAGCGAAAGCGAGCAACATGGATAATATCTGTAAATGAATTTTCACGGATGCAAAATTAGTTTAACGAAAAAAGGCGTGCAATCCTCATTTCTTATGATTTTTTATTATTTTTGCATTCTGAATAATCATAACCTCAACTCATGAAATCTATAAGGGAATTATATAGGATCGGTACAGGACCCTCGTCAAGCCACACTATGGGTCCGCGCAAGGCTGCGGAAATATTCTTGAAAAAACATCCTTACGCCTCCGGCTATGAGGTGGTGCTCTACGGGAGCCTTGCGGCGACGGGGAAGGGACACATGACAGACACGGCAATCATTGACGTGCTGAGCCGCTCCGACCTTCCCGTGAAGATAATCTGGAAACCGGAGGAGTTCCTCCCCTATCATCCCAACGGAATGCTTTTCCGGAGCCTCAACGCTGCCGGCCTCCCTTCAGACGAATGGACAGTATATAGTGTCGGGGGTGGAGCCATAGAGGGGGAAGGGCTTGCCCATGAAGGGGGAGCGGAGATTTACGGCCGCAACACAATGACCGAAATAATGGAATATTGCGAGAGAAGCGGCCGCAGCTACTGGGAATATGTGGAGCAATGTGAGGGTGAAGGGATAAACGAATACCTTGACGAAGTCTGGAAGACAATGAAAGAGGCAGTGGAGAGGGGCATCGCACGCGACGGCCGTCTCCCGGGTCCCCTCAATCTTCCACGTAAGGCAAGGGCTTATTACATGCGGGCCGAAGGTTACCGCGACAATCTCCGCTCGCGTGGCCTTGTCTTTTCCTACGCGCTGGCTGTGAGCGAGGAGAACGCCTCGGGTGGAATTATAGTCACCGCCCCCACCTGCGGCAGTTGCGGCGTTGTTCCTGCCGTTCTTTACCATATATGGAAAACCCGCAAACTCTCCGATATGGAGGTGCGTCATGCACTCGCCACGGCTGCCCTCATCGGCAATGTGGTGAAGCATAATGCAAGTATCTCAGGAGCTGATGTAGGATGTCAGGGTGAAGTGGGTGTGGCCTGTGCCATGGCGGCCGGCGCGGCTTGCCAGCTGTTCGGTGGCACAGCTGCCCAGATAGAGTATGCTGCTGAAATGGGACTTGAACATCATTTGGGTATGACCTGCGACCCCGTTTGCGGCCTCGTTCAGATTCCCTGCATCGAGCGCAACGCATACGCGGCAGCACGTGCGCTTGACGCTAACATTTATTCCACTTTCTCCGACGGCCATCACCGCGTGAGTTTCGACAGACTCATTCAGGTGATGAAAGAAACCGGCCACGACCTCCCCTCTCTCTACAAGGAGACGGGAGCCGGCGGTTTGGCCAAGGATTACCAGATTGACCATGTCTGATTTCAAAATCCATACCCTGGGATGCGGGTCGGCACGTCCTTCACTGCGCCACCAACCATCCTCCACAGTGGTCAACCACCGTGGTAATCTTTTTATGGTTGACTGCGGAGAGGGGGCACAACTCGGTTTCATGCGCCATCATCTGTCATACTCCCGTCTGCGGCACATTTTCCTTACGCATCTGCACGGCGACCATGTGTTCGGTCTGCCCGGACTAATAGGAACCCTTGCCTTGAACGGGACAGGAGGTGAGGTGACGATACATACTTTTGAAGACGGGAAAAAACAGTTGCAGCCGATTTTCGACTATTTCTGCCGCGACACACCATTTTCCATAAACTTCAATATCATAAAACCGGAAGATGCCGTAATCCTCGACACCAAGTCTCTTACCGTAAGGACTGTGAAATTGAAGCACAGAATCCCCGCTGTGGGTTTCATCTTTGAAGAGAAGATGGGGGAACGACACATAAATCCGGCCATGACATCCTATCATGAAATTCCTAAAGCCTGGATGAGACGCCTGAAGGGTGGTGAGGACTTTGTAAGGGATGACGGTTCGGTGATACCCAATCATATCCTCACCACCGATCCGACACCGCCAAAAAGTTATGCCCATATCAGTGATACCGTATATCTTCCGGGACTTGCGGATAAAATCAGGAATGTGGACCTTCTCTTCCATGAGACCACCTATCTTGAGCAACACGCCAATATGGCTGCCCCTCGGGGACACTCCACAGCCCGGCAGGCGGCAATAGTGGCCAGAGATGCTAATGCGGGCAGACTGCTCACGGGGCATTATTCCTCCCGTTATACCGACGACAGACTGTTTGAGAAAGAGGCCAAGGAGATTTTTCCGAATGTAATCCTTAACCGTGAAGGTCTTGTCACCGATATTTAGAAATCGGTTGAGGGAAGCGGAATCCATCTTTCACGACACAATCATATATGAATTATTTTCTATCACAATAATAGCATCATGAATAAAAGACTGCTTATCTTATGTATCTGTTGCTCAATCCTCCTCGGGATAAATGCACAGGAAATCATCACGGGCACCGTGGTTGACTCCAAGAGGGTCCCCATCCCCGGTGTCAGGGTTGAGGTCGTCGGGCGTTCGGAAACGACAACCACCGATATTGACGGACGATTCCGTTTAGATCTTCCCCAACCCGTCAAGAAACTGCGATTCCAATATATCGGTCAGAAGCCAATAGAACGCAAGGTGAAGCCGGATATGGTGGTGGTAATGGGTCATGGCTGGTCGGGCCGCGATTCAGGATATAGAGGTTTCTTCACTTACACAGGCGGTTTCGGCTGGGGTGGAACCATGAATTTCCATATCGGGAATGCGAGTATAACCGATTTCGGCAAAAACACTGCGATGTTCGGTATAAGCACCACCCACGGTTATCAGATTAACCCGAAGTTTTACGTCGGTTTGGGTGCGGGCCTGTCTCCTCTTATGATGTATTATCAAAAGCTAAGATACATTCCCTATAATGATTATTCATACCAAAACGGAGAATTTGATCTGTATGGAGTAGCATTCCAGTTCTATGCTGATTTCCGTTGGGATTATGACATCAAAGCCAAGACCTCTCCATTCGTAGACCTTAAGATGGGACTACAACGCATACTGTCGACAGGTGATATCGATGGGTATTATTATGATTATTATTATGACAATGATTTTGACTTGGAGTGTCAACATACCTCAGGTTTCCTTCTTATGCCGACTGTAGGTATACGGACCGCTATCGGAGCAAAAAGAGCCATAAACTTCGGTCTTTCGTACAATATCTTCGTCAAACGGGCAGTTGAGATAACCACCTACTCATATTATCAACTTCCGGATGGAAATTACATCAATACTTCCTATCCCGCTAAAAAATTCAGTGCTACCGGAGGTTGTCTTTTGTTCAATTTTGGTTTTGACTTCTAATTAGACTGACTATGAAGAATATATCATTCTTTTTCTCCTTTATTTTACTTCTTCTGTGCAGTTGTACCGAAGAAAAGGATTATTACCTGGAAACCGTTGTGAATGGACAGGTAATATTTAAGGCTACAAACATTACCCTTCCGGCCGAAGCAGGCGACAGCGCGACATCCATGATATTTCGCTATTCTTTTGATGATGGGGAGTACAGGAATCCTACAGTTGAATTCAATATAAATTTCCATATCGAAGAGTATCCCGACATCGAGCATATAGCCTACATAACGCTTGATTATCGGAATATACTTTGGTTAGGAGGCAATAATGAAATAAAAATAGATTATACTCCTTCCTGTCCGGAAGAAAAGTCTGCCACCTTCACTTTCCCTGACGGCTCTACCAAGGTTCTGACAAGAGAAAATCCCTCCTATATATGGAAATACGACCGACAGACTGCTGATATCATAGAATACAAGTATTACTATCGAGATTTACTTCCCATTTACGCCATATCCAAATTTGATAGGGATGGAGTCCATTTTGTCAACTCGGGATATGTATCTATGGATATCAGATACTACGAAAATCTATTATATTACGATGAGACGCTCCGTTCCTGGTGGTTAGGCAATTGGAGAAACAACTAAATCAGAGAAAAATGAAAAAGATAATTTTCGCAACATTAATATTTATCCTCTCCTCTTTGTCATCCCACGCTCAGGATTTCAGAGGATTCAGAGGATTCTTCGACATTTACGGCGGTATCGGTGTCGGTAGATGCAAAGATTCCTTCAAAGTCCAAGATGCAGATGTTTCGGACTTCGGGCCCAAAATATCTTTCGGTCTAAACGTCACCGGCGGATACCAGATAACCGATTATCTGTTTGCCGGAGTGGGATTTGGAGGTTACACAGTAGTTGATGAATACGATTTCTACAACCAAAATGAATATGGACAGTATGAATACAGGGAAAACATTTTTCCGGCTGTCATGCTGCCGATATTTGCTGATTGCAGATGGACACTTGACATTAACAGGAAGATAAATCCCTTCGTGGATCTTAAGATAGGTTATCAGTTCAGATGTCAACTGAATGAAGGTAGACTTACTTATTTCAGTAATAACAACGAAATAATCTATATGTCGCAGGAACCGGGTTTCTTCTGTCAGCCCACTGTCGGAGTGAGATTCGGCGGGCGGTCAGCCTTCAATCTGGGTATCACATATAATCCCACGATTCACCAGAAATTTTACCGTTCAAATCAATTCTCAAAAACAGAAATCAAGAAATGCTCTCAGGGGGCTTTCATGCTCTCATTAGGGGCTGATTTCTGATTCGTAAATATCATCTAAAAACGGAACAGGCTGCCAAATTACTAAGGCAGCCTGTTCTGTTTTGTTAATCTTCATCTCATTTCACCACCAGATTCCGGCCGGCAGAATGGGCCACCTGCTGGGGTGAGTATTGGCTCTGGATTGTCGCTATGCCGTTGGCATAGACACCTGTCCTGTCTACATGGCAGTCGTAGGTGATGACGTTCACACCTTTCGGAAGGAAGTCTATGAACAGCCCGGTCTTTGCATCCCTGACCTCACGATACATACCCAATCCATCGTTGTAGACGTAACCGGATAACTGTTCATCAGGCTGAAGGCATGCGGGACGCTCGTCAATTATGGCTACATAATTCATATCCTTGTCGCAGGTCACCGTCAATGTGACGCGCACCCTGTCGCCTACTTTCAGTTCACCTTTGACAGCCTTCTCACCCTTACCTGTGGAATCAATCACGAGCAACTGCTTTTCAATCTTAAGATTTTCGCAAGACTCATTCTTCACATCCACAATAGGAGAGACAAACTGGCTTATTACGGCTCCCCATGAAGGTATGCCGGAATTTCGGGTTATGGTAAACTCCTTGCCGGATACCTGCTTCGGATCAAGCGACAGAGTCACAAGACCGGTCAGCCTGTCGTTTCCTGAGAGAGCCAAACTCTTTCCTCCAATCTTAATATCCGGAGTGGAAACAGACGATACCCAATCTGAACCGCTACTGAGGATAGACTGGATGACTTCAACTGTATTGGAGTTCGCTCCCCAATCTTCAGTTTCCTTCTGGAGCACGAGCCACTGCCGTAGGCCATCTACTGCCTGAGCATCCGGCTCTATCTCGGAAAAGGCTTCAAGAACGGTAGCCGTAGTGGAAAGACGATTCCATCCATCCCGCCCGGAGGAGAGATTGGCAAACGACCATCCTTTATCAGAATCCTTGACGGCATATTGCTTCAGAGACTCAAGTATTATGCCGGCATTCCTCTCATACCCTTTGCTGCGTGCCATAAGCATGGCTGCAAGCGCCTTATCACGCACTCCAAACTCCTTCCATTCATCGGCAACGGCTTTAACTGCCTTGGCCATCAGGGAAGAAAAGCCCGAAGGACCGTTACCTGCATCGAAACTGCTTCTGATGTAAAGGTAATGGAGCATATCGATTGTGGAGAATTTATGCTTTGATTCCACATAGTCGGAATATAGTTTCCTGTCGCAGTAGCCGATACCCTTCCTGACCATCTTGGCGGCCTCATCGGGGAGATTTCCGTTCTGCTTCATCATTGCGAAACGCGACAGCACACTCCTTGTGATGAATTCGGATGATTTCATCCCGCTGCACCAACTCCAGCCACCATCTGAGTTCTGAAGCCCTTTCACATCTTTCAGCAGATTCTCCACCGCCTTAGTGGCATTATCGCCATCTATCAGTTGGGAAAGGGTATTGAGGCGTAAGGTCTCGGATGCTGCATTATTCACCCACGGGGTATTGTTCAATTCCACAGTCTTGAGTGAGGCATCTTTCTCAAGATTTGATTTCAGGCTTCCGTCGTTCTTGCCATCCGCAAAGAGGGAGGCCAAACCCTCCCTTACCTGAGGATAACGGGATACGATTGAAGATGCTGTGGCATTTGCGTAGACAGCCTGCATCAACGTAAGCACATTCTTGGAATCGGGAGTAGCGACTGAAGGCAACGCAAGGATACATTCCCATACAGGGTTGCTGCAATAACGTAGTGTGATGTTGGCGTCTCCCTGATATTTAGGCAAACGTGTCGAGAAACTCTCCCTATCCTTGCCGAGATAGAATTGCATTGACTCCACAACCGGTGTTGACGACGGCAGTACCGGTATCACTGTCTGCTCCCCGTCCGAGAAGCGGTCGGACGAGCCTAAAGCCTTTATACCGAGAGCATCGATATCCGAAGGAACCGAGAAACTTACCGAAACCTTCCTGTTTCCCGAGGGTGGAACGGTTTCCCCACCTTGATGATATGAGTAAATCGTCTCTCCGGTGAACGGATTGAATATGACTATCTCCCCGTCAAGTTTCTCCGTCTTATCCGAATTATTGAATACAAGTGCTGAAATCTCAGCCTCATCACCTGTGCGGAGGAAGCGGGGTGCGTTGGTCTGAACCATCACAGTCTTTGAAGCCACGGCATCAAGGGTAACGCCTGCTGTAAGGAGGTCAGGGGTGTAACCGAATATCTGGAACTGCCACGTCGTATTGAAGTTGGGAACCTCAAACTCCACATCCACGTTCCCCTCACCATCACCTTTGAGTGCTGGAAGGAAAAAGGCCAGCGGCATCTCCATAGGACGCAACTGTTCCTGCGCTGTTGCGCCACCCTCACCGGCGACTTCTTCCGTAATTCCGGCATCGTCAGCCACCTCCTCTTCCATTTCCATCTTTCTCTCCTTGTAGGCCATGGTTCCATTTGATTTCATGACTGCAGCATTCTTCACGGCCGGTTCCTCAATCGCCATATCCGCTGCGGCATAAAATACTTGCTCGTGCACTTCATCCACAACACTATTTTGATTTATCACTTCAGGCGCACCGCCTCTCACACTCAGAGAGCGCGAAGTGAGCCGTATATTTCCCATTCCATCCATTCCGAGCCCGTAACCGTAGGTATTCCAGGAAGGGAGGAATGAAGAGAACCCTGCATATTTGGGTGAAGCGGCAAATCGTGCGGATGTCACGGCATATCCCCTGTTGACGGATGAGATCGGGGCATTTGTGTAGATGAATCCCCTGCCCGGCGAGAATGACCATGAGAATGGCGCTATGGCATTGAGAGCCTTATCGGTCATAACGGCGAAGGCCGGAACATGCGCTACCCCGGCACCACTTTCAGTGAACGAAAACCTCCACTTCTCCTTGGAGCCTGCCGTGATACGGTCGCGGAATGAGGAGGCCTTAACCTCCAGTTTACGCCTTGCGCTTTCCGGCTCAACGGTTATCGTGCCCAATGCTTGGTCAAAATCATGCATTCCGGAGAATGATATCCTTGTGTTGGTTCCGTCGGCCGGTGCGGGGACTGTAAGGATCCTGTTCTCATCGCCGAGGTTTATCCATTCCCGACTGATTATACCTTCCGAACCGGTGACAACCGCAAGAATCCAACTGTCGGCATAACCGCTGCCGAACTTCACATCGACCGTGCCACTACCTTTCTGCGCGAGATATGTGTTCTCAGGAATCCACAAAGCGACCGGATAAGGTGGACGCTTATCATCCTTCCGGAATATCACCAGATCCCTCTCAGCTTTTAACGTGTCGCCCTCAAGACATACAGAGATGTTGTATTTTCCCGAAGGGAAGAGGGATGCCGGAAGTTCAAGCACAGGACTTGTGAATTTCCCCTCCTTTACAAGTTCTCCCTTTTCGCTGCCGGAAGAGGGGATTCTCTCAATTCTGTAATCCACATTCTTGATGACAGGAAGTCCTAAAATATCGTAGACTGGCATATTGAGCCGTATGGAATCCGACTCGACGCAGATCCGGTCAGGGAACGAGAGATGAACTGAATAATCCTTACCGAGAGAGAAACGGAGGTCTGGTGCGTTCTGAGTCTCGCCCGAGGTTGATGTGGCATCAGCCGTAATCGTGAATAGACCGTGCTCGTAGCGGGTGCCCTTGAGGTTGGCGGTGGGAAGTTCTATCTTGAAGTTTCCCTCGCTGTCTGTGTCAAGGGTGCCACCGTATGATGCGTTTGAATAGTCACCACCCCATCTCCACCAGGGTTGCCAAGTTACCTTATATGTCACCTTGGCACCTCCGAGCGGCATGCCGGAGTAGGTCTTTACACTACCCTTGAATGATATGGTATCGCCGGCCTCATAACTTCCTGCCCCCTCCTTCTCAAGACTGACAATGAAGGTGGGAGTCTTGTAATCGGCCACCTGAAAAAATACCCTGCTGATCATGTCGCGCCCACGCGCTGATGAAGCCGCCGTAAGGGAATACGAACCGAGAAGCCCCGTCTTCGGGATTCCGAAACTGCCGCTCACACGGCCATCGGAATCCGTGCGGAGTGAGAGTGTGTCTACCGGATTCCAGTTGGCATCCCTCATCACCACCTCTACAGGTTCGTCAGTAAGAAGTCTGTTGGAGTTTTTATCACTCAACCATTCCACAAGCACAAAACTTACCTCATCTCCCGGTTTGTAAATGGAGAGGTCGGTAAGGATGTTGCAGCGCACCTCCGGTTTAATCTCCCTTTTGGAGGCGTAATAACCGGTATATGCCTCTGCGTTGGAGCCTTTGTGGGAGGCCGTTACCCGGGAATACCCTTGCGGCAACGGGAAAGAGCCGTCGTCGGCCGTTACGCCCGATTTTATCACCTTGTCATTATTCCCCCATATCGTCACAGACGCTCCTTTGACAGGCTGCTGATTTGCCGCCTTAACGACATAGACCTTCCCTGATTCCGGTTGCGAGGAATCATAATTTGTGAAGATGGTTATTTCAGAGACATTCAACGGCTGCAGTGACCAACGGTCTACCAATCCCTTCCAATTGGAGGATAAAGTAGCACTCGGAGAAGGAACCACCACATAATAGCCGGCCGGCAAAGAACCCATATTCACTTCTACCTTCTCGGTAAACGGTATTTCCCCTTCCGCATCCACAGGCACTGCCTTTATGAAACGTCCGTTGCCGGGGAACTTGGAGACATTGAACGAACCGTTTCTCATTGCCTCCGGAGAAATTCCGTAGATAAGCAGATACCCTTTTGTGGCATTCTCGATGGTTACCTCGGCTTTTATATCGGTCCCCGGAAGAATCTGCGAAGGTATCTTGAAATTCATTTGCGGGAGTTTCATCGAAGCGACACAGTATCTTACGGCGTCGCTACCCGTAGCAGAGGGAAATCGCTCCACCCATTTTTGCATTTGCGCATAAAGCGCCCTCTCCTCCACCTTATCCTCGGGCATCCTGTGTATGAAATTATTATAGTATTCCGTCAGGATGCGCGCATCAGCAGGGGAATCTATGAGGCGGTCTTTCCATTCCTTGAGGAATTTCAATTTGTCGCCGTCAGGGAGGAATTCGGATTTTCTCACTACCGCCAGTGAAAGGGCGGCATCATTCCCTTCGGCCGACCGGTAAGTGACGAGTGTGTCTATCAATGAACGAGACAACGCGCTACATTTTGCCGGGAAACCGGTCTCCATAGCCGTTATCTGATTGCCGAAGGGGATTGTGCCCTCTTCACGTCCGGAGAAAGTATCAAGGATTGAGGTCGATTTAAAGATTATGAAATCGTTGACGCTGCACCCTGCCTCCGCCATCGTCTTGTAGTCGGTCAATACTGACGTTATATCCGAGATAGGCATCTTGCGGCTTTCCGCAGGGTTATCTGAGGCAAGCATGACAAGCTGCAAAACTTTCTTGGCAAAAAGATCCTTGCTCCAAGAGCGCGGGTCGGCAGGGAATGAGTCGACGGGTAGGACACGTTGGTTGTATGTCCATCTGTCGCGGTTATATAAGGCCGTATATAGATCAGCCTGAAGAAGACGGAACAGCGAGGCATAGACCGGCGGCATGACCCTCACGGCTGAATCAAGCATCTCTATATTACGGTTGAAATTGTCGCGGGAAATAAGATTATTGGCCACGACCAATTGCAGACCGGCCTGAAGCCCCTTCAGGCCGTCGTGCCGTTCGAGTGCTTCTTTCCATTCTCCACGGGCATTCTTCTCTACGGTTTCGGGAAATGCGAAATCCGGCGAATTGAATGTGTTGCTCTGTCTCTGGTTATTCATATTGGCTTTTTTATTACCGGTTGTCTTCTTTGACTTCGGCACGGGCAAAGGCGCCTCCGCTGCCCCGGCATACGTTGCTCCGAAAAGCAACAAGGCTGCCATAAGCGCAGCCTTGAATGTAAATCTCAGTCTCTTCCCTTTCATGTTTAAGAGTAATTAATGTATTGAAGCCGTTTGAACTTCATTGGGAAAATAATTCATTTCTTTTCCTTCTTTTCCTTATGATGCTTCCGCCTCATCTCCTCCATTTTCTTTCTGAAAGCCTCCTCACCTTCCTTCATTTTGAAAATCTGCTTCTGCGTGAGGAACGTGGAGAATTTCTCGGAATAAGCCTTCTCGATTGAGGCATCCTCGGCTCGTGCTTTCGTCATGGCTTCTGTCGCCGCCTGATAGTCTGCCTCGGTAGGATTCTCGAGTTTTTTAAGGCGACGCTCGAGTTGACGTGCATTTTTCATGCACTCCTTGCGCTTACGGGTCATCTCCTCATAGAGGTCGAAAAATTTCTGCCGCTGGTCTTCCTTGAGATCCATCTCTTTGGCAAGGTAGTTCATCTTGAATTCCTGAATCTCCTTGAAGACCTGCTCCCGGGTCTTCCCTTTCTTACCGTCGGCTGATACGGAAAAAACGCCGAGCAGCAACGAGAAGAGGGAAATAAGTAAAAGTCTAATCATAACATATCTTTTATTCATGGGTATTACATCTCGTAGAAATCCTCCTTAAAATCCTCGATATTCTCATATCCGTCGCTCACCTCTTCCTCAAGCTGCACATCAGAAATGACCGGATAGAGATATTCCATCTCATGGCTGTTCCCTTCAAGAGCCAGCACAATCGCCTCCGGGGGATTGTCAAGCGAATAACGGCTGTCGGTAGATACTGTGTAGAACACCTTCATCATCACCCATATACCCGCGAACATCGCCGCGAGATACATATAAGGCTTGATCTTCTGCCAGAATGATAGAGGCACAGCCCTCGGAGCCTCCGGATAGGCAGGAAGGGAGTCCATTATCCGGGCATTCAAATCCTCAAAATATCCGTCGGGAACCCTGAAACCGGGCTCCTGACCGCATTTCTCTTTCAATATATCCTCGTGTCGCATAACTATGTCTTTTTCGGTTATATCTTTTGACTCTGTTTGGCCCGATAAGTTTAATGCGCCACCAAAGATTTTTATTCAAAAAAATAGATTAAAAAATGAACCATTTTCCCTATGATACGTTTTATAGACAAAAGGAAATCACAAGCGAACAGAGGATGTTCAGACAAAGTCATCCCCGTGGTTTTCTCTTCATGATGTTAGGTTAGTTAGAAAGAATTAGTATTATGGAAAACACCGATAAGCCAACTGGGAAGTTGGCTTATTTTTTTATCCCTCTCCATCCACCTTACGGATTCCCTTGCAGACACAAAAAAAGGCCTCACGGGATTCATCTCCCTTGAGGCCTTTTCCTCTTCTATCAATCATCAATTATTTATAAGAGTCGCCATATCTTTCTCCACTGTCGAGATGGTTCCGATATTAAACTTCTCCTGAAGCACTTTCAATATGTCGGGCGTAAAGAATGCCGGAAGTGTCGGACCGGTATGGATGTTCTGCACTCCCAAGTAAAGAAGGGCGAGAAGCACTATGACTGCTTTCTGCTCATACCATGCGATGTTGTAGACTATCGGAAGATCGTTGATGCTTTCCACCTTAAAGGCATCCTTCAAGGCAAGAGCAATCCTCACGAGTGAATACGAATCGTTGCATTGGCCGGCATCAAGCACTCTCGGCACACCTTCAATATCGCCGAGCGGAAGTTTATTGTAGCGGTACTTCGCACACCCTGCCGTAAGGATGACGCAATCTTCCGGCAAAGCCTCAGCAAACTCAGTGTAGTAACTGCGTGAGGGGAAGCGGCCGTCGCATCCGGCCATTACCACAAACTTACGTATCTTGCCACGGTTGATGAGATCGATAACTTTCGGAGCAAGTTCTATCACCTGATGATGAGCGAAACCTCCGACTATCTCACCATGCTCAATCTCCGTAGGGGGTGGGCACGTCTTCGCTTTGGCGATCACCTCCGAGAAATCATGTTTCCCTTCGGCATCTGCCTCAATATGGGTGGTCCCTGGCATATTCACCACTCCAAGAGTGTAGACACGGTCGGTATAAGTGGCTGTCTTGCGCGGTGGCACGATACAGTTTGAGGTAAATACGAAACATCCATTGAACGTCTCGAACTCATCCACCTGTTTCCACCAGGCGTTGCCGTAGTTACCTGCGAAATGAGGATATTTTTTGAAGAAAGGATAATATTGACCCGGAAGCATCTCCGAGTGGGTATACACATCGACACCTGTTCCGGCCGTCTGCTCAAGAAGCTCCTCAAGGTCATGGAGATCATGACCCGAGATGAGGATACCCGGATTCTTGCGTACGCCTATATCAACCTTTGTAATCTCCGGATTGCCGTATCGCCCGGTATTGGCGGAATCAAGCAAGGCCATAGCCTTTACTCCACCCTCACCCATATATAGGACGAGTTTCACGAGTTCATCCACGGTGATATCCTCGCGGCTTACCTCCTTTAGGGTCTTCTCGATAAATGCGTACACGTCGTCATCCTCATAACCGAGGTTGGCGGCATGGCGTGCGTATGCCGAAGCACCTTTAGCACCGTAAATGGCAAGTTGCTTAAGACCTCGCTTGTCAGCATCCGGTTCGGCGAGCACTCCGGTGACGCTTTCCAACTTCTCAAAGTCTTCCGGCTCAGCCTCGAGTGTAACTTCGGGGGCCGAGGGAATTTTCAAACCTAACTCCTCACATTTAGCCTTGAGTTCCCGTTTCATCTGGAATGCCCTCCGGATGAAACCGTCAAGTGAATCATTATCAAAATTAGCGTTGGTAATGGTAGTGAACAGGGCATCAATCACCTGATGACTCGCATCTTTCTGCGGTGCTCCGGCCCCGCGGAGGAGGTCGTTGAGTATCGCCACTCCCCTTGTGGCATACAGGAGGAGATCCATACGTCCGGAAGTTTCAGGCAACTTTCCGCACACTCCGCGCAGGGTACAACCCGTACCCTTGGCGGTCTCTTGACATTGATAACAGAACATTTTGGGATTGGCTTCCATGGTCAGTCGGTTTTAGTTTAGGCTTTGATCTTTATGAGCATAAGTTTTGAATCGGCTTTGGCTTTAACGCTGTGGGCCACGTCGGCTCCCATAAGCAGGAACTCCCCGGCCTTGAGCGTGTGCGGCTTGTCGAGCATGGTGAATTCTATCTCACCCTCAATTACGTTTACCATCACCTCTGCAGGGGCGGTATGTGTGTCAAGTTTCTGTCCGGCCTTGAAGGCTACAAGCACAACTCCGCCGTTTTCATTGCTGAATATTCCATGAAACTGCACTTTGTCTAAGGCAGCCTCAACCTGATTGGCGAGAGTGTGAACTTCGCCAAATTTATAATCCGTGTTGATCATAGTAAGTTTTTTTATAAAAAAATATACGGAAATGATTCTCATTTCCGCATTATCAACATTCCACTTCAAGAAATGGTTCACTCCCCGAGCCACGTTGCGCTCAGACGTTTCCAAGGATTTTTTCAGTAACTTTCTTCACAGCATGGTGATAACTGGCCTTCAAGGCGCCTACTGAGGTGCCCAGGATTTCCGACATATCCTCATATTTCATTTCATCGAAATACCGCATGTTGAAAACAAGCTTCTGCTTCTCGGGCAATGAGGCTATAGCCTTCTGCAGCTCCTTCTGGAGGTCATCACCGTCAAAGAAAGTGTCAGACTCAATATTGTTGAGTAGAAATGAATCATCGGCATCCTCACTCAACTGAAGACGCTGCTTCTCCTTATTGACGAAGTTGATCGATTCATTTATGGCAATCTTGAAAAGCCATGTCGAGAGTTTGGCCTCTCCCCTGAAATTATGAAGGTTGTTCCAGGCTTTGAGGAAAACATTCTGCACGAGATCATTGGCATCGTCATGACTCACCACCATCTTTCTTATCTGCCAATACACGGGTTGTGAATAGGTCCGGAGCAACGTGTCGAATGCGGAGGCGGCAGTAGCACGGTTCTGCAACTGCTCCACAAGTTTCTTCTCATCTATCGGTGGGGAATATTCCATTGACCTATTTTTTTGAGCCGTAAAATTACACATATTATCCTTAAATATCATTCCCGCATATCATATAATAACTTAATTTAACATTTTACCAAACTCTGGTCGCCCCGACTATCCGATTATTTCCTCTGAGCGTCTGATAGACGGTCTACATACGGTCTATCCCGAGTCTATTTCGGGTCTATCCTACTGATTTAAAGTCTATCTCAAGATTGCGAAAGAGTATTGTGAAATAAGTAATGACTAATTTTGCAAACGTATTCCATCTTTTTGCTAACTAATATCTCAACAAAAAATGAAGAAAAGATTCTTACTTTCCCTATCGGCAGTCTTCCTCCTGTCGTTCTCACCGCAGGTTGCGGCAAGAGATTTCCAATTCTCATACGGGGGAACTAACATCACCTACACTGTAATCAGTGAGAAAGACAGGACATGCTCCGTCAAAGAAAACAATAGCGTGGGGGGACACCTGACATTACCTGCCAAACCGCTTGACGGCGACATCGAGTATTCTTTGGTATCAATAGGCGGGGAGGCATTCTCAGAATGCAAGGGACTTACCGGCATCACTATTCCCGACGGTGTGAGCGTCATCGGGGAATATGCGTTCTATGATTGCGCCCGACTTGAATCTGTCGCTCTTCCCGAGTCGATCGACTCCATAGGGACGAAAGCCTTCTCAGATTGCTTTAATTTGAAGAAGGCTGAATTTGCCTCCCTTGAATCGCTTTGCAGAATAAAATTTGCCGGTGATTACTCCAATCCTCTCCAGAGGTCAATCCCTCTTGTGATTGATGGTGAGGAGGTAACGGAGATTACTTTTCCCGAGAATATGAATGAAGTCATGGACTATACGTTTGCGGGTGGAAGCCAACTGACTTCTATCAAACTCCACGACGGCATAACTTCCATTGGGAAAAATTCATTCTACTATTGCTCCGGAATAACCTCTCTCGAAATTCCTGCTGACGTAGTTTCCATAGGAGAGAAAGCCTTCTACTATTGCACGGGCCTCACCTCTCTCAATATTCCTGCCGGTGTTAAAGAATTTCACGATTACTGTTTCAGCAGTTGCAACGGCCTGACTTCAATCAGCATTCCGGACGGTCTGACCGCAATAGGCACGGGAGCATTCCACGGATGCTCCGGACTCACTTCAATCTCTCTGCCGGAAAGCCTGAAGACTATCGGTGAATATGCCTTCTCCTCCTGCAATGGTTTTACCGACATAACCTTTCCGGAAGGGGTGGTGGAGATCGGTCCCAGTGCTTTCTCATGGTGCAATAATCTCGCATCAATCGACATAGCGGGGAGTATGGAGTCCATAGGAGAATCTGCGTTCTATGGCTGCGATAAATTGACGAATATTGTGATTCCCGAGGGTGTACGTACCATTGGTGAACAAGCGTTCAGGGGTTGTTCAGGCGTGACTTCTCTTTCGTTGCCAAACACACTTACTACTATCGGTAGACTGGCTTTCGATTGGTGTGATAATCTTGAGGAAGTGCGTGTCAACGCCATAGTTCCTCCGGTTTGCGATAATATCTATTCCTCATACACTGTTTTCGATTATACCATCTACCACAACACCACCCTCTATGTGCCTGAAGAGTCACTGGAGGAATACAAAGGTGTAAGTCCCTGGTCAGAATTCAAGAAAATCGAGGTTATGGAGAGTTCTTCAGTTGATGTAATCACTGATGGGTGCGGGAACCCGATAAACTTTACAGAGCCACACGAGGTTTACGATTTCTCAGGTAAAAAAATCGGAGTATCAAAAGCTAACCTCCCGAAAGGCTGTTACATAATTCGTCAAGGTAAGAAAATGTCCAAGCTTATCGTTCGCTGATATTATTTAGCACATCTGAAGGAAGTGCCCCCTGTTGGAGAGGCACTTCCTTTCCTCATTCTGATGTTGGATGTTGATTCTGATTTCAAAAAAATTTGGTGGATTCGGAAATTATGATTAACTTTGCATCCACAAAGGCGCACGTGGCGTAATGGTAGCCGCGCCAGACTTAGGATCTGGTGTCTAACGACGTGGGGGTTCGAGTCCCTTCGTGCGCACTGCAAAGCCCCTTGACTTCAACCGGTCGAGGGGCTTGTTTGTTGTATAAAGAAAAGTCATATATGTTCTCGATAATATTTCCCCTTCTCTCAATTCTTCCTGCCCTCCCGGTTTCTACGGTTGAAACTACTGATTCCGTGCCCGCAAGTATCGATGTCTCCATTGATGAAGCCGAAAGACTGAGGGAGAAGTACAGACTACAGATGGAGCGGAAGAACAGTGTGGGGAGCACGGCTGCCGATTTCCATTTCGTCACACGTTCAGGCGAGCAGACTTCTTTACACGAACTCCGGACGGAAGGGAATCTGCTGCTTATTTTCTATGACCCTGATTGCGATGACTGCCATGAGGCCATGAAATCCTTAGCCGGGTTCAATGCCTCCGGTAAGTTTCATGTCGTAGCGATAGATTCGGAGGAAGACCGCGAAAGGTGGGAACAGACTGCCTCCTCTCTTCCCGAAGATTGGACCGTCGGTTTCGCCACTGACCCCATCCAGGATGACGAGACCTACTACATCATGACCATGCCCACAATCTACCTCCTCGATAAAGACAAAACCGTATTGCTCAAAGACACAACTTTAGAAAAGGCATTCCAATATAACTGATCCTTATATCCGTTTTTCACAAACCGAAAGACCGCTTGAGTTACCAATTAACTCACCTACACTCGTTGAGCTAAATGTTGAGGCTTTGGGTCGAAACCTGACTTAGATTTACACTTTAAACCAAAACTGAAATAAAAATGGTAAATTTTCATTGAATAATAAATATTGAAAGATACGAAGAAAGAGGCTCGATTCACTAAAGCGCGGCGGTGGTGCCTCAACTCCAAAAGAAAACCTCAACAATGACTGCCGAGGTTTCCATCCTTGCATGAATATATTTGTTTCCAAAATCTTTCAAATTATCACTGACAAACCTTGAACGATGTTTTCTTTCCATTGATTTTTAATTCAACCTTTGGATTTGAAAACTGAGTGAGGTGGTCGAATGTCAATGTTACCGTAGCTACACCCTTATTTATTGAGACATCAACGGAAGTCGCTTTGTATTGCATCCCTTTCCAAGAAGGAATGAGTTTTACATCTGTAACAGCATATTGTCCTCCCGCTTTGTCGTCTATGAAAACGATTGTCACTTTTCCATCGTAATTGTTGAACCCTTGACAATGGGGTTTAGCATAGACAGACACGCTAAGTGCCATGCTTAAAAATAGGATTAAAAGAGATTTCATAACGGTAGTATTAGAAACGAGATTTCTCAGTATTTCCTGCACCTGTACCACGATAACGATCGCGTGTTGTATTGAAGCGATACTGCAGCGTGAGCATCACAGAGCGTCCGGGCGAGAAGTTTTTCTGCTGTATCTGAACGGCGTCGCTACATAGATAGAAGTTACTCTTGGCAGAGTCGAACAAATCCTTAGCCTCAAGAGTCACACTGAAGGAATCCTTGAAAAATCCCTTGTAAATCTTGGCGTTGACATACCACGGTGTATTTGTCAGGCGAGTATTGGTGTCCCAACCGCGAGTCATTAGTTGAGCGTCGACGTTAAGCCAGATGTCAAAAGGAAGGTGAATTGAGTTCTGCCACTGGAACATGAAGATAGGAGTGTTCATATTCACTTGCTCACTATTTACAGGCAGAGTAAGCCACTGCTTCATCATCCCGACATTCACTTTCGGTTGCCATACTCCAACTTGAAAATTACCACCTACGAAAGCTTGCAGATAGTGCCGATGATCGAGATTAGCGGTACGAATGATTGTAGCCTCGCCCTCCGGACCGTATGGCTCTGTGATATGATACACACCGTCTTTGAAGTAGGTGTATGAGAGTTGAGCAAAAAAGCGTCGCCACTGCGCCATATACTCTACAGTCTGCAACTTCGTTGGCTTCAGATAGGGATTACCCGTCTCGTATGTCAGACGATTTATATAACTGATCGCACCGTCAAGTTGACCATATCCGGGACGAATTGTCTTGCCGGTATAGTTCAGTCCCATTCTGACTTTGCCGACTTGCGTAGCGATATTGAGTGATGGAAACACATTATTGTAGGCTTTGCTTTGTTCCTCTTGAAGAAGCCCCATTTCATAATAGTTGAACTTGACATGCTCATAACGCAAACCTGCACCAATCATAAAACGCCCGAACTGTTGCCCCAATTCTGCAAACACAGCGATATTATTCTCGTCCACACGATTGTCGGCATCCGGAGTTTCAGGTATATTGGCTGAGAAAAGATTGGTGGTCCTGGTATTGGAGTATTCTTCACCGATTTCAATCTGACCTTTCCATAAGGGATAAGTCATCACCAGTTTTTCGGCAAACATTCGGTTGCGGTTCGTTGACGAAGTGTTTACCTCGCGGTCATTACCCGTTTCGCTAAGTTCATTGTTGAATGTCAGTTCACGGCTCTTGGACCAAATGTAATCCGCGTTAAAATCAATGTTGAGCTTGCCAACGATTCCATTATAGTAGAAATTGGCATAGTGCCGAGGAACAGCGGTAGACTGATTGTGTACATCCGAATTATAGAGGTCGAGTAAAGTGCCGTTCTGCCATATTTCACTTGGGATTGTGCCGTCGGTATGGTGACGGTTCCAACTGTTCTGATAGTATGCACCTATGCTGTGTCGGTCGTTGATTATATATGAAAAACCGAGTTTGCCGGTCATGTCATTATACGACTCTTTACCGATGGTGCCTACATACTGACGATATGTGCCTTGAGATGTTGTTGTATTCATATCATTAAGACGGTCAAAACGGTTGTAGCCTCTCCACCAGCCATAGTTGGCGAAGATTTCAAGTCCACCGGTGCGGTATTTGAGATCAAGTGAGTTGCCGGTGCGAAAGTAATGCTGAAATCCATTATCGGAACGAATTATCCCGCTAAAGCCGTCTCCTTTAGGCGGTTTCGTGCGGATACGTATAACTGATTTCACATCCGCTGCATAGGAGGCCCCAGGGTTGGTAATGACTTCCAAATTCTTGATATCTCCGGAGTTGAGTTGAGAAAGCTCCTGAAGGTCATTGACTTTGCGTCCATTGATGTAGATTGCCGGAGAGCCTTTACCGAATACTTCAAGTGCGCCTCCATTGTCAACAACCATCGGCACATGCACGAGAACATCATTGGCAGTACCTGCCACAGCGAGGGAACTGCCCTCTACATTAGTCACCAATGCGTTACCTTTCATAGTAGTGGTCGGGCGAGAAGCTTTTACAACTACCTCACCAAGTTCCACAGCGGAAGGATTTAGGATTATATCACCCATCTCGCCCGATTGGGGAACATTTGTGGTGATGGTCTCATAGCCTACGAATGACACTTTAGCTGTCAGGTTGCAGTCTGAATCCGTTGGGATTGAGAAGAGACCCTCTGAATCAGTTATGCCTCCGGCAACAAATGTTGAGTCGCAGAAAAGAACAATATTTACAAAGTCAAGCGGCGCATTGTTTTCATCAAGTATGCGACCTTTTACGTCACGGCTAAAAGCCGGGAGGACTGCCAAGAGTGCAGTCAGAAAGAGAATAATCTTTTTCATCGTGTTTGTTTTTTGATTTCGATTAATGCGTCGATAAGGCTTCCATCAAGGTTAATACCTTTTTCCTCCATCTTATCAGTTATTTTCTGTTTGGTGTCACTGAGAACGTTGCTGTCGAGGTCTTCCCATGATAGGATTTCCGAGCCATCGCCGTTGGTAGTAACACGAGCATTATGCTCCGTTTTGTTTCCGGCGGCATCGGTTACATTAAAAATGACTACTCCCTGGAACTTGCCATCTTCAAGGTCGTGCGTATCTGCCAGACCAATGTATTCGACATCAGGGATTGAATCAAGATAATTGAGAGTAGCTAAGCCGATATTGCGGTCGCGTTTGTCGCCTTGTCCGACCTTCCAACCACATGATGTCAGTGTGGCTTGAGCCATTATTACAGCAATGGCGAGCATTAAGATTTTCCTTTTCATTTGCGTCAGTTTTTAAAATTTCCTGATGCAAAATTACATCTTAACGCATCTTAATGCCAAATATAAAAGTCTTTATACAAGAAATGCAACCTACTGAAAATCAGCGGTTGCATTTCTTAAAAGTCTTAATTTAGGATTGCCGGGTCTTAATCGGTCTTAATCAGAAGTCTTCTCTCGGAGAAATGTTACAATATCCTCCTTTTCGGGGATTCCGAGTTTCTTACGGATAGATGTTTTTCGCACATATATAGTGGATGTGGTCTGCCCGGTTATGACACTGATTTCTTTAGTAGAGAAACCGGCAACCATCAGCACAATAATCTGCTTCTCCTTTGGTGAGAGCAGCTCGCCGAATGAAGCTTGAAGTTTATCGTAGAATCCGACATAAAGAGTGTTGATAAGTTCAAACACGTTATTCCAATTGACGAGTTCACCATCCGTATCACTTTCAATAGATGATATTTTGCGAAGCATCTCCCGGTTCTGCTCTGTGGGAGTTTCGGCTACCATCTTGATAATGCCAAGTTGCTGAAGCATGGCACGACGCAAAGCCTCAGGCGTATGAACTTCGGGCTGCATCGTAACAGGGGCGGATTTCAGTTCGTCAACCATCTTCTGCAAAGCTTCGGCACGTTCCTCATTTTCCCGTTCACGCAGTCTGCGTTGTCTGATAATCCACACAGCGGACACAACAATAATAAGAGCAAACAAGGCAATAACAAGAATAACGACGGTTTTATGCTGACTCTCAGCTTTAAGAGCCAAAGCCCGGCTCTGCTGCTGCAATGCACTACGCTCACTCTCCCATTGTGAGGCCTTAGCTCGGTTGTAACGCTCCTGCTGACGATTGGTGAAACCATTGACATGCCCAACTTTCATCTTGCCATTCTGCTTAAAGTCAATCATCGCTCGCAAAAGATTGCTGTAACTTCGATAGTAGTAGGTGTCATCCTCTTTTCTTAATTTTACTGCAAAACTGTCTGCAACTGCAAGTTCTTTACCGGCGAGGCTTAAATTCCCGGAGTTCAGAGCGTTCATGGCAAGCTGCATATGTAGTAAGTCGGCTGCTCCGTTATCCGGCGAAGATGTCTCGAAAATTCCTTCCACAACTTTATTGCTCTCATCAGTGCGCCCCATCTCACCTAAAATCTGAGCTTCCTCCAATTCAAACATAAAATGTTTTTCACCCCACCTGTGAGAACGGGCATAATCAATCAGTTCTTCGGAGAGCAACAATGCTGAGTCAAGTTTTTCTGCATTTTCGTATGCGCTCAAAAGCATATACTTTGCCTCTGTCTGTCGCAGAGAATCTTTTTCAATAGCCACCAGTCTCCTCGCAAACGGTATCAGAGTCTCACCCTGATACTCCGATGCTCCGAGAAGCACTCGAACGCGGAGCGTTGGTACGACCAATGAATCAGGCACATTCGATAGGCTAACGATAGAGTCAAGCATAGCGATTGCTCCCGGTGTATCTCCCACCCAAAATTTATACCATGCGTAAGCGGTGGCGGAACGTACATCTCTGACAACATCTTTTCCGCTATAATATTTGTGAGCGAAAGAGACGAGCGAGTCGCCAATCATCGAACGATTCTGTCGCATGTGACCGAAAGCAAGCAGATAATGATACTTGGCCCGCAGCGAGTCTACTTTAAGATTTGACGGGTCAATGTGATCTAAAATTGCCATTGCACTGTCGGCATTAGTCTGCATAAGCCTCTCCGCATTATTTATATCTTTATTATATCGGGAAGCTGTATCGGTACAAGATGCGACGCACAATGCTATGACAGCGAACATTACATATAATATATGTCTCATATTCCTTACCTCCATAATGGTTCTTTCTCCCATCTTACAGGAAAACCATATCTTGCAAGCGGAATATCGGGATATACGGAACATAGATGTTTGACAGCATTGGGAAAGCTATGTTGAAAATTTACAGCCTTGCAAAGGTAGGCAATGGCGCAGATTACCGCGTATGGTTTCTTCTTTTGTATCTCCGTAAGTTCTCCATTAAGCCAAGCATTTCGTCTTCCCTTTGGGTCAATAATCTTTTTGCCAAGGCTTCTATTCCATAATCTCGAATGGTGAGCAACGATATTTCTCATAAGAGATATAACCTCAATCCAGTTGGAAAAGTCTTTGGAGGAATATAGACCGAAGTCATTGGCAACCGCAGACCGTTGTGGCAACTGACTTTTCAGATTCTTATACATTTTTGAAAGGGTTCCGAAAGTTGCCACTTCAATAATCAGCCATGCATCAGGGTTATCCCCTGATAAGGAATTGCAGTTCCATTCAGGATGTTCTGAGATATATTTTTTTGCGAACGGTTCGGTGCTACGTTCAAACTCATACTTCAGATCAAAGACAAAATCTTGGTGACGTTGTTTATCCTCAAATAAATTAGAATCAAGATACCACAAGCCGTTCCCGGCGGCTTTCGACATGTGGTCGATGATTTTGGCTCTGAGAGCAACTTCAATAGTTTCAATGGCATCAAAAAGAATCACCCGGAGTTGATGGTCAAATGCATATCTCCCGATTATGGTAGAGAAAGTGGTACCAACCTTAAAAACACCGTCAGAATCTACCTCAATCAAATCTCTCCAATAATATTTAAGTCGTGAATAACTGACACGGGAAAACAAATCGGTGGCCGCTTCCTTATCAGGAAACGACATACCTTTTTGTTGGAGATATTTTATGTGTTCGTCTATCGAACGAGGTAATTGGTTCATATTAAAAAAGAAGTGACCCGCCAGCAGTTCTACGGGATGCTAACGGGTTCGGTTATCTTTGACTCGGTTGAAACCGATAGTCGGCTTATTTTGATGTGCAAAGATACTATTATTTTTTTAATATGAGCAAATATATATGGAATAAAATGAAGGTAAGGTTTAATTTTTACATTTTTGACTTTTACCGAGTCTGATTGGGTCATGAAAAGCCTAAAACTGAGCCTTTCATCCCTTTTCTCCTTAATCTTTATTTCAGATCAGGTGGGTAATGTTGATTTTCTTATATTTGCTGCCCATACCGAGGGCAAAGGCCATTTGATCCTTAATAAGCACTTCCCCTTTCCGGAGACCGGCTATGGCCTTTCGAATTTCCTGAAGTTCCTGCCCTGAAACTCCAAACAAGTCTTTTATCACCTTATCATCGATAGTCTGCTGCTTCATGATTAACGGATATTGGGCATTGGCATAGAAATCAAAACCCTTGTTCTTGAAATCACTCATATTCTGTGTGGCAAGAATAATCGACAGACCCTTATTGCGCCCTACGGCAATAAGATTCCTCAGAGGGCGATTGTCAAAACTGAGCATATAATGAGCCTCATCTATGATTGAGAAATGGCGTATCTGAACCACATCATCATTGACTGCCTGTTTTTCAAGCGCCTCATAGATATTGTTGAGTTTCGACATCAGGAAATAGACTATCGCCTTCGCTATCGGACCATCCTTAGGATACCCATCCATCTTCACTATGAAACTCTCATTTATAAGGTCTGCCTTATCCGATGTGTCGAAAATATTTGCCCGGTCGAGTTGCTTCAATATCGAGGATATGGAATCATCCTTTCCCGGATCTTTCATCCGCGCCTGATATTCTGCAAGCATTGCCGAGAAGGTGATAGGTTTCCCCCCTGTTTTCTTATAACATTCCACTATTGCCTCGCTCAATCGGTTACTCATATTCGAACTTGGCGACAGACGGTCGAGCGAAGCCAAAGCAGATGCCATTTCCGTAGAATAGAGATTTATCTCATTGATTGGCTTCCCTGCGAAATCCTTGAACGGGGTGAACGGAAGAGGTTCCTCTATAGGGTCAAGGATACTGGAGCGGTCGACATCAAAGAGCGACAGCCAATGATCATTCTGCATGTCGCTGAATTCCCCTTTATAGTCAAAAAGCAGGAAATTGACAGGATAAGCCGTCTCGGAAGATAATGCTCGGATCTGCTGCATCAACACTGCCAAAAGATTAGTCTTTCCGGAACCCGTAGCCCCGGCAATAATTATCTGCGCATTAGTGATTGCCCGGCTGTTGATGTCGAGCGTCGCCTCCATATCAGCATCACCATAATTGCCGATCAGCAGATTAAGCACGGGGATATCCTTTGAAAAACCATTCTTCCCACCTTGGGCGAACAGATAGTTCTCAAGATTATTATCTGCCAAAAGGCTATCCCTTCCCCTCTGCATCTCCACCCCGATGATGCGCGAAAGCACACGGTTATTGCTCAGGTCAAGTCCGGAATCATGATAACGCATCTTTATCAATGCTGAATAAAGGGGGGAAAGCTCCTGATGCGTGAAGAAACTCGGCACAAAACGGTTTCCCTGCTGAAGTTTTATCCTCTCCACACTCTCCGCATCCCTTTTCCCGGGAATCGAAAGCCCTGTGAGAAGGCAGATCCTCATAAGCTTATTATTGGGCAAAGTGTATCGGCGCTCATTCCCTGCAGTGCGTGTCAGGTTGACGAGTGTCTCTATCTTTTCTTTAAGCGGTGCGAACTCCGTATTGAAGTTTTCAGGCACATATATGTCTCCGAATTGCAGTGGCATCTTTTGATCAGGGATTTAGTTCTATTCCGAAATAATCATCGCTTACGGTTGTCTTCTGCTCCTCCACATTGCGATGAAGCGTATAGGTCTTTGATATGAAAGCCTCGAGTTTCTTATAGTCGCTTTCGGGGCGCACCTCGGATGTGGTGCAGAAAAGGATGGTCTGTTCGGCAAGGTCGGGGAAATATTCCTCGAAAAGCATCTCACGGCTCTCATTATCGAGCACACCCATGACGGTGTCAATCATTACGGGAGGATTGTAATCACCGAGATTGCGTAGCACTTTCAGCAAAACCTGAATGAAAATCTGCTTTGAGGCAGCATTGAGCTGATTGAGCGATATAGGGTTTCCTTTGGTATGAAAAATCCTTATATTGAAATTCTCCATGCTGTCGCTGAGTTCAACCCTGCCGATATGCCCTTTGTAAGAGACAAGAAGCCGGTTGAGTTGCTGCTGCATCTCACTCTCTATCTGGGCTTTCTTCTTTTTCAGCAGACTGTCAGCCACCTTTTCAAAGAATGGCTTGAGCTTGACGAGAGTGTCATATTTCAAATCTGGCTCCTGCTGAATCTGCACGTCGTAGGTGTGTATGCGGTTCTCAAGTTTTCTGATTTGCTGTCTGAGCTGTCCCTCCTCCCCTTTTGCCTTCTCGAGTTTACGCTTGTTTTCCTCATACGAGGAGATTATGTAGTCATTCCCCCCTATGCGTGATTGCTCCAGATTCTTCTTCTCTTTCCTCAGTTCTTCGATTGTGGCGAGCGATATTTCGAGGTCCTGCTTCTGCCGGAAAAGGGATACGAACTGATTGTTGATACTCCGTCCTGTAAGCCCTTTCAATGCCATTATCTCAGTATTGTCGAGGTAATCAAAAGGGTCTTTAGCACTGACGGAGTTCTGCACGGCAACAAGATGCCTCACTACATTCTCCTCATCGACCTCAGGGGAACATAACGATAAATCCTTCAGATACCCGATTATCTTTGAGGTCACATCATGAAGCATTTCCAAAGGATAAGCCTGCGCCGACGATTTTTGAATCTCCTGCTTGGTGCGCAGTATGTTATCGATCTCCACTGAAAGATTGGATCCCATTTTGGGGAGGAAAATGTTGAGTTCTATATTTTCCATAAACCCTTTTATATCGTCGGCGTATGTGGCAGCCCGGCTCACGATGTCGTCAACCTTGGCGTTGATTGATGCGATACGCTTGTTGATGGCGTCGCTCTGCAGCGCTCCCTCCTTGGCTTTGTTATATTCCTCCTCCATTGAGGTGAGATATTTATATAGGGAATCCTGCTCGGCTATGCAGGCGTTGAGTTCAGTGTTGAGTTTCTCCTTCTGGCTCACGAGTTCGTTATATTCCGCCACCTCCTGTTCAGCCTGAAGGCGCTGCTGGGCCATCTCCTGCTGAAGGCGTTCTGCTCCGCGCTTCAACTGAAGATATTTCTTGAAGCCGAGCACATTCTCGAAATTGTCGCGTATCGTCTGGGCGAATACATTTTTCTTCAGAAGTTCGCTCGACTGCATGGCGTCGAAAAGGAAATATTTCGAGAGCTCCTGCGGAAGGTTCGCCTTGATAATCTTGTTGACCTCCTGTTCGGCTCGCTTCCTCTCTTTGGGGGAGGTCATAGTGCCATACACAAACAGATTTCCGTTCATATTCAGGCTGACGCTTTCAAGAGGTCGTCCTGACGGATTCAAAACGTAGAGACGTTTGAGAATATACTTCTGTTCCTGACCGAGCACTTTTCCGCTGAATGTGATCTGGAGCGTTATCTCCGGTTTTACGTTTCCGACAGCTCCCTGATTGAGGAGTTCCATGAAATGCTCACGGTTTTCTATCTTCAGCCCGTAGAGCGCACCGCTGATAGCCTCGAAGAGAGTGGTCTTTCCTCCCCCGTTGGAGCCTCCGATAAGAATTATTGGGCGTTCCTCATCTACGGTCAGATCAAGGTCGAGGTCAAGATATGTCTTATAGTTGCTTACTTTTATTCTCTGTATCTGCATCGCTTCCGGGTTTTATTCAATTTTCTCAATAGCTGCTCGCAGAATTTCCTCCGTAGCGGCATCGTCAATCTCAATGGCATCCACCCGGCGGGCATGATAAGTCTTGAGTATCTCCTCGCTGAGCCAGTCGAAGTCAATACCCTCGGCATCGCATATAGCCTCAATCATCGAAAGATCGTCCCTCCGAATCCCGTAATGAACAAATTTACTGTCAATTCCCTTCGCCATAGATCATTCTTTGTCTTTCAGAAACATACTCCAGCCGGTCAGGTCTTTGGTGTCTTCTATCCGCAGCGGGCAGTATAGCCACACGTCAGACCCTTCCGGCGAATTTATTATTATTCCCCCCTCAATATCTTTCCCTTTCTTGCGCTCCTCCTCAATATAAGCACGCAGGGCGTTATGCTTCTGAGGCGCCATAATATCACTCTCCTTTGTCTTTGTATCAAAGATATAGACCTTCCCCGACTTCATCCTTATCACAAAATCGGGATAGAAAAGACTCTCCTCATTGCCATCATTGTAGGGTATTGAATAATGCATCTTCCCTTTGTCGCCGTTCTTATACCACCAGTCTATCCTCTCGCTGTGCCTTTCAAGAAAATCCACAAATCTCTCTTCCGGCGATGAGGCACCTTTGAACTCCACGAAAGGATCCAGAGCATGATTCTTTACCTCTCTTTTTACCTTATGGGAATCTGCATCATACATCCTTTCCTCGGGCACTTCCCATTGATATTCGGTCAAAAGACGTTTTGCCGAAGGGCGGGCGTTCTCTCTCTGACGCAGATAGCGTTCGAGTGCCACGGCTAAAAGATGATCAAACACCGGGCGGTTCTCATGATAAAGCACCACCTTCTTTGCATCCGTATCATAGATATTGAAGAAATCCTCAATCATCGAAAGCAGATAACCGGCTATGCGGTTTGTCCTGTCTCCCTGCCGGGATTCAAACTTACCCCCCTTTCCACTGATATAAGCGAGGAATACGCGGTTGATCTCATTGGCTGTCCTGGCAAATCTTGCCTGCTCCACTTCCAACACCTGTTCCTCATTCTGGAAATGCACATCTTTAGGAATCTCCACATTCACCGTCTTCACATCGAGGCGCAGAGTCTGAGCTGCTCTCCTCCTGTTTTCCTCAATTATCAGCTCTTCTGAATCCGGCAAACTTGCTTCTTCATCCTCATCTCCCGACATTTTTGAAAGTTCTTCAATTGAGAACAGAGATCCACCCTTCTGAAGCTTGAATAATTCCTCAGCCGTCCTATATAAGGTTTTCTTGAAATCGGGACCGAGATAGTTGCGCATATCATTAGTGCGCGATGCATAGACAGCAGGGAGGGAAACATTCGTCAATCCTTCCCTTCGGGTGGCAGTAATGGTATGATTCAGAAGATAACTCTGGTCGGCTGCCACAATCTTTATCTTATCCTTGGCTATATCGGTATATACATACCCCACATCAAGAAGATCATTGTTGTAATGTTTCTGTTCGGGCATACGGAGTATACGCCCTACGGTCTGGATAGTAAACTGGTCGCTGCTCAGTTTGCGGAAAATCAGCAATACGGAAGCACGCGGACAATCCCATCCGAGTGCTATCGCCTCCTTGAACAGCAACACTTTCACCATATTGTCCGGAGCTTCCAATCCTGCCAAATTTTCCTTCTCGTTGGCAAGCCAGATTGCCATCTTGCCGTTCTCTACGGTTATCTCCTCGGTAGTGTTACCCTTCAGATAAGCCTTGACCACTTCAGCCACCTCATTATCCTCTTCCGTCATTTTTTCATTCGTATCGTTGGGAAGCTGAATGAGCAGCAATGGTTTGATGCCGATACCTCTCCTCTCATATTCATCGGCAATCTGTTGGCGTTTATGGAGGGCAGTCTTGAGCAATCGCTCTTCAAGTGAAAGCGGGCTGGCTGCATCCACGTCTATGTCAGGATTCAACACCACCTCCCTCTTGATCATCCCTGCCTCTATCACATCCTTACGCTCCACAAGCACTTTCTGAGTAGTGCCGCTCACAGCAGTTTTCGGTGTCGCTGATATGCGTATCTCCACTGCCGGATTGATTCTGTCGAGCACCTGTCCCGACTTGTCGGCTGTCTTCGACCAGAACAGATGCTCCTCATCTATTATTGCCACAATCGGCAGACCCAACTCCTCCTGCGTGCGTCGTGTGATTTCATAAAGCGATGATGAACTCTCACCGTCGCGCACCATCAGGTTCTTGTCTTTGTTGACGCTTTCCCAGTTGACGAACAGTATCTCTCCGGCCCGTATCCCCTCGCTCTGTTCCAGTTCGTCAAACATGACAGGGGTCAGTTTTCTGCTGTCGCCAAATGCACCTTTAAGACTCGCATAACTTTGCAGATGAAGTTTGCGGGGAGCGAACCATATAAAGGCACATTCCTGAAAACGGCTGTCGCCATCCTCTTTCAATGCATCCACGATTGAAGCGAGTGCCTGACAAGCCATGACAGTCTTTCCGGCTCCGGTTGGTGCCTGAAACACTATCTTCCTCCGGCTGCTTCCCGAATTGAGTGCCTTGACTGTCTTTTCGCTCAACTCTTTTACTGCGTCCTGCTGATATTTCAGATTTTTCATTTCTCACCCCCTTTCCCGAATAGTCCCCCTATTGATTCAGTGTCATTATCTTCTTTGTCCTTATCCACAAAAATCACTTTATCACGTTTCTTGGGGAGGATTCGTCTATAGACGTTATAGATTGCTGCCGGGAGTGCTGTGAGCCTCACCTTATCCTCAACCGATTCAAAGAGCAGTGTCGCAGGGTCTTCACTCGGAGAGAAAACATAAACGCGCATCGGATTTTTAATATCCATTTTCTCAATTATGCTAACAATCTCCTCTATGTATTCCTCGCGATAGATTATGAGCATCTGCTTCTTTCCGTCGTCGAAATAGCGGAAAATCTGCTTGTGGGTTCTCACGCCGTTCATCCGCTTTTGTTCGGTATATAGATTCTCCTTTATGCAGAGCATATCCGTGGCAAGAGCCACCAACTTATGCATATTCTTCATTGTGCGCGTCCGGCTGATGAAGTCGGTCTTATAATATCTCAGGTTGTTATCATGCAGCCCCTCGACATGCTCTCCATTAGGTTTTGTGTAACCATTGATTACCCGTTTATTCCGCTCGTAAGTAACATTTTCGCAAATCTTATTCTCGTTATTTGTGCAGAGAATACATTGCCGCCTACCACCGTCCTCAGCATTTAGTTGCATCACAGCATGAAGCGTGGTGCCTGAGCCGGCGAAGAAATCGAGAATTAACATATTATCCCTGAAACCGAGTAAATTGGCAATGATATTACGATCTTTGGGATTATTAAATCTTTTCTCACCTAAAATTGAATCAAGTTCAGCTGATGCTCCTCTACCATCTTTGTAGAATACTGTAGAGGGCATTTCAAATTCCATATCTTTGAGGTATTTCTTAATTTTGGGAACAGTAGTTTCAGTTTCTCCAAAATAAATACGACCTTCTGAAACTAACTTATCTAATGTCTCTTCTTTCCACCGCCATCCTAATCTTGGAACAGCAGTCGGTTTGAGTGTAATCGGATGAATTAAAGGCTTATGACATCGTGTTTCTGGTCTATCAGGAGCACATGAATTGTCAGCAAAGAAAAGACCTCTTTCATCAACATAGTTATAATGTTTTGACCCGTATGCTGGATCGTTTTCTTGTAATGACGAAAAAAACTTGCGTATTTCGGATTGTATTGTAACATTATCTTTACCATACTTTTTTCTTAATTCTCTATGCTTCGCATAAATCTTTTCTAAGCCTTGTTTTCTGATTCTCCATGACATCTCAGGTTTGTCTATAAGAGATCGGTTTTTTGCATAGCAAAGAATATACTCTTGATTTACACCAACGAGATTCCCAGAGCTTTTTTTCCCCTGCTGCCAAATAAATTGACAAACAAAATTATTCACTCCAAAAAGGCCTCTCTCTTTATCGTCAAGCAAGATTTTTAAAGCGTGTAATTCATTATCATCAATGGAAATAAAGATGACCCCTCGATCGGAGAGTAATTTCTTGGCAATTTTCAGGCGACGCGACATAAACGACAGCCACTTTGAATGTCGGTAACTGTCTTCTGAATCTACGTATGAATCATTATAGATAAAGTCTTTATTACCTGTATTGTAAGGTGGGTCGATATAGATTACGTCAATCTTTCCTTCATGTGTATAGGCAAGCGTAGTGAGAGCTTCGAGGTTATCACCCTCTATAAGTATATGGTTGGGAGCATCGGGATTTTTGGAGATTAATGCCCGATCTTTCACCTCCTGAAGAATCGGCAACTCTTCGCGGAGACGTTCCTCCACGGCTTCCGGTTTATCTTCCCATACAAGTCCGTAAGTTTTATGTTCGCGCAATAGTCCGAGAAGAGCAGAACGTTCATCATCTGTAAGTCCCTTGATAGTCTTTATGCGGTCAATCAGTATGTGTCGGTCAGTCGCTTTCATGGCAAGAGCGACTGCTTTAGATGTCGCTCAGCAAAATTGTCGCCAATACCCCACTGCGACAGGGTGAATAAAAAAAGGGTGGGTATCTGTACTATTGCTATCCTTCGGACAAGGTACCTGGCAAGAACCATGACAGTAGAATAACAAGTAGATGACCCACGCCTATGCAGATACCCCACACCCACTCCATGCCTGTTAAGGCACAGAATGAGCCGGATAGGTATAAACATACCCGTGGGCGCCCACTTTGCAATATTCTTGACTGTCGTTCTTAAACTGCCAGGTTTTTGTCCGACAAGAATACGCGAGTAAACGCCTTTTACATTAATTAAACTCCCACCACGTTTCCTCTCTCGAAACCCGTCGGTGTGAGTCTTTCCGCAAAGTTAATAACTTTCCTCCATTTTACCCCCAAAACACTCCAAAAAATAATAGTTTATATGTAACAATGATTCGGCAAAAATTACTGAAGGTGTTGAAAATTATGTTAAGATCTCAATTTATCAGACACAAATGAATCACCAAAACGTTCATTATAAAAGCGTTAAGAATATGAACGTATTGGCGATTCTCAAGGACTTCACCTTCCGGTGCAAGTCGGTATTTGTAACTTTTATAAAATTTGATTACTTAACATCATTCTACTGGTTCTCTATTCATCCAACCGTTATAATAGGCTGACCGAAGAATGAGGATAGCATAGCTAGAGTTGAAAGTGTAAAGTTGTGTTGTCCACTTAGCCACTTGGTTATTTCACATGGCCGCTTGCCGACAGCTCTTGCAAACTCAGACTTTGACAGACCTTTTTGCGTCATAAGGTCATATATGCGGGTGGATATTGCAAATTCCAAATCCCCCTCTGCCTTAATATGTGAAGGTATTGCCCGTACTATGGCATCGTATCTGTCGTATGCTGTTTTCATATATCAAAGGTTTTGTCTGTTTCTATTGTGTTCTCGGTAATGGTGATGGTTCCGTCTCGTTCTCCTTGCTTTATAAGCTTGTCAAAATTTTGTAGAGTTACAACATATCCACGTAATTCATCATTCTCATCATAAGTGCGAGTGTTTTTAATTCCACCATTACCAAGTATCAGGATACTGTCGGATAAGCGAAGACAATAAAGGCGAAGTTTCGATTTAATAATCGGAAGTGCCACAACCCTATCGGACATTTTACCTTCCGGACGGAACAATCTTTCAAACGCGCCGAAATTGGCGATTCGATCAATCAAATCAGCGATGCGCATCAAGTCTTCATTAAAGATTGCATCATCCTTGAAGCGGTTGTAGAAACGCTCGTATTAAGCCTCATCTTCAGTCAAAAACTGAATGGTATAGAGGGTACATTTCCTATCTTGGTTTAGTCGAATAAGTTCTGCTTCGCTCATGTTCAATATGTTTCTTACTTTTATAAACGCAAAGTTACGGATAATATTTTACTTTTGAGTAAACAACTGGTAATTATTTGAATTATGCGATTGTGATTAAGTGTCTAATACACCGAGTAATCTTTCAAGTCATTTTATGAAAACAACTTCTCGTAGCCAATAGGACACAAATGCTATAGCTTCCACAAGTGTCGGCTTCCACGTCCGTGCTCTTTTTATGAAAAATTGATACTGGCAATACTAAAGTAAGCGGTGCGATATATTGGAATGTAAGGGTAAAACTACCAGTCAGAAAATGGGAACTATTTGGGAACAAATAACTCTGCTTATGTCAATATTAACGCTGAATACCACTCTATTAAAGAATGGTATTCAGTTCAAGCGTGAGAGTCTGCACTTCGCATATTCACTGACAGAGGCACCGGCCAAGGCCCTTTGCAACCAAATATGCTTTTCGAGAAACTCACGCCGGTATATAACCATCCCAAACCCACTCCATGCCAATGAAGGCACAGAATGAGCCGGATAGGTATAAACATACCCGTGAGCATCTACTTTAGCATTATTCTTGGTTGCAAATAAAAACTGGTCGGTTTTCTGTAAGCAAGAATAAAGCGCGAGTATATGCCTTTTACATTAATTAAACTCCCACCACGTTTCCTCTCTCGAAACCCGTCGGCGTGAGTCTTTCCGCAAAGAAAATAACTTTCCCCCATTTTTCCCCAATATACCCCGGAAAATTTCCCCTTAATTTCTTCCTTTTCTCAATTATAGACGTGTTCTTACCGGAAACCAAATAAAAATTACTAATTTTTTGACCTTTTATAAAAATTTCAATGAAAATTAGACAATTTTTGATGAAAAATTTGTCTAATTAAAAAAAATCTCAATTTTGCATTTGAAAAGCGCTTCATTAACCGAAAGGCTACGTTTAGATGTAGGTTAATTGAGCGTTTTTTTATGGCTTTGCCTGTGAATAATCGCGACAATAATTACTTGGTTTAAATGACCAATGCCGGTAAGGATATGTCCATTTATCTTTATATGACTCAATCCCTGTAGATCCGCAACATTCAATAAAGGGCAATTCCATTTTTACTGTAAATTTACAGTAAAAAAGGAATATTGTCATAAAATTTCTCACTGCCATTCGTCTTTCAAAAGAAAATCAAATAATCCGGTAAAGTATATACCATTGTCATCAGTATATGGCATGATGTCATCTGCCACAACCACAATCTTCCGGA
>CAMWMD010000001.1 GCA_947175265.1 uncultured Porphyromonadaceae bacterium | reverse complement strand
GCTCTAAAAAATGAGGCTGCACCGTAAACCTTAATTACGACACAGCCTCATTTTTCATCTCCATGGAAATTCCGGAGGCATTGGTTTACCTTTCACATTTAATCTTACCAGCCCGGCAAAATCCCTTACCATCTTTTTAACTGGTCCCGGTTCCATTCCGAGCACCTTGTAGAGTAGTCCTGCTTTTCCTGGCAGATAAGTTATTCCTGCCGCAAGTCCTTTCCCTTTGTCAAAGAATACTGAGGTTGCCTCATAAATCTTGTCAGCCTGTTCGGGAGGAGTCATCACTATGACATTGGCGAATACGTCAAAACTTCCCATAACACCTGGGTTACGCGGATGCTCGATTTTCGGATCAATAATGAACTTCTCTCTGAACAACTGTTCTCCATCCGGGCGTTCGCCATGGCTACATACTGAGAGAATATCATATTCGAACAGTTCACCATCCTTGTAGTATTTTCTTCCACCCATGAATATCTCAGAATACACTACTGTGGCAGTTTTATCAACACATAACCGAGTATCCGAGATAAACCTTGTATTGCGGCAAGGTATTACCGGTTCCGGAATAAATTCCAAATAAGCATCTTCTTCAAGAACAATATTTTGAATCAGACCTGAATAGTTGAAACGCATTTCCGCCAACTTTGTCGCGGCACCCGTTGCTACATGGGCAAAGGCATTCTTTTTTACAGTAATATCCTGTCGGTAACGGTCGCCATCGACATTCGGACCGCCCGATGAGAGAATATAGACACATGGCATTTCCGGCATCCCCTCATCGAAATATAACTCCTGTTGAACGATTAAGGGGTGTCGTCTGTCCAAATCCCTAAGTATGCTTTTCCCATCCTTGTCAAGTTCAAAACCTAACCGTAGGTATCCATGTTTACCGGGTGCACCCACATACATAGCCTCCGGTTCCTTTAGATATCTCGCCATTTCCCTGGCTTGAGAAAAATCTACTTCGGGTGCATTCGTCCGTTCTTTCTTTTGTTCAATCATAATCTGGATTTATTTCTCTCCAGTTTTATCAAATAGTGCCATCTTGAAGATAAGATCAACCAATTCGTTGATACCTTCCCCGGTCATGCAGTTCGTAAATACAAAAGGTTTACCGGGTCGCATGAGTTTAGAATCATGATCCATGACACTTAAGTCGGCATGAACATAAGGAGCGAGATCTGTTTTGTTTATTACCAGAATATCGCTCTGTGAAATACCGGGGCCGTCTTTCCTGGGAATTTTGTCTCCGGCAGCCACATCTATCACATAGATGAAGAAGTCGACAAGCGCAGGTGAAAAAGTGAGGGTAAGGTTATCACCGCCACTTTCTATCAACACTATATCTGTTTCAGGGAATTTCTCCTCCATCTCTTCCACAGCTGCGATATTCATTGAGGGATCCTCTCTTACAGCCGTGTGAGGACAGGCACCGGTTTCAACACCAATAATTTGATCCTCCATAAGAATGCCCTTCAATGTTTTTCTTACATGCTTGGCATCCTCAGTAGTTACAATATCGTTTGTTATAATCAATACTTTCTGACCAAGTTCAAGGAGACGGGGGGTTATTGCTTCGATCAAGGCTGTCTTGCCTGAGCCGACAGGACCGCCAACACCAATTCTACAAGTAGTTGACATAGATTTTGTTGTTCCTTTGTGGAAAATTTAATTCATAAACATACGCATGTTTCCCTTCTCATGAAGTGATGCGAGAATATCAAGTTCCGGATAAAACGCATTCATATCTTCAGGTTTCATAAGGGAGGCCTCTTCATAAAGACTCTCTACTTCATCAGATAATTTTTCAAGAATTATCTGTGTGTCATAATGAGAGACCTTAACGCACCTAAGAGCGGCACTAAGCACCATATTGATTATTCCGTACTGATGACTGCAGAATAAACTTTTCTCATCTATTCCGGCAGCCGCGAAAATCATCCCCTGTGCTATGGGATATGTGCCGGGAGTCTCATTGTTCTTTATATCTTCCAACCATCTTTTTATCAAAGGGCTGTCGTAAAGCCTGACTCCGAGTTCCGCTAATTTCTTTCCCATTCTCGTAATCATCAGTCGGGCTTCTGCGTTCATCTTAAACATTATCAGATATTTGTCAAGTTTTTTGCATTGCTCGTAATCCCCTTTGATGAAGGCTCTATGGCAAAGGATTGCAGCGACTCCGTCGCTGAAGGCCGCTTGATGTGCCTGTGCACGGGCAAAAGCCTCAAGAGAAGACGCATCTTTAACAAGATTTTCAAAAGATGCTGTCTCAAGTCCGTTGGAGAAAGAAAATGTCCCGACAGGGAAAGTTGAATCAGTGAACTGTAGCAACCGCATCACCGATCTCATGTGTGAGACGTTATTCATCTGGGTAGCGCTGTTAACTGTTTTTAATCATGGTGGTGATGATGGTGAGTTCCTTCGTGAGAATGCACATGGCTATGACTCTCGTGCCCTGCTCCTCCAAATAATCTTCTTATTTCATGAGGTGCAAGGAAAGGGATTACATCGAGACCCTTCTCAAATTCAAAAGTAATACCGTCTATGTGATGTGTCTCCATCACCGACAACATAACTTTTTTATCAACTGTCAGGGGTACATATACTTTTGTGCCTTTTACGACAGCTGGCCAGTGCTGGTTCCCTATAGCATGTCCTAATTCCACAGAAATCCTTATTATGGAGGAGGGATCTTTCCCTTCCAAACCTCCCATATCTATGACAAGAACAGGGCTTAATTCAATCCTTAGCACAACAGCCTTTCCTGTTTCGGGATCATAATCTATGATATCCCCGTCTACTATCTGGGAATGTCTTGCCAATGCGATGGGATATTCTTCACCGCTGACGCCCTTGCCTAAAAATCTTGACTTCTGGGCTGTCCACTGATCAAGGAAAATAAAATCAATATCGGCTGTTGAAAGTTTCTTATTCCACTCTTCCGATGTTAACATATTTCCAAGAATCGTATTATAAATCTTCATCTGATTTCGAGTTAAGATGATTTACCAAAGGGTAAAAATCAGGCAGGGGGAAACTGTTTAGGGTTCTCCCTGCCTGTATGTTCTAAATTATCTGTCAGTAATTAGCTGAACCAGTAAAGTTGTGCCAAAGGTAGTTCTTTAGCCGGTGCTACATAGGCGCGATACCCGTCTACTGTCACATCGAATGTTTCAGGATTAACTTCGATATGTGGAGTTGCGGAATTGCGTACCATATCTGCCTTTGACAACTGGCGTACTCCATGCACGGGGTAGATGATTGACTCAAGGCCTAACTTCTCCTTAACACCACTCTCATAGGCAGCCTTTGATACAAACGACATTCTTGTGTTTTGGAGGGCTTGACCTGTCGCACCATACATAGGACGCATGATCTTCGGCTGCGGAGTGACGAGTGATGAGTTGGGATCACCCATATTAGCCCAGTTGATGAGACCACCTTTGATGACGAGTTGGGGCTTTGTTGCAAAGAACGCCGGTTCCCAAAGTACGAGGTCTGCCATCTTGCCGACTTCTATAGAACCGAGCACATCGCTTATACCATAGCAAATTGCCGGGTTAAGGGTAATCTGTGCAAGATAGCGAAGCACGCGGAAGTTATCATTGTTCTCAGAATCCTCTTTAAGCTTGCCGCGAGCCTGTTTCATATAAGATGCCATCTGGAAAGTTCTCATGAATGACTCTCCCACACGACCCATTGCCTGCGAATCTGAGGAAACCATTGAGATAATACCCAAGTCGTGGAATACATTCTCAGCGGATTGTGTCTCGGGACGTACTCGGCTTTCTGCGAATGCAACATCTGACGGAATCTTCGGATTAAGATTATGGCATACCATAATCATGTCAAACAATTCTGCCTGTGAGTTGATACCGAATGGAAGTGTCGGATTGGTAGAAGAAGGAAGTACGTTTGACATGGAGGCTACCTTAAGAAGGTCAGGAGCATGGCCACCACCGGCACCCTCTGTATGATAAGTATGTATAGTTCTTCCGTCAATTGCTGCTATCGTATCCTCTACATATCCACTCTCATTCAGAGTATCTGTATGGATTGCAACCTGCACGTCATACAGATCGGCTGATTCCATACAACTCCTTATCGCTGCCGGAGTTGAACCCCAGTCCTCATGAATCTTGAAACCGCACGCACCGCTCTCTATCTGGTTATTAAGAACCTCGTGGCCTGTGCAGTTACCCTTTGCGAGGAAACCGACATTGATAGGAAGACCCTCGGCAGCCTTAAGCATTTCATGCATGTTCCATCTTCCGGAAGTGATGGTCGTACCATTTGTTCCGTCTGTGGGTCCGATGCCACCTCCGATAAGGGTAGTAATACCGTTTGACAGACAGTTGATGGCCTGCTGGGGTGAGCAGAAATGCACATGGCCGTCAATACCTGCGGCTGTCAAAATCATGTGCTCTCCGGAAATTGCATCGGTTGAGGGCCCCGTAACAAGTGAAGGTGTCACACCCTCCATGACATTGGGATTTCCGGCTTTACCGATACCTGCTATTTTTCCGTCTTTTACACCGACGTCAGCCTTGACAACACCTAAGACCGGGTCAATGATAGTAACATTTGTGATGACGAGGTCAAGACTTCCTGCATCCTCTGTGCATTCATTGGCAAGTCCCATACCATCGCGCAGTGTTTTACCACCGCCGTATACCACTTCGTCGCCATATACACGGAGGTCTTTTTCAATCTCAACATAGAGATCGGTATTGCCGAGACGAATCTTATCGCCTACTGTAGGCCCGAAAAGATTGTTATATTCTTGTCTTGAAATAGTTGCCATATTCGAAGCGGTCTTTAATTTTTAAGTTCATTTTCTGTGTACTCTCCTTCTGCATCTTCTTCTGTGACACTCTTGAATCCGTATTCCTTCATCCTTCTGAGAGCCTCAATATGCTTGGGATAATAGGTCGGGTGATCCTCAAGACCGGCATAACCGTTCACAAGGTCATTAAAGCCGATGACACGTACCTTCCCTGCATAAGTCACCAATTCCACTTCTTTCTCCTCTCCGGGTTCGAATCTAACGGCCGTAGTAGCCGGTATATTGAGGTGATACCCAAATGCCTTGGAACGGTCAAATTCCATATATCTGTTCACCTCAAAGAAATGGAAATGACTGCCTATCTGAACCGGACGGTCACCTGTATTTCTTACTTTGAGTTTTACGGTACGACGATTAGCGTTATATTCTATTGGTGTATCCTGCAATACTACACCACCTACCGGTACATATTCTTTAGGTGTGAAACCAGGTGTATTCGGATATGCTATATCCGGTTTTCCTGAGAAAACTCCATAAGGTGTTGAGTAACCTTCCACCGGAGTTGAATTGGTGCCGGATGTATTGTTGTCCTGTGCCATATTAATCGTATGCTTAAGGTTATTTTTTTCTGATTGATGATAGAGGTTACTTTATGGGCTGATGTATACTTACAAGACGGCTTCCGTCAGTAAATACTGCCTCTACCTGAAGAAGACCTATCATGTCGGCAACGCCCTCCATAACCTGGTCTTTTGTAAGCACCTGGGCTGCGTCGTGCATGACCTCTTCCACGGTCTTACCTTCTCTCGCTCCCTCGAGTGCAGCGCTTGTGATATAGGCTACCGCCTCCGGATAGTTAAGTTTCAGACCTTTTTTGAGTCTTCGCTCCGCTATGAGTCCTACCATCAGCAGAGTGAGCTTGTCTTGCTCTTTGGGGGTAAAATGCATAGTATTATATTTTTAATGGTGTATCCTAATCTACGTAAGTGTGGTCAACACTTATGCCTTAAAATAATAACAATCCTATCGTAAAGATTGTTTGCATTATTTTATTTTTTTTGAAAATTTTTATAAAATTAAATTGCCGGTTGATCATTTTCAACCGGCAAAATATCATTATTCCTCCTTAAAATAGAATTTATCAGTCGTTGATTATTCTTTTGGCGCCTACATATCGGTGAGCGTAATATCCTGTATTGGTATCAATGCGTATGCCCTGTGATGTGCTGGCATGAATAAAAGAGAAGGTGCCCTTTTCATTGTCTGCCGTTACGACAATACCGACATGCCCAATCGTTTCGCTCCTGCTGTTGCGACCTGTAAAGAATACGAGATCCCCTTTCTTCAGGTTGCCTTTCTCAACCTTTTCTCCTTGCAGGTACTGATCGCGTGATGATGCACCGAGTGTATAACCGAACTGTTTGTAGACATAACCTGCGAATCCGGAGCAGTCAAAAGCGTCAGGACCTTTGGAGCCGGAACGGTATCTTTTACCTATATGTTTGTTTGCCTCTTTGAGAAGATCATTTATCATGGTATTCGTCTCATTATTTTTAGAGGTCGCTGCATTCTCCCTTTTTATGACATCCTGCTTTACAAAATCTTTAATTACGCTTTTGTCAAGCCCTGATTTTGCATTTGCGAGGAGACTTGCATGTGCTTTCTGGTGTGCAGTCTTGATAGTTTTGTTTTCTGCTCCGGATGTCATAACACCTGCAGATATGAGGAGGATAGTCAGTAGATTTCGAATTTTCATGATGTCTGGTTTTAGCGGAGATAATTTATCTCGCTTTATTTTGGGTATTGCAAAGTTAGGCAAAAAGTAATTACGAGCCAAACGATTCGCAGATTTAACTTATTCTTTTAATATTATTTACCAATTGGCACAGACTTCAAAAATGTGTGCAAAATCGCAGAATAGAGTTATTCCGTAGATTTTATTTGTCATATTAATTGAAGGGGATAAAATAGATTGTGCTTTTATTCGTTTGATTATTGATGACCCATTGAAGTCATTTAGATACCTTAAAATTTTGAACCTTTCTCTTTCATTATTTTTTATATGGTATATGATTGGAAATTTGTTTGAGGAAAACTAAATAAATCTGTTATATGAAGAATGTATATTTGGCCTTAACACTCGGTATCACCGTATGTCTGCCTGTTGTTGCCAAAGACAGGCTCACACATAACCCAAATGCCACAAATCAGGAAACAATTCTGCATGTATGGAGTTGGAACTTCCCAACCATCGGAGAAAATATGAAGAAAATTGCGGATGCAGGTTTCACAATGATTCAGACGTCACCTGTGCAAAACTGTTATGCTCCTGAGGGAAGTGGAAAGAAAATTTTTGATGAGAACGTGACAGAAGGTAACTGGTATTATTATTACCAGCCCACCGACTGGAAAATCGGCAACAATATTCTTGGTTCACGCGATCAGATGAAAGAGATGATGGACTCAGCGGCAAAATACGGAGTGAAGGTAATTGTTGACGTGTTGCCCAACCATACCGCATTTGATGTGGATGCCGTCTCCGATGATTTCTATAAGGCTGTTGGCGGGAGAGATAAAATGTACCATACCCAGGGGCTCCTCCCCGTTCAGGATTATAACGATCGACTTCAATGCACCCTTTGGGGTTCCGGCGCTCTTCCTGACGTCAATACAGAGAATAAGGATTTCCAGAAATATTACATGGAGTTCGTGAATGACCTTCTCGGGCTTGGTGTCAAAGGTTTCAGATACGATACAGCCAAGCATATAGGTGTTCATTCCGACCCCGTGGATACTGCCGCTGGTGTCACTGAAAATGATTTTTGGGATGTTGCTACGGGCAGGAAGAGTGTTAAAGGGGTGAAACTTGCTGTTCCTTACGATTCGCTTTTCGTTTATGGCGAAGTGCTTCAGGATAGGAATGTCCCGGAGGCTGAATATGCCGACTATTTTGGCCAGACGGCCTCTGGTTACGGACACGTTCTCCGAGAGGCTTTGGAAAAGGGTTCTGTAAATGGTCTCGATCTCGTAAAATGGCACCATACCTCTGCTCCCGAGTTCCTTACCACATGGGTAGAGAGCCATGACACCTATGCCAATGCCCATGAATCCGCTCACCTCACAGATGACCAGATCCGCACCGGCTGGGTTTTCCTCACAGCACGTCAGAATGGCACTCCCCTTTTCTTCAGCCGCCCTGCTGGTTCCACACGTCAGGCATACTGGGGTGACAACATACTTGGTGCCCGAGGAAATGATGAGTTTTTCCATCCTGAGGTAGTCGCTGTCAATAAATTCCGTAAGGATATGGATGGACAGAAGGAAGATTTGCAATTTTCTGATAATGGCCAGGTAATTCTTGTCAACAGAGGAAAGAAAGGTGCAGCTTTGATTAATATTTCAAAGTTTGCCAATTCTGTCAATCTTCCTACCGGTCTCCCCAACGGCACATATAAAGATGTGGTGTATGGTAAGGAGTTTAAAGTGAAGGGTGGTAAACTTTCAGGCATTCTTGCTCCTGAGAAGACCTATATCCTTGAAAAGAAATAGCAATATGAAGGCTGTATTCTGGGAGTACGCCTTTATATTAAAAAAATGAAAAATAAGGAACAAATCTCAGCGGGGATTTGTTCTTTATTTGTAAAATAAAAGGATGTGTAATCCATGTTTGGCACGAAATTTGTATCTTAAAAAGAAGAATTAATTAAAGTAAATCTAATTATGAATATAAAACCATTGTCTGACCGAGTTCTCATCGAGCCGGCTGCTGCTGAGGAAGTCACTATGAGTGGCATCATAATTCCGAATTCTGCTAAGGAAAAACCCCTCAGGGGTAAGGTTCTGGCAGTTGGCAACGGTAGCAAAGATGAGCCTATGGTCTTGAAAGAGGGAGATGATGTTCTGTATGGCAAATATGCCGGCAGTGAGATTGAACTTGATGGCGTAAAATATATAATAATGCGCCAGAGTGATGTTCTTGCTGTGATTGAATAATATATTCTCCTTTAATTATATTTGTAAATTCCGGATTTTCCGGTTGTAAAAGCAACCCAAAATGGCAAAAGAAATAAAATTTAATATTAAAGCTCGGGAAGAGTTGAAAAATGGCGTTGACGCCCTTGCAGACGCAGTGAAGGTTACACTCGGTCCTAAAGGAAGGAATGTAATCATTGAAAAGAAATTTGGAGCACCTCATATCACAAAAGATGGAGTCTCTGTAGCAAGAGAAATTGAACTTGAAGATCCTTTCCAGAATATGGGTGCCCAACTTGTTAAGGAAGTAGCATCCAAGACAGGTGATCAGGCTGGCGACGGAACGACTACAGCCACCGTGCTTGCTCAGGCTATCGTTAACGTCGGTCTTAAGAATGTCGCTGCCGGCGCTAATCCTATGGATCTCAAGAGAGGTATTGATAAAGCAGTCTCCTGTGTCGTAGAGGGAATAAAGGCCCAAAGTCAGGAAGTTGACGATGACATTGAGAAAATAGAGAATGTTGCCCGTGTATCTGCTAATAACGATGAGGAGATTGGTCGCCTTATCGCAGAGGCAATGAAGAAGGTAAAAAAGGAAGGTGTCATTACCGTAGAAGAAGCAAAAGGCACTGAGACTACTGTTGAAGTAGTTGAGGGTATGCAGTTTGACAGAGGATACATCTCCCCCTATTTTGTCACGAACACTGAGAAAATGGAATGTGAGATGGACTCACCTTTTATCCTTCTCTACGATAAGAAAATTTCTAACCTTAAGGATCTCCTCCCGATTTTGGAAGCAGTTGCCCAAAGTGGTCGTCCTCTTCTGATTATTGCTGAAGATGTAGACAATGAGGCTCTTGCAACATTAGTTGTCAACAGACTGCGTGGCTCTTTGAAGATATGTGCTGTAAAGGCTCCCGGCTTCGGCGATAGAAGGAAGGAAATGCTTGAGGATATCGCTATCCTTACAGGTGGCACTGTAATCAGCGAAGTGAAAGGTATGCAGTTGGCTCAGGCTAACGTTCAAGATTTGGGTACTGCTGAGAAAGTGACTGTAAACAAGGATAATACCACAATTGTTAACGGAGCCGGCTCTAAGGAGGCTATTGCAAATCGTGTAAATCAAATTAAAGCACAGATTGAGACAACTACCTCCAATTACGATAAGGAGAAACTTCAGGAGCGCCTTGCAAAACTTGCAGGCGGTGTAGCAGTCCTTTATATTGGAGCACCTTCAGAAGTAGAAATGAAGGAGAAGAAAGATCGTGTTGACGATGCTCTCTCCGCTACTCGCGCTGCTATTGCAGAAGGTATAGTCCCGGGTGGTGGCACAGCATATATTCGCTGTCTCCCTGCCCTTGACGAACTAAAAGGTTCAAATGATGATGAGGAGACTGGTATCTCTATCATTCGTAGAGCTATTGAGGAGCCGTTGAGGCAGATTGTGGCCAATGCCGGTGTTGAAGGCGCGGTCATAGTACAGAAGGTAAAGGAAGGTACAGGCGACTATGGATATAATGCCCGCACTGATACTTTTGAGAATTTCTTCCAGACAGGTGTGATCGACCCTGCTAAGGTGACGAGAGTGGCTCTGGAGAATGCCGCAAGCATTGCGGGAATGTTCCTGACTACTGAATGTGTCATTGCAGATAAGAAAGAAGATACACCTGCTGCTCCAATGGGAGCACCCGGTATGGGTGGAATGGGTGGCATGATGTAAAAAAACTCAGATGTCCAATATGGGGCGGAGGAAACTTTTTCCTCTGCCCTTTTTTATATTGGTATCAATATTTTGTTTATTATAAGTTTTTTGTTAATTTTGGAAATTCGTCGGGACAACTGTCTTTATCACTGTTCCCGACTCTAAAATTAAATTTAATTAGATGGTTTCTATAAATAATCTGAGCGTGGAGTTTTCTGCCAAGCCTTTATTCTCTGATGTCTCTTTTGTCATCAATCCCAACGACAAAATTGCATTGGTGGGAAAGAATGGCGCAGGAAAATCAACGATGTTAAAAATTTTAGCGGGACTTCAGGAGCCGACGAAAGGTACAGTGTCAAAGCCGTCAGGTCTAACCATAGGCTATCTTCCGCAGCAAATGCGCCTTGCTGATGAGACCACTCTTCTTGAAGAAACGAAGAAAGCGTTCGGAGCGCGTTTGGAAATGATGGCGGAAGTAGAGAGGCTAAATAATAAACTTCTTTCCTTTGAAGATTATGAGAGCGAGGAGTATAGCAAATTGCTTAATCGTCTGGACTTCCTCAACCAACGTCTATCAATGGAGGGTGAAACCGGAATAGAGGCTGAGATAGAGAAGACTTTAATCGGCCTCGGTTTCACGCGCGAAGATCTTAATCGCCCCACTAAAGAGTTTTCCGGGGGCTGGAGAATGCGAGTGGAATTGGCCAAAATCCTATTGCAGAAGCCCGATGTGCTCTTGCTCGATGAGCCCACAAACCATCTTGATATTGAGTCGATACAGTGGTTGGAACAATTCCTTAGTAATAAGGCAAAGGCTGTAGTTCTGGTGAGTCATGACAGAGCCTTCCTTGATAACGTCACTCGGCGCACTATAGAAATATCCTGTGGGAATATTTATGACTATAAGGTAAATTATTCACATTTCGTATCTCTAAGAGAAGAACGTATTGAGCAGCAGAAAAGGGCTTATGAAAATCAACAGAAAATGATTTCTGAGACAAAAGATTTCATTGAGAAGTTCAGATATAAGGCTACTAAGGCTGTTCAGGTGCAAAGCAGGATAAAGCAACTTGAGAAGATTGTCCCAATTGAGATTGATGAGGTGGATAATTCACGCCTTCATTTAAAATTTCCACCGGCACCACGCTCAGGCGACTTCCCTTTAATTATAGAAGGGCTTAAAAAGAATTATGGAGATCATACAGTTTTTTCAGATGTGGAGTTCTCTTTAAGACGAGGAGAAAAAGTAGCATTTGTAGGAAAGAATGGTGAGGGAAAATCTACACTTGTGAAATGTATCATGTCTGAAATTGAATTTGACGGTCATCTCAGATTGGGTCATAACGTTAAGATAGGATATTTCGCTCAGAATCAGGCTCAGTTGCTTGAAGAGAATCTGTCAGTCTTTGAGACAATTGACAATGTCGCCACCGGAGATATACGTACAAGAATCAATGATATTCTGGGTGCCTTCATGTTTGGTGGTGAAGCCTCAGAGAAGCCTGTAAAAGTCCTTTCCGGAGGAGAGAAAACAAGGCTGGCCATGATTAAGCTTCTTCTTGAACCCGTAAACTTCCTCATACTTGATGAGCCTACCAATCATCTTGATATGCGCACTAAGGATATTCTTAAAGAGGCGATTAAGGCTTTTGACGGTACGGTCATTGTTGTCAGTCATGACAGGGATTTCCTCGACGGCCTGGTAGATAAGGTATATGAATTTGGAGGTGGTAAAGTTAGGGAAAATCTCGGAGGAATTTATGAATTCCTCAAGAAGAAACGTCTTGATAATCTTTCTGACCTTGAAAGACAGAATTACAGGGAGGAGAGTGGAAAGCAGTCAAGCCCATTATCCCCTTCTACTTCTGAAGAAAAAGAATCGGGTGACAGTAAGGTGTTATCTTATGCCGAACAAAAGGATAGAGAAAGGAAATTGAGAAAATTAGAAAAGGATATTAGGGAAACTGAAAAGAGAGTAACGGAATTAGAAGGACAGTTATCTGATATCGAAGGAAAACTTTCACAAGGAGATTCTTCACAAGAAGTTCTTGAGGAGTATGAGAACGTGAATAAATTGTTGGAGAAAGCGATGTCGGATTGGGAATCTGCACAGGAGAAACTTGATAGTTTTGAGTGAGAGATAGATAGTCCGGAATATTCTAAAAGATCAATGAAATTAATATAAATTTTTTATGGAGAACGAAACTTCCCTCCGTGATACTTTAGATACACAGGTGAGAAATGGGTTGGATGAGTCAAATTTTGACTTTTCTGTCCGATTGAATGATGATTTCTATCAATTTGCAAACGGAGGTTGGTTAAAAAGCAATCCTCTCCCTGATGATTACTCAAGATATGGAGTGTTTGATAAGGTTTATGAGAGGTCGGTAGAGCAAATAAAGGAATTGATAGATACCCTTTATGAAAATCCTGCGTCGCAAGTAAAAGATACTGATGCGCAAAAGATTAAGGATATCTATTCTTTAGGAATGGACGTCGAAAGGTTGAATAAGGAGGGCGCCTCACCTATCATGCCTTTTGTTGAAAAGATTATCAATGACGATCTTTCCAATCTTGAGAAACTTATTGCATGGATGCATACAGGCCTCACTTCCACATTCTTTTCTTCAGGTGTCGGGCCTGATCAGAGAGATTCTGACCAACACCTAATGTATATTAGTTATGCCGGTTTAGGACTTGGTGACAGAGATTACTATATTGAGCGCAATCCTCAGAACGATAAGTTTATGCAAGCCTACAAAGTCTATATCAAAAGATTGATGGAACTTATTGGTCTTGATGAGGCATCTTGTCAGAGAATTTGTGATAATGTCATAAAGTTTGAGACCGGTTTTGCCGAGCATAGAAAGACGAAGGAAGAACTGAGGGATCCTAATGTACGCTTTAACATAATCGATTATCAGGAATTCAAAAAACGATATTCAAATTTCGACTGGGATAAGTATTTCCATGAATTCGGGATTGATGACTTGACTGAAGTGAATGTGATTGATCCTACTTTCCTCGATTATATCAACCAATTGTTGCCTACCCTTACGGCACAGGAAATTAAGGATCTTTTTATTTTTGATCTTGTGGCGGATTCTGCCAATTATCTTAGTAAAGATTTTGAAGATGCGGACTTCGAACTTTTCGGAAAGGTAATGACCGGTACGGAAGAGAGGAAACCGAGATGGAAAAGAGTGATGGGTGTGCCTAATTCTTTATTCGGTGAGGTAGTTGGGAAATTATATGTCAACAAATACTTTCCCGAGAAGAATAAACAGTACATGGTGGAGTTGGTGGAAAACCTTAGGAACGCATTAGGTGAGCATATAAAAGGATTGTCTTGGATGTCAGAAATGACAAAAGAGAAGGCTTTGGAAAAGCTCTCTACCCTTCATGTCAAGATAGGGTATCCCGAAAAATGGAAGGATTATTCAAATATTCATATTGACCCTAAAAAGTCATTTATGGAAAATATTTATGATGCTTCCGTTTGGTTGACTCATCATAACTATGGCAAACTAAACCAGGAGGTAGACAAATCGGAATGGCTGATGACTCCACAGTCTGTAAATGCATATTACAACCCTGTCTCAAATGAAATATGTTTCCCGGCAGGCATCCTCCAGCCTCCATTTTTTGATATATCGGCTGATGATGCCTTGAACTACGGTCGTATAGGTGTAGTGATTGGTCATGAGATGACTCATGGCTATGATGATAGTGGTAGGCATTTTGATAAGTCAGGTAATTTGTCTGATTGGTGGCAACCGGAAGACTCTGAAAAGTTCAATTCCTTGGCTGATTCTATAGCCAAGCAGTTTGATAAAATTGAGGTTGCTCCCGGGATTTTTGCAAACGGAAAATATACCCTCGGTGAAAATATTGCCGATCAAGGAGGTTTAAGGGTAGCCTTTACAGCCTATTCCAATATTCTGAAAGATAAAAAGGAGGAAGTCATTGATGGCTTTACCCCTTACCAACGCTTCTATCTCGCTTATGCTAATGTTTGGGCAGAGAATATCCGGCCGGAGTCAATCGTAGTGAGGGTGAAGTCTGATTCTCATTCTCTTGGTAAACTCCGGGTTAATGACACACTCAGAAACCTCGACTCATTTTTTGACGCCTTTGGAATTAAGGAGGGTGATAAAATGTATAGGGAACTCTCTGAGAGAACCGTCATTTGGTAAATTCTTTAACGAACCATAAAAACTATAGTTATGTATGGATTAATAGGACGTCCTTTAGGTCATTCTTTTTCCGCAAATTACTTCAATAAGAAATTTGCGGAAGAAAATATTGACGAGGAATACCGTCTTTTCCCTCTTGAATCTATTGAGGATTTGCCGGATCTCTTGAGAGCACATCCAGATTTAAAAGGACTCAACGTGACAATCCCCTATAAACAGGACGTAATAAAATATTTGAATGCGCTTTCAGAAGATGCTGCTCAAATTGGGGCAGTAAATGTCATAAAAATTACAGACTCTGTTGAAGGGAAAGTTCTTGAAGGTTTCAATAGCGATGCCTTGGGATTTCGTCAATCTATATTACCATTGATAAAACCCCACATGAAAAATGCCCTCGTTCTTGGGACGGGGGGTGCATCAAAGGCGGTGTCGCATGTTCTAAAGAATCTTGGTTTGAATGTGAAATCAGTATCAAGGAGAAAAACTGGGACCTCAATCAGTTACGAGGAAGTAACTCCGGCGTTGCTGAATTCTTATCATGTCATAGTTAATTCGACTCCATTAGGAATGTGGCCCCATGTAGATGATGCCCCTCCCCTACCTTACGAATCCTTGACCTCCAGACATCTTCTTTATGACCTTGTCTATAATCCTCCAATAACTAAGTTTATGAGATATGGCATTGAAAACGGAGCCGTGGTAAAAAACGGTTTGGAAATGCTCTACGGACAGGCTATTGAAGCATGGCGTATCTGGACATCTTAAAATCACTGCATGACTTTCCTACCACCTTTGATAGGCCTCATTTTAGGTATACTTATTGGCAGATACTTCCAAACCCCGTATCTGCCAATATTTCTTATTGTCGTCTCCCTGCTCACCTATTATTCTCTTACTGTAATAGGAAAGAAGCCCGTTTTGGCTTTAGCGACCAATAGATACCACTATGTGTGGATAACTACTTTATTTATGGGGATTGGTAATTTTACCTCTTTTATCAACAGGCCTTATTTGATGCCTGATGATGATCTCTCAAAAATAAAGGGTATTCAGGGTAAGGTTACGGAATCGCGCTCTTTGGCAGAAGGTGATTATTTTTTAATCCATTGCAGTAAAATCCTGTACTCGTCTGGTACAATCATATATCCGGATAATATGTATATACAGATATCAACAGATGGATTTTCTGCCACGGAGGGTGATAGACTCTTGTTTCCTGTTAATTTCAAAAAAGTAAGCGATAATTTAAGGAATAGTAGGAATGGTTATGCTCGGAGAATGTCAGACAGAGGTATTCTCTATTGCTCTTTTGTGCCAAGTGATAAGATACGACGAATCGGAAAAGATAATGATTTAAAGACCTTTTCCTCAGGTATCCGAGATAATTTGGTAATAAAAATAGAGAAATCTTCTCTTGATCGAAAATGCAAAGCTTTTTTAGTTGCACTCATATTAGGCGATAAATCTCTTATCAGTCCTGAAGCAAGGATAAATTTCAGTAATTCAGGAATTGCTCATATCCTAGCGTTGAGTGGCACACATCTGACTCTAATTATGGGTTTTATTCTCATCCTTCTTTATCCTCTCAATTATTTTGGATTAAGAAAATTCCGTTATTGGTTAGGAGTCCTGATTCTTTGGTCATACACTTTGCTTACCGGTTGCTCCCCTTCCTCAGTAAGAGCCGCTATAATGATTACCTTTGTGGTGATATCATTATCCGTCCAAAGGAGGAATAACTCTGTAAACGCGCTGCTCGCGTCAGTATTTATAATTCTATTGATAAATCCCCATTCATTATATGAGATAGGTCTTCAACTAAGTTTCCTATGTGTATTTTGCGTGCTTATATTCTCTAACCGATTGAATACAGTCGATAGGCACTTGCATCCAAGATTGTATTATCTTAACAATTCGGTAATAGTTAGTTTGGTTGCCACATTTGGCACGTGGGCACTTGTATCTTACTATTTCGGAATTATACCGTTGTTGTTTCTTCCGGCAAATTTACTGATTTTGCCTATACTCCCCATATATATGGGCATTGCATTTGTGTATGTGATTTCATTGGCAATGGGTTGTGAAGTGGGAATATTAGTCTTTCTTTTAAATAAAGGCTACTGCCTGCTTGATAGCATAACTTCTTTCGTTTCATCTGTTGAAGGCTCCGTTATTTTTTTCAGAGTGTCACATATAGTTGTTTGGTTATGGCTGGGAGGTATTACTGTTTTGGTAACCCTTATGGCACAAAAAAGAAATATTATTACTATAGGTTATTGCCTGTGCGGGTTACTTGGAGTGATTGCTTTTGCCCCGGTCCTATCTTATCCTGATGATGTCAGCATGGTTTTTCCGGCATACCGTTCAGAAAATCTCATTTACTTTTATTCGGGACAAGAAGAAAAAAGAATGACACTACCTCAAAATAAGATAGGTTGTTGGAAATATAAAAATAAATATGTAGTATCTATAGATTCTGCAATCAGCAATCGGGACTTGGATCAATTGCTACCTAAGATTGTAGGAAAAGATGATGTGGCATGGTTGATGATTTGCGATGGTTATAGACTTGACTCCATCTGTCATATCCCTCAAAGGAATCTGTTCGATAAGATTATCATTCATCCTTCAGTCAACAAGCGGATAGAGAAGAACCTCCTTCGCCAGGCAAAGGAGGCAAGATTGCAAAATATTCATAGCCTTAGGGAAGATGGGGATATTGAGTTTGTTTTACTTTAACGGTTCTTTCCATTAATGTTTGAACGTAGAAGTAGAAAAATTCCGGAGAGACCCCGCTTTGAAATATTTTTTGTTTCTGACTCGTAATTTTCATTAAGGTCATTTGCGGTTTTGGAGGAAGAGTCCCCCGATACATCTGCGAGTTGATTCACTCCTAAGAGAAGCATTACCATTACAGTCAACATGATAATTACAAGAAGAATGTCAAATACGGCTTTCATAATGAAGATGGATTTTTTGTTAAAAGATTAATAGTATAAGTTTAAGGAAAACCTCTTTTCAATTTCATGATTTGAGGCTTTGCAAGTAGAACAAAAAAAGACAACAAGAGTTTATAGTTTGAATAATTTTTTTGAAATTTTTTTACGGAGGTATTTTACGGCTTTTATTCCATATTATGTTTTTTAAATCCCGTTTTACTGGCAACTTTTTGTATTAATTGATTGTTTTAGAATAAAAGAGTCCGGTTTTTACGATTATTCGTGAGATAATGGAGGGCTCAATAATCTAATTTTATCAAGTTATGAAAAGAATTGTGTTACTCTTTGCTGCAGCCTTGACTTTCGGAGGAGCATGGGCTCAGAATTTATCAAAAAACGAGGCAAAAAGTCTTCAGGCTTTTGTCAATCAGCCTTCGGCTAAAGGAGGTAATAATGGTGAGGCTCTTGGTTTTTCAGGAAATGTTTCACAAATACCCGGAATTAAGGTAGAAGGTGGGCACGTCACTGAAATTAAATGGGATAATAAAGATCTCGCCGGTACGCTTGATCTGTCCGGCTTCCCGGCTCTTCAGAAGGTCGATGTCAGCGGCAACAAAATAACGTCTCTTACGATTGCTTCGGCTCCTGTTCTTGAAGAAATCAATGCTTCGAGAAACCGAATCTCAAATATCACCTTGAGCGGCCTGAACCAACTTCAGACGTTGAAACTTAATCGTAACAGAATTGGCGAGATTAGTCTGGCCGGAACACCGTTTATCAAACGATTGAATCTTGCATCTAATCAGTTGGCTGAGTTGAATGTGGAAAATGCTGTCAATCTGACATATCTCAATGTCATGAGCAACAATCTTGATGAACTTTCCGTAGCAAATTGTCAGGCTCTGAAAACTCTTTATGCAGGTTATAATGATTTGACCACAGTCACCTTGGCCGGTCTCTCCAATCTTGAGAACCTTAATGTCCAGGGTAATAAGATTGCAAAAATGTATGTTCAGCAACTTCCCTCTTTGGTAACGTTGGCTGCAAATGACAATCACATGACAGAATTAGTCATCAATGACTGCAAGGCATTGAATGATATTTTTGCACCTTATAATGATTTGACTACCTTCAGTGTGAGCAATACACCCTCACTCGCATTTGTCAACTTGGAGTGGAATGATCTCGTAAACGTAAATCTGAGCAATCAGACATTCCTCCAGAGAGTAAATCTCAGCAATAATCAACTTACGACACTTGATGTAAGTTTTGATCAGATGCTGACTTATCTCAATGTGAGCGATAATGTCAATCTTACGGATCTCAGAATCATAGGCGATAGCAACCTGCGACAGATCGTAGGTGATTGGTCAGGCATAGATGATTCAAATCTATTCTAACATATTTTCATACTTTATTCAATGGAGGATCGCATTTGAGTGTGGTCCTCTTTTTTATTTCTATAAGTAGAATTTTGAAAAAGAATTGATTTTTTCAATTGTATCTTTATAAATTTTTTATTAATTTTGTATTTTAGATTATTCTATAACAAAATGCGAATATAATTCCGGATTCCCCTCTTTCATCTTTAGAATGAAGGGTGTGGGTTATATTCAGAGAACCAGAAAAGATTAAATTGAATTTGTTTTATGGGAAGCAAACTGATAGTTGATGCCGGCTCCACAAAGGTGGAGTGGAGATTATTGGCCCCCGATAATAAGGAGGCTGCTTCTTTCATGTCTGATGGGATAAACGCTCTGCTGGCAAATTCTGACACCATATCTGAAGTGATGTTGAAAGCCGCTCAAAATATGCCTGAAAACATAAAAGTGGATGATATTTATTACTATGGTGCCGGATGTGCCACTAAGGAGATTTGCAAAAAAATAAAATCTGCTCTCCTTAGTGTTTGGCAGCCTGAAATATGTGAAGTTAATTCTGATCTTTTGGGTGCAGCCAGAGCTCTTTTCGGCAATAGAAAAGGAATTGCTTGTATTTTGGGTACCGGTTCTAATTCTTGCCTTTATGATGGCGGACAGATTATAATGCAGATTCCATCCCTTGGATATGTGCTCGGTGATGAAGGTAGTGGAGCCGCTTTGGGAAAACGTCTCATTGGCGACGTGTTTAAGGAACAATTACCTGCATCGGTAAGGGAGATGTTTTTGGAAGAATACAAACTTACGTTACCGGAAATACTGGAAAAAATTTACAAACTCCCTTCACCAAATAGATTTCTCGCCTCTTTTGTGCCTTTTCTTAAGAAAAACTTGTGGAATCCTTACATTTATTCCCTTGTCTTGAAGGAATTGACAAGATTTGTAAAGCGTAATGTGGCTATGTACCCCGGGGCCCACGCGCTGAATGTGAATTTCACAGGGTCAGTAGCATTCCATTTCCAAAATATTCTTAAGGAGGCGACGGCCTCTTTAGGATACAGTGTTACACATGTCACTGAGACACCTGTGGATGGCTTAATCGACTATCATATAAATCTTCAGGCATGAAAAAAAATAAATCCATACATAGATTATTGACAATCGCGATCTTATTCTCTTTCATGGGTTTAAACCTATGTATGGCTCGATCTGAATATTGGCATCAGAGAGTTTCTTTATTTGATAAGTTGCCGGTTGTGAGGGGGGATATTGTTTTTCTTGGCAATTCCATCACTGACGGCGGTGAATTTTCCGAACTTTTCGGTAAAGAAAATATAAAGAACAGAGGAATTAATTCCGATGTCATTTCAGGTGTGAAAGAAAGATTAAGGCAGGTGACTGACGGTAACCCGGCCAAAATTTTCCTTCTGATAGGGATTAACGATATCTCCCACAATCTTTTACCGGAAGCTTTGGCAGCTCGCTACGAAGAATTGGTTAAGGAGATACGAAATCAATCACCATCGACAACTCTTTACATTCAGTCAATAATGCCCATCAACAATGATTTTGCAAGATATAAAAATCTGAAGGGTAAAGAGAAGGTTATAGTGTCTGTCAATAAATATTTAAAAGAGATTGCTGAAAGAAATGGCGCCATCTACATTGATCTTTGGCCTGCACTGTCAGATGATTCAGGTAAATTGAGAAAGGAATTTACAAATGATGGTTTGCATCTGCTTGGCAAGGGATATAAGGCTTGGGCTGCTCAGTTAAGCGAATATGTTAATGACTGAATCTGTAAAAATTTTAAATCAATTATAATTCTCCATGAATAATTTGAAACGTTTGTTATCCTTAATAGTCTTTTCCACCGGGATGGCTCTTGTTTCTCCGGCGCAACATCTGATTGAAATTCAACCCCTGTTCGAATACCCTGTTGCTCCCGAGGAATTACCAACAATGTATGACAAATCAAATTATATCGTTGAGCACTTCTGGGATTCTTTTGATTTAAAATCTAAGACTGCTGTTGATCAGAACGCTTTGAACCATGCGTTTAAGGTCTACGCTACAGCGATGAGATTTGCTGACAGAGAGAAAACCTTGAATGCTAACCAGAAATTATTGAATAATTTGGTTAAGAATCCGGTTCTTCTCCTTCAGTTTACTAAGGCTGCCGAGGAAACTCTTTACGGACCAAGGGCTGAATTTTGGATTGATGAGATATATCTCCAGTTCTTAAAGGGTGTTACCTCTAACAAAAAGATTGCCCAAAACAGAAGATTAAAGTATGATAGGCAGATGAAGGTGATCAAGGAGACGGCAGAAGGCAATGTGGCGCCTGTATTCCATTTCAAAGACAGGAACGGTAAAGACGCTTTCTATCGACCCATGTCTACTCCTACTTTAATTATATTCGGTGACCCCTGGAATACCGACTGGAGACTTGATCGCCTGAAAATGGAATCAAACCTTAATTTGATACAAGCCTTGGATAAGGGAAAGGTCAATATCCTTTTCATTTATCCGGGAGATAAGGAGGGATGGGAGAATCAGGTGTCAAACTATTCTGAAAAGTGGAATGTTGGAAAAGGTGAGAATCTTGAAGAAATCTACGACCTCAGGATAACTCCTGCCATATATGTTATTTCTTCGGAAGGAAAGATATTGGAAAAGAATGTTCCGTTGTCGGTGGCTGTAAGTTCTCTTCTTGATAAGGTAACAAATTAATGCTATGGGAAAAAATAATATTTCAAGATTTATTAAAAGGACATATTTCCGTTTCACCGGATACTCCTATACCAATTTGGGCAGACTATTCCTACGTCTCTTTGTAGGTATTATGCTCATGCAGTTCGGAGTGAGACAAATTGCTCATTTTTATGAATTGAACACTGTATTCCCATCGGTTCTCGGTTTAGATAGTGAAGCGTCTCTCATCACCATGACTGTGATTGAAATAGTATGTTCAATTTTTATTATGTTTGGTTTCCTAACACGATTCATGACCATTCCTCCTATTGTCTCTATGATTGTAGCGGAATACTATCTGCTTCATGACTTTGTCTCGGAAGCCTCATATTCTCTCGACTGGCAGCAACAGGGATATCTCCCGATCATGTTCCTCGGCATCTATTTCTTCATCCTTCTTGTAGGTCCCGGGAAAATTTCGGTAGACTATTTCCTTTCTCTTCATATCATTCATTCTGAAAATAAAAGTGAGGGAGAACTGGAGGAGGTATGAAAATTGCTGTATTGATTTCAGGAGGTGTCGACAGTGCCGTCGTAGTGCATAAACTGTACTCGGAAGGGAACGATTTACATCTGTTTTATATCAAGATAGGCAGGGAGGGTGATGGTGGAGACTGCTCATCTGAAGAGGATATTGAGATGTGTCAGTTGATAGCACGTAAGTACAATCTCCCTTTTGAAGTTGTTTCTCTTCATGAAGAATATTGGAAATATGTGATGTCATATACCCTCTCAACGGTCAAGGAAGGTCTGACTCCCCATCCTGATATAATGTGTAACAAGATAATCAAATTTGGATTCTTCGAACAAAAATGGGGGCACAGATTTGATAAGACAGCCACGGGTCATTACGCTTCCGTAAAAGTAATAGATGATAAATATTATCTCGCTACAGCGAAAGATCCCGTAAAGGACCAAACGGATTTCCTTGCGCAAATATCTTACGACCAACTCTCTCACATAATGTTTCCATTGGGAGACTTGACCAAGAAGGAGGTCAGGAAAATTGCGGAAGAAGCATCATTACCGAATGCCATGAGGAAGGATTCACAGGGTATATGTTTCCTTGGCAAAATAAATTACGCTGATTTTATTGCCTCACATCTTGGAGAGAAATCCGGACCTGTCATTGAGATTGAGACAGGGAGGAAGATCGGTACACACCGTGGATACTGGTTCTATACTATTGGTCAACGTAAGGGCCTCGGACTGAGTGGTGGTCCATGGTTTGTGGTAAGAAAGAATATCAAGGATAATGTCATATACGTTTCCAACGGATATTCAAGTCCCCTTCAATATGGAAGGGTTATACATCTTATAGAGCCGAACTGGATTACGGAGAATCCTCTCCCCTCTTCAGGAAGTGCTCCCGCCCGTGTCGCAATCAGTTTCAAGACCAGACATACTCCTGAGTTTTGTTCAGGTAATCTGATATTGTCGGAAGATGATGAATTGACTATAGTATCTGAATCAGATGTACAGGGGATAGCACCCGGCCAATATGCCATTATCTATACCCCGGATCACAAATTATGCCTCGGTTCTGCAATGATTACTGTGCCTCCTAAATCCGGACATAAGAATCGGAATAGAAAATGAACGTATCAATGGTGAATTTTAAGAGATCTTTATGGATAAGAAATATAAATTAGAAATAGTAGGTATCACATTCAATCAGATTGAATCAGGCGTTTATGCATTGATTCTTCAACAATGTGGGACCACCCGTAGAATCCCTATCATTATCGGATTCCCGGAAGCACAGGCCATTCAGTGTAAGTTGCAGGAAGTTGCTACACCACGTCCTCTGACTCATGATACAATGGCTGCCGCCTTGAAGGCCTTTGGTATTTATTTGGACAAAGTCATGATTAAGCGTCTCCCGACGGGTGTGTTTGCAGCCGACCTTCATTTCACTGATGGAGTGGATGAAAAGGTGATAGATGCTCGTTCTTCAGATGCAATTGCGCTCGCTATCAGAGTCGGCGCTCCTATTTATACTACTGAGGAGGTTTTACGTGAGTCGGGTTTTGATTCGGAAGATTCTCCGGGTAGCATTTCTGAGAACCCTGAAGATGCTGACGATGTAAAGATTGATACTCATGATCTTTCTGTTCTTTCGTTGGAGCAATTGTCTGAAGCAATGATAAAGGCTGCCGAAAAAGAAGATTATGAAGAGGCTGCCAGAATAAAAAATGAAATCAATCGTCGCGGCGATAAATCGGCTTAATAATGAAAAATAGAAAGAAAAGAATTGACCTTATAATAGAACTGATAAAAAATCAGTGTATAGGTAGCCAGGAGGAGTTAGCGGAAATCCTTTCACAAAAAGGGCATCCGGTGACTCAGGCCACTTTATCACGTGATTTGAAAATGCTGCGTACGACAAAAGTACCTACTGACCGGGGTACTTATATGTATGTACTTCCCGAAAGCGATTCTTTGAAAGACCGTTTGCTTAATTACGGCCAACCTCTGGCAAGGGCAAATTATCAAAGTGGATTTGTCTCTTTGCAGTTTTCCGGTAATTTGGTTGTTATTAAGACAAGAAATGGCTATGCTTCAGGGCTCGCTTATGATATTGACATGAGCAACTCTCCCGAAATACTTGGCACTATCTCGGGCACAGACACTATCTTGGCTGTCTTGAAGGAGGATGTCACAAGAAGTCATGCTGCCGAGGTGTTTGCCAATATTCTTGGGATTGCTATAGAAGATTTAAATTTTTAATGAAATGATAAGAGTTGGTATTATTGGTGCAGACTCTCCGGAGGCTGGTGAACTGCTCAGGATTTTAATACATCATCCGGAGGTGGATATTGCTTGTCTTTATGCGCCTTCAATGCCCGGGCACAGGATAACATCAGTGCATCATGGCTTTATAGGAGAGGAAGATTTGTTTTTCTCCGATAAAATTGATCTATCGAAAATTGATGCTCTGTTCCTGACAGATGATTCCCCTTTGGGTGACTCAATTGTTGAACGTCTGCATGAATGGGAAAACCTGAAGATCATCAACCTCTCCCCTTCCCGCTTCTCGGATTGGAGTATATCAGATTTTGAGTATGGTCTTTCTGAGGTGAATCGAAAGCCGTTGGTAAGAGGGGCAAGAAATGCCATAGTGCCTTCCCCGGTTGCCTCTCTTGTCTTAGTTGCCCTTTATCCGTTGGCGTCACATCTCTTGTTGTCTTCAGATATAAAGGCTTCGGTCAAGATGCCTGAAAGTTTAATTGAGACTTTTAATCCTTCATTGACAGAAATTGAAATTGTAAGGTCTCTAAAGAAGGCTCAGAATAGTTTTGAAGGGAAAATTTCATTCAATATATCTCAATCCGCTTCTGAACGGTCAATGAGAATTGGATTGGCTTTGAAATGCCCTCTCGGCATTGATGAGATATCCAAGATATATGACTCTGTGTATGACGATCATAATTTCACTTTCATAAGTAGAGAGAGAATTGACGATGCCGAAGTGGAAGGAACGCAGAAATGCCTCATATCGGTTTCAAAGCCCGGGGCAGGGCTCCTGGAAATTGAAATTGTGGCCGACGGAAGATTGCGTGGAGGAGCAGGAGATGCAGTGCATGCTCTTAATCTTCTCTTCGCCTTGCATGAAAAGGTCGGCTTATCTCTGAAACCGTCTGTATATAGCAAGACTTCAGGAAATTCAGAAAATACGCGGACCTCTTGGTTCGCCTGATAAAAACTTTCGGCATGTCTGTCAATAAGGTTATTTTATTAGGACACGTGGGTAATGATCCGGAAATGAGATTCCCGGATAAAGATCACCCCGTGGCTTATCTTTCTTTGGCTACAAATGAAGTAAGAGGTTCAGCAAGAGTTGAGACTACGGAATGGCATTCTCTCGTATTCGGAGGTCAGAACGCCTTGTTTGTGGAAAGGTATGTCCGAAAGGGTACGCAATTATACATTGAGGGTTACCTCAGAAGTAGGGAATATGAGGACAGGATGAAAATCTTGAGACGCAAGACGGAGATTATTGTCGAGCGTCTTGAGATTGTCGGGAGAAAATAACTGTTATTTAAAGTAAGGGAAGTGATAATTTTGTAAGAAATGAGGAAATGGCGTATAGAAGACTCATCGGAGATATATAATATCAACGGGTGGGGTTTGAAATATTTCTCTATCAATGAAAAAGGTCATGTGCAGGTGACGCCTCGTGAAGGTGGTGCATCTGTCGACCTGAAAGACGTCATTGATGAACTTAAGATAAGGGATGTCTCTGCACCAGTTTTGCTCAGATTTCCCGATATTCTGGACAATCGTATCCAGAAAATCTCTTTGTGCTTTAAAAAAGCGGCGGAGGAATACAACTACAAGGGTCAGAATTTTATTGTCTATCCAATTAAGGTAAACCAAATGAGGCAGGTGGTTGAGGAAATCGTCAGCCATGGTAACAAATACAATATCGGCCTGGAGGCAGGTTCAAAACCTGAACTCCATGCGGTGTTGGGTGTAAGTTGTAATTCCAACTCCCTGATCGTCTGCAACGGATATAAGGATGAAGATTATGTAGAACTGGCTCTCCTCGCTCAAAAGATGGGCCGAAGAATTTACCTCGTGGTGGAGAAACTTAATGAGTTGAAACTCATTCACAACGTCGCAAAAAGATTGGGCATCATCCCGAATATAGGCATCAGGATTAAACTTTCATCTTCCGGTAGTGGAAAATGGGAGGAATCCGGCGGCGATGTAAGTAAATTCGGCCTCAATTCATCCGAACTTCTTGAAGCACTCTCTTATCTTGAGAAAAATAATCTCAAGGAGGCATTGAAATTGATCCACTTTCATATCGGAAGTCAGATCACTAAAATCAGACGCATTAAAAATGCTCTCAGGGAGGCTATGCAGTTCTATGTTCAGTTATCTAAAATGGATTTCAACATAGATTTTGTTGATATTGGAGGCGGTCTCGGTGTTGATTATGATGGCACTCGTTCATCTTCAGGTGAGCATTCTATGAACTACTCAATTCAGGAGTATGTCAACGATGGTGTGTCTGCACTTGTCGATGTCTGCGTGAAGAACAATCTCCCTCAGCCTAATATCATTACTGAAAGCGGGCGTTCACTTACTGCTCATCATTCGGTATTGATTATAGAGGTTTTGGAGACCACTCATCTCCCAATTTGGAATGATAATGAAACTATTGGTGAGAACGACCATGAACTCACCAAAGAATTATATAATATCTGGGACAGGATAAATCCTACGACAATGTTTGAGGATTGGCACGATGCCCTTCAGATTAGGGAAGAGGCTCTTGACTTATTTAGTCTCGGCCTGCTTGATTTGAGGACGCGTGCTCAGATTGAGAAACTGTTCTGGTCTGTTGCACGAGATGTCAATGATTTGACACGCTCTATGAAGCATCCCCCCGAAGAATTGAAGAAGGTCGACAGAATGTTGCCCGAAAAATATTTCTGTAATTTTTCCCTTTTTCAAAGTTTGCCGGATTCTTGGGCAATAGACCAGGTCTTCCCGATTATGCCTATTTCACGATTGGATGAGAAACCTTCGCGCAGGTGCACCATACAGGATATAACTTGTGATTCGGATGGAAAAATCAATCGCTTTGTCTCTCCTCAGGGTATGTCATATTCTCTTCCCGTTCATGCCCTTAAACCGAACGACAAATATTACATCGGAGTCTTCCTGGTTGGAGCATATCAGGAGATACTTGGAGATTTGCATAATTTGTTCGGAGATACGAGTGCTGTGCATATTTCCGTAAATAAAAACGGTTATGAGATTGAACAGATCATAGATGGTGAACCGGTAACCGATGTTTTGGATTATGTCGAATATAATCCGAAGAAACTGGTTCGTAATCTTGAGACTTGGGTTTCAAAATCAATGAAACAAGGGGTCATCACCGCGGAAGAGGGGAGACAATTCCTCAACAATTATCGTTCCGGGCTTTATGGCATAACGTATCTCGAGAAAGAATAAGACATGAGATATTTTCTGAAACTGTCTTATAATGGCACCCGATTTCATGGATGGCAGTCCCAGCCTAATGCCGTAAGTGTGCAGCAGAATATTGAGGAGGCGTTGTCAATTGTGACACGCCTCCCGATTAATATTGTCGGTGCCGGACGTACAGACGCCGGAGTTCATGCGCGTGAAATGTTTGCCCATTTTGATGTGCCGTTTGCGGTGGCAGACAAATCACGTTTTCTAAATTCAATAAACAGATTGGTTGGAAAGGATGTCGCTTTTGATGATTTAATAGAGGTGAGCGATGAAGCGCATGCCAGGTTTGATGCGATAGAAAGGACCTACAAGTATTTCATTACTTATAATAAATCACCATTCGTCTATGACTATTCCTGTTTCATGCCGCATGAACTTAACGTTGATGCGATGAACGAGGCTGCCAAGATACTTCTCTCCACCTCCGATTTCACATCATTTGCAAAACTGCATTCAGATGCTAAAACAAACTTATGTGAAGTGCGGGAGGCTCATTGGAATAAATCCGGCGAAGACTTCCCCTTCATCCCGAATGGTTTGGTTTTCACTATCTCTGCCAATCGTTTTCTCCGTAATATGGTCAGAGCAGTTGTAGGGACGTTAGTGGAAGTAGGAAGGGGACGCGTCACTACCGACGGGTTCCGTGATATCATTCTATCCAAAAACAGATCTTCAGCCGGTATGTCGATGCCTGCCGAGGGACTTTTCCTTTGGGAGATTAAATACCCTTATATTAAATAAAATTCTGATTATATGATTTCCGATAAAGCAAAGGGATACATCATTGGATCAATTGCAGCCGCAAGTTATGGGACCAATCCCCTTTTCGCATTGCCGTTATATTCCGAAGGTATGACTCCTGATTCCGTGCTCCTTTTCAGATACCTGCTGGCTATACCTGTAATGGGATTGATGCTTTTATTCCGCAGAGGGTCTGACCAATTCAGGATAAATGCGAAGCAATCCGGACAACTAGCAATCATGGGTATTCTAATGGCTCTCTCTTCTCTGACTCTTTTCATGAGTTATAACTACATGGATGCCGGAATTGCCTCTACCCTTCTTTTTGTTTATCCCATAATGGTTGCTTTGATTATGACGATTGTGTTTAAGGAAAAAATCACAATCGCAACAATCATTTGCATAATTATGGCCCTTTCCGGAATTGCATTATTGTTTAAAAAGACTGATGGCTCAACAATATCTGCTTTCGGAACAGTTCTTGTAATGGTATCATCCCTTACTTATGCTATATATATTGTTGGGGTCAATAGGACTGCATTAAGATTCATGCCCACACTGAAAGTAATCTTCTATGTTTTGGTGTTCGGATTATTCGTGTTTATCGTAAAAGCCCTTATGATGAATACCTTTACCCTCCCCACTTCCCCATTCTCATGGATTAACCTTATAGGGCTTGCCATATTTCCTACGGCAATCTCTTTTTTGTGTACGACTTCTGCAATACAACTTATAGGTCCGACTCCGACAGCAATTTTAGGGGCTCTTGAACCTGTGACGGCTGTCGCCATAGGAATATCTGTCTTTGGAGAGACATTGTCACTAAGATCCACTATCGGAATAGTCCTGATTCTTGTGGCTGTTTCAATAGTAGTCGGTGGCGGAAATATTCACCGTCAACTTCTGCATATACACAGATTGTTTCCCCGTAAAAGAAGGTAGATCTTAAAATTTTATCAAATGAACAGTACTGAAGCAAAGTCAAGGATTGAAGAACTCAGAAAAGATCTTCACCGGCATAATCATAATTACTATATCCTGAATCAACCGGAAATATCGGATAAGGAATTTGATTTTATGATGAAGGAATTGGAAAACCTTGAAAAAGATTTTCCTGAATACGAAGACCCTTTATCTCCGACTAAACGGGTAGGTTCCGATCTTACAAAGGGTTTTGAACACGTTATCCATACTCGGCCAATGATGTCGCTGTCTAATTCATATTCCATTGAGGAGGTTGATGACTGGTTTGAGAGATTGAAGAAATCACTCGGCAATGAAAAATTTCAGATTGTCGGGGAATTGAAATTTGACGGAACTTCCATCTCAGTTACCTACAAAAATGGGAAAATGGTCAGGGCTGTAACAAGAGGTGATGGCACCCAAGGCGATGATGTCACCGCTAACGTCAAGACAATCCGTAGTGTCCCTCTTCAATTGCAACCCGGAGATTGGCCTGATGAATTTGAGATTAGAGGGGAAATTCTGATGCCCTGGGAAGTATTTGAAAAATTGAATGCGGAGAGAGCATATAATGAGGAGCCGTTATTTGCCAATCCCCGTAACGCAGCGTCGGGCACACTGAAAATGCAGGATTCGAAAGAAGTTGCCAAGAGGCATCTTGATGCCCGGTTTTACTATCTGTTGAGTGATAATCTTCCGTATGATAATCATTACGACAATCTTGAGGCAGCCCGCAAATGGGGTTTCAAAGTATCAAAGGAGATGACGCTTCTTGATTCTATAGAAGAGGTAAACGATTTTATTGAAAATTGGGACGTCAATAGAAAGAATCTCCCTGTTGCTACCGATGGGCTTGTTTTCAAGATTAATTCACTCCGACAGCAATTGAATCTCGGTTATACTGCAAAATCTCCCCGTTGGGCTATAGCCTTTAAGTTTAATCCGGAACGTGCTTGCACTCCCCTTCGCTTTGTTTCTTTTGAAACCGGTAGAATGGGTATTGTCACTCCTGTCGCCAATCTTGAACCGGTCCAATTATCAGGAACTATTGTTAAGAGAGCCTCACTTCATAATGATGATATAATCCAGGAACTTGATATCCATGAGGGTGACTGGCTTTATGTGGAGAAAGGTGGTGAGATAATCCCGAAAATTACAGGTGTTGACAAATCCAAGAGGGGTAAGGATTCTCGGAAGATTAGATTCGTAAGTGAATGCCCCGAGTGCGGCACGCCATTGGTAAGAATATATGGAGATGCGGCTTGGTGCTGTCCAAATCATTTTGGATGCCGTCCGCAAATCACGGGAAAGATTGAGCATTTTTGTGCAAGAAGAATGATGAATATCGACGGAATAGGAGAGGAAACGGCACAACTCTTATTCTCTTGCGGATTAGTGCAGAATATTGCTGACATATATGATTTGACAAAAGAGAAACTTGAGAATCTTGACAGAATTGGAGAAAAGACTGCATTAAGAATAATGGATGGCATTGATTCGTCAAAGGCAGTGCCTTTCGAACGTGTGGTTTATGCTTTATCCATACCCAACATTGGGGAAACCACTGCAAAAAGATTGGCAAGTTATGTCAAGACTATGGATAATCTCCTCGCCATGTCGGAAGCAGATCTCACAGCAATACCGGATGTGGGACCAATCATAGCCAAGTCTATCAGGGAATATCTCGACATCCCTGTAAACCTTGAGATAATAGAGAGACTGAGGACTGCGGGAGTGCAAATGTCTCTTTCGGCTGATAAACTTGAGCCACGAGGCACTTCTCTTGAGGGAAAGACTATTGTCATCTCCGGTACATTCAGTCATCATTCCCGCGATGAGTATAAGGATATCATTGAGAAAGAGGGAGGCAGGAATGCAGGAAGCATTTCTAAAAAGACATCCTTTGTACTCGCCGGGGAAAATATGGGTCCGGCAAAACGGGAGAAGTGTGAAAAACTTGGGATTCCCTTGGTTGGTGAGGAGGAATTTCTTAAAATGATTGGAGAATAATACTATAAGGATTCTGAATTATGGAATAACCCCCTAAAGTCAAACACAAACTTTAGAGGGTTATTCATTTTAACAAATCTGCTTTATTGGTTTATTTCTATATTCGAGAGTGAAGGAGATACTCTCTTTACATTGATCTGGACAGGTATCCTGTCTTTTAGTTCCGGTACGTGACTTATCAATCCTACCTTTTTACCTCCAAACCTATGAAGTTTCTCAAGAGTTTCCATTACGTTCTCAAGATATTCTGGTGAAAGTGTGCCGAATCCTTCGTCAATAAATAGAATATCCACACCCAGAGAGTGATCTTTTAGATTAGAGAGTGCTAGGGCGAGAGAAAGGGATGCCATGAATCCTTCACCACCGGATAAAATACTCGCCGGTTGTGGCTCTCCCGGTTGCAAGTTATCCCTGACAAGAATTGCCAGTGAACCCGGATTGCAGGTTAATGTATACCTGTCATTAAACGTTTGCATATACACATTTGCGTTGTTCAATAACGACTTGAGTATATAACTTTGGGCAATTGACCTGAACTTAACCCCGTCTCCGTCTCCCAGGAACTTATAAAGTCTTTCCCATTTCTCTTTCCTTATTCTTACCGACTCCCCTTCTTGTTCTTTCTTTTTACGTATTTCATTATTCCGCTTATTCAGATCAAGTTTCTCCTTTAGCCTTCCCGTTGATATGTTGATTTCATTTATTCTGTTTTCAACTGTCTTCAACTGTTTTTGTAATTCCCTTACATTATCATCTTCCTCCAACAAAGGTCGGCTCTTTTCCAACTCTTGTTTATTTCTTCTGACTAATTCAGAAGCTCCCAATTTATTGTGAAAAGTTTCTTCCATCTTCTTTACTTCCTCAGAAATTAGATCGACATACTCCTTCTTTATCTCAATGAGTTCTTTCAATTTTTCCATGCTAACATCAGAATGTTCTGTCAAAAATTGGTGTAAGGAATCTTCGATTTGAGTTATACGTGCCTTTTTCTCTGATAGACTTGCTTTCCATACGGACAGTGCTTCCTTCTCTTTTAAGGTTTTCTCTTTCAAAGAGGCATACTCCTTATTCAATCCGGTTTCCTTAATTCTCTGATGCTTTATCTCTTTTGAGATATGTTGATACTGTTTCTGCAAAAGAAGCGTCTCTCCTATTTCCTTATCAATTACGGATATTCGGTCATCTATCTTTTCTGCATTATCCAACTCAACAAGCCCAATAGCTTTCAATTGCTCCTCCTGATTGATAATGAGTTCTCGGAATCCTTTTGTCGATTTGCAAACCTCAACTAACTTTGTATTTGCTTTTCTACACTCTGTCTCAAGTTCGGAAATAATTCTCTTTTCGGAGTTGATAGTTGCCTCTATGGTTCTTAAATTTTCTTCGGACTCTCTCTTCTCCTTTTCAAGAGGTGCCAACAATTCCTTAAAGAAACCTTCCTCAAGATGATGGATGATCTTTTGCCCACATACCGGACACATATCTCCTTCATTCACCATCCCTCTCAGTTTTTTAGCAGCGTTTGAGGTAGATACAAATATTTTATCAAATTCCCTAATTGCCTTTTCATTACGCGTGACCGCGTAAGGTTTCTTTCCCATCGATGTCTGGAGAATGACATCATGAGATTTAATCCTATCATTTAAATCAGCGACTTCCCGATTGAGTTCAAGTTCAAGGCCTCTACTTCTATTGAAATTCTCAAGATTTGCCCCATATCCTATAAGAAGATTTTTTGTTTCATTAAGTTTTATAATCTTCTTATTGATATCATCGGCATCAAATTTTTCAAGACGATTGTTTAGGTTTTCGATTATTGAAATAATTCTCTCAACCTCCACCTTTTTCAACTCTTCGTTTTTCTGTGATTCGCTTATGCTCTCTTCAATTTTATTGCGCAACTCTTCATGTCTTTTCAAATTTTCCTTCTGGGTATTCAAATCTGCAAGTAAACTTCTCGGCACTATTGTTTTGTTGTATTCCTCGATTAACTTAACATTTTCTTTAAATTGCTTTGATTCGGATGTTTCCTTGAGTATATTGATATCCTTCTGCAATTCTATCTCCTTTGTAATAAGGGAGGTGTATTCCTCAATCCACATGATCTTTTCAGAAATGGATTTTTTAATTTCCGAACTTTTCTTTCCTTCCTCCCCAAGACTTTCCAGTTCATTGCCGACACCTGCCACTTCCTCTTCCTGAAGAATAAAGATGCTGTCTATCTCCTTCTGAATACTATCCCATAGATTCTTTTCCTTCAAATAACGTGAGGCAATCTCCTTACCGATGATAGAATAAATCTCAGTGCCCGTCAATTTCTCAAGTATCTGAGACTTCTCACTTCGAGAACTTTTCAGGAATTTGGTAAACTCACCTTGAGGAAGCATAACGGTACGACAAAATTGGTCATAATCCAATCCTGTGAGTTGTGGAATCTTCTCCTCTATCTGTTTTTTATGGGTTTCGCAATAGTTCCCATTACTTACGCTTCTTAGAATACGTGTAGGTTTCTGCAATTTCTTATGTGCCTTCTTGTGGTCTCTTTGGACAGCCCAAATTGCCTCATAATCGTATCCGTCATTCCCTTCAAAGATAAGTCTTACGAACCCTTCACCTGTCCCTCTTCTCAATAGTTGGGCATTGTCATTAGTATAGAATTTTCCTTTCTGCTCGTTGAAGAATGCCAATTCCTCTCTGCTTGACGACATCATGCGTGGTGTCTGTGCATAGAGGGCGAGACAAATGGCGTCAAGTATTGTGCTTTTACCTGCCCCCGTTTCTCCCGATATTAAAAATATCGAGGCCTCACCTATCGTCGAATTTTGAAAATCGATTTCTGCTTCTGCCAATGAGGCGATATTGTGTATTGTTAGATTCTTAATTATCATTGTTCAAAAACTTTCTTTTGCCGTTAGATCTTCCTCTATTTCTGAAATCAGACCACTGAGTTCTGAAATATCGTCTTCCCCTATCCCAATTGTTTTAAAAAATCGGGATGCTACTTCTGCCGGATTCAGTAATTTGAAATCTGAAGTTCTCATTTCTTCAAATTCTGCTTTATGATTCTCTTTCCCGGGTTTATTGTATTTGATGATGCAGTATCTGCATTCTTTATCTTTAAGAGCAGAGGCTATCTGTTCTTCGCAATCGGAAGGCAAATCTTCCGGTTGCTCGATATTGACTCGGATATAAGATGTGTCAGCAGAAGGATATTTTGTAAGAATTTTTAAAGCACTCCGGAAATTTACCGGCTTCTCCGGAAATGTCTTTAGATTTCTCAATGGTGTTATCACTATTTCTTTAAGTTGTGGCTTTTGACCCTTCTCTATGTCTAATATAGAGACGGTATGAGGATAATCCTCGTCAAAACTTATGGGTATTGGAGATCCGGAATATCTTATCCTATCATTCGCATCAAGTGTTTGGGGTCGGTGGATATGACCGAGTGCTATATAATCATAAATGTTTCCGAATATATCAGAGGTCACACTGTTCACGTTCCCGATCAAAGTTGAATTATCCGCAGTCACACTTTTACCCCTGACAGTAAGATGTGCCATCAGCACATTGGGCAAATCATCCGGGAAAGAACTTTCAATCTCTTGTTCCAAGACATTGAAAAATGCCTTCTCACCTGATATATCTTTATCTCCGGACCATAAGAAAGATGGATTTATGAAAGGAATGGCAATGATTCTCCCTTTGCCTTCAATTTCTATAACGTTTTTCGAAAAATTATATACCCTATCCTTTCTTTCTACTTTTCCAATCACATGTATATCCAGTTTTTCCCATACATTCCGGTAAACATCTATTCTTGATGCACTGTCATGATTTCCCGATATGACTACTACAGTAATATCGGGTATATATTTTCTGACTTCAAGCATAAAACTGTTGAAGAGTTCAATCACATGTGTGGATGGTGCGGAGACATCGTAAATATCTCCGCTTACCAGCAATACATCCGGTTTCTCCTCAGCGATTATTTCAAGCAGTTGGGAAAGGAAATGCTTGAACTCATCTCTTCTGTCATATCCATAAAGACTATGACCCAAATGCCAATCAGAAGTATGAAGCACCTTCATATACTAGATTTATTATCAAAATCCGGAAAGCTCGAGAAGTTTTGAATTTTCCCGTCTGATACTTCCCTTCATTTACCACATTAAAATTTAAACATTGAATAATACTCTCAAAGTTAATAAAAAAATAAAAATTACAATATTAAAAAATCAATTTCCCCGATGAATTTGTTAAAATATAGTAACCCTCCTTCGTTGTATTTAAATCTTAGTTTAGGTTTTAAATCTGTAGAGAGGTATTCCATATTTGCTTTCAATAACACAAAAGAAATTCTACTATGGCAGCCCAAGAATCTAAAATCCATTCTCTTTTCAGAATAAAAGGACTTTATATGGTTCTCCATATTCTGATTTTGCTTCTGTCTATTTTTCTTGTTGTATGTATCTCTATTGATTCATTTCATAATGAGGCCTTCTATGAGGAACCACAGTTCATGAAAGTACAGTTTTGGATTTGCGTGATATTCCTCGCTGATTTCTTTATCGAGTTTTTTCTCGCTGAGAATAAATGGCATTATCTGGGAGGACACTTCCTTTTCTTCCTTGTATCTATCCCCTATAACTCTATAATAACACATTATGGATGGTCGTTTGATCCACAATTGACCTACTGCCTCAGATATATTCCCCTTATTCGAGGTGGCTATGCTATGTCGATAGTGGTGAGTTGGTTTACATACAATAAAGCCACCGGACTTTTCATTTCCTATCTTGCCACATTATTATTTACCATATATTTCGCTTCATTGGCGTTTTTCCTTTTTGAGCATGGTGTCAACAGTCTTGTTGTAAATTATGATGATGCCCTTTGGTGGGCGTTCATGGATGCAACGACCGTTGGTTGCAATATTACGGCCGTGACTACAGTAGGTCGCATATTGTCAGTTTTGCTTGCGGCACTTGGTATGATGATGTTCCCGATATTTACCGTTTACGTCACCAATATATTGACGAAGCATCACCAGATTGGTCAGAAATATGGCGATATGAATTTCACTACTCCTCTTGTCGGTAACAGCGATAAACAGTTGAAACAGGAAGATAAGGTTTCTGACGATACCGCTGACGCCATGGCACAATAATTATATTTTGATAACTTCTTAAAACGTATTGTTATGTTTGATAAAGTCTATATTTCCAATTCAATTAAAGAGTTTCCCCGCACAGTCGCACGAGGTGTCGGGCAGGTTATGTTCCAGGATAACATGTGGACAGGTATTTTTTTCCTCATCGGTATTTTCTGGGGTGCTTATATTGAGGGTGCTCCATTGGTAGCATGGGGAGCGCTGGTTGGTGTTCTGGTTTCAACCCTTGTGGGATATATTCTCCGGTTGCCCGATCAGAATGGAGCGCAAGGCCTATGGGGATTTAACGGCGTTCTTGTAGGTTGTGCGTTCCCCACCTTTTTAGGTAATACGCCATGGATGTGGATTGGTCTGATAATATGTTCCGCTCTTACGATAGTGGCACGTTCTGGAATGGATAACGTTTTCGGAAAATGGAATTTGTCATCTTTCACATTCCCATTCGTTTTCTGTACATGGATATTTCTTCTCTCCTCCCGCCTCTTCAGCGGCTTCCCTCCTGAATCAATGGGCTCCCCTGAATTCCCTCATGGAGCGGAGGGTGTCATCTCTATGGGTTTCATCGATTTGGTCGTATATTGGTTGCGCGGTATTTCACAAGTATTCCTTATTAAGTCGTGGGTATGCGGTGCATTTTTCCTCTTAGGTCTTTTGGTTAGCAGTTGGAGAGCGGCTTTATGGGCAGCGCTCGGATCTGCAATTTCTTTATTGGTTGCATTTCTTTGGCATGGCCCGGCAGTAGATATTTCTAACGGTTTGTACGGATTTTCTGCCGTATTGACAGCAATTGCCCTCGGTGCAACTTTCTGCAACTTCTCTTGGAGAAGCGCAATATGGGCTGTTTTGGGTACAATTGTGACTGTCTTCGTTCAGGCTGCGATGAATGCCTTCTTTGCTCCTATGGGACTTCCGACATTGACCGGTCCTTTCTGTGTCGCCACATGGATATTCTTGCTACCCGCCTACAAGTTCTTCCTTCCGGCAACAAAAAATTAATTGATTTCCAAAGAATCTCTGAGATAATAAAATGGAATATACGATAAAAGATGCACCGTTTTCCTGGAAGCAAATTAGGATTGTTGCTGTCGCTTCCCTCGGGCAACTTATAGGTACGGGATTGGCAACGTTGGTTTCGGTAATCATACCATTATACCAACTGATATCTCATCCTCAACTTTCTTCTGCCATGCAAGGGTTGGTAGGTGCGATGGATCTCATAGGTATTATGGTCGGTTCGGCTATTCTGGGAAAATTGTCTGATAAATATGGCTATCTGACTTTGTTCAGATTGTGTCCCCTGATAATCCTTCTCTCCTCGGTGGTCGCCCTTATCTTTCCCCATATCTCCGTTTTGATAGTTTGTCTATTTTTAATGGGATTTGGTATTGGTGGAGAATATAGTCTTGATTCGGATTACATTTCTGAATTGATGCCCGCAAAATGGACTTTTACAATGGTGGGAGCGGCAAAAGCAGCCAGTGCATTAGGCAATATAATAGTTGCTTTGGTTTGTTTCCTTATGGTGAAGGATTGGACAGAGGCGACGGCTTGGCCTACTTTACTCTGGATCATGATAGCACTTTCAGGCTTGATGCTGTTGACAAGAATACGTTTTTGGCAAAGTCCAACGTGGTTAATCTCGCAGGGTAGAATAAAGGAGGCTGAGATGGTGACAAAAAAATTCTTGGGAAATGATGTGACCATCGATTCCCCTGCTGCCAATAGCGGAGATAAGACTGTTGCCTCAAAAGATGGATTCTTTACATTTATTGGCAAGCATTGGAAAAATGTAATTTTCACAGGTGTCCCTTGGGCATGTGAAGGTTTGGGTGTATATGGTATTGGCGTTTTCCTACCGATATTGGTCATGGCTTTAGGTCTTGAGCATGCCGGATTACATGAGACTCAGATAGCACACGTAGCAAGTTCTGTAGAAATTACCTTGTGGATATCATGCATTATCTTACCCGGTTTTGTAATCGGCCTATTCCTCATCCCAAAGATGAATGGAGCAAAACAACAGACTTGGGGCTTCCTCTTGAGCGGATTGTCACTTTTGGTTCTGCTTTTTGCTTATAGGAATAACTGGCCTCATTGGATTTCAATAGGGGCTTTTATGTGTTTTGAGTTATTCCTCAACATAGGGCCTCACCTTATGACGTACGTCCTTCCCTCAAAGGTTTTCCCTGTGGAAGTAAGAGGTCAAGGCTCAGGCATAGCGGCTTCTATCGGTAAGTTAGGTGCTGTATTAGGAGTATTCTTCATACCGGTATTGTTAAAAAGTGGAGGTTCCTCTTTAGTATTGGTAGTCTCAATTGTAGTTATGCTGCTGGGTGCTCTCGTGACGTATGTGTTCGCACCTGACCATAAGTTATAATTCGCCTTACTTGATAAATAAGATAAACCCTGCCCCTAATTATCGGAGCAGGGTTTTCAATTACTATTTCCCTTAAGATTTGTTCTTGGTTATGTTATTCCAAATCCCTGTAAAAAGTATTGTCACTTAATTGAATGTACAGCGGAGAGAATCACTTCACTTATCGTGGGATGACCGAATATTATATCGGAAATCTGTTCCCAAGTAAAGTTGGCGTTCATCATATCCGCACATTGCTGCGCCAAATCCGAGGCACCTGTTCCCATTATGTGCGCGCCGATGAGGACGTGAGTGTCCTTATTGAAAATGAGTTTACACAAGCCATCCGGTTCTCCGAGTGCCAGTGCCTTTCCGTTAGCCCGGAAGAAACTCTGACCGACTGCAATCTTAATTCCTTCATTCTTACACTGTTCTTCGGTTTTTCCGACCATACCGCATTCCGGAACGGTGAAGACTGCAGATGGAATTATGTCAAACCGAATTGTGTCCTTGATATTATCGATTACATTCAAGACTCTAACTCCTTGGAAAGTTGCGACATGGGCAAGCATCATTTTTGCGTTGACGTCCCCTATCGCGTAAACGTTTTCCACTGAAGTACGCATATTCTCGTCGGCATCGATACCTTTTGCCGAATACTGAATATCCGTATTTTCAAGACCAAGACCCTGAATCTGCGGGACTCTCCCCACTGCCATCAGTATGTGTGTGGAAGTTACCTTCTCTTGTTTACCCTTAACATCGTAAACCAAATCTAACTCTCCGTCCTCATTTCTGCTGATCTCTTTTGCCGAAGCACCGGTGACAATCTTGATACCCTTTTTTGTCAGATTTTGTTTTAAGCGTTTGGCTATATCTGAGTCAAATGGAGGCAGAATCTGTTTCATATATTCAACCACCGTAACGTTGGATCCCATCTGATGAAAAATTGAGGCAAACTCCATACCAATCACTCCACCACCGATTATGGTTAGTGATGCCGGTATCCCTTCAATATTTAGGAGAGCAGTCGAGTCTAAAACCCCTTCAAGATCATTCCCGGGAATAGGGAGAGACTTTGAAACACTCCCCGTAGCGATTATGATATTGTCTGCTGAATATTCTTCTCCGTCAGCAACGACAGTATGATTATCCTTAAAGGTGGCCTTGGAATTTACTACTGTCACCTTTGCCTGTTTAAGGAGCATGTCGACACCTGACCTCAGATTAGAGACCACATCGTCTTTCCGCGACATTATCTTTGCGAAGTCAAGGGTGAATGAGAAATCATCAATACCGAACACCTCCCCTTCCTTGAATTGAGATATTATCTCTGCATTCTTGCAAAGACATTTCGTGGGGATGCATCCTTCGTTAAGACATGTGCCACCTAATCTGTCGCCATTGAACAAGACGACATTCTTTCCCCTTCGGGCAGCAGTGAGAGCGGTCTCGTAGCCTCCGGGACCTGCGCCTATGATGATAAGATCGCTTTTCATTTCACTGCTTCCTTTAAGGCTTTGTAACTGAGTATCGGATTTTTTGCCGCTGTGGTTTCGTCAAGTTTACGCACTATGGTAGTCAGAGGAGCGTTTTTAACATCATCAGGATTCTCTTTAGCCTCTTTGGCAACCTTGTGCATCACTTCTATAAAATCATCCAGCGTCTCTTTGCTCTCGGTTTCCGTCGGCTCTATCATCATTGATTCATGGAAGAGCAGGGGGAAATATATTGTAGGTGCATGGAATCCATAATCGAGCAGACGTTTAGCGATATTCAAAGTGGTAACACCTGTTGACTTGTCTTTAAGGCCGTCAAACACAAATTCGTGTTTACAAACACCCTCAATCGGAAGAAGGTAATCATCCTTAAGGCTCTCCTTTATATAATTGGCATTAAGGGTTGCTAAAGGTCCTACTTTCTTTATATTCTCTTTACCGAGAGTGAGTATATAGGCGTATGCCTTCATCATCACTCCGAAGTTCCCCATAAAAGTAGATATATTTCCGAGACTTTCCTCACCGTTGGTAATTGAGAAAGTGCCATCTTCATTTTTCACTACTTTAGGATTCGGAAGGAAATTAACAAGATGGGAAGCGACACCTACAGGGCCTGAACCGGGTCCTCCTCCTCCGTGGGGTGTAGAGAAAGTCTTATGCAGATTGATATGCATGATGTCGAAACCCATATCTCCTGGACGAACTTTCCCAAGGAGAGGATTGAGGTTTGCTCCATCATAATATAGCAATCCTCCTGCCCTATGAACCAGATCCGCTATCTCGAGTATCTCTGTCTCAAACATTCCGACAGTATTCGGATTGGTCATCATTATCCCCGCAACTGTATCATCAAGAAGTGGTTTTAAATCTTCTACGTCAATAGAGCCATTGGGTTTGGATTTAACTTCCACGACTTCTAACCCTGCCACCATCGCAGACGCCGGATTTGTTCCATGGGCGGTGTCAGGAACGATCACTTTTTTTCTTTTGTGATCTCCTCTTGAGATATGATACTGCCTCATGACCATCAATCCCGTCAATTCTCCGTGTGCTCCTGCGTAAGGATTAAGCGTAAACTCAGCCAGACCCGCAAGATTGGAAAGCATATTCTGAAGATTCCAGTAAAGTTCAAGCGCTCCCTGAACTGTAGATTCGTCCTGCAAAGGATGTAAAGTCGTGAAACTCGGGAGTGATGACAATTCCTCGTTTATCTTCGGATTATATTTCATGGTGCAGCTTCCCAGAGGATAAAACCCCGTATCTACACCGAAATTCTTATTGGAGAGATTGGTATAATGACGCACCACCTCAAGTTCACCTACTTCCGGTAGCGATGCTTCATCTTTCCTTAACAGATCTTTCGGTATACTGTCAAATCCGTTTGTGTTATAATTATCCTCCGGTAGAGAATACCCTTTCCTTCCCGGACGTGAAAGTTCAAATATGAGTTTATCGTATGTTTTCATGTTTATTCCTCCACCATTAATTTCACCAACTTCTCAATCTCCTCTTTAGTGCGTTTTTCCGTAACTGCGAACTCCACTTTTCCATCTTCGAGAATTATTCCTCCTTGTATGCCATGTTTCAACAATTTTGCATTGACCGCTTCCATATCAAGTGATGTGTTCACCACAAATTCCTTAAGGAAAGGCTTATCGAACACAGCAGTGAATTTACCTGAGTCCATAAGAAGTTTATATAAATAGTGTGCTCCGTCACATGAAAGTATATTGACCTCTTCCAATCCTTTTTTCCCGAGTAGAGATAGATAGATTGTGGCATAGAGTGCCATCAGACTTTGGTTAGAGCATATATTGCTTGTCGCCTTCTCTCTACGGATATGTTGCTCACGGGCCTGCAATGTTAAGACAAATGCACGTTTGCCGTCAGCATCTTTAGTGACACCCACAACGCGGCCCGGCATCTTCCTCAACATACTTTTAGCACATGAAATGAAGCCAAGATATGGACCACCGAAAGTCAACGGCATCCCTAAAGTCTGGCCATCGCCACATGCTACGTCGGCACCCCATTCCGCAGGAGTTCTCAGTACGGCAAGTGTTGAGGGGTCTGCATAAATTCCGAAATATCCTTTTGCTCCATGAATCTTTTCCGCTACTCCTGAGTAATCCTCAATAATTCCATATTTATTAGGAGTGGGAAGAAGCACACCTGCCACATCTCCCTCCTTAAGTGCCGCTTCCATAGATTCAATGTCAGTCACTCCATCTTTTTCCGGCAAAACGGTGACGTCCACACCATGGAATTTTGCGTATGTCATGACCACATTCAGCACTCTTTCTGAAATTGTGGACGAAATGAGCACCTTGTTCCTTTTCTTTGAGGATGCCACCATCATAAACATCACTTCCGCAGCTGCAGTTGCACCATCATACATTGATGCGTTTGTTGACTCCAATCCGGTCAACTCGCTTATCATACTCTGATACTCGAAAATATACTGTAACGTACCCTGGGATATCTCAGGTTGGTAAGGAGTGTAAGCAGTATAAAACTCACTTCTCTGCAAAAGATGATTGACAACAGATGGTGCATAATGATCATACACACCGCCACCTGCAAAGATGACAAGTGATTGATTTTTTTTGCCCAAATCCTCAAAATGTTTGCGCAATTCAATTTCTGACATTGAGGAGGGTATATCATATTCACCCTTAAAAATCACTTCCGAGGGTACATCACTGTATAAATCATCTATCGTCTCTACACCGATTTTATCCAGCATCTTGCGGATATCTTCATCGGTATGCGGCATGAATTTATCAGACATTTATGTTAGAATGTTAGGTTAATAATTTTGTTCTGTGTTTCGTCAACTAAATGTTACCCCGGAGTGAGTCCATTCACTCCGGGGCAGGAATCATATAGTATTATTCCTCACAGATTTTCGCGTATGCGGCAGCATCAAGTAGAGATTCTATTTCTGATGGATCGGAAACCTTTACTTTCATGATCCAATTTGCAAACGCATCCTGATTTACAAGTTCAGGTTCATCTTCAAGTGCTTCATTGATCTCAACAACTTCTCCGGATACAGGAGAGATAAGATCACTCGCTGCCTTTACGGATTCAACTGCACCGAAATCTTCTCCCTGAGTGACCTCGTCGCCAACTTCAGGCATGTCCACATACACTATGTTGCCAAGTGCATGCTGTGCATAATCTGTTATACCGATTGTTGCTATGTCACCCTCAAGTTTCACCCACTCATGTGAGTCTGCATAACGCAGATCATCTAATATCTTGCTCATATTGTTGTATTTTTCTTTATAAGTTATTATTTTTTGTAATTCTTATCATAAAAACGTTTCTTGACCACGGTGGCGGGAAAGACTTTCTTCCTGATTCTTACTTCCACCTTTGTGCCAAGTTTGTCATAAGGTTTGTCAATCATTGCCATTGCCACACTTTTACCCGTAGAAATGGAACGGTAGCCGGTAGTGATTTCTCCTACCTTCTTACCCTCTATCTCTACCGGATATCCATGGCGAGGAATCGCATTACACTCAAGTTCAAGTCCGACTATTCTGCGGGTTACCCCATTACCCTTTTGCGAAGCAAGAGCCTCTTTCCCTATAAACTCCGGTTTGTCCAATTTGACAAACATACTCAGGCTTGCCTCAATCGGGGTTATATCGGCTGCCAACTCATCGCCATACAGCGGAAGACCTACTTCAAATCTCAGGGTATCACGACAACCGAGACCACAAGGTTGAACTCCCGCATCCATCAATTTATCCCATAGTGCCTGTGTGAATTTATGACTACCGTACACTTCAAAACCATCCTCTCCTGTATATCCTGTACGGCTGACGATTATTGTCTCACCGTCTGCATCGAAAGTTTTAAAGTTATAAAAAGAAATATCTTGAAGGGGAAGTCCCATCAATTTTTCAAGGGTTTCTTCCGCTTTGGGTCCCTGCACTGCAACTTCTCCGTAATATTCACTCTCGTTCTCAATCTTAACATCGAAGCCCTCGGCATGACTCTTAATCCAGTCTACATCCTTATCTATGTTTGATGCATTGATCACAAGAAAATACTCTTCGTCATTTACCTTGTATACCAGTAAATCGTCAACTGTGCCCCCATTGTCGTAGCACATCATACCATAGAAAATCTGTCCATCCGGTGCTCCGGAAATATCATTGGTAAATATATGGCTGACAAATTTGAAAGCATCCGGGCCTGATATCCTGACCTCCCCCATGTGGCTGACATCAAAAACACCTACATTCTGACGTACGGCGTTATGTTCCTCGGTTATACCTTTATATTGGATGGGCATATCAAATCCACCGAAAGGAGACATTTGAGCGCCGAGTTTGACATGGCGGTCATGAAGACAGGTTTTAATAAGTTTTTCTTCCATTTTTAAGGATTGTATTAGTTGGCTTTAACACTTTGCCATTTCAACCATAGGGTTTCAAAGGCAATTAGAAAATAAGGTATCGGATACAGCCCGATTTTGATACCCCAAAATTAACATTTGCTATTTAAACCGCCAAATATTTTTGATAAAAACTAATTTTTTTGAGGTTTTTTATTTCCAATTTGAGAATTTGCCATTACGCCGTCCTACTATATTATTCTTATTGTCTTAGAAAATTTCCCTTTTTTTCCTCAGTTATGATTATCGCCAGTACGTTTAGTTGTGGAAATTGGGCATAATGGAATTTAAGAATTGTTTATTAAGGAAAAAATTGTAATTTTGCATCCTATGGATTACAGTTTTTATATAGCGAAGAGATTGACTCTCTCCTCCGGTGGGAAAAAGAAAGCACCCGGGGTTGCCGTGTCTGTTATTGCAGTTGCACTTTCTGTGGCTGTCATGATTGCTTCAATTGCTATAGTTTTAGGGTTCAAAAAGGAAATCCGCGACAAGGTGGTGGGATTTAATGGCCATATCACACTGTTTTCAGTCCCGACCTCTTCCGATGATGACAATATTTTGACCCTTACCCCCACTTTGAAAAATATACTTGACGATACCCCCTTTGTATGCGACTATTCTTTGCAGGCTGCCATCCCGGCGATACTTAAAACCAAGGATGATTTTAAAGGAGTATATCTCAAAGGGTTAAACGGTTATATTTCCACCTCCTTTATTAAGGATAATCTTGTGGAGGGTAAAATTGTTGATTTTTCCAAAGAAGAGAATAAAGATAAAATTCTAATTTCGGAAAATGCCGCTAACCAACTCCGACTTAAAGTAGGAGATAAAATTGATACCTATTTTATAAGCGATGATGTCAGAGTGAGGCGTTTGATAATAGAAGGAATTTACAATTCCCATTTTGATCAATATGACGATGTGACTGCCTACGGCTCCATCAATCTTATACAGCATTTAGGTCAGATTAAAGATGATCAAGGCACCTATCTCCAGATTTCCACAGATGATTTTGACCGGATACCTGAAAATACCCTTTATTTACAGCAAAGATTAAACAAAGCATTGGCTGAAGGTGAACTCTATAAGATGTATCGCACGGACAATGTTATGAATCAAGGAGCCGGACTCTTCAGCTGGCTGAATCTGCTTGACACAAATGTCATCGTAGTTCTTGTATTGATGATGATCGTCGGTGTCGTTACACTCGTCTCCGGTATGCTGATCATTATTATTGAGAAGAAACGCTTTATCGGTATGATGAGGGCTCTGGGAACCCCGAACTCTCAAATAAGGAAGATTTTTATTTATCTTGCCATGAGGATTGCACTGATAGGTTTGTTGATCGGTAATGCCGTTACTCTTGCAGCCCTCTACTTTCAAAAGAAAACTCACTTCATATCTCTTGATCCTGATTCATATTACATTGACTTCGTACCCGTAAATCTTGATCCCATATCTATTGTAATCCTTAATGCAGGTGTTCTTGTTGTCACCTATCTTGTTCTTATCCTCCCCTCAGGCTTCATTGCCCGTATCTCACCCTCTGAAACAATGAGATACGAGTAAGAATTATTAGAATGGCTATGAAAACAACTGTAGGTGATACATATCGTGACCGGCGAAGGGACGCATCCCCAGGATACTGAATCCTATTCTTTCGTAAAGGCCACGTGCCTTTTCATTTGTCTTATCGCAGAGTAGCCCCAAAGGTTTCCCCGCTCTCCTTGATTTTTCTAAAGCATCTTTAATAAGGGCTGATGCCACCCCCTTCCCTCTATATTCAGGAAGAGTCATGAGCGTATCAAGGTAAAATTCATTATCATCTGTTTCTCCCGGAATTGAATCGATTTCCTCATCTGTAAGGTTCCATCCGAGGCGTGAGTTTGCTTCCTTAAAGAAAGGTTTGCGGAGTTTCTTTAAATCCTTACCGTCATAACAGATGCAGAGTCCCATCGGCTTTCCCTCTCGAGAACGTGCCACTCTGGTATTTAGGTAAGAATATTGGGTGTCGTCTCTCCCTGCAAGTGAGGAAAAGAGTTGCAAAACGGCTTCATATCCTTTGTCACCTGCCAAATTCTCTGTTATTTCGTCTCCGATTGCAGTAAGAATTGCTTTTGCTATTATTTCTTTATCATCTGGAGTGCAATCTCCTATTTCCATTATTAAACTATTTTCCATAGTATGAATACCATGCATTGTATATTGATTGTTTCTTAGAATATTCACTAATATAAACCCCTCACTGGTCTCAATTGTTTTATATTTGTGGCACGCTATTTGTATAGTGCTATAGTAGAAGGATGAAGTTGTTTAAACTTTTCTTTAGTGAGATTTTATCAGATTTTGGAGATGATTTTGTCATTTGAAAAGGGAGTTTAGCGGGCTAAACGACCGATGAGAGGGATGAAAGCAGGCCAAAAGATGTTGAAAAATCGTTGATGAGGACTCCCCTTCAAGACAGTATTTTGAAAAATACTAATCCCGCAAAAAAGTTTAAACAACTTCGGCAATTTTAAAACGATAAGTATATACCCATTAAATAAATCATTATGGCAACAGGAAAAATTGGGGTAACCACTGAGAATATATTCCCCATAATAAAAAAGTTTCTTTACAGCGATCATGAGATTTTCCTCAGAGAACTGGTAAGTAATGCAATTGATGCCACCCAAAAATTGAAAACCCTTTCTTCGTTTGGCGAATTTAAAGGGGAATTGGGCGAAATGAATGTAAAGGTCTCCGTAGATAAGGAAGCGGGCACACTGACAATTTCTGATCATGGTATCGGAATGGATGCGGATGATATTGAAAAATATATCAATCAGATTGCATTCTCCGGAGCCGAGGAATTTTTGCAGAAATACAAGGATACGGCCAATTCAATAATCGGCCATTTTGGCCTTGGATTCTATTCAGCGTTCATGGTCTCAAAGAAAGTGGTTATTAAGTCACTCTCTTATAAGGAAGGTGCAAAGGCAGTTGAATGGGAATGCGATGGTTCTCCTGAATATGAGATGAAGGAAATTGAAAAGTCTCAGAGAGGTACCGACGTAATCCTTTATATTGATGATGATAATAAGGAATTCCTTGAGCAGGCAAGAATTGATAATCTCCTTAAGAAATACTGCCGGTTCCTTCCTGTACCCGTCATCTCGGGCAAAGAGCAGGAATGGAAGGATGGAAAATATGTAGATACCGACAAGGATAAGGTTGTTAATGCTTCCGAGCCTCTTTGGACAAAGAAACCTACTGAACTCACGGATAAGGATTATCTTGAGTTCTATCACGAACTTATGCCGGGTATGGAGGACCCTATGTTCTGGATTCATCTCAATGTGGACTATCCTTTTACGTTGACAGGAATACTCTATTTCCCGAAAATACGGAATAATTTTGACGTCCAGAAAAACAGGATTCAACTTTACTGTAACCAAGTCTACGTTACCGATCAGGTTGAGGGCGTAGTGCCTGAATTCATGACATTGATGCAAGGTGTGATTGATTCGCCTGACATCCCTCTTAACGTGAGCAGAAGTTACCTTCAGGCTGACCAACAGGTAAAGAAAATCTCTGCCTATATTTCCAAGAAGGTAGCCGAAAAACTTGACAAAATGTTCAAAGACGACCGTAAATCATTCGAGTCAAAGTGGGATGATATCAAGGTCTTCATTGAATATGGAATGCTGACGGATGAGAAATTCTATGAATCGGCTAAGAAGTTCTTCCTCCTGAAAGACATCAACAATACATATTATACTCTTGAGGAATACCACACTTTGGTTGAGGCTGAACAGACAGATAAAGACAATAACGTCATCTATCTGTATGCTACTGATCCAACGGCTCAGTTCACTTACATTAAGGCTGCGGAAGAAAAAGGCTATAACGTCCTTCTTATGGATGGACAGTTGGATAATCATATCATAGGTCTTTTAGAGCAGAAACTTGATAAAGTCCGTTTTGTCAGGGTTGACGCTGATATCCCGGACAGATTGATTGTGAAGTCAGATTCAATGGATGCAGGCCTCTCCCCTCTCCAGACAGATATCATGACTACCGTATTCAAGAGTCAGATACCTGAAGTTGAGAATACACAGTTCATAGTCAGTTTCGCATCTTTGAGTCCTGACGCTGCTCCTGCTACAGTCACTCAGAATGAGTTCATGAGAAGGATGAAAGAGATGGCTCAGATGCAATCCGGTGGAGGTTTCTATTCTCAGATGCCCGATAGTTATGAGATTATTGTGAACACCGCTCAACCTTCTGTAAAGAAATTGGTGGAACTGGCCACTTCTTCATTACAGGATCGTGTGGCTCCCATCCGTTCTGAGATTGAAACTCTAAACAATGAAATTACTTCCAAACAGAAGGAGAAAAAGGAAGATAATAATTCAGCAGCAGATACGACTGAGCTCCAGAACAAGGTTTCAGGACTCCGTAACGAGGAGGAGAATCTGGTTTCTGAATATGCAAAAGAGCAGCCTAAGGTTCGCCAGATTATTGACCTTGCTCTTCTTCAGAGTAACCTCTTGAAAGGTAAGAACCTTAACGAGTTCATAAAACGTTCTGTTTCTCTCCTTGATTGATTGACTTCTATATAATTCAATAAAAAAGGATTCCGGTAAATTCAATACCGCAATCCTTTTTTATTGTGAATTGATTAGTGTTTGTCGCAAATATCCATTGGGCAACGAGGCTTCAGTTGTTTGAAGAAGTCGTTCCCTTTATTATCCACAAGGATGAATGCCGGGAAATCTTCAACCTCAATCTTCCAGATAGCCTCCATCCCTAATTCCGGATACTCGAGAAGTTCCACCTTCTTAATGGAATTTTTGGCAAGAATTGCTGCCGGTCCACCGATAGACCCGAGATAGAAGCCGCCGTGCTTCTGGCAAGCGTCTGTCACCTGCTGGCTCCTATTACCCTTCGCAATCATCACCATCGAACCTCCGGCAGACTGGAATTGATCCACGTATGAGTCCATTCTTCCCGCTGTAGTCGGACCGAATGAGCCTGAAGGCATTCCCTCCGGTTTCTTAGCTGGACCTGCATAATAGATGGGGTGATCCTTCAAGTATTGGGGCATTGGCTCTCCGGCATCAAGACGTTCCTTAATCTTTGCGTGAGCGATATCCCTTCCTACGATTATCGTGCCTTTGAGGGAAAGACGGGTTGATACAGGATATTTGTTCAATTCCTCAAGGATTTCTGACATGGGCCTGTCAAGGTCAATTTTCACAACCTCACCTTCACCTTCATTGCGGAGTTCCTCAGGAATCAGTTCTCCGGGGAATTCATCAAGTTTCTCAATCCAAAGGCCATCCTTATTTATCTTAGCCTTCACATTCCGGTCGGCTGAACAACTTACACCCATACCTACCGGGCATGAGGCACCGTGACGGGGTAAACGAATCACGCGAATGTCGTGCGCAAAATACTTGCCACCGAACTGAGCGCCAAGTCCGATCTCCTCGGCAGCCTTTTTCAACTCTTTCTCAAGTTCGATATCTCTGAATGCCCGGCCGTACTCATTACCTTCTGTGGGAAGGTTATCATAATATTTTACCGACGCCTTTTTTACGGTCGCAAGGTTGAGTTCCGCTGAGGTTCCGCCAATCACGAATGCGATGTGATAAGGAGGACAAGCAGCCGTGCCCAAAGTCTTCATTTTCTCAATCAGGAAAGGTACGAGTGTCTTCTTATTGAGGATAGCCTTCGTCTCCTGATAGAGATATGTCTTATTTGCGGAACCGCCACCTTTTGCTACGAAGAGGAATTTGTATTCTCCCCCCTCTGTGGCATGAATCTCAATCTGTGCAGGGAGGTTGCAACCTGTATTGACCTCATCATACATTGTCAGAGGCGCATTCTGGGAATAACGCAGGTTGTTCTCAGTATAGGTCTTGTATACGCCTAGAGAAATCTTTTCTTCATCATCGCAGCCTGTCCATACCTGCTGCCCCTTGTAGGCCACGCAAATGGATGTGCCGGTATCCTGACAGAATGGGAGGACACCCTTGGCAGCAACCTCAGCGTTCCTGAGCATCGTCAGGGCAACGAATTTGTCATTTTCAGATGCTTCCGGGTCTGAAAGGATTTTAGCCACCATTTCATTATGCTCACGTCTCAACATAAATGAGCAATCATGGCTTGCCACGTTGGCTATTACTGTCAAAGCCTCCGGATCGACCACAAGCATCTCATGTCCGTTCCAGTTCTCTGTCTTTACGTAATCTTTGGTAATAAGTTTATATTCCGTAGTATCGGCTCCTAACGGAAACATCTCTTGATAATGAAAAGGTTTTGTAGGCATACTTAATATGTATTATTATGTCAGAAATTTGCGGGAATTATCATCTTCCCCTCATACAATTGCAAAAGTAATAAAAATTTATAATATATCTCCCTTTTATTGTCAAAAAGATTTTGATTCCCTATTTCTCGCCATCTTAACAATTTTTATTTTGTCACATACCCTTTTTTTTCTAATTTTGTAATTTACACATTGATGTGGATTATTCATTTCTCTTTACTTCAAGAGTTTATTATTTTTTAAGATGAATTTCAGGAAATTTTCATATCTTGCCGGGCTGATTCTTTTCTCCGTATCCTCTTTAGGGATTGCCGAGATTGACGCGGCTCCGAAAAAAGCGAAAGCAAAAACCTCCGTTTCCTCTAAAAAAGGGAAAAAGAAGAAATCAGGAGGTACTGCTGTTAAGAAGAAGGCCGTCACATCATCCAAGAAAAAAAATACGGTCGGTTCATCAAAAAAACGTAAATCCTCTAAGAAAATAAGGAAAACTACCTCTATCACCCATCGCCAGTATACTCCTCCTGCCGATCCGATCAAGAACGACTCTCTCACCATGCTTGTCAATAAGGAGTTGGTCTCTTGGGTACCCTCAACCCTCAATCCGGGAGGATTAAGGGTCAACAGCGTTGTGCCGGATAGAAGAACCCGTACAGCAAAGGTTGCGTTAAACGAGAATTTCACTTACCTTCCGGTTTCCAAGGAGTTGATTACGGATATGAGGAAACATATTGCCTCAATTCTTCCCGATTCAATAAGTGATTACTATGTCGCATTAAATGTTAAGGATAAGAGTTACTCCTTTTATATTACGACCATAGATAAACTTCCCGAAAAATATCGTTCGAACACCCCCTTCGTTTATCCGGCTGAACCTTACGTTAACGCACGAAAAGGCATGGAGGGCGACATTATAGCATTATGGGCAAGCCATGGCAGATACTATAAACCTGCTACTGCCACTTGGTTGTGGCAGAGGCCTCAGTTGTTTGAAGTCACTGAAGACACGAATACTATGAGTTTCATTTTGCCTTATGTAGTGCCTATGCTCGAAAACGCAGGGGCTTATGTCATGCTTCCAAGGGAAAGAGACATCAACAGGAATGAAGTTATTGTGGATAACGACACAAATGAGGAGGGTATCGTATATTCTCAACCTTATTATAAGGAGATGACCGGATCAAGAAAATGGGAGACCGGAGAAGAGGAAGGGTTCATTTATGACCTCCCGGATTTCAGGGATACCGAGAATCCTTTTGAAAACGGTACTTATCGCCAGACTAAAACTGTCACTTCCGGGAAACCCTCGGTTGCGGCTTGGTATGCCGATATCCCTGAAGATGGTGAATATGCTGTGTACGTAAGTTACAAATCGCTCCCTAATTCTACTGAGGATGCTCATTATACCGTAAACTATTCGGGCGGCTCCCGTGAATTCAAGGTTAATCAGACAATGGGTGGTGGAACCTGGATTTATTTGGGTACATTCCCTCTTGAAGCCGGTTATAGTGACACGGAACCGGTCGTCACACTGTCAAATTTGTCAAAGCATGCCGATAGGGTCGTTACGGCGGATGCAGTGAAAATCGGTGGTGGTATGGGTAATATTGCCCGTAGTCCGCGACGCTCAGATGTGTTTTATGACCCCTCAACTCCGGAAAGCTTACAAACTTCCGAAGATGATGACGAGGAGATTGATTTGAATGATGAGAATCCCGAGACCAAAGGGAGCGTCGCCCAGCAACCTTCCGAATTGCCCGGTGGCATGGCTCCGACGTTTAAAGTTTCAGGTCTTCCCCGTTACCTCGAAGGTGCGAGATACTGGATGCAATGGGCAGGAATGCCGGAATACGTCTACTCTCCTTATCATGGTAACGATGATTACAAGGATGATTACACGGCCAGAGGTCATTGGGTAAATTATCTTGCCGGCGGTTCCAGGGTGCTTCCTGACAAAGATGGTTTGAACATCCCTGTTGACGCGGCCTTCGCTCTGCACTCTGATGCAGGGAAACGTGCTGACGATTCTTTCATCGGCACATTGGGTATTTATTACACAAATGGTGGTGATAGTTATGTAGATGGTACGCCTCGATCCAATTCCCGTACGTTGACCGACATGGTGATGCGACAGATGGTTAATGACATTCGCCAGACCTGGGAACCCAATTGGACACGCCGTTCGATGTGGGACAAATCTTACGTTGAGGCAAGATTGCCCGAAGTCCCCACAACATTGATAGAGTTTATGAGCCATCAGAATTTTGCCGATATGTGGTATGCCCTTGATCCCGCATTCCGTTTTACGGTGGGAAGGTCAATATATAAGGCAATCGGAAGGTTCGTGTCGGAGAGAAAGGATAGAAAATTCACAGTGCAACCTTTGCCTGTGAAGAATTTTGCTATTGATAAAATCAAGAGAGGTTTGTATAGGCTCTCCTGGAGTCCGGAGAAAGATAAACTTGAGGCTTCCGCTAATCCGACAAAATATCTGGTGTTCGAACGCTCTGCCGACGAACTTGGATTCCACTTGCTCGGCGAGACAAGTTCCACTCATTTTGACATTCAGGTTTCAGACTCTGAAATACATTCATTCAAGATTGTCGCAGCAAATGAAGGCGGCTTGTCATTCCCTTCCGAGGTGCTTGCTCTCAGAGAAGGTCCCACAGATGAGACACCGGTATTGATTGTAAATGGATTTACCCGTGTAAGTGGTCCCGAGCACTTCAGCAGTGAAGGGCAGGCTGGATTCAGATCGGATAAAGATTTCGGAGTCCCATATATTAGGGATATCTCCTTCATAGGCTACCAAACCGAATTTAATAGAAATGCCGGTGAAAGCTTCGGTAGAAGCAATGGGAATTATGCTTCGCAAGTTATAGCAGGAAATACTTTTGACTATCCTTATTTGCATGGTGAGTCGATTGCTGCTGCAGGTAAGGGTTTTGTCTCTGCAAGTGTCGGCGCTGTTGAGGCGGGAGATGTGAAACTTTCTGATTACAACGTCATAGACCTTATTCTGGGCCGTCAAAAGGTTACTGTAACTGGCAACGGAAATACTGGCATGAGATATTCTGCGTTCCCAAAAAGCCTGCAGAAACAACTTGGATCATTTGTGTCGCATGGAGGTGATTTGATGGTAAGCGGTGAATATGTGGCAAGTGACCTTGCCGACTATCGCTCGGCTGACGGTAGTCAGGATTTCTCTAAAAAAGTACTCGGTGTGACATTTGCCCAACCCGGTGATGCCCGTTCAGGAAGGGTTTTGAGAAAATCTGTGGCCGGAATGAACACATCTGTCAGGTCAGCAGATTATTCGAATACTCTCAACGAAAAGAACTACATTGTGCAGACCCCTGATGTCCTTATTCCGTCAGCGAATAACGGTGAGGTTTTCCTGACATTCTCCGATTCGGGGGAAGCAGCCGGAGTAGTCACAAAGAATGGCAAAAGTCATACCGCTGTCATGAGCATTCCTTTTGAATCAATAACCGATCGCGGTGAGAGAGACAAATTGATGAAAGATATTCTCGACTTTCTTAACCAGTGATAAATTGATATACATTCCATCCTATGAAACTTATCAGATTCACAAACGTAGAGAACCTTCGGGAGGAGATATGCAATAATCTTCTCGAACAATTTATAATCGTGCAACTCGACGATAAAAAGATAACGTTCGACAGCAATTTCCAACAACGTATGGAGGAGGTGGCCGCAGATTCTGATGCTTCCATCACATATTGCCATTACAGGGAAATAAATGGCGATGAGACTATTCTTCATCCCGTCATAGATTATCAATTCGGGTCTGTAAGGAATGATTTTGATTTCGGTAGTGTTGTGGTTTTGAATGCTGCTGATGTCCTTGCCGCTTCTGAGAATTTTTCAGAAGATGAGAGCCGCCTCCCTGACGGTGGTTGGTACTCCCTGCGTTTGAGGATGTCGATAGGAAATACTATCGCCGCTCTACCTGAGTATCTTTACACTGTGGAAAAAGTGGATTTCCGTAAGAGCGGAGAGAAGCAACATGACTATGTCGACCCTCGCAACAGTTACTATCAGGCTCAAATGGAAAAAGTCTTTACTGAATTCCTTAATGATATCGACGGTCTTCTTCCGATGGCGAAAACAAGAATTAATCTCCGTCAAGGTGATTTCCCTGTGGAAGCCTCTGTCATCATCCCGGTAAGAAACAGGGTATCCACTATCGGCGATGCGGTAAAGTCTGCCCTTTCGCAGACACCTGATTTTGAGTTTAACGTTATCGTGGTTGACAACGGAAGCACCGACGGCACTCGGGAGTTGTTGCAATCAATCTCTGACGAGAGATTGGTTGTGATTACAGCTGAAGATGACGAACGCCTCGGGATTGGCGGCTGTTGGAACAAAGCGATTCTTTCAGAGAAATGCGGTAGGTTCGCCGTACAACTTGATTCAGACGACATGTATCCTGATTCCGAAGTGCTGTCAAAAATTATATGGAAATTTTATGAAGACAGATGCGCCATGGTCGTGGGTAGTTATACAATGACTGATTTCAATCTTGAGCCTATTCCCCCGGGTGTCATCGACCATAGGGAATGGACCGATATGAATGGTGCGAATAATGCTTTGAGGGTAAATGGATTCGGAGCGCCAAGGGCTTTCCACACTCCTGTGGTCCGTTCTATCCTTTTCCCGAATGTAAGTTACGGAGAAGACTATGCTATGGCTTTGAGGATAAGTAGAGATTATGCTGTCGGTAGAATTTATGATCCCATCTACTGTTGCCGTAGATGGACCGGCAATTCCGACGCTGATCTTTCTATTGAAAAGACCAATGCACATAATGAATATAAGGATTTCATCCGTTCGGTGGAGCTGATTGCGAGAATCCGAAGGAACGTCAATGCAGAGGAGGAACATGAATAGCAGTTTGGATCAAATTTACACTTTTATCGAAGAGCAATTAGACTTATGGCCTTTGGCTAAAAGGAATTATGATGCTCTGTCAAAAGTTGAGAGGAGAACTCTGAAAGTCGGAGATTTCCCAATGGCTATACAATTCAATCCGGCAAGGATCGTTTCTACGGGTGCATCTGTTTCAAACGGTAGACCTGCTGATCGTCCATGCTTCCTCTGTAAGAAGAATCGTCCTGTGGAGCAGTTGAAGATCGACATTTTGCCCGATTGGGAATTACTTGTCAATCCCTACCCTATCTTCCCGGTACACCTTACCATTGTCTCCGCAAAACATCAGCCACAGGCTGCCATACCGGCGGAAATTGTTACGTTGGCGGAGAAACTTCCGGGAATGGTAGTCTTTTTCAACGGTGCTAAAGCCGGTGCGTCCGCGCCTGACCATCTTCATCTCCAGGCTGTGCTTAAGGAGGAACTGCCCCTTATAAGGATTGTGGAGGAGAACCATAAATCCACTGATTCGGAAGTTATCTCGTCAGATAGTTTTGGCCTTCATCTCCCTTTCCTCTTTTATTCCGGGCTGGCTAAAGATGATGCCAACTTAAGAAAAACGCTTTTGTCAGGATTGAATATTGGCGGCCCTGACTCGGAAGGATTTTTGTTCGATTATACTAAGGTCAACACTTTTTTCTGGATAGATAATGAATCAAACCTAAGATTTATCTCCATACCTCGCAAGGCCCACAGGCCACAATGCTATTTTGATGAAGGGGAAAAACATCATTTGATAAGTCCTGGGTGTGTCGACATGGCCGGTGTTATGATTGCTCCGTTAGAAAAAGACTTCAGATATCTAAGCGAGGAAGACATAATTCAAATTTACTCTGAAGTAGCCTTGACATTATGAATACAATCATTAAAAAAGGAGAACGACTTTCCCCCTGGAGATGGATTCCGACCTTATATATCGCTGAAGGGCTTCCTTATTTTGCTGTCAACACGCTTACCGTAATTATGTATTTTAACATGGGGGTGAGTTTGTCGCAATTAGCCTTTTATACTGGTTGGCTTTACTTACCTTGGGTGATTAAGCCTTTTTGGAGTCCGTTCGTCGACCTGTTCTCCACAAAACGGAAATGGGTCATAGCGATGCAGTGGTTTATTGCTATCGCGTTGGCTATGGTTGCATTCCTCCTTCCCACGAAGTTCTTCTTCTCTTTGACTTTGGCGTTCTTATGGCTCATGGCTTTTTTCTCCGCGACCCATGACATTGCCGCCGATGGCTTCTATATGCTTGAACTTTCTCAGCATGACCAGGCAGCCTTCGTGGGAGTAAGGTCAACGTTCTATAGGATTGCAAGTGTATTCGGACAAGGCGGCCTCGTAATGTTTGCTGGCTGGTTGGAGGAGACTACCGGAAACATCCCTATGTCTTGGGGTATCACTTTTGCCGGACTCTCGATACTCTTTTTCATCCTGGCATTTTACCATCACAAGGAGATGCCCGAGCCTGCAGACGATAAGCCCTTCCCGGATGTCACAGTTAAAAGTTTGGCTAAAGACTTCATAGAGACCTTCATCACATTTTTCAGAAAGAAGGGTATTATCCCCGCGTTGTTGTTTATGCTGCTCTATCGGCTACCGGAGGCATTGTGTATAAAATTGGTCCAACCCTTCATGGTGGCGCCTAAAATTGATGGAGGCTTGGGTTTGTCTACCTCTCAAGTCGGCTTTATTAATGGCACAATCGGTGTTATCGCACTCCTTTTAGGTGGTATTGTCGGAGGCCTCGCGATTTCAAGAGGCGGTTTGAAAAAATGGTTGTGGCCTATGGCTTTCAGTCTGACTTTGCCTTGCATTTTCTACTGTTTCCTTGCAATGTGGTGTCCCGATAGCATGTTCCTCATTTCGTCTGCAGTCTTTGTCGAGCAGTTTGGATATGGTTTTGGCTTCTCTGCCTATATGCTCTATCTCATTTTTTTCAGCCGTGGGGAAAGTCAGACCTCTCATTACGCTTTCTGTACGGCGTTTATGGCTATGGGGATGATGATTCCGGGCATGTTTGCAGGTTTTCTGCATGACTGGGTGTCTGCTGTAGATTTATTTAATATTTCTGGACCACAGGGCTTCATCAACTTTTTCTGGCTTGTTTTCGCGTCAAGCCTTATCACTCTCGCTGTTTGTTCGATAATAAAGATCAATCCGGAATTCGGTAAGAAAACCATGCAACCCGAAAATATTTAACCTTTTCCCCGAATATTTAAAGCAATCAAAAGAGATATTTTGATATTGAAGTAATGTGAATCTACGGTTTTATGGTAATGTAGAGAGAATAGTGTCACGTATGGCTCTATCCTCTCTACTCTTTTTGCAAATCAAATCATATCAGATCTGATTCTTTTGCTATTTTCATAATTTCATCAGGGACACTCACGATATGATCGGCATAAGCTTCTTTTAGTTCCGAAGTCGGCCGGAATCCCCATGTGACGCCCACAGATTCCACACATGCCCTCCTTGCTGTCTCCATATCCACACCGGAATCACCTACATACAACACTTCATTTTTAGGCGTCGGATGTTTTTCCAATATTTCAAATACTATTGAGGGATCTGGTTTCGGGGGGCGTTCAGGATTTTGTCCTAAAATGGCGATGAACGGGATATCCGGAAAATAATACTTGATAATCCTGTCAACTGCCGCCTGATACTTGTTAGATGCTACTGCCAGATCTATTCCCTCTGAGGATAGATTTTTTAATAACTCCGGTATTCCAACGTATGGCTTGGTGGCATCTGTACAGTGATCATCATAGTATTCCCTGAAATCTTTTAAAAGCATCTCTATGGTCTGCGGATCGGCATCCGGCTGGGCTCTTTCCATAAGTTTCCTGACGCCATTCCCCACCATATAATTATAGGCAGGAATAGGATGCTGGGCAAATCCCATTTTCCTCAAAGCGTAATTACTCGCTTCTCCAAGGTCAAAAATTGTATTGAGCAACGTACCGTCAAGATCAAAAATTACTAATTTCTTCATAACTCATAATTTAAATTAGAAAGGATATCCTATGGAAAAGTGGAAAGCCCGGTCTCTCCCCCATTCAGGATGAATCAAAGGCCAGTGGCGGCTCCCTTCCGCAGGATTATATGCTTTCATCCCTAAGTCAAATCTCAAGAGGAAGTAAGTGAAGTCCATTCTTATCCCGAGCCCGTAAGCCGCTGCTATTTCTTTGTAGAAACTGTCAAACCTGAAGAAGCCTCCGGGCTGGTTGGGATAATTCTTTATTGTCCAGATGTTGCCTGCATCGATAAAGGCTCCCAGTTCAAGAATCCAGAATAGTTTTGCCCTGTATTCGAAACTTAGATCAAGCCGTATATCTCCACATTGATTGATGAAATCACTTACAGAATTGTTTCCGGGGAATTTCCCCGGTCCTAATGTCCTTACAGCCCAACCTCTCACTCCGTTGGCTCCTCCTCCATAGAATCTCTTCTCGAAAGGAAGTATTGTAGAGTTTGCGTAAGGGTATCCGACTCCGAATCCGACATGAAAGGACACCGAATTTCGGGTATCGACATTTCTTAAAAGGGTATAATCTCCATTTATCTTGAAATATTGGGAATAATGTATTCCGAATATCTTATAAGGATTTGTGCGGAAATCACTCCGGTGGTTGAAGACACTGTTGATAAGGAAAAGTGTGTTTCCGGCTATCTCCACATTCGTTCTGATTGTGTATATGTTTCTTTGGAAACTTCTCCCCATCGGGCTGTCTCCTCTTTTATTTGAGCGGTAGAATGTGAATCCCATCCTCATGATGAAGTGGTCTTCATAACTGTATCTGAGGAGTGGATTATCCGGTGCGATTTCATTTATGAAATCGTTGGTGCTTTCAGGGAGATAGACATAATTCACGTCTATGGGAGTGAACGTGAATCGGTTCTTGTTCCTGTTGTTTATCCATTTGTACGACCATCCCGCCGTGGAGATGATTCTTGTGTACTCCGGACGCTCCTGATAGGTCATCGACACATTCAGTTCAGTGGTAGCGTTTACTTTTCTCTTGAATCTGTCTGAGAGGAATGGTGCCTTGAATTTGGGGAAATTCAGTCCCGCCTCAAGTGAATATTCCATATAGCGGTCATGGATAAGACCCTCGAGATCTCCGCTCAAGGATTCGTATGCACCTCTCACTTTCCCCGTTAATGTCTCTGATCCCTTCCCAACATTCCTATGGGTATATGTCAATGAGGCTGCCATTCCGAGGTCTCCTTCAGAATTTGTGCCTTCCAGTTCTACAGCGATACTTTGGCTTCTTCCCGGAGTAAGGAGTATATAGGCATCCAGAAATTGATCCTTACCTGACGAACCGGCGGGAAGGAACCGTATATTATTAAATTTCAATATACTCAATCTGGAGAGTGCCCTGTAGGTCCTTTCTACTTCACTCTGTCGGAAAGACTCACCCGTTCTTATAAAGCAGTTTTCGTATATCACTTCGGGCCTGAGGTATCTTTTCTTCCCATACAGGATTGTCAGACCTTTATAATCTATGCTATCTTCAGAGGCGTAGTTTCTTATTGCTACTTCCGAAGATGCATCATAGTCGGTAATTACGACAATTTTTCTGACAATATACTTTTCGTGTGTTGCAAGAGCAGAGGGCCCTTTATAAGGTGGGTTCAGAGTCATCGTCAGTTCTACATCCCTGCTTCCCTCGGTAGTGTCCGCATTAAATGTTATGAACTCTTTGGCAAATCCGTAATATCCCCTGTTTCTTAGGTTCTGGGTTATGATTTCCCGTTGTTTCTCAAGGACTGTACGATCAAGAGGCGCACCCTTGCGAACTACAAAATTTCCTGAATCTGACATGACAATCTCCCTGAAAATGGAGTCAGGAAAATTATATTGCAGATCCTTTATGATATATGGTTTCCCGGGGTGAATGGAATAATTGACACTTATCTTTCTCTTCTTATCATTCCTTACCGTATCTGCCGTAACCTTCGCATTCAGGTACCCCTTATTGATCATCGCTTTCCTTAATTGCTCCTCGCTCGCTTCCTTAAGGATTGAATCATATATCACAGGTGGTTCCCCTAACTTTCTGACCCACCTGTTCCACCATTTCGTAGTGTCGTTTCCACTCATATTATACACACCAAGACGGAATTTCATGCTCCATAGCATCTTGTGATTGGGCAATTGCCGGAGATATACTTCCAGTTCGCGGGTGTCTATGGTTTTGTTGCTGTCTGACGTTTCTATGCTTACCTTGTCAAGCAGGTAACTTCCTGCCGGGACATGCCGGCTACTGCTGCATCCCGAAAGAGTCAGCATAACCGCAGAAGCAATGGAACTCACTATTTTCCTTTGTGGCAACAAGTTTTCGATGTTAAAAAAATTTTTCCGAGGATTCATTATGGAAAAAATAAATTTCCATTCCTTTTCTTCCCTTTTATTATCATTCAGATATGCAAAGTTACTAATTTTTTTGTAATTTTGCCATTAATACCGGAGGGAGTAACCATTGAAGGGAAAATTCCCTCAAAGTTGAAAGTTTATCCGAAATTTCTTTATAAAATATATCCGATGAATGGTTTGTATTGTGAAACCTATTTTTTAAGTGCAGCCGAAACAAATGCCGAGCAGGAGATTTCGCTTCCTCTTCTGACTGCCAAACTGATTGACATAGCAACCGCGCATGCTAACTCTTTGGGTATCGGCAACCCCTCCCTGGGAGACATTAAAGCCGGTTGGGTGTTATCCAGAATAACTATTGAGATGGATCAATATCCTAAGGTAAACGAAGATTATACAATCTCAACTTGGATTGAGACTTTCAACAGGCATTTCTCGCAAAGAGCTTTCAAAATATCTTCTCCCGACGGTAGGGTCTTCGGTTATGCCAGATCGGTCTGGATGATCATGGACACAGTGACCCACACAAATGTCGGCTTATCGAATTGCAATCTGCCGGAGGATGCGATTCTCGGCACCGTTCCGCCAATTGAAAAGCAGACGCGACATGTCCCTATCACTCTTCCCGGAGAGTCAAGCAACACTAAAGGTGCGCTCTCTGCCACACATCCGGTATTTGAATACAAATTCAAGTATTGTGACCTCGATTTCTACCGGCATGTCAACACTGTCAGATACGTCACTCTTTTGATGAACCGTTTCTCTTTGCGCGAGCATGATGAGACATTTGTCCGACGCCTTGAGATCTCTTTCCTTCACGAGGCCCGTTACGATATGCTCACCCAACTCCTCCGCTCTGATGATGAGGATTCCGACCTGTCATCTTTCCTTCTGAGAAAAGCGGTTGATAAGGAACCCCTTCTATTCGCAAGGGTCGTAAGAGCAAAAAGGGTCAACTGAAACCGTACTTGCTGTAGGGTGCCTGGAGACAGATATATTCCCCTCTTGATTGGTTTGCGTAAAGTTCGATCTTGTTGGCATCTTCCATATATGAGGTTTGGTCCTCCTTCTCTCCCAGACCGAAATGCATCGGGAAGAACCTTCTGACGTCAATCTTGTCAACGAGCATCTTCGCGCCTGTATAATACCCGGTGCCAATTCTGGAATCTACGGGAAACATGGCGATATCGACTGCAGGATAATGGTCATATATTGTGTTCAATATCTCCGAATAGCAATCAAGGGCTTCTTTCACTTCCTCCTCGCTTGATTCATCTTTCCACAGCCATGCGTTCAAATCTCCCGCATGGAATATATTCATACCCTCTGTCTCCAGCATATAAGAATTCCCTATATCTGTAGATCCGAATGCCACGACCTTCAATAAGGAGTCCGTAAAGACATCTCCGGGTTTTAACACCGTAATTTGGCTTTCTTCCGGCCGGAACCCCTTATAGAGGCTGTCCCCCTTTATCAGATGTCTCGCATGGCGGGCCGTATCCTTGCTTATGATATAATGTATCAGAGGAAAATCCTGTGCCCAGGAAAAGATTTCTTTTACAAAATGATCTTTATGATGATGGCTTACGAGTACATAAAGCGGTCTGTCTTTAGGCAACCTGGAGAGGAATAATGGTCGTTCGCCGTCCCCTGCAAGAGGGTCTTTCCAATAATCAAAAATGACCGACAAACGTGGCGTGGAGAAAATGAAGCAGTCGTGCCAGATATAAGTGAGTGTTTTCATTCAGAAGTTGTTTTATATTACAACTTCGGGTGCCTTGAATTTGTTTAATATTTAAAACATCCAACTATGAAAAAACCGAATTTCACACATTCCAAAACTTTATTCACAATATCGTGGATCCTTACTGTTCCGTTACTGATAAACATCTGTACCGGCTGTAATCTTTTCTCATTTTGGATATCATGGCTCCTGTTCTTACTTATTGCGATTATTTCCTTGATACGCCTGATCTATGGATTCAGGCAGAAATGCTATAAGTTCAGTTTTGGTCTTATTGGGCAATTGTTGCTCGGTGCAATTGTGCTCGGTTTCTTCCAACTGTCATTCCAACACATAATAACGTCACCTGTCAGCGATCCTGTGACTCCGACTGTGCTGGAGATTGCTCCTCCTAAGGGCCTTGATATTGACACGGTCACCACTCATCCTGACAAAAATGTTGACGACAGACATTCTGATTCAACTAAATCCTCTCCTAAATCCGCCGCAAAGTAATTGTTGCGCTCACGGATTTGTTTCTATTGGTAATAATGATTAATTTTGCATTCAATTTTGTATTATGATTACAGCATCAGCAAAGAAAAGAGACAACATAGCGGAATATCTTCTTTATATGTGGCAGATTGAAGACCTTATCAGGGCTTATGATCTTGATATTGATAAAATTCAAGCTAATATAATCGACAAGTATTCGGGGTTGTCTGAAACGCAGAAAAAGGAAATGAGGGATTGGTATGAGTCTCTTATCGACATGATGCGAAGGGAAGACGCCGTAAAATCCGGTCATATACAACTCAACAAGAATGTCATCATCTCTCTTGACGACCTTCATAAGAGATTGCTCGGCGACTCCAAATTCGCTTCTTATTCAGCCCAGTTTTACCACACTCTCCCCATTATCGTGGAATTGAGGGCGAAATCGGGTGAGAATAAGGCTGACGAGATTGAGACCTGTTTCAATGCTCTATACGGTATTCTCATGCTCCGTCTCCAGGGAAAGGAAATTTCTGAAGAGACAAAACAGGCGGCTGCCCAGATTTCTAAATTCCTTGCGTTGCTTTCTCATTACTATAAACTTGATTATAACAACGAACTTTTCAAAGACGAAGAGGATGGCCAAAATCCCCTCTAAGCCTTTAATTTATATTCTTACCTGAAATAATGAGCGAGGAGCTTAACAAGCAAATTGAACGGCGAAGGACTTTCGCAATTATATCTCACCCGGATGCCGGAAAAACCACTCTGACTGAGAAACTCCTTCTTTTCGGTGGTGCGATACACGTTGCGGGTGCCGTAAAAAGTAATAAAATCAAGAAGACCGCCACTTCCGACTGGATGGAGATTGAGAAACAACGCGGCATATCAGTCGCTACTTCCGTCATGGGATTCAACTACGGCGACTATAAGATCAATATCCTTGATACCCCGGGTCATCAGGATTTCGCTGAAGATACTTTCCGCACTCTCACGGCGGTGGATTCTGTCATTATCGTGGTTGACGTGGCTAAAGGCGTCGAGACTCAGACGAGACGCCTGATGGAGGTATGCCGTATGAGAAATACTCCCGTTATCATCTTTGTCAATAAACTCGACCGCGAAGGAAGGGATCCTTTCGATATAATGGATGAACTGGAGCAGGAACTTAAGATTAGTGTCCGCCCGCTGACGTGGCCTATCAATATCGGGGCAAAGTTCAAAGGCGTATATAATATCTACCAGCATGGCCTTGACCTGTTTACCCCTTCAAAACAGACCATAAGCGAGCGTATTGAAATTGAAGATGTCAATTCCCCTCTCGTTGATGAACTCGTGGGTGAAACTGATGCTGCCAAACTCCGTGAAGATCTTGAATTGATTGAAGGTGTATATCCGGAATTTGATGAGAAGGAGTATCTTGAAGGTAAGGTCGCTCCCGTATTCTTCGGCTCTGCGCTGAATACTTTTGGCGTTAAGGAGTTGCTCGATTGCTTCGTCAAGATTGCACCCTGTCCCCAACCCATCGAGGCTGTCGAGAGGGTGATCGATCCGAAGGAGGAGGGTTTCTCAGGTTTCGTATTCAAGATTCATGCAAACATGGATCCCAACCACAGGTCATGCATAGCCTTCGTAAAAATCTGTTCAGGGAAGTTTGAGAGAAATGTGAACTACAAACATGTCCGTCATGATAAAATGATGAGGTTTGCGGCTCCGACTGCCTTTATGGCCCAGAAGAAAAACGTCGTCGACGAGGCTTTCCCCGGTGATATCGTAGGCATACCTGATACTGGCAATTTCAAGATTGGTGATACTCTCACCTCTGGCGAGGTAATTCATTTCAAAGGTCTCCCCTCTTTCTCTCCGGAAATGTTTAAATACATCGAGAACGCAGATCCCATGAAGCAGAAGCAACTTGAAAAAGGCATCAGGCAATTGATGGATGAGGGTGTCGCGCAGATGTTCACCAATTCTTTTAACGGAAGAAAGATTATCGGTACCGTCGGACAACTCCAGTTTGAGGTGATTCAATACCGTCTGTTGCACGAATACGGGGCGCAGTGCCGCTGGGAACCCATCTCTCTTTACAAGGCTTGCTGGATTGACAGTGATGACCCGGAGGCTCTCGAGGCTTTCAAAAAAAGGAAACACCAGTTCATGGCTACCGACAAGGATGGACGCGACGTTTTCCTTGCAGATTCAAATTACGTTCTTCAGATGGCAAGAAATGATTTCCCTAAAATAAGATTTGAATTCTCAAGTGAGCTAAACAGGTAAATCCCGCTAAGGATAATGGATAAAAAAGAGATAGGGCGAGGCCAAAACCTTACCCCATCTCTTTTTCATTGAATATGCTCTATATCTCAGTTGGTGACGAAAGTGGCTTGTGGTCGATTATCACTTTCTTATAATATGCTGTCAACAGGGTGGTCAGCGGGAGGGCTATTATCATACCTATTATCCCTAACAATGTCCCCCAGATGGATAATGACAATAGAATGATCGCAGGATTCAATCCCATTGATTTTCCCATTATTTTCGGGGTAAGGATATAATCGCAGATACACTGGCTTACCACATATACCAAGAGACACTGCCCGAAAAGGGGCCAGAAATCTACGCTCCCGTCTAATGAATAAATGAAGCATATTACTATCACAGGAATCAACGTGATATACTGGAAGTAAGGAATCATATATAATATCCCCACTATCACTCCCATCACAATCGCCATTGGTAAACCCACTATGGAGAATCCTATGCAGTAGAATACTGCCGCGCATCCTGCTATGATCATCTGACTCCTGAAATATTTATTCATGCTGTCTTTTACGTCTTCACCTATCTGAAGGATGGCTGCCTTATATTTTCCTGGAAGCAACAGTTTGAAGCCCTCTCCAAGTTTATTGTAATCTATGAGTATGAATATGATGTATATGAAAGTCAGCAACCATTCTACGGAGTGCATGAAGAAATCTACAGTACCCGTGATGAGGCTCTCCCCTTTATCCAATAGCGACAGCCCCTTGCCACTGTCTATGGTGGCTATGATTTTGGAAATGTTCAACTTGTTTTCTATCTCCGTCGTGATGTTCGATGGCAAATACGGTATCGTGACGCGGCTTGCGGAGTAATTCTTAAGTATTGCTCCCATCTGGTCTATCTCATCTGCCACAATAGGTGTGAAAAAGTAGACCAGAAGCCCGATGGTTAAAGTTACGTCAAACAATGTGAGGAAAACCGCCCATACCCTCTTCTTTACATGGAGGAGACGCTGGTTGAACTCCACGAAGGGTTCCATTATATAGGAGAGAAGACATGCCAGACAGAAGGGGAGCAGCACATTCTTCAATATCCCTATAAGCCATATCGCACCCCATAATACGACAAGGGTAATGACGATACGTACCACTCTATCAAATGTAAACGGTTTACCCATATTTTAATTTTCAGTTTAAGTTCTTGTTCATACCCCGCATTTAAGGGATAGCTGATGGAATCACTTTAAAGAGTAACAATATAGAAAGGAGTTTAGTTTGTTAGAAGGCCGTCTCTACAACTGCCATATTTTCTTGCACCATTGGGGCGCCTGTTGCATATTATGCTATTATTACTTAATTTTGCAGACAATCTCCTCCATAGATTGAGTCAGGAAACACTTCTAAGGTCGTCCTTACTTATTTTTTTTATTTGGTATAGTTTTATTATGCAGGATTATATTTCTTTAAGGATTGATGCCGTCCCATGTTCAGAGGATATTACCGATCTCTTAGCCGCTTTTCTTGGTGATATCGGTTATGAATCTTTTACTCCTGACGAGAATGGAGTGACGGCTTTTGTAAAAAATGAGGTATTCGACAAGACGCTTGTTAATGAGATATTGAGCGACTTCCCGATTCCGTGCAAACTGTCTTACACTGTTTCCTTTGTGGAAGGAAAAGACTGGAATGAGGAATGGGAGAAGCATTATTTCAAACCAATCCTGATTGATGATGTCTGTGTTGTCCACTCATCTTTCCACAAGGATATCCCGAAAGCACAGTATGATATCGTGGTCGACCCCAAAATGGCATTTGGAACCGGTCATCACTCCACTACCCTGAATATGATGCGTCATATTCTCGAGAGTGATATGGAGGGAAAAATGGTTATAGATATGGGAGCCGGAACCGGTATCCTCGGCATTCTCTGTGCCATGAAAGGTGCCTCCTCTGTGGTTGGGATTGAAATTGATCCTTTTGCTTGCGAGAACGCGGTAGAGAACGCCGCCCTCAATAATGTGCCGGTCTCTATGATATGTGGCGATGCTTCTTCCCTTGATGAGGTGCAGCAGGCCGATTTTTTTCTCGCCAATATAAATAGGAATGTAATAACCGCCGATATTGAAAAATATGTCGCTTCCTTAAAGGAGGGGGGCACAATGTTCCTGAGCGGCTTTTATACGGAAGACATACCTATTGTGAAGAATGCCGCAGCAAACGTCGGACTGGTCTACGAAGGTTGCAAAGAGGATAATAATTGGGTTGCCTTGAGGTTTGTTAAATCGCATTAACATATAACTGAAACCAACCCCTGTTATTGTTGCTTTAACATTTTTTATGTGTTTTTTCTCCTGGTAAATTTGCACACGCTGGTATTATTCACTACTTTTGTATTGAGAAAGTAGAACCAATAAAAATGATTGCCTATCGAAGCATTCTACCAAACGAATAAACAAGAATAAAATGGCAAAGAAATCAGGCAGGACTGATGAACAATTGGTCAAGGCTTATGCGAAAGGAGATAACGAGGCGTTTGACATCTTGCTGAAAAGACATCAGGAAAGAATTTTCAACTATATCCTTCGTATTATAAAAAACGAGGATATAGCGAATGATATTTTTCAGGAGACTTTTGTCAAGGCGATTCTCACTATCAAACAGGGAAGATATACGGAAAACGGTAAGTTCCCTGCCTGGATTTCTCGCATAGCCCACAATCTTATCATCGATTACTACCGCCAGGAAAAATCTGAAAACATTCAAAGTACTGATCTTGACGATGTCGATATCTTTAATCGCAAGGAACTTTGTGAGGATACTATTGAAGATATTATCATTAATCATCAGATTAGAGAGGATGTGAAATATCTTATCAAGGAATTGCCCCCCTTACAGAGAGAAGTGCTGAATATGCGTTACTATCAGAATCTGTCTTTTAAGGAAATTGCAGAACTGACAGGAGTGAGCATTAATACCGCGTTGGGAAGAATGAGGTACGCAATCCTCAACCTGAGAAGAATCGCTCAGGAAAAGGACATTATTCTGACTCTCTGATATTTATACCCTTTCGGCTGACTTTCGCATTTCGAATGAATTTTTAGCTTTTTTCCTCAATCACAATACCGGACACTCCGTTTTGGCTCGTGTCCGGTTTTTTTATGTTCCCTTTATAATAATTCTTTTCTTAATGCCGTTATATTACCGTGGGTCGAATATTTCGCCTGCTTTTATTTGTTGTTTATTCGTTTATCAAAATGTCTGCGCCTATGACAAACGATTCTACTTCTTCTCAAATTAGGACTGACTTCAATAACTTGAGTAAGACTCCCCGTAAGTCTACTCTCATTTTAATCCGGCAGTTCGCCCGGGTTTGTATGAGCATGGGTAATTCTGAATTGCATGCTCTGATTATTAACTGACCTCTCCCCCCTCTTATACCGTTTATAATATCTCCGCACCATATTGGCGGATTCATAAAGATATAATTATGGCTGAATTAATTGAAGAGGCTGTCGTTGAGGAAGGTGGCCTTAACTTTGTAGAGCAGGAAATTAAGGCCGATCTCGCTGCCGGTAAAAACGGCGGTAGATTGAGCACTCGTTTCCCTCCTGAGCCCAATGGCTACCTTCATATCGGGCATGCTAAGGCCTTCATAATGGATTTCGGTGCCGCTGAGAAATTTGGCGGTACTTGTAACCTTCGTTTCGATGATACAAATCCTCAGAAAGAGGATACTGAGTATGTGGAGGCTATAAAAAGGGATATTCATTGGCTTGGTTACGACTGGGGTGACAGATTGTATTATGCCAGCGACTATTTCCCACAGTTGTTTGACCTGGCTGTAAGACTTATCAAAGAGGGAAAGGCATACGTCGATGAGCAATCAAGCGTACAGATTGCAGCCCAGAAAGGCACTCCCACCATTCCGGGTACCCCATCCCCTTTCAGAGATCGTCCTGTGGAGGAGAACCTCGACCTGTTCCTTAGAATGAATAAAGGTGAATTTGAGGAAGGAAGTATGGTGCTCCGTGCTAAAATTGATATGGCCAACAGCAACATGCACTTCCGCGACCCCATTATGTACCGTATCATTAAGACTCCTCATTGGCGTACCGGCACTGAATGGAAGGTTTACCCTATGTATGATTTCGCGCATGGTCAGAGCGACTATTTCGAGGGTGTCACTCATTCGATATGTACTCTTGAATTCGTCCCTCACCGTCCCCTTTACGAATATTTCGTGAAGGAGTTGGCAGATGATAATTATTGCCCTCGCCAGATTGAATTCAACCGCCTTAATCTCACCTATACGGTGATGAGCAAGCGTAAACTCTTACAACTGGTTAAGGAAAATCTCGTGAATGGATGGGACGACCCCAGAATGCCGACTATTTGCGGTCTGAGACGCAGAGGTTATACACCTTCATCAATTAAGGATTTCATCAACCGAATCGGCTACACTAAATTTGAAGCCCTCAATCATATCGAGCTCCTTGAGCACTCCGTGCGTGAAGACCTTAATAAGACGGCTACACGAATAAGTGCCGTGGTCAATCCTGTCAAATTGATCATCACGAATTACCCTGAAGACAAGGAGGAGACAATAATGATGGATAACAATCCCGAGAATCTTGAGGAAGGGAAACATCCCATGCCTTTCACCAGAGAACTTTGGATTGAACGGGAAGATTTTATGGAAAATCCTCCTAAGAAATTTTTCCGTCTTTCTCCTGATAAGGAAGTACGTCTTAAGGGTGCATATATTATCAAATGTACCGGAGTTAAGAAGAACGACAACGGTGAAATTGAGGAAATATACGCCACCTACGATCCTGAGACTCGAAGCGGATTGCCCGGTGCCGATAGAAAGGTTAAGGGTACTCTGCATTGGGTTTCCGTCCCTCACGCCGTTGAAGCGGAGGTCCGTGATTATGACAGACTCTTCGCCGTTGAGAACCCCTCTGCTGAGGAAGGTGATTTCCGCGATCTTCTGAATCCTAATTCCCTCATTGTCAGGAATAATGTGAAAATCGAACCCTGGGGTGCCGAAAACTCCAAAGTAGGAGATCATTTCCAGTTTACCCGTTTAGGCTACTATACGGTTGACCCTGACTCAAAAGATGGCAAACTTGTATATAACAAGACCATTGGGCTTAAAGATACTTGGGCTAAGGAACAGAAGAAAGCTGCTAAAGCATAATTTCTCTTTTGTCCGTAATTTTTCACCCCGGAAGTATGTATATCCTTCCGGGGTGCTTTCATAAGCAGAAAATCCTGTCCTCGCAACCTGTCTTCGCGACATTTGCTTTCCGTCCTATTCTTGCACTTTCCTCATTCTTCGGTAAGCCGGTTATTACTGTCGTATAACATACGAATATCACACATCGGTGCGAATCAAACGAAAGATGGAATTTCTACGTTAATAATATGGTTATTTTTAACCATTGCCCATTATGGAATTACATTATAACTTTGCAGGTGAAAATTAAAAAACAGACAAAATCAAACCAAATTCTCCTTCAAATTTATAATTATGAAAAAAATACTTCTGCTCCTTTTCGTGTTCATCTCCGTTCACTCCCTCAGGGCACAGACACTTGAAAAGATGAACTGGTTCAACGAGCCCGACAACTGGAAAATTGAAGACGGCAGGTTGAAGATGTCCGTAACTCCGAAAAGTGATTACTGGCGTATCTCCCATTATGGTTTTACTGTAGACGACGCCCCATTTTACTATGCTGAATATGGTGGCGAGTTCGAAGCAAAGGTAAAAATAAAGGGCGACTACAAAGTGCGCTTCGATCAGGCTGGCATGATGATTCGCATCGACCATAAGAACTACATAAAGACAGGTATTGAATTCGTGGACGGAAAATACAATCTCAGCACTGTTGTCACTCACAATACATCCGACTGGAGTGTGATTGCCCTTGACCGACCCGTCGAATTTATCTGGATAAAGGCAGTGCGACGTCTTGATGCAATCGAGATCTTCTACTCTTTCGACGACAATGAGTATCATCTTATGCGCAACGCTTGGATGGAGGCGAACGCTCCCGTCAAAATCGGCATGTTTGCTGCATGTCCCGATGGGGATGGTTTCGATGTCACTTTCTCAAATTTCAAAGTCATCCACCTTCCCGATAAGGTTCGCACCGACTGGCTTAAGGCAAATGAGGAATGATACAATTGTCGCGCTTTATTCTCGTTAATTATTAGATGGCGGTCGTCTATTCCGTTTATTGCGGATGTAGACGATCGCACACGTTGATATCGGATTGAGAATAAAATGATTCTTCCACAGTCTGCCAAGGATTTGATTCATCTATAGAAGTTGTCTAAACTTCTTATTATTCTCGTTACGAGTGAGATAAATTTATGGAGCGATAAATCCTTAAGATGACAGATAAAGAAAATAAAACCGACTTCTGGGGACACCTGGATATACTCCGTACAGCAATTTTCAAAATAGTTGCGGTATGGATTGTTTTTAGTATCATATCTTTTGTATTGAAAGATTTTATCTTCAATCTTGTTCTTGCTCCCAACGATGATAATTTCATCACTTACCGTGTGATTGATTCCTTCTGCCGCCATTTCAAACTTGAGCAACCTCTCCCTGTAAATGTGCAACTGATAAATGTCGGGCTCGCACAGCAATTTCTCATTCATGTCAAGACAGCGATGTCTGTGGGATGTGTGTTGGCTGCTCCCTATGCACTCTACGAGATATTCTCCTTCCTCTCTCCGGGTTTGTACTCTGATGAAAGGAAATATGTATCGCGCTTCATCTTTTGCGGATATGCGATGTTTCTTCTGGGAATACTCCTGAGTTATTTCATAATATTCCCCGTTACCTTTCAATTCCTTGTATCCTATCAGGTCTCTTCCGAAGTGATCAACATGATCTCTTTAGACTCATATATGGCTACGCTTTTGATCCTCTGCCTATGCATCGGAATAGTCTGTGAACTCCCTGTTTTATCCTGGCTGTTCGCAAAGATTGGATTGGTAAGGTCATCTTTTATGTCTGAATACAGGCGCCACGCTATTGTGATAATCTTAATCATTGCGGCTATAATTACCCCTACTTCAGATATTTTCACCCTCCTCCTGGTCTCTGTGCCGATATGGATTCTCTACGAACTAAGCATCGTGATAGTTAGAAATACTGAAAAAAGACGGGATAAAAAGTAAGAATATCCCAAATATTTCGATAATCTTTATTTTCTATTCTTTATGAAAAAAGACCAACAGAATGTTTTGGAGAAGGCCCTTCGTCAGAATGGATTCATCCACAAATATGTAATGGCGATAATCCACGCACTTTTGTGGGTTGCCGCATTGAGTTTTGCAGCATTCTTTCATCTTTCCTCCTCTTTTAATCATCATCAGGCTTTGTTGCTCTCTACATTGGTCGCATACGGAGCCTATTTGTTTGAGAGCATTCTCGGCACGGTGAAGGAAGCAGCCGCTGCCTCCTCATATTCACTTGATTTCAAAAAGGCAGCACTATGGAAATGGATTATTGTTAATATATTAGTCAATACGCTTTGGAGTGTGCTTTTCCTGTATGACCCATCCTGGATTTATCTCGTTTTAATTATCCTCACTGCCGGTTGGCAGAAATATATGGATGGTCGGATTCCTGCCAGACTTCAATCTACCGCAAAACAACTTCCCATAGAAAACTAAAATTCCATGATAATGACCGGTATTTCTCCCGACATTCCTCTTTGCCTCGGAGGTTTGGCTTTTCTTCTTTTTATTACATTGCTCATGGCAGCATCTTACATCATCTTCAGGAATCGCAGGATTATTCAAAAGATTTCAGAAAAAGATAAGAAATAGCCAAACCATAACAGTCATCTCAATTCATCTATGAGATGACGGATGGCGGTGATAGGATGATAAAATATCATTCGTGGTCCCACATAACGCATCACGGCCCTTATCTCCTCTTTTCGCTGGGGTGCGTAACAATGTATCTCACAGATTCGGCAACTGCTCTTGTCGTTCTGTTTCGGACAACGCTCGAGGCGTTTGCTGGCATAGTCTATCAACTCCTCGCAAGGTCCGCATACTTCTCCCTTTCCCGAATGGTGTATACTTCTGCAATAGATCATCACCATTTCCCGGATCACCTTTTTCTCTCTTTCTATTCTGGTCATAAAACGCTCGGATGCAGGTTCTAAAATCATTGCAAAAATAATAAATCTTTCCCTATCCTGAAGGAAAGGCAAATAAAAAAGGCTACCTTGCGATAGCCTTTCTCTCTCTTTATGGAAATTATTTTCAATCTACGTCGTAACCTATGAAACTGCCGTCTAATCCGAAAAGCAGTTCTTCTCCCGTAAGAAGTTGCACGTCATAGCCGGCCCCCTCTTTTGAGATCTCATTTATCCCTGTTCCATTCATGTTTGCCGCAATATAGTTGTCTATTGCCTCAGGATAGAATCCTGAAGGTATAGTCTGACCCGGTGCGGCATCTACATCCTTCCAATTCCCCTCTTTATCGAAATCTATATCTGTGCCGTCTGAAAGTTTCACTTCATATTCATTGTTCCCTTTCTGGGCACTACGTATTGTCGCATCCGGGAAATACTGCCTGATGAAATTCTTAGCCACTCCCGGAAGTTCTGTCTCCGTGATGGTCTTTTCATCATCATCATCGCTGCAACTGCTTAATCCCATCCCTACGAGAACTATGAGAACAAGCGGTAAGAATCTCAATATTTTTTTCATAATCTTTATTTTATAACTGTTTCTAATCTTTTTATTATAAAACAAACCGGCTTCGTCTTGGTTTATTACAATTGCTTAAAGAGAACTAATAAATGTTTTCCCCGATGAATACTTTTCCGAGACCGTCTACCTTTCCCCTTTATCATAATTCCATTTTTATTTGGCTACTTAAAGGCATTTTATTAATTTTGCAATATATGTTCAGTCAAAAATTGACTTTGACCACCTCGGGATAGGCTCATTATCTGTGTGAAGGGAGCCCTCCTCCATCTTCTTTTTTATTTTTTTGTAATGATCAGAAACATTTTTTTTAGCCCTTCAGGCACATCTCAACAAATTGCCGAAAAAATTGCTGCCGATCTTGAGGGAATATCCGAATCATATAACCTGACAGTTTACGAGAAACGGAACATCACTCTCAATGAAGGTGATCTCGTGCTTGTCACTTGCCCTGTTTATGCCGGTCGCATTCCCCCACTTGCCATAAGCCGCCTCCGCCACCTGAAGGGTAACGGTCAGAAGGCAATTGTTATCGTTGTCTATGGTAACCGTGATTACGACGACGCGCTGCTCGAACTTTGTGATATCATCTCCCATAAAGGTTTCAAGATTGTGGCGGCCGCCGCCTTCGTTGCTCAGCATTGCATCTTCCCCGAAGTCGCCAAGGGTCGCCCCGACCGTCTCGACGACGACAAGATTCATGATTTTACTGTTGCCATGGATAAGGTGCTCAAAAAGGGAACCCGCCTTGATATTTCCAAAGTCAAAGGTAATCGTCCCTATAAAAAACCGGGAAGCGTACCCCTCCACCCCCTAACGGTAAAATCTAAATGTACGAAATGCGGAGTCTGTGTTAAGGAATGTCCCACTCAGGCTATCCCCGAGCAGAATCCTCTGAAGACTGACACTGATATCTGCATCACCTGTTGCCGTTGCATCAACGTCTGCCCTCACGACGCCCGTCATCTTGGTGGCATACTCTATAAGGTAGCCGGATGGAAATTTATTAAAGATAATTCCGAAAGGAAAGAGCCGGAATGGTTCTTCTGATTACTCATATCTTCCTTGGGTAGATTCACCTTTGGTTAATCCAAAGAACTGGTTGACATTTCAATTATTTTGGTTGGTCTGCGGTTTATATTTTTTGTAATTTTGCATAACGTAGTTTTAAGGTAAAATTTTATGCTATGGAAATTATTAAAGACTGTGAATTCGGTGGTGAACGTCCCCTCTTCGCCGCAAGAAATATAAAATTGGAAAATGTTGTGATTCATACCGGTGAGTCCGCTCTCAAATGTTGTGCTAATGTGGAAGCGGTGAATTGCCGCTTTGAAGGGAAATACCCTTTCTGGCATGTGGACGGATTCAGAATTTCCGACTGTCTCTTCTCTCCCGGTGCCAGGGCTGCACTCTGGTATTCAAGAAATCTCGTGATGATCGACACCAAGGTGGAGGCGCCCAAGATGTTCAGGGAAATGGATGGTATTAGGCTTAATAATGTGACTATCCCGGATGGTGAGGAAACCCTCTGGCACTGTTCCAACATCGAGGCCAAGAATGTGGATATCCGCCGCGCTGACTATCTTTTAATGCACTCCCACAACATCAGTATTGATGGTTGGTATCAGGAAGGTAACTATTCTTTCCAATATTGCCGTGACGTTGAGATCCGAAATGCGAAGATTCACTCTAAGGATGCCTTCTGGGGAACAGAGAATGTCTCTGTCTTTGATTCTGAAATTTCCGGTGAATACCTTGGCTGGCATTCCAAACGCCTCAGACTCGTAAGATGCAGGATTTCGGGTACACAACCCCTGTGTTATGCGCGTGATCTCATACTTGAGGATTGCGAATTTGCTCCTGACTGCGATCTCGCCTTTGAAGACAGTGAGGTCTGCGCCACTATCCTCTCTGACGTGACAAGCATAAAGAATCCGAAAGCAGGATTCATTAAGGTGAAATCTCTTGGCGAACTCATAACTGACGCCAACTCAAAGGCTATTGATCCGGTAGAAATTATTTCAGATGGCTCTCTTTGATTTTGACGAACTTACCCTGCGGCGAGGCACTGCCTCACTCAAGTGGGATACTATAGACAATCCCGATGTCATTCCTCTCTGGGTTGCCGATATGGATTTCCGCACTGCACCGGAAATCACCGCTGCTTTGGAGGAGAGAGTGAAATCCGGCATTTTCGGTTATGTGGATATCCCCTCCGAATATTATCGGGCTCTTTCATCATGGTTCCTGAGGAGACATGGTTGGAGAATTATTCCTGACCAAGTGATTGTCACGTCGGGCGTAGTGCCTGCCATATCTGCTATAATTAAGGCCTTCACCCATCCGGGCGATGGCGTGATACTCCAGACTCCCGCCTATAATTGTTTCTTCTCATCGATTAGGAACAATGGTTGCCGTCAATTCGACAATCCCCTCGTAAGGATAGAAAAGGATTCCACATTCACCTATGATATAGAGTTTGAGGATTTGGAACGTTTGGCTGCCGACCCTCGCAACAAACTTCTTATCCTGTGCAATCCTCATAATCCTACCGGTAGGGTTTGGACCCGTAAGGAACTTGAGGAAATTCGCGACATTTGCTCTCGCCATTCTGTCAAGATTGTTAGTGACGAGATACATTGTGAGTTGACGCATCCCGGCTATGAGTACACCCCTTTCGCTTCCGTTGACCCCACTGCCATTATCTGTTGCTCTCCAAGCAAAGCCTTCAATACCGCCGGTTTGCAGATTGCCAACATAATTGCACCGCTCCCATCCGACCGTTATGCCATCGATCGCGCCATAAATGATAACGAGGTCTGCGATGTGAATCCTTTCGGGGTGGTTGGATTGATTGCCGCTTATGACAAAGGGGAACTTTGGCTATCATCTCTCAAGCAATATCTGGAGGATAACAGAAAGATGCTTATCGATGAACTGACACACAGTTTCCCCGATTGGGAAATTTGCGATTCTCAGGCTACATATCTCGCTTGGATCGATGTGTCGCGATCCGGCCTTGACGGTGACATGGTCGAAAAGATTCTTCTGGAGGAGGCTAAAGTAAAGGTTAGTTCCGGTGGCGGATATGGAGCCAAAGACTTTATCCGCATTAATTATGCCACATCCCGGATTCGTCTCGCGGAAGCCCTTAGGAGGATGAAGAATTCACTAAAGTAGATGTTGTGACTACCGACATAAAGTTTATCCGTGAAGGGAAGCCGTTGTCTTGGCGACAGCGGCTCAGTCTCGTTTTTGCTCTCTCCTTCCCCGCGATGCTTGCCCAATTGTCAAGTATCGCGATGCAGTATATTGATGCTTCTATGGTGGGGCGGCTTGGTGCCGACGACTCCGCTGCCATAGGTCTTGTATCCACAAGCCTTTGGCTTTTCTGGGGAATATGTTCTGCCATGACCTCCGGTTATTCCGTCCAACTTGCTCATAAGGTTGGTGCCAACGATCCCTCCGGCGCGAGAGATATATTCAGGCAAGGCATTATAGCCTCCCTCATTTTCAGCATAACAATAGCCCTCCTCGGTGTCGCAATTTCATGGCGGCTCCCCTATTGGCTGGGTGGTGAAGAGGAGATTTGCGGCAAGGCTTCCCTTTATTTCGTGGTCTTTGTAGCGGCTCTCCCCCTCCTGACTATGAATTATCTTGCCGGGGGTATGCTGAGATGCGCGGGAAATATGAAGATTCCGAGCATCCTCAGCGGTTTGATGTGTGTGCTCGACTGCCTCTTTAATTTCCTTCTGATTTTCCCGTCGCGTATTTATGAGATTGAAGGGCTGGAATTCTTTATTCCCGGTGCCGGATTGGGAGTCTTGGGGGCTGCTCTGGGCACTGTCGGAGCAGAGGCCGTCTGTGCTTCTTTCATGTTATGGTTTGCCTGGAGAAAACAACCTGAAATCAAACTGACAGGAAATCCCGGTCCGTGGAGACTTACCGGAACAGTGACAAAGAACGCGGTCGGCATATCCGTTCCTATGACGGTGGAGCACGCCGTTATCTGTGGTGCCCAGATTGCCATAACTATGATTGTCGCCCCCCTCGGAGTCGTGGCCATTGCCGCCAACGCTTTTGCTGTCACGGCTGAGAGTCTTTGTTATATGCCCGGTTATGGTATCGGCGATGCTGCCACTGCCCTCACGGGTCAATGTCACGGAGCCGGGCGGCACAGACTTACACGCAAATTCGGTTTCATGGCCGTAGGGATTGGCATGGCGGTGATGACCGGTATGGGTGTTCTCCTTTACATCTTTGCCGATGAAATTATGCGACTCATAACTCCGGTGACCTCTATAAGCACTCTCGGTGCCGAGGTGCTTCGCATTGAGGCATGGGCAGAACCCATGTTTGCCGCCTCTATTGTGGCTTATGGCGCTTTCGTGGGTGTCGGCCATACCAAACTTCCCGCGTTCATGAATCTCGGTAGCATTTGGGCGGTAAGGGTGCCTCTCGCTTGGTGGATGGCCTCGACGATGGGATTGAAAGGTGTCTGGATTGCAATGTGCGTGGAACTTATCTTCCGTGGAACAATATTCCTCGCCCGCCTCATATTCTCCAAGTGGTGGAGATAATGCCCCCTCCCCCGTCTTACCTCTCCCATCTACCCTAAATTTTGCCGCTCCCGATTGTAATCTAAATTTTTATTTGTAACTTTACGATTTACGATCGCCTCCCCTTTGACGATCCTTTCTCCCACTCCAAATAAACCCAAATTACGAGACATGAAATTGACACAAAATGAAATAGACCGTCAAAGCCTTGATAAGGCTAAATCACTTTTCTCATCGGGCAGGATTGACGAAATAGAGGTTGGCTCTACAAAGGGATTGCAGGATATTCATTTCAATCTCTTCGCCGGACTATATCAGTTTGCCGGACAAATCCGTACACTCAATATTTCAAAGGGTGGATTTCGGTTCGCAAATTCCCTATATCTCTTGCCGGCGCTTCAGGCCATTGAAAAAATGCCCGAAGATAATTTTGAACACATTGTTGCAAAATATGTGGAGATGAATATTGCTCATCCTTTTATGGAAGGAAATGGTAGGGCAACTCGCATCTGGCTTGATATGATGCTCAAGAGGACACTTGGAAAGGTTGTTGACTGGCGAAAAATCAGTCGCCAAGATTATATGATGGCAATGGAGCGAAGTCCTGTCAACGACCTTGAACTTCGGGTTTTGCTAAATGATGCCCTTAGTGTTGATACCTCCGATCGAGATATAATATTTCATGGTATTGAGCAATCCTACTATTACGAGGGTTACGAACCGGAGAATCCGTAAATGTGATTTTTAAATCCACTATTCTTCACAAACACTTACCAATAATCACCGAAACTTATACAAAAATCTCGGTATGAGTCTAAACCCATACCGAGATTTTTGTGATATTCCCCTTCTTCCTCCGACCATCCGGTCACTATTTCCCTCTGAACTTTGCATCTGAATTAACCCTTAAGATGTAATGCTTCGAGAAATCTTTCTACGGTTGCCTTATTCCCCGTATATTTTCCGTGATCCTCACTAAGTTTGCAGGTGTCGCAGTAGAATGGCCATGACTCGGTTATCTTCACAGCAAGAAGTTTCACCACAATGTTGCGCGGTGTGATTCCCGGGAAATCATTGGTGAAATGTGTGCCGATTCCGAACGAAGGTAGACATTTCCCGCTTGCATATCTACGGATCTTCAATGCCTCATCCACATTCAGTCCGTTACTGAACACCACCTGTTTCGTTGCCGGATCAATATTCAGGCTCCTGTATTTCCCCACTATATTGTCAAGTTGCTCATAATTATCCCCGCTGTCAACACGAAGACCTTTGAACATATTGGCGTAATCCTCAGAGAAATTCAGACTGAAAATCCTCCATCCGTATGTGTCATACAAGAAAGTGCCCAACGCCCCTCTGTAAGTTCGGCTCCACGCATCCATTGCCAAATGATTCGACATCTGAGGTCCGTACATCCCCGCTATCGCGCAGACAAACTCATGTGCCATAGTCCCTATCGGCATCAGATCATACTTCATGGCAAGATACACGTTGCTTGTACCCGTAAACCGCCCGGGGCCCTTTACCGATTTGTTGCATTTCGACATGGCTCTGACCACCGTTTCCTGCGACTTGAACGACGCTCTCCTCCGTGTGCCGAAATCACTGAACATACATCCACCCCTTATCAGCCTTTCTGCCTTATCCCATGATCTCCTGTAGCAATCCTCATAATCTAAGGACGCACTCTCCCCTGTCATGATATAATATAGTTCGGAGATGATGGCAAGAACTTTCACCTCAAGCAGAATCGTGTGGCTCCAGTTTCCTTCAAATTCTACCGTGAGATGACCCTCCTCATCCTGTTCTACCTTAACCCAACGGCTGTCATACCTGAAACCCTTCAGATACGAGCAGAACCATTCTGGTATGAAACTGCACTTGCGCCTCATAAACTCCGTCTCCTCCTCAGTGATTCGCAGCGTCTCCAGATACTTTATCTGTTTGCGGAGTTCATCAGCGAATCCCGGAGGATAAACGGTGTTATCCCTATCCGTAAATTTATACTTCACCTGTGTGCGCGGAAAATTATCTATCACCGCGCAGCACATGGTGAACTTATAAAGATCATCGTCAGTGAAATGGTTGATGATGCGGGGTAGCTCTTCCATCATTTATCTATATCGACTATCTCATACTCAAGAGAACCGAGACCTATGGCCGCAGCATGGTCTATGGTGTGGGTACCGTGGCGGCTGTTTATTCTCTCTATAAGCGGTTTGTTGTCATTCCCCTCTCCCGGCTGCATATTGAAAATTATATCAACGCATGCCTTGTCGAGAGCGACAGGGTCGGTTGAGGCAAGGATGCCGTAATCCTTAAGCAGCACTTCCGAGGGATGAGCCGCACAATCACAGTCAACCGACATATTGTTCATGACATTGATGTAAATGATATTATCTCCGAAATAGTCGTGCACACCCTGGGCTGCCGAGGCCATTGACTCAAGAAACAGATCCTGCTGCGCGATATTATCCCACAGACCTTCTACCTTGTCATGTTTCCCTGCGGAATGGATATACGCTTTACCATCGGCTGACGCGACACCTATACTCGCGTTTTTCAATACTCCACCGAAGCCACCCATCGCATGCCCTTTGAAGTGGGCCAGGTTTACCATGTAGTCGTAGCGTGGAAGATGACTCCCCACGATATCATATTTTATATGGCGGCGGTCCTTCACAGGAATCTTCATATCCCCCTCCTCGTCCATGAGATCCACGGGAGCGATGGAATCGAATCCATGTTCCTTGACGGTCTGCCAGTGGGCGTCGAAAGTGTTCCGCTTGCCGTTGTAGGCGGTGTTGCATTCCACAATCGTTCCGTTCACCTCCTGAACGAGATCCTTAATCAATTCAGGACTCAGATAATTAGGATTACCCGACTCTCCGGTACTTATCTTTACTGCGACCCGATGATTATCCGCCGGTCTCCCCAAAGCCTTATATATTTTCACTAAGGATTCCGGACTGATATCTTTTGTCATATATACTTTTGACTGTCCAAATGCGCATAGACCGGTCACTATTGCCGCCGCTGCTAACACAACTTGTTTCATATTAGGTAAGTTTTGTAGGTTTCTTATTTAAGTAAAGTCTGCAAACAGATGATTCCGATAAGGAGAACTACTCCCGTAATCCGATGTCGGTACCTCCATCAGTTTTCACTTCTAATCGCAAATTTAAGTAATAATATGATATTATGCAAATTTGCTTTGTAAAACAAAAAATAAGGGAAGACCCTTGAATGAATCTTCCCTTTTATCAGTGTTACGTTGCTTATGCTCAATCATCGTATCGCTGGAAATTGCCTTCTTTGTCAAATTTCATATCGATTCCGTTTGACAATTCTACTTCGTATCCGTTTCGTTCCTTCTCTATTCCTACGATTCTTGCTCCGGAATGATGTTTCTTCACATAATCAGACACTCCCTTTGGTATGAATCCTGACGGAACTGACTTTTTCACTGAGGTCTCTACATTCTCCCAATTTCCTTTACTGTCGAAGGTTATTTCAGTGCCGTCTGTCAGTATCACCTCATACTCCTTAATTTGTCCGAGTGTCTTGTCTATTTTTACAAGACTGACATTTGCCTTGAAATTCTTGGATATGGTCACCTTGGCAGCCTGTGGTAAGACGGATGCATCATGGGCGTAGTTATCCCTTGCGTACGTGCCGACGCCGATTCCTACCAACATTGCGAGTATCAACAGAAGTTTTTTCATAATTTTGAATTTAGAGGATTGAACATATACTTCCAAACACGTCTCTTTTCATTATTGTTCATTCCATTCCTCATTATACATCTCCATACTCCACACCTTATTACTGTTGGAGTCTCAATTACTAAGGAGAGTCTTATTGATATTTGAGGAGTGTCCCTTTAATAATTAGTGTCCCTTTAATAATTAAGGTGTACTTCATTAATATCCTGTTTTGTAGAATAAGCCTACATTGTTATTTCCTTTACCTTTCTTTGCACTTTAAGTTGGGATGTTCTCTAAAATGAAGTCTTTCAAGTTGGGTTGTGGTCAAAAAGAAGAAGTTTTAGAAACTATTTCTTTAGTGATATTTTTTCGACTTCATTACATACCACCTAAACATTTCGGCAACCTCAGAAATTGTTCTAAATTTCACAGGGTCTCGCCAAAATTCGTTTTTTTTATTTTTGGAACGGAACGATTTTAACAAATTTTTAAGATTATTTCCCGAAAAATCCTCCCATTACCAACTATCCCTTAACACGTTACAATCTCCTCCTTATCCTGCAAAACGTTCCACCCCTGAAACGATTTCGCCACCCTCAATTCTCCTAAATCAGATAATTGGCCCCTCCCTCGTAAGAGTGATAATCACCCGAAAATCCCAAATATTGGTTATCAGTATTATATTTCGCCCGACTTTTGCAAGGAATATTGATTTTTATCCCATAAAAATAGTTATTTTCATAAAAACATGTTTTATAACATATTTTTTTATTACACATTTATCTTAAAGAAGTTGTAATTTTGCGACAAACTATAGCTTTAGGTAGGGTAATCTTGTTTTTAGGACGACTTATACCAATTCTTACATGTTCTTCATCAACATTTGCTGATGATTTCTGTTGAATTATCTTTGTTTAATTAAATAATCTCATCATGAAGAAAAAACTTCTCTACAGTTTGCTTCTGGGGTTATGGGCCATTCCCGCGGCGTGGGGTGCTGACTACGGTCTCCCGGCCACGATACAGCAAGGCAACATACTCCACTGCTTCAACTGGCCTGCTAAGGAAGTGAAAGCCGCTTTGCCGCAGATTGCAGCTGCCGGTTTCGGCACTGTCCAGCTTTCTCCCCTGCAGCGCCCGGACGTAGGTATCGGCTCTCCGTGGCACGACCTTTACCGTCCTTACGACCTCGCTTTCAAACCTTCCGCTTATTGTTCCGAGCAGGATCTGAAGGATCTCTGCGCGGCTGCCAAGGAATATGGCATTAAGGTGATTGTCGACGTGGTTGCTAACCACGTTGATAAAACTGCCGGTTATCACGATACTTGGTGGGATTCCAACGGAAGACAGCGCGACTATGGTGGCATAAATTATGGCGACCGTAATTCTATCACACACGGTAATTTGGGCGACTACAAGGATGTGAATTCAGAAAGCGCAGAGGTTGCCGCAAGAGGCAAGGCTTACGTCGAGAAACTCAAGTCGCTCGGCGTCAGCGGTTGCCGCTGGGATGCTGCCAAGCACATCGGTCTCCCCTCGGAAGGTTGCAATTTCTGGTCTACGGTTACTTCAGTTCCCGGAATGTGGCACTACGGTGAGATCCTCGATAATCCCGGTCCTAACCCGGCTATTATTAAGGAGTACGGTCAATATATGTCCGTAACTGACAATGAATACTGTAATTATGCTGCCAAGAGCAACGGCGGCATCCCAGGTGGTCACGGTGGATCATGGGATGTAAACTACGGTCTTGGCGATAAGGTGGTTTATTGGGCAGAAAGCCATGACACTTATTCCAACGATGAATGGAGCCAGAACGTAGATCAGGCTACTATCGACCGTGCTTACGCTGCATACGCATGCCGAAACGGAGCGACTGCTCTCTATCTTTCTCGCCCGAATACAAAAGGATTCAGCAACATCAAGGTTGGAAAGGGATCCACAGCATTCACCGCTAAACATATCGCGGAGGTCAATAAATTCCGCAATACAATGGTAGGTAAGGCTGATTGGTTCGAGAGCAACGGTAATGCTTGCTCTATAACACGTAAGGATGGCGGTGCAGTTATCGTTATGAAGGGTAGCGGAAATGTCAGCATCACAAACGGTGGTGGATATTGCCCTGCCGGAACTTACAAAGACCGCGTTAACGGTGGTACTTTTACTGTTACTGCCTCAACTATTAGCGGTAATGTCGGTTCAAGCGGTATCGCTGTCATCTATGCTGACGGCGTTACTCCATCCCCCACTCCGGATCCGACTCCCGGTCCAACACCTGACCCCACACCGGCCGGTTCTTACTACATCCTCGGCAATATTGACGGTGCGCAGTGGACTACTACCGGTGGCGCAACTCTCACTTCCGACGGTTCTAACTATGTGGCTAAAGGTGTGAAACTCTCGGCGGCAGCCGGTGAGACTGCTTGCTATTTCAATATCACCGATGCCCTCGGCGCAGACTGGGATGAACTGAACATGACCGCCAACCGCTACGGTGCGGCTACTGAAGGTGTGACCATCACACTCGGTGCCTCAACCCCGGTAGTGAAATATGCAAATGGGGTCGATGCATCAGGTTGCCTCTCTTGGGCAATTCCTGCCGGCACTTACGATTTCACATTCAACCCCGCTGCGCTCACTCTCGTGGTTGTGAATGCCGGTTCTAATCCCGACCCGAATCCCACTCCCGATCCGGATCCGACTCCCGGACCGACTCCTACTCCGACACCCGGCACTTTGACTATAACCGGCGACTATAACCTCGCCTACAACGGTTCGTTGGAAAAAGTTTACTATTGGGGTGGCGCTTCAAAACCGGAATGGCCCGGTGAGACAATGGCCACAGCTGTGGGTTCGGATGGAAATACATATAAAGTATTCAAAGTGCCCGAAGGTACTACCAACGTAATCTTTGCCACTAACGGTGATGGCGATAAGACAGCCGATCTCGATTACACAGGAGCCTACGTGATGGATAATAACGGCGCTACATCAATTGCCGTTAAGTTCGATAACGGAAATAACCCCAACCCCAACCCGAATCCTGATCCGGTTCCGACTCCCGATCCGACTCCCGGTGATGCTCACTATATCTACTATGACGGCACATTCTCAACTCCTACTGTTTGGGCTTGGACATCTACTGCCAACTGCAATGCAAACGGAGCATGGCCCGGTGATGCAATGACTAAGAAGGATGGCAAGTGGTATTGGGAACTCCCCGCTGGTAAAGACCTTCCCGAACAGGTTATCATTTCTGAGAATGGTGGCGAGAAGATCGGTGGTGGCGACCTCGTTTACGCTGATAAGAACACCTATCACCAGGATGGTACTTATTCTCTCAGCAGCGACCCGAACCCCAACCCCGGTCCTACTCCCGGTCCCACACCCGAAGGTTCTTACTACATCCTCGGTAACATCGAGGGTGCTCAGTGGACTACTGACAACGGTGCGGCTATGACGGCTGAAGGCAACGCTTTCGTAGCGAAAAACGTGAAACTCTCTGCTGCCGCTGAGGAGACCTCTTGCTATTTCAACATTACAGATGCTCTCGCAGCAGATTGGGATACACTGAACATGACCGCCAACCGCTACGGTGCTGCCACTGAAGGTGAGGCTATCACTCTCGGTTCTCCCGCTTCTGTGGTGAAATATGCTAATGGCGTCGATGCCTCTGGTTGTCTTTCTTGGACACTCCCCGCAGGTTCTTACGATTTCACTTTCGATCCCTCTGCTTTGACTCTTACTGTTGTAAATGCAGGCAACGATCCCATTCCGACACCTGTAAAACCTGTAGTTACTGCTAATCCCGCCGGTGGCACTACCTTCACAGCAGATTACCTCAATGTGACTCTTACCGTTTCTCCCGAGGCTACAATCTACTATACAATCGACGGTAGCAACCCGACTACTTCTTCTACCAAGTATGTTAGCCCGATTGCAGTGGTCGAGACTACTACAATCAAGACTCTCGCAGTTACAGCTGACGGTGAAGAGAATGCACAGTCATTCACCTACACTAAGAGGAGCAATGACGATCCCGAGCCGACTCCCGGCCCGAGTGGCGACAACCTTATCACAGATTACTATAAGGTGAATCCCAACGGTCAGGTCGGTACCCGCAGGACGGTTAACGTAACAGGTCATCCCGCAACAAATGCGTTCTCCAACTGGAGTGCTTCCGATCTTATCGCTCAGGGTGTGGCTCGCGACGTTTGTCAGGCTTTCAAGGGTGTTCACGAACGTCCTATAGTTGACTCTTACGCTATCTACGCTGCTTACGATAATGACAACCTTTATCTCGGTATCCAGTTCGTTTATACGATTTGGGATCTCTACGGTGAAGGGAAGCAGCCGGGTGAGTCCAAACCATACAATATGGATGGCCACATGGTTCTCGCCTTCGACCTTGATCCTGAAAAGAGTTTCGATGGATACATCAACGGCGCTGGTCCGATCTGGAATGAAGGTGCAAAAGGCGCTAAGTTCAACAATGGCGTTGACGCTGTGCTGATGTGCTCTACCAAGCCCGGTGTTGGAACTCCCGGCTTCTTTATCCCGACTGCCGACGGTCACGCTTCTTACGATGCTGCTTATTGCAAGACAGTTCCTTCAGGTTTCTGGGGGTATACCGACGGTCTCCATCCCTCTATCGAGCATGTCTGGGGCCAGAGCGACTTCTCTTATGATCCTGAACTGCTCAAAGGCAACGAAGGTTTCGTGGATCTCCGCAGCGAGATTGATGACAAAGCTCACACATTCTATGAGTTCAAACTTCCTCTTTCTCTCCTCGGTGTGACCGCTGATTACATCCAAAACCACGGTATCGGTTTCATGTATCTCGACAAGTACGGCACAAGCCCTGTTGGCGGTACTCCTTACGATCCGAGTTTCTTCGACAACGTAAACGGATCTTATTCTCAGGATCCCTCCTCAAGCCTCGAGAAAGAAGATGAGGATGTCATCACTTACGCTCCTGCCCGTATCGGTAAATTGAAAGCTACTTCTGCTGTAGAGTCTCTCCCGGTTGAGAATGTGGAATCAGACGTTGAGCCTGTTTACTACAACCTCCAGGGTGCAAGAGTTGCCAATCCTTCCAACGGTATCTATATCGTGGTTCGCGGCAACAAAGTCTCTAAAGAGTTCATCAAGTAATATCTTCTAATTCTCTATAAAGTTAAGAGGAGAGTCAGCCGACTCTCCTCTTTCTTTTTCACCCGTTTAATTCCCCCGTTGTAGGCGTCAAGAAACTTTTATCACTTATCACTTCCGTTTCATAAGTGAGGATCAGAACCATTTTGTGTGCCTTACCGATATAACTAATTTCGATATAACTCATTTCGATATAACTTATTTAAAGCATATAATATTTTCTCCGATATGTAAGATTAGTCTTTTATGTAACAATACACTCGCCAGATTCAAAAATAATTGGGCACATGAACGAACTATTATTAAAAAATTTTGACATTTTTTAAACCGATGGAAAAATTCGTTTGTTATAGTTACAGAACATTGAAATCTATCTCCTCTCTCCTACCACTGATCTTCTCGGGATTCTCCCCACCTTTAATCCACTTTTCTTTAATCCTATCAAAACTTTTTCTTATGTCAAACTCATCTTCCTCTTTCTCTCTCTCTCAAAATGCTTCATGCTCCTTTTTGGTGCTCATCGCTCTTCTTATCTTTTCGTATCTCCCTTCATTCCCCAAGGCTTCTTCAAAATCCTCACCTGCCTTTGAGAAAGCAATCGCACTCTTGAAAAAATACGAGGGTCTCCATAAGAATCATGGGTCGTTGATTGGTTATGGACATCTCGTCGTAAAGGGCGACGGATACCGCCCGGGAGACAATCTCTCGGAAGCCCAGGCCGAACGTCTCCTTAGAAAAGATCTTAAAAAACTCTGCAAGGAGTTCAGGCAACTTGGAAAAGACAGTCTCTTTATGGCCGTTTTCGCTTACAATCTCGGATCAGGAGGCGCGACAAGATCTTCAGTATATAAAAGTCTGATGGCCGGAAACCGGAATATCAAGGCCTCTTACCTCTCTTACTGCACCTCCAAAGGAAAGGTTATCTCTCAACTCCAGAAACGCCGTCAGGAGGAATACGACACCCTCTTCGTCCTATAACTTAAACTTTAGGTTCAGGCAATGTGTTAAATACTTGAGAAGTTCAAACAACTTCGTAATATTATATAAGCAGATTATGAATGTTTCAGGATATTTTGCACAATGCTCAAATTCCGGATCCCTACGGAAACTTCTTTGGGCGATAATCTCAGCCATTGCTCTCTCAGGAATAGCGATGTTTGCCCTCGGTTCGGCAAAATCAGATAATAAGGTATATACAGTCGAATTTGAGAAAGCTGTGACAATAATAAAGAAATATGAGGGTTTGCACAAAAATCATCCCACTTTGATTGGCTACGGGCATCAGGTCATCGCCGGTGACAAATATAAACGGCGCGCAAATCTCTCTCTCGAGCAAGCCGATGAGTTGCTTCGGGACGATCTCTCAAAACTCTGTGCCCGGTACCGCTCTTTCGGAAAAGACAGTCTTCTTCTCGCTGCTCTCGCTTATAACTGCGGAATAGGGACAGTAGCCAAATCTTCGGTCTATAAGAATTTACAGGCCGGCAACCGTAATATTGAAAGCGCGTATCTTGCCCACTCCAAATCAAGGGGTAAAACCCTCAGCCAGTTGAAACGTAGGAGACAGGAGGAGTTGGACAGTCTCTTTGTGAAATGATTCGGCAGAATTTCCTAATAACATACTTTACCTTTTCAAGAATATTATAAAGAATGAAAACTTCAATCTATATATTGACTCTTCTACCCCTCTCTCTCGCTGTCTGCGGTTGCAAATCCGACAGTAAGGACACTAAAATCACACGTCCTGACCTGCCTAAGGAGGTAAGGAATGTTGCGGAGGCTATAGAAAATGAGTCGCCTTCTCAATTTGCATCTGCGGTAACCTATCCTATCGAACGCCCCTACCCTCTCCCTGATGTGAAAGATTCAGCCGAAATGGTGAATTATTACACTCAGATGATCGACGAGCCCATTAAGAAAGCCGTTAAGGAGAAACCTGACTCTCTGTGGCAGCAGGAAGGTTGGAGAGGTTGGACGCTTGAGAACGGCGCCTACTTCTGGATTGATGAAGGAAAGATTTACGACATCACTTACATGTCGAAAAAGGAAACCCAGATGCGGGATTCTCTGCAATCGCTCGAGATATCCTCTCTTGAGCCTTCCCTCAGAAAAGACTGGACTCCCGTAGCCTGCATCATGGATACAGTCTCCGGTGCTATCTTCAGGATTGACTCCAAAATGGATATTGACCCTCCTGTTTATAGGCTTGCAGGATATTCTTCAGAATCCGATCTTTCCGGAACCCCCAGCATAATCCTTTACGGCACTCTTGATCTCGAGGGTTCTATGGGTAACCGTTATTACAGATTCTCTGATGATAATGGCACAACAGCCGAATATACCCCCGATGTCAGTGAGGATGATGAGGAGCCGAGGATTGAGATCGACCGTAAAGGTCACTCAAAACGATATTATGCGAAACCATCTTACTGGCTTGACCACGTCAAACGACCTCACCACGGAAAACCAACACATCCCAACGTAGACTCTATGAACATCATCAATATAAAATGATAAAAGAGACGGACTGATCATTCAGCCCGTCTCTTTTCTGTATATTACTTTCTAATCAGATTTTCACTTTGCGAATGGGAAATTGATACCGAAGTTAAATGATGCATTTGAATTCAGCGGAACTCCCTGTTTTGCGAGTTTGCCCAGAGTCTGATCCATACCCATGAATAAGTTGAACCCGGGGAAATGAAGGTTGAACAACCAGCCGAACCCTACCCCGTAAGTGCCGAGCACCATATTCACGTCAGCCGAGAGGCACTTCACAGGGTGAACATTTGCTGAAAGACGGAATTGGGTCCAGGTGTATTTACCATTTATGTGCGTCGAATTCAACAAACCGAAATGAAGTTTCCTGTAATAGGGAAGTTCATATTCACCAGCAAAATTCAAAGTCGCTCCCAACGCTCGCGTATAGGAAGATACCTCCTCTACATCCGTTATCTGATAAAGGTTGGCAAGATTGTCTTTAAATCGGTGCCACTCATTAGAGAAAGAGTTCTCGGCATCATCATTGGCATTGAATATGTAGGAATCTGTCGAAATCTCCTGCACCCCGTTTGTCGTGGCCTTCTGAGTCTTTCCCCAGTTTATGAAGCCGAGGTCAAGAACGGCTGCCGAGAATGTGAAGTCTCTCCATTTATAGGTTGCTCCAAGATCAAGTGCCATACCGAAACCCTGAGGCTTGAATGAGTCGATCTCTCCTCCCGATACATAATCTTTACCTGTGGAATCACTGTGGTCGAATTTATACTTGAACCCACCTACTGAGGCATATATCTCCGCATTGGTCAAGGCTCGCCAATTATCCTGCCCAAGCATGAGTTTGGCTTCGTTGAATCGGAAATCAAGACTTCCTACGCCTATGAGGAACTTCAAAGAACCGCCCACTCTCAATCCAGGAACGGGTTTTATGTCGCGTGAGTGGTTCAACGCTATCTGTGCGTAAGCGTTCACATTGCCGAAAAGATTCTCTATATCATACGTCTTGTTGGTGATACCCTCCTTCGCAAGGGAGAAGAATGAACCGGGCACCGAGACATCTGCATTGGCAACTGCACTCAACGACACCGCATTGTAACCGCCGAACGCATTGAAGCCTACCGTTACGATATCTATTTTCTCACTTGTCCCGAGTTTGTTTTTATCACCGAATTTCTTCATGGCCTCGGCCTCCCCTACTTTGGGATTGGTGAAGAGCACCGTTTTCCCGTCCACCGAATAAAGCACATCCGTGAGATGCAGGCTTCCATGTACGTTGACATTGAGATTACCCAAAACAGGGAAGGATACAAATCCTTTTTCATTCCCCAAAGCCGGGTTCATCTGAAAACGATAGTCATAATTCTCAAGGAAATAACCGGAATATGTAGTCTGAGCTGAGCCGGCCGCAGCCAGTGCAAGCAATGAGGCAGCAAGCAAATTTCTCTTTATATTTGTCTTCATGATTTCTGACTTTTAGAATTCCTTTGTGTAGTTACCGCTAACCTTCACACGGATATCCTTAAGTGAAAGTTTCTGATTAGGGGAAAGTGCCTCTCCGTTTGAGCCAGTAATTTCCGCCGTGTAGGTGATGCCGTCAAGATGACTCACTTTACCCGTAAGGGAAAGCACTATCTCATGATTCTTTGCTCCGGCGGGTATTACTACCGGCTCAAATTTGGCACCGTTAATCTGGTTCCCATTGATATCGATAGGATAACCTGACAAAGTGGCCGATACAGGCAGGTCGCTGTCTACCGTTGCTGTCAGTTGAAGCACCTCAATTGTGATTGCATCCACCTCTTCATCACTCCAACCGTCTTGTGTCTTGCTGTATATGATCTTTGAATCGTTTCCTCCGTCAGATGTGAGTGCGAGGGGTGCGAAAAATTCCCAACGTCCTCTCATGCCATCAAGCTTATTCTCCTCACCCAATTTGAAATGATCCACGTACTGACTGTAAATCCTCGTATCGGGCAATGTTATCTGTATCTTCTTAGGCAATCCGTTTCCGCTCAACACTTCGCCTAAATCTGAGAAGGAGACGTGTTTTGCTCCCTCAAATCCTTCAAGATAAGTCTGAGGTGCCTTTGGCGACAGACAGAAATCATACGGTCCGGCCACACCGTTGGAATATCCTACCTTGAACGTGCCGTCATCAAGAGAGAATGTCTTCGGCGCTTCATTGTCCCGCTCGGAAGTAAGGCTCAATCCAACTTGATAGTCAAGATGGTAATTGGCTACCGGATTATTGAAATTCAAATATATCTGAGGATTGTCAAGCACTATGTTCGTGCCCTCCTGAGAGAATATATCAGGTATGTTGCTGAGGTCTACCGGATCAATGTGGATGTTGTCAAGTGCATAATTCACCGTACCCGAGATTCCGTTTATCTCCATGTCATCCAGACCATAGTCAATATCAACGTCTATATTTGAAGGCAAAGTCGCTCCCGTTCCTTTAGCATCCACCTGGAATGAGGCGCTCTCAATATCTATAGATGTGGTGATTATAAGGTCATGAGGATCATCCGTAATTTTAGAATCATCATCATTAAGGTTTATGGAAGCGATATCTATCTCAATCGCACCTTTACCACCTTTCAAAGGCACATTGCTGACCACACATCTACCTGTCTCTACATCGTAGGTTCCCGCAGGTTTGACAGAAGTCACCTCAAGACCAACCGGCAACTTGAGACTTACATTCTTGACTGAAAGATCGGCATTTGCTATTTCATCAGTCGAGAAGTAAATGTTGAAGGATGTCCCCTCAAGAAAAATCTCGTCTACCGACTCTATGGCTTCGTCAAGTGATTCCGCCTTATAGGTCACCTTGCGGATGATTTTATCCGGGAAAGGCATTTCAACACTTGACCCGCTCGGGATGGGAGCGCCAACTCCTCGGAATTGTACCTTATACGATTGGAGTTGCGGGGATGGTGATACAAATTTATCGATCGTGATGTCGGACGATGTGAAAGTGCCTCCTTCGCTCACTGCATAGTATTTCTGTCCGTTGATCTCCACCACTTTTATCTGGTCGTCATCATTTATTGTAATGATATCGCCAAATGTAATGGGCTCTACATTTACAGGAAGCACCAGATCCTTTACCTTAATGGTCGTTGTGGTGTCGATATCCGAAAGATCGTACTTATCATCTGTACACGCGGATAAAGAAACCAATGCCAGAAGTGGAATTGCTCCAAATTTCAAGGTTTGTTTCATGCGTTAAACGTTATTAATTAAACTAATTTTTATGGCAAAGACTTTGACTCATTTGTCAAAGTTAATTTTTTTTCTTAATCTTAAATTCTACTCTGTATTGGCTTGATCAATCAGGTAATTTCGCGCAAATTTAGTAATTAAAATTTATTATACAAAAATTATGTACAAATTTTTATTTAATATTCGTTTGCATACTTTTAATTTTCATAACCTCACATAAATAAATTAACTTTGCATTATTATTTCATCATAAGTATTTCTCTCCTTTTCTTAATATGGATTCAAAGATTACAAAAGATTATATAATTCGCCTTGACAGTAGGAGACTCGGTTATGGAAAGGTTGTTCTCGATAATCCCCTCTATTTGGGCATCCCCAAGGGGCTGACCGTTATTCTCGGAAAGAACGGTAGCGGAAAAACTACTCTTGCCACAATTCTGGAAAAGGGTCGTTTCGCCTACGGAAACCGCCTATCCTTCATAAAACCGGGGCTTAAGATTAAGATGCTCTCTTTCTCCGATATCCATACACTTAGCGGCATGGAAGTGCAGTATATGGCTCAACGGATGGAATCTTCAATGAATGACCTTGTGCCGACCGTTGCCGATATACTGGGACAACGCATTAATTCCCCGGTTTGGAATGAACTTTGCGACACACTATCCTTAAAGGATATTAAGGATAAGAAAGTTAATTATCTCTCAAGCGGTGAATTAAGAAAACTCCTTATCATAAATGCTTTGACCGACAATCCCGATCTTCTCATCCTCGATAATCCTTATATAGGGCTTGACGAATGTTCCAGAAAGGAATTGAATGTGACAATGAAAAAACTTCGCGACGAGGGTAAGAGCATTGTCCTTGCACTTTGTGATCCTGCCGACATCCCGGATTTTACCGACAGTGTAATCATCCTTGAAGATCTTGTCCTATCATCTTTAGTGATAGATTCGGATGAAATCGCTAAAATCAGGGAAACCGAGTTTGTGAATGATGCTGAAATTGCTGAAATTCCCCCCAGACCCTCCCATTCATCCCTCCCCCACTCGGTTTCTTTTGCCATTCGTGATGGCCATGTCAGGTATGGCGACCGTGAGATTATAAGAGATGAGAACTGGGAAATACACAAAGGGGAATGTTGGGCCCTTACTGGGAAAAACGGGTCAGGAAAATCCCTACTTCTAAGTATGGTATGTGCCGACAATCCACAAGGTTATGCCAACGACATAGTCCTTTTCGACAGGAAAAGAGGATCGGGCGAGAGCATCTGGGAGATAAAGGATGCCATAGGTTACGTCTCTCCTGAAATGCAGCTTTTTTTCAAATCCGGCTCAAATGTGCGCGAGATTGTGATGCAGGGATTGAGAAATTCTCTCAACCGCTATCGCAAACCTTCACCGGAGGAGCTCGAGGTTGCCGACAGATGGCTTTCTCTATTATCAATCTCTCATCTTGCCGACCGTCTATTCTCAAATCTTTCAACCGGAGAACAACGCCTTGTGCTCGTGGCCCGGGCTATGATTAAACAACCCGAACTACTGGTGCTTGACGAACCCCTTCACGGACTCGATCCGAAAAATAAGAATATTGTGAAAACCCTCGTTGACGGAATGTTGAGACGCAACGGGACAACATTAATCTACGTCACTCATTATAACTCCGAGATACCTTCCTGTGTGAGATTTTCACATAATCTGGAGAAGAGATAGTGACCCGACCCGTGAAACCACGCAACTTTTCCTTACATTCGGGTGTTTTAACACTGCCGACAAATTCTCCTCACCCCCATGTCTCTGAAAAGACGGTATTCTCTATATTAACCTAAAAATTTTTAACCATGCACATGGCTGACGCGCTTGTGTCGCCCCCCGTAGCCCTTACAGCCGGTGTGGCGGCTATAGCACTAATCTCAATAGCCTCAAAGAAAGTCAAGGAATACGGTAGGGAAGATATTGTCCCCCTTATGGGAGTGATGGGTGCCTTCGTATTTGCTGCACAGATGATCAATTTCGCAATCCCGGGTACGGGGTCAAGCGGACATATCATCGGTGGCATACTCCTATCTGCTATTTTGGGCCCTTGGGCTGCATTCATAACCCTATCCTCGGTGCTGATCATTCAGTGCCTAATTTTTGCCGATGGTGGTCTCCTGGCTCTCGGATGCAACTTGATAAATATGGCGGCCGTAAGTTGCCTCCTTGCATACCCTCTCGTTTTCAGACCTATAGCGGGAAGCAAAATGACGAGAACACGCCTCATAGCAGCGTCCATTGTGGCTTCTGTTTTCAGCCTCGAGGTAGGAGCGGTGCTCGTGACGCTTGAGACTGAACTTTCGGGAGTCACGGCATTGTCAACCGCAACATTCCTTGGAATGATGACGGCAATTCACCTTGCTATAGGACTTTGTGAAGGAATTGCAACCGCAGCGATACTTTGTTTCGTGGACTCGTATCAGCCTACCCTCCTCTATTCCTCCCCCTCTTCCGAGAGGCGTGGGCCGAAATCAGGCAATAAGAATTTTAAGAAAATTATCATCGGGTTTGGAATTGCAGCCCTTATAATGGCCACAGGATTCACATGGTTGGCTTCGGAAAACCCCGACGGCCTTGAATGGTCGATAGAAAAAATCACCGGAAACCCTGAACTTGAGGAAGCGGTAGCACCCCCTACAGCTTTGATGCCCGATTATGACTCTACTCTTGCCGGAATATTCGGAGGCCTTATCGTGATGTCTCTGTTGTGGGGAATCTGCGCAATCCTTTTCAGAAATAGGAAAAGGAAATATTTCGACTCCTGAACTCATTTGAAAGACTCTTGAACTCATTTGAAATAAGTGGATTTAGAAAGAATATATCTGAAGATAAGAAACGAAGGCATGGCCGGTAGCGCTTTTACTGCCGCGCCCGCAATGCTTCTCGTCACGATTATTTATCTTGTTGCCGTCCTTACCATTCCTATATTTCAGCCTCAAAAATTAATATGGCTGGGCGCCTATCCTATCATGGCCTCGGAAATAACCGGCATCGGGTTCCTGAAAGTTCTGTTGAGATCTCTTTGGATTCTCCCTCTTGTTGTCGTTATCGGCATATTCAATCCTATTTTAGACACTGAGACTGCTTTCGTATATCAAGGCATGGTTATAAGTAAAGGTTGGCTGAGTCTTGTGTCAATTATTTTAAGGGGACTTCTGTCATTCCAAGCTTTGATAATACTTATTATGAATACAGGTCTCATCAATGTGTTCAACTCCTTTTCCCGATTGGGAATACCATCCATATTGACCACACAGATGCTTTTGACTTATAGGTATATCATAATTATCGCCGGGGAGGCAATCGTCATGAAAAGAGCGAGGGAGGCGAGAGGATATGGGAGAAGCAACTACCCCATCAAGGAATGGGCACGTTTTGTCGGACTCCTTATGATACGCTCCACCAATAGAGCAAAACGCATACACCAAGCGATGAAAGCGAGAGGTTTTGAAGGGGTCCTTCCGCTCGGATCTCACCTCAAATGGACCATTTCATCCTGGCTTTGGGCAATAGGTTGGGTTGCGGCAATAGCCTTTCTCCGCTTTTACGATCTTTCCCGCCTTTTCCTTCAATTTTCTCACCGTATGTAAATATTTTTTATATGAGTCATCATTTCATAAAATTCTCTGATGTATCCTTCACATATCCCGATGGTCATCGGGCGCTGAAAAATATTTCATTCACTGTCACACACGGTGAGAAAGTTGCTTTGCTCGGTCTTAACGGTTCCGGAAAGTCAACCCTCCTTCTACAGACCAACGGACTCCTGATGCCCTCGGCCGGTGAAGTGAATATAGGTGATGTACCCCTCTCCCGCCAAACCTTGAAAATAATACGCAGAAGTGTAGGAATGGTGTTTCAGAACCCCGACGATATGCTTTTCATGCCTACCATCTTCGATGATGTCGCTTTTGGTCCGAGAAACATGGGGCTGCCGGAAAACGAGGTCAAAAGGCGCACTGAATCTGCATTGGAAGAAGTCGGTTTGAGTGATGTCGCCGGCAAAGCCGCTTTTCAGTTATCGGGTGGTCAACGCAGGAGTGCGGCGATCGCTGCCGTGCTGTCTATGGAGCCTGATATCCTCGTCCTTGACGAGCCTTCAGCCAATCTTGACCCGTTGGCTCGCCGGAATCTTATAAATCTCCTCAAATCGTTTTCACATACTGTGATTATAGCAACCCACGATTTCTCCCTCGCAAAGGAATTATGTCCCCGTGCGATTCTTCTTTCTGACGGAGAACTTAAGGCCGATGGAGCGACCTCGGAAATTATAAAATCATTTCGCTATTGAGCAAAAAAAATTGATTGTCATCCCGACAACCAATCTTCTGTTAACCTTAAAATCTAATACCATGAAAAACTCATTGCAAAATTACAATTTATTTTTCAAAATATGTTATAAAACATATAAAATTACCCAACATTTAACATTATTTAATAATATATTCCTACGACAAAATAAATTTACAAATTTTAAGCCATTATCTCCTTAGGATTACATACAGAATGACAGGTACACCTATAATTGGAGTTAGTGCATTGACCGGTATGACTATCCCGGAGAATAATGTGCTGAACAGACTGCATGCAAGACCCATTATGGCACCTGAGAACATGGATGCCGGAATAAGGATGAAATGATCGTCAATCCTGAACACCAGTCTTGAAATATGTGGCACACTTATCCCTATGAATCCTATCGGGCCGCAGAATGCGGTGACTATTGCCGTGAGCAATCCTGTAGAGAGAAGGAGCATATTCCTCACCACCTTTATGTTTACCCCGAGATTACGGGCATAATTCTCACCGAGCAATAGCAGATTCAACGGTTTTGACAATAATACCGACATTCCCAACCCTATAAGGCAGCATAGGGAAAAGAATGGGAGTTGGGTGAGGCCGACTTCGCTGAACGTACCCATTCCCCACATCACAAACGACCTTATCCCCTGTGCATCTGAAAGTGACGACAGCAATGTCACTATCGATGAGGTGAGATACCCTATCATTATCCCTACAATCAGCAGCATTATGTCACTTCGGATGAATGTGGAGAGAATTATCAGGAGTCCCATTATCAGAAAACTTCCCAACAGGGCTCCCCCCACGACTGCAAAATATCCCCCCATGACAGAACTTCCGATTGTAATGCTACCTCCGAGTAGAAGCATCACCAATGCCACTCCAAGACTTGCTCCCGAACTGACACCAAGTATCGTAGGCCCAGCAAGCGGATTCCTGAACGCTGTCTGAAGCAAAAGGCCGGATACTGCGAGTGAACTGCCGGCCAACATCGCCGTGACAGCCTCGGGGATTCGGCTGCCTACTATAATGAAGGATACGGAACGGCTTACATTCCCTTTTCCCGTAATGACTTTAATCACATCTTCGAAAGGAATATCCACTGCACCGAAGAAGATATTCAACCCGAAAAGGATTAAAGTCAATACCACGAGAAGCAGGAAACGGAATTTATTCTTCATATCATTATCTTTCCGGAAGTAAGTTGAAATACTCCTTCTCACATTTAATGTTCAGTTCCGGATGAATAATCTCTATCAGTTGGCCTAACAGTAAATCGGGATGAAATGCAAAATCTTCAAATATCCCTGATGTTGTGGTATCGCTGAAGTAGATTTTCCCATCCTTATAAGCCTTGAACTCACCGTAAAGTTGTTTATCCTTAATGAGCGCATCTTTTGTCAAGTCGGAGCCGGCGTAGCGTATGAACCAGAAATCGGAGTCTCCCGCTTCATAAAGCACCTGCTCACCACTGAGATTTAGGCTTCCGGCCTTTTCTTCTTTCCCGAAGGGATTCGTTCCTGCCGCATCATTTATCAATCTGCCGATTGTTGACCTCCCTCCGGGGACACTCCAAACGCCACCATAGAGTCGATCAAATAATATTTTAGGACGAGTCCCACTCTTCCGCGCCTCGCCGGACAATGTGAGGTATTTCCTCTCAGTCTCCTTAAATAATGAATCGGCTTCCCTCTCCTTTCCGTAAAGACGGCCGAAAAATTTCACCCATTCAGCCCTTCCGAGGGGTGTCGACTCCATATAGTCGGCGCATTCCACTATCGGAATACCTACTTTCCTCAGTTTATCCTCCATTCCTCCGGTTTCGTAAGGTGAAAGCAGAGTTGCGTCGGGATCAAGACTTATTATCTTCTCGATATTGGGAGCCATGCTGTTTCCGCAATCCGCAAGGTTGCCCGACCGGATCATTTCCTGTACTTCCGGCTCTTTGATGTAGTCAACATCACATATCCCGACAACAGCCCCCGGTTCTCCCAACTCTTTGATTAAGGAATTGTGTATTGCAGAGAAAACCACCGACTTCTTAAGAGGAACTGTTATCACTTCCTCTCCCCCGTTAAACAGCGTACGGTCTATCCCGACACCCTCCTCCAGAAGAACCAATTTCTGAAGAGTCTTCGAGGTATCCCAAGGATTTCGAATGATTACCTTGGTATACCCATCAAATTCCTCTATACTCAGATTCTTCGAATACTTTATTTCAACAGTATTTCCATGGGATTCCTGCCCGCTCCCCGATGTCGTGCATGACTGCATGACACCGGTGGAGGCGAGTAGACCCATGATAATTATCAAAGCATTAAGTAATCTCATAAACCGGAAAGTTTACTTTGATTTCAGTCAAGGGGGACACTGAAGAATATCGATGCCTCTCCTACACCTGACTCATATCTCTTTATAAATGTGCAGTCGGTCTTGTATTCCATTATATAACCCGGAAGATCGTAGGCCGGCATTCCGTCGCCCCATACGTTTGAGGAAATTATAATTCTGTCGTACTGACTGCTGACTGCTATTCCGTTGGGATAATCCACCCCTCTGACATCCAATGTGCCCAGTCTATGCGCCGTCGCATCATAGACATGGTAGATATTGCCGCTTCCGTCCCAGTGAGCATCTACAATATAGACCTTGTCCCCGTCAGCCGTAATCATATTTCCGGATGCTATCTCGGTCGTGTTTCCATCTTCCTCAATCCTGTAAACCTTAGAGGGAATTTCTTTGTAATTCCCTTTGCAGAGTACGAACACATTATTTCCGGCACTCACACAGTTGCCCGGATTAAGGGGAACCGTCAATGTCTTCTCTACCGCAAATGGCGACAGACTTACCACAGATACCGTAGTGCCATTCTTATAATCGTTTTCATAGTTCATACCGTCAGAATTGGGCACATATATCTTCCCTTTATGGATACAGATTTTTTCCGGATTCGGACCTACCTTCACGGATGCGTCTATCCTTCGTGTCAGTGTGTCAAGACGAGCCACGTATCCGTCAAACATTGATACATATACTTTTCCACCCTGCGCTACCATATACCGGGGCTGCTGTCCCTCTGTAGAGCCTGCGAGAGAAATCTGGGCGACACTCTCAAAAGTGTATCTGTCGACTACCTCTATCGTATTCGATTCATACATACCTATGTAGATTTTCCCTCCGTAAGCAACTCCGCATTGTGGTGTCGCTCCGAGGCTTCGGCGGTTGACGGTGCTGAAAACCTTGCTCATTAATGTTGACTCGGTCAGATCCACGACGTTGAGACCACCCTCGATCTTACTGTAATAATTTCCCTGCGTGAGTATGTAGGCCTCAGGATTTGCTTTCGAAATCACGGGAAAAACATCTTTCTCGATTTTATCCCCTTCTTTTTCATTGTCGTCACAGGAAACAAATGCTCCGAACGTTATTGCGGCAACCGAGCAAACCAGAAATTTTTTAATCATCTCTTATATGGATTTTAATTTAGAATTCCAAAGTAAGCCCTATTTTCCATGCCCTTCCCGGCATAGGATAGCGGGCCACTATCTCATATTGCTTATTGAAAATATTCATGACATCTCCCCTGCACTCGATGCTGCATTTCCTTAATCTAAAGAGATGTGATAGGGTTATCCCTGTGTCGAAATAACCGCTAAGTCTCGTTTCCGAGATACCTTTGTTGGTCGTATATCGGCTTCCGCACCCTATTGTATGGATAGATGTATCTACCCATGGATTCAGCCAGGAGAGGGAAAAGGAGCCGGAATTGACCGGTGTGTATGCCACCTGATTGTTCCAGTCACTCATATCACGGCTTGTGCGGGTTCTCGCATCCTGTAGACTGTAGGTGCCGGTTAACAAAATCTTTTGTTTACTTGTAAGCTCCACTGTTGCTGAAAGATTGGTTTCCAACCCTAAAATCCTGACCTTTCCCAAATTGCTCATTGTCCAAAGGAACATGTTGTATGGTAAAGCCACAATCTTATTGGTCACCCTGTTGTAATAGGCGTCGGCTGTAAGAGTGAGATTCGACAGGATATCTGAATTTGAATAAGAGTATGTGATGCCGAGATTAAGTTGGTCGGTTATCTCAGGTTCAAGATTCAGACTTCCGTAATTGTCAAAATATGCCTCATTGAAAGTCGGGACACGGAAAATATTCTTATAAGATGCCCTGACGTATAAAGGAATGTCATCTGAAACCCTATACGAAATATTCAACGAGGGAGACAATCTGCTCTCGTCTTTTCCTGCCTCTCCATTCTTCGCCCCGTTCAAGTATAGGGAATAAAGAAGTCTTGCAAGTACTGAGAAACGGCCTACGGAATACTTGAAGGCCAACGACTGAAGCACACTGTTCCTGTAAGGACCAATTTTCCCCTTCGAATCGCTGTTTGTCGTCAGGTTGTTCCAATACCAATCAAAGGAATAATCAAGACTAAAGCCGTGTTTGGGGAGATACAGAACGGCTGCCGTAACATAGGCCTCCCTCTGGATATAGTTGTTGTCAAGCATACCTCCCGGATACTGCCCTCCGACATCATTATATCGGCTGTTACCCCAATTGAATTTGGTGATTGCGGAGAGAGAGATCTTATCACTTAATCTACCTTTATAGTTCAATTGTCCGAAGAAATTCCTATCACGCAGATGTTCTTGACTCTCCGTGACGTAGTAAATCACCGGACCGGGCAGACACCGTGAATTATCATAATAATAAAGTTTTCCCGAGATAGAGGATGATCCGAATCTATATCTGATATTGGATTCACATTTCCATGAATTCATCATGGAATTTTCCCTCCTTTCCGTTGTCACATAATCCCCGTTCCTCAACTTGAATGGATAGTTGTTGCGTGTATGGATATATTCCGCATTAAATGAAAGGGCCAACCTGTCTTTGTTATAATCACACCTTAAGAACGGATTGTAGTAGCCGAAAGACCCCGTCTTCATCCTGAACGTAGTGTGAAGACCTTCATTAAACACACTCGGCAGGTCAAACGTGTTTATGAATAGGGAAACTGATGATGAGGCAGCCCTCGCCGGAATAAAAATGTCATCATTTTCTCCTGAATAGAGAGAGATGCTTCGTAGATTGTCAAGTGTATATCGGGAAAGGTCAATCTCGCCTGTCTGGCTGTCACTCAGAGAGACTCCGTCATAGACCACTCCTGTATGCGATGCTCCCAATCCCCTTACGGAGACAGTCTTCATTCCACCGGCCCCTCCGTAATCACGGATATTCACTCCGGCAAGTCGACGCATGGCATCGGAAATATCCGTCACTCCCTCATGCTTGATTCTCTCAGCATCAATTTTCTGGAAGGGCACCGCTGAAGTGACCGATTTGCTTTCTTTCCGCTCTGTCACCTCGACTTCTTGAAGCACAGTCAACGAGTCCGGACGTTCACTGACTTCCGAACAAAAAGAAACCTCAGTATTATGAGCCGAGGTGATAGTTGCAAAGCATATAGATGCTATTATTGCCTGTTTTCTCATCCTCGAAGAAAAGCAATTGTTTTGTTGTTAAATTCCCTAATTGGATAGGAGAGCATACAGAGGTCGGACTTTTACCGTAGCGGGACTGTAAGGGATTCGCACCCTATTCAATGTATGCTGCTTTACCGCTGCGAAATTAATAATTCATTTTCAAACCACCAAATTCACATTGTCAAATTTCAGATTTTACACAAAAACCGCCTCTTCTTAATTTTCAATAAATTTGTCACATACATATCAATTTATTTATCATTTTTTTGCATTAATTTATAAAATGTTTGATTTATGAAATATTGTTATTAACTTTGCACCGTAAAAATTCATTTCAACTAATAAATTAATCTCTAATGAGTCTTATCATTCCTCCAAAATACAAGCAGAAATTACTGCCTGAGACTACCGAGGTGGCTATTAAAATGATAAAGTCAGAGTTTCAGAGACGTCTTTCCGACGCTTTGGGACTGCGACGTGTGACGGCACCTCTCTTTGTCCTCTCCGGAACAGGTCTTAACGATGATCTCAACGGAGTGGAGCGTCCCGTTTCATTCCCCGTCAAGGCTCTTGGCGAAAGAAAGGCGGAAGTGGTCCATTCTCTTGCCAAATGGAAAAGAGCAAAACTCGGTGCTTACGGTATAGCTCCCGGGTACGGACTCTACACAGATATGAACGCTATCCGTGCGGATGAAGAACTTGATAATCTCCATTCTCTGTATGTCGACCAGTGGGATTGGGAAAAGACCATTAATGAGGAAGACAGGAATCTTAATTATCTGAAAGATACTGTCAAAAAAATATATCAGGCGATTCGTGAGACCGAGAATGATGTTTTCCGCCAGTTCCCTCACATCACGCCAAGACTTCCGGAAGATATAACCTTCATTCACAGTCAGGAACTCCTTGACCAATATCCCGACCTTTCTCCCGCGGAAAGGGAGGCTGAAGCAACCAAGAAATATGGTGCTGTTTTTCTTATCGGTATCGGTGCTCCACTATCCAACGGTGAGCCTCACGACGGACGCGCCCCCGACTACGATGACTGGTCTTCAATTAATGAAGACGGATTCCTCGGACTTAACGGCGATATTTTGGTATGGGATTCCGTACTCGGCCGCTCCTTTGAATTGTCATCAATGGGTATTCGCGTCAGCCCCGAATCGCTAGCTAAACAGTTGAAGATAAGAGGCTGCGAGGAAAGATCAAAACTTGAATTCCACCGGCGACTCCTCAATGGAGAACTCCCCTACTCCATCGGCGGAGGAATCGGTCAGAGCCGGCTCGCAATGTTCCTGCTGCAGAAAGCGCATATCGGTGAGGTACAGGCTTCTATTTGGCCGGAAGACCAGATTAAGGCCTGCAAGGATGCCGGCATGAATCTCATGTGACGATAGACTCGATATTTATTCATTTTATATACGGAGGTTCGCTACGAATCTCCGTATTTTCTTTTCATAACTATCAATATCCCTAAAAACAAGACGATTTATTTGCTCATCTTGGAAAATTTGCATAAATTTGCCGAAATTTCCATTAAAGCAGGTCTTGAGACATTTCGGTTTTAATCTAACCGGAGGTTTCTATCGGTAAGTTTAATTATTATGGTGAATCAACTCAGAAGTTACGCAAGCACTTTCGGAAGAAGGATGGCTGGCGCCCGTGCCCTTTGGAGGGCTAACGGCATGAAGGAGGAGCAGATGGGGAAGCCTATCATCGCTGTCGTAAACTCCTTTACCCAATTCGTACCCGGACATACTCATCTACACGAAATCGGACAGATAGTCAAGAAGGAAATCGAGAAACAGGGTTGTTTCGCGGCTGAGTTCAACACAATCGCCATTGACGACGGTATCGCCATGGGGCATGACGGTATGCTCTACTCACTCCCCTCACGCGATCTTATTGCTGATTCCGTAGAGTATATGGTCAATGCGCATAAGGCGGATGCTATGGTGTGCATAAGCAACTGCGACAAAGTGACTCCCGGTATGCTTATGGCGGCCATGAGATTAAACATTCCCACGATTTTTGTTTCAGGTGGCCCGATGGAGGCCGGTGACATTGAGGGAAGGAAACTTGACCTGATTGATATAATGATTGATTCCGCAGATACATCTGTATCTGATGAAGAGGTTGAGAAACTCGAGCGAGAGGGTTGCCCAACGTGCGGCTCCTGTTCAGGAATGTTCACTGCCAATTCCATGAACTCACTCAACGAGGCGATCGGTCTCGCTCTCCCGGGCAACGGTACCATTCTTTCCACTCATGCCAATAGGATTGAGCTCTTCAAGGAAGCCGCAAGACAGATTGTGAAAAATACATACGCCTACTACATGGATGGCGACGACAGTGTGCTCCCACGTTCCATTGCAACACGTGAGGCTATGCTCAATGCGATGACCCTCGATATTGCTATGGGTGGAAGCACAAACACAGTCCTCCACCTTCTTGCCGTGGCCAATGAAGCGGGTGCCGACTTCAAGATGGACGACATCGATGCCCTGTCAAGGAAATCACCCGTCCTTTGCAAGGTTGCTCCCAACACCAATAAGTATCACATTGAAGACGTCAACCGTGCAGGTGGTATCTTGTCTATCATGAAGCAACTTGCCGATCAGGGTCTGATAAATACTGACGTCAAACGTGTCGACGGTATGACTCTCGGCGAGGCTATAGAAAACTATGCCATTGAGGGTAAGAATTTCTCAGAGAAAGCCTCAAAACTTTGGCATTCCGCTCCCGGTGGCGTACACACCACAGTAATGGGAAGCCACTCAAACTATTTTAAGGAATTGGACAGCGACCGTGCCGAAGGATGTATCCGTGATTTCGATCATGCTTACGTGAAGGATGGCGGTCTCGCGGTCCTTAAGGGAAATATTGCCAAGGATGGATGTGTGGTGAAGACCGCCGGCGTTGACGAGAGTATATTCAAGTTCTCCGGTCCCGCAAAAGTATTCCACAGCCAGGATGAGGCAGTGGAGGGAATCCTGAAGGATCAGGTGAAGAGCGGCGATGTGGTGGTCATCACATTTGAAGGCCCTAAAGGTGGTCCCGGAATGCAGGAGATGCTCTACCCCACTTCATATATCAAGAGCAAGCACCTCGGAAAAGAGTGTGCGCTTATTACTGACGGAAGATTCTCCGGAGGCACTTCCGGTCTGTCGATTGGACACATCTCTCCGGAGGCAGCAAATGGTGGAGAGATTGCGCTCGTAAGGGACGGCGACATCATAGATATCGACATACCGGCCAGAACAATAAACGTGAGGCTGAGCGATGAGGAACTTGAGGCTCGCCGTAAGGAGGAGGAAGCCTTCGGGAAAGAGGCTTTCACACCACGCGGTAGAGACCGCCATGTGAGCCGCGCACTGCGTGCCTACGCATCTGCCGTGTCTTCTGCTGACAAGGGTGGTGTAAGGACTGACATTTAATTTTCGGGGTAAACATAATTAAGGATTAAAACCAAATATGAGTAACAAGATATCCGGTTCGGAAATACTTATTCGCTCACTTATTGATCAGGGTATCGACAAGGTTTTCGGTTATCCGGGGGGATCGATCATTCCGGTTTACGATCGCCTTTACGATTTTTCTGACAAACTGCATCATTACCTCGCCCGCCATGAGCAGGGGGCGATACATGCTGCTGAAGGTTTTGCTCGCGCTACAGGAAAGACAGGCGTGGTAATCGCCACTTCCGGACCCGGTGCGATGAACCTGATTACCGGACTTAACGATGCCTTGATGGACAGCACTCCTATCGTGGCTATCACAGGTCAGGTACAGTCTACTCTTCTCGGAAAGGATGCCTTTCAGGAAAGTGATGTGGTAAGCGTCACTCTTCCTGTGACAAAATGGGCGATTCAGGTAAGACGTCCTGAAGACATAGCATCGGCAGTGGCGCGCGCTTTCTATATAGCGAACAGCGGTCGTCCCGGTCCGGTGGTGATTGATCTCGCCAAGGATGCGCAGACAGGTGTGGCTGAATACATTTTCCAGCCATGTAATTTCATCCGCAGTTATAATCCGGATCCGGAGGTTGCTCATGAAATTATAGATGAAGCAGCCAAAATCATAAATAATGCGAAGCGTCCACTCATCCTTTCCGGCCACGGTGTGACTATCTCAAAGGCTGAGGATGAACTTATCTCTTTTGCTGAAAAAGGTGATATTCCGGTAGGCTGCACAATGCTGGGTCTTTCATCAATTCCTACCGACCACCCTCTCAACAAGGGTATGCTCGGTATGCACGGGAATCTCGGTCCCAATATCAATACCAATAAGGCTGATGTAATTGTGGCCATAGGTATGCGTTTTGACGACCGTGTCACGGGTGACACTAAAAAGTATGCGCCCAATGCAAAGATCATTCATATCGACATAGATTCAAGTGAATTTGACAAGACCATAAAAAGCCACCTCCATATCCATGGCAATGCAGCCGGGGTGTTGAGAAGGCTTACGGAAGTGATTGATAAGAATAATCATAAGGATTGGAACGACTCCTTCTCTCGCCATGCCAAAGTGGAAGATGAGCGCGTGAAGGCGCGTGAGACCAATGCCTCTACACCCGACGGGAAGATGCTCATGGGTGAGGTGGTGAGCAAAGTGAGCGAGGCATTCTCCCATGATGCGATTCTCGTCACGGATGTAGGTCAGAACCAGATGTTCTCCGTAAGGTATTTCAGTTATACCCGCCCTCGTAGCGTAATTTCCTCCGGTGGTCTGGGAACTATGGGCTTCGGTCTTCCCGCAGCAATAGGTGCAAAGATTGGTGAACCTGAAAGAAATGTTGTTCTTTTCATTGGCGACGGTGGTCTCCAGATGACCGTGGAGGAACTGGGTATGATAATGGAGTACAACGTGGGTGTCAAGATTGTGTTGCTTAATAATAATTTCCTTGGCAACGTCCGCCAATGGCAGCACCTTTTCTTCAATTCTCGCTATAGCGCAACTCCAATGGTCAATCCGGATTTCAAGATGCTCGCTAACGCTTACGGCATTCCGGCTATTGATGTGGCACATCGCGACCAACTTGATGAAGCCATTGAGAAAATGGTGTCGACAGAGGGTGCGTTCCTGCTGAATGTAAATATTGATGAGACCGATATGGTCTTCCCGATGACTCCCGCAGGGCATGCCGTAGACGAAATCCTGCTCAATGCCACAGAATATTACAAACCCGTCTAAACTCTTTGCTTCAGTAATGGATACTCAATTATTTACAATAGCAGTCTTTACGGAAAATCAGGTCAGCCTGTTGCATCAGATCTCAATGGTGTTCAGTCGCCGCTGTCTCAATATTGAAAGTCTCTCTGTCAGCGCTTGTTCTATACCGGGTGTTCATAAATTTACAATCACTTGTAAAAGCACCCGTGAGATGATGGAGCATGTGGTGAAGCAAATTGAAAAGCGAATTGATGTCCTGAAAGCTTTCCTCCATACCGATGACGAGATTGTATTTCAGGAAGTGGCACTTTATAAGGTGCCTACCGAAAGCGTGCTGAAAAGCAGGGAAATTGAAGATATTGTAAGGAAAAGTGGCGCGAGAGTCCTGGAAATTCAGCCTGAATATACCGTCTTTGAAAAGACGGGGCATACTGTTGAGGTAAAGGATCTTTTTGACAGGCTCCAACCTCTTGGCCTTCGTCAGTTTGTCAGGTCAGGGAGAATCGCTGTCACTAAAGCCCCGGTGGAACTGGTCGACGAATTTCTTCAGACTCAGGAAGAGCGCAAGCACAAACTGAACAAATAGAATAAACCTCTTAATTCTGATAATTTATAACGAACAACCATATAATTCATTAAAAATGGCAAAGCTTAAATTTGGCGGCGTAGAAGAGACCGTCATCACACGTGAGGAATTTCCTTTGGAAAAAGCCCGCGAAATTCTTAAGGATGAAACAATTGCCGTAATCGGCTACGGTGTTCAGGGTCCCGGTCAGAGCCTTAACCTCCGCGACAATGGCTTCAACGTTATTGTTGGCCAGCGTGAGGGCAAGACCTACGATAAGGCTGTCGCTGACGGATGGGTTCCCGGTGAGACTCTTTTCTCTATTGAAGAGGCTTGCCAGAAGGGTACAATCATCATGTGTCTCCTTTCTGATGCTGCTGTCCTCTCTGTTTGGCCCACTATCAAGGAGAACCTTACACCCGGAAAGGCTCTCTATTTCTCTCATGGTTTTGCAATCGCTTGGCCCGAACGCACTGGTGTCGTTCCTCCCAAGGATGTTGACGTTATCCTTGTTGCACCTAAAGGTTCCGGTACTTCTCTCCGCACAATGTTCCTTGAAGGTCGTGGGCTGAACTCAAGTTATGCCATCGAACAGGATTACACCGGCCGTGCTCTTGAGCGTACTCTCGCTCTTGCTATCGGTATCGGCTCCGGTTATATTTTTGAGACTACTTTCAAGCGTGAGGCTTACAGCGACCTTACCGGTGAACGTGGTTCTCTCATGGGTGCTATCCAGGGTCTGCTCCTCGCTCAGTACGAGGTGCTCCGTGAGAATGGTCACACTCCCTCTGAGGCTTTCAACGAGACTGTCGAGGAACTTACTCAGTCTCTCATGCCACTATTCGCTGCAAAAGGTATGGACTGGATGTATGCTAACTGCTCTACTACCGCTCAGCGTGGTGCCCTCGATTGGATGGGTCCCTTCCATGACGCAATCAAGCCTGTAGTGGAAAAACTCTATGCAAGTGTTGCTTGCGGTCAGGAAGCCCAGAACTCTATCGATTCCAACTCTAAGCCCGGCTACCGTGAGGGTCTCGAAGAGGAACTCAAAGCACTCCGCGAAAGCGAGATGTGGCAGGCTGGTGCTACTGTACGTGGCCTCCGTCCCGAGAATAACTGATCCTAAAAAAACTTATCATAATTGATATGTTCCGACAGGGGATTCGTTTGAATCCCCTGTCTTTTTTGGGACCATTTTTAAAGTAGTCTTTCAAATACCGGCCACTTTCTTTACCTTACGATTTTATATACGCCTACCTTATTTTTCTAAAATCATCTATTGAACATGCCCAAAGTTTGAATTTTGGCATTTTTTTAAATTTTGGAACGGAACAAATTTTACATGATTTTTAGGGATTTTGAGCTCAAATTCTTTAGTTAAACAGTGGATTTTAATGTGTTATAATATTATTCTTATCCTGCAAAACGTTCCATCACTGAAACAATTTGCAGAATAAGGATGCATTCTCTTGAGAAAATATTTATAATGAAAGAACTCCTGACCATTTATTTAGGTTTTATCATTTTCTTTGATTTTTTTATTATTTTTTATTAACTTTGCAATCCGTTATGGTATACGGATTCAACAATGACAAGTATCTGAAGATACAGTCGGAACACATCAAAGAGAGAATAGCAAAATTCGGCAACAAACTCTATCTTGAGCTTGGAGGAAAACTTTTCGATGACCACCACGCAAGCCGGGTTCTCCCGGGTTTTCAGCCCGACAGCAAACTGAGAATGCTCGGCCAACTCAAGGATCATGCCGAAATCGTGATTGTAATCAGTGCCCTCGACATTGAGAAAAACAAGGTTAGAAGCGACCTTGGTATTACCTACGATGAGGACGTGCTCCGCCTTCGTGAAGAGTTTCAGAAGAGAGGGTTTCTCGTAAGTTCGGTTTGTGTCACTCATTACAACGGACAAATCAGCGCGGATTCTTTCCGAAAACGTCTCGAAAGATTGGGCATAAAGGTATATTATCACTATACCATTGACGGCTACCCCAATAATGTTGATCTCATTGCATCCGACGAGGGATTCGGTAATAATGATTATATCGAGACCACTCGCCCACTCGTTATCGTCACTGCACCCGGTCCCGGTAGCGGGAAAATGGCCGTTTGTTTGAGCCAACTCTACAATGAGCATAAGCGCGGTGTGGAGGCGGGATATGCCAAATTTGAAACCTTCCCTGTTTGGAACCTCCCCCTGAAACATCCCGTCAACATCGCTTACGAGGCAGCGACAGCCGACCTTAACGATGTTAATATGATTGACCCGTTCCATCTTGAGGCTTACGGAAAGACGGCAATCAATTATAACAGAGACATCGAGATATTCCCCGTGCTCAATGCGCTATTTGAAGGGATATACGGTGAGAATCCCTATAAGTCACCTACAGACATGGGTGTAAATATGGTAGGAAACTGTATCGATGATGATGAGGTCTGCAGAGATGCTTCCAAAAACGAGATTATACGCAGATATTTCGCAGCACTCAACCAACTCGCCACAGGTAAGGGAAATGAGTCGGAGGTCAACAAAATCTCCCTGCTTTTCAAACAGGCACACATTGACCTCTCTTACAGAAAGCCGGTACGCGCTGCAAGGGAAAGGGCTGAGAAATGCGGTAAACCATGTTCAGCTATAGAGTTGTCTGACGGCACTATTATTACTGCGGAAACAAGTGACTTGCTTGGTCCAAGTTCAGCTCTTATCCTGAACGCCGTAAAACATCTTGCCGGAATAGACCATAACGTGAAACTTATTCCACAGGAATTGATAGAACCGATACAGTACACAAAATTGAATTACCTCAAGGGAAAGAATCCCCGCTTACATTCCGATGAGGTTCTCGTGGCTCTCTCTGTTCTGAGCACTCGCAATGAGGACTGCAAGAAGGCTCTTGAGAAACTTCCCGAACTTAACGGGTGTCAGATACATTCTACAGTGATGCTTGGTGAAGTAGACCATAAGATATTCAAAAAACTCGGAGTCGGTCTCACCTGCGATCCTGCCAAGAAGAAACAGTAAAACATTCATTCATATACGATTCGGCAGAATATACCAAAGCCGCAAAATTCCAATCAAAGAATTTTGCGGCTTTTTTTGGAGATTTGATACATTAATATTAATTTTGCGGTGTATTACTTAAATAGTACACTAATAAACAAAATTAGATTTGTTATGTTAATTGTAAAGGATCTTACATATTCCTACCGAAAACATTCCCTTCCGGTTCTCCGGAATTTGTCTTTACAGATATCTCCGGGTTCCATCTGCGGGCTTCTTGGTAAAAACGGAGCAGGTAAATCTACTCTGTTATACTTGATCTCCGGTCTATTGAAACCGAAATCCGGCACCATATCCTTTGGAATTTTCACTCCCTGGGAAAGGAATGTGAATTTTCTAAACGATATTTTCCTTGTTCCGGAGGAGTTTGAACTTCCTAACATTACATTAAAGGAATTTCTAAGCACCACTGCTCCCTTCTATCCTAATTTCTCAATGTCTGACCTTGAAAGGCATCTCGCGACATTCGAACTCGATGCCGACGTTCATCTCGGTCAATTATCAATGGGACAGAAGAAAAGGGTTTTCGTAAGTTTCGCACTCGCCTGCAATACTTCCCTCCTCCTGCTTGACGAACCTACAAACGGGCTTGATATCCCCGGAAAACGTCTTTTCAGGAAAGCGGTACTGAATGGAATGAACGATAACCGCACTATCATCATTTCTACTCATCAGGTGTACGATGTAGAGAAGATTATTGACCACGTGATTATTACTGAAAGTAATGGTATACTCCTCGATTCACCGATACTTGACATAACATCCAGATTGAGATTCAGAAATACCCCCAATCGCGAGGAAGCCTCAAAAGCTCTGATTGCTCTTGATGCTCCCGGCGGTTTCAATATCGTGGAACTTATGGATGGAGACAAAGAGGAAACAAACGTCAATCTTGAATCCTTGTTTGAACTCGTCCTTTCAAATCCATCTGTAGTCAAGTCTGTTTTTGAATCCTGAATAAATCAAACTCTATTATGGAAACTACTTTGAATAAAGACAATATTTTTTCTCTTTCTGCTACTGTTGACTCCATGAAGGGAAAATCGTCTCTCCACCGTCTATTCAGAAAGGAGATCATTGACAATAGGAAACTGCTTATGATGGAATTGGCTACTGCCTGGGGTGCATGTATCCTCTTTGGGTGTCTGCTCGGTTTTTATGGCCGGGGAGGAGGATTCTCCGAACTGGCGGCTTTTTATTTCATCATTGAGTTAATCGCGTGCATATTCGGATCTATGATTTTTTCCGATATGAAAAATAAAAAGGGCAGGATTTCCACTCTTATGCTCCCGGCATCAGCAGCCGACAAATTTTTCATCAGATGGTTGTTCACCGTACCATTGATGGCTGTGGTTGGAATCATAGGATATTATCTCGGTGATCTTTCACGCCTGTTCATTGCATGGCTTTCTAACCAGAGAGTTGGTTCAGAGGCCTATCATCAGGTGTTGAATCCTTTCACTCTATTTTTTGATTACGATACATTATATCTGGCCCTTCTTGGTACGGCGACATATTTCTTTATGCAGTCTGTCTATATTTTAGGAGGCATTGTATGGCCTAAACTATCATTCCTTAAAACTTTTGCTCTATTCTATTGTCTGGAAATAATTTTTGGAATTGCATCGCTCTTTTTCATTAGAATATGGAGCGAGGACCATCTCTTTCGGATAAGTCCGAAAAATGAAACCACTATCCTGACTTTCATTTTAATCTTTTTAGTTATCTTGACTCTGTGTTTCTATTGGCTCACTTACAGACGATTCAAAAATAGCGAGGTCATCTACCGGCTCTTCTGAATAAAACATAAATTGAAACAAAGCGTTAGAACAATAAATGGAATATTCGGAAAACAAACCTATATATCTTCAGATTACTGACCGCATAATGGATGATATTCTCCGTGATATCTATCCTTTAGAGGGTCGTCTACCTTCTGTCAGGGAATATGCGGCGTCTTCTGAAGTTAATCCCAACACGGTCATGAGATCTTTCGATTGGCTTCAACAGCACAACATAATTTTCAATAAAAGAGGTATTGGTTTTTTCGTTGTGCCTGAAGCAAAGGAGAGGATAGTCGACATGAGGAAAGAGGAATTTTTCAACGGTGAGGCCGATTTCTTCTTCGGACGCCTTAAATCCTTAGGAATCTCTCCGGAAAATCTTTCTGAACTTTACAGGAGATTTCTAAAAGAAAACGAATAAATAACGAGGAGAAACATTGAAATGTTTCTCCTCGTTATTTATTCGTTAATTTCTAAAATTCTGTATTCCTCTTCCGAAATCTTCAGTAGCACGAGTTTAGATAAGTATATCATTTCGGCTCTCTCCCTATCAAATGGATAGAAGGTTGGAAAATATATTTTTCCATCTCTTTCCCAGCCTTCCACATATTGAAGATGAGATTCGTCAGTGTCCTCACTTGATTTGATTACCAGTTTCCTAACAAGAGCATAGTATCGCGTGCCATTATCTACCGGGTTCATATTATCACAATTACTACAGTTACACACCGGTCATTACTTTTTTTGGCACAAACTTCACCTCACCCTTATCTGTCACAGGTTGAAGCGCTTCCCTACCCCTTTTCTCAAGTTTCAGACTTTTACCACTGTTTCCGGAAGTAGAGGTGTTCGTTCCTTCTGACTCGCCGGACGGTGTTGTTTCCTTATCATTTGTGGTCTCAGCAACATTGAGGGCTTTCTCCTCACCGTTCTTCACGGAATCCTTCAACTCTTTCTTCGACTCTTTTATAATGGCTACAGGCTTTGCATAGCGTTTTTGACTCCTTGAAGCATTATACTCAAGACTATCAAACGGAAGCCTCTCAAGTTTTATACTGTCCGTAAACAAGGGTAATGAACCACGGTCTTTAATCCTGATTGAACCGTAAAGGCGGCTCACCTTTTTGGCACTGTCAGTCTGAAGGGTGATTTCGAAATGGTCATTCCTCCCCCTGTTCATATTGGTGGTCTCTCCTGAACCATCCGTGTACTCTACCCCAAGGGAAGCAACCAAATCATTATGTTCCGACAGATGCATTGACCAGATTATCCTGTCGCCTTTTTCAAGTTCCGGATCAGGCACTGAGATAATCCACCCGTCTGTCAGTGATAATTGAGTTACAATACCATTCGCCGAATAAGGCCACAGATTCATGCCATCGGAACTTATAGTGACACCTTCATCCTTCATCAGACGCTTTTTCCTCTTGAGAATCTCCTTATCTACTTTCGCAAACAATTCCACATATTCATCAAGATTCTTGCCATACCATCCTAAGGTCGTGTCAAGTTGTTCCTGGCTGATGCCATGAGCCGCCATCACGGAGCGGGCAAGAGAATATCTGTCATCCTCCCCCTCATGGGTGGTTCTTGAGTTGGAATATGCCTCTGCAAGTTGCATATCAACCATCAGGCTCACCATCTCCTTTTCATCAAGTATCTCCTTTGGCCGTTGCTTACATGCCACGAATGACAATAAAAGGCAACAGGATATACATGCCGTATATCCCATTGTCAAAATTCCTCTCTTTCTCATCACCGGACTATCCGTTACCATTTGATTTATCTTGCTTTCCCACCAACTGGAATGCCTTGGAGGCATCCGTTGAATAGAAAAATAGTAGCAAACCTACTCCAATACAGATCGAGGCATCCGCTATATTGAAGATGTATTGGAAGAATTCAAAATATTGTCCCCCAACGAACGGTACCCAGTCCGGCCAGTAGAATGAAAACAGTGGGAAATACATCATATCAACCACTCTTCCTTCAAACCATCCGGCATAACCGCCCTCAGAAGGGAAAGCGACTGCAACTCCGGGGGGCATCGGATTACTGAATAATTTTCCGTAAAACACACAGTCAAAAATATTGCCGGCCGCCCCTGCTATAATCAGCGCGACCGCAATAAAGAAACCTGTGCGTATCCCCTCCGCCTTCCTTATTTTTGCAACAAACCATATAAAGAGAGCCACAGCGGCAATGCGTCCTACCGTAAGAACAATCTTGTTCCACAATTCCAGGCCAAATGCCATACCGTTGTTCTCTATGAATTTAAGGTGCCACCAACTTGTGATAGGCAGATCCTCACCCATATAAAAACTGGTTTTAACCCAAATTTTCATTATCTGGTCAATGAGGACTACAAAAACACTTATGGCTACCACTATCCAGATACGGGTGGCGGCGACATCCTTTCCGGAGGTCGCCGTCGCCACATTTTTATCATTGCTAACCAAAGTAAGTTCCTTTAAATGTTATAACTTCTTACTAACTTTGGCAAAGGCCTTCAGACCATCTATATCGAGTTCAGAAACTCCTTCACCGTCCGGACCTTCAACAAGTTTGATTTCCTCAGCCAACACCTGCGATGAAATATAGTCGCCGAAAGCCTCAACCGCCTCGCGAATCTCAGGAATATCGGAAAGTTCTACAGCCACTTTATCGGTAATCTCAAAATCATTCCCTTTCCTTATGTTCTGAATTCGGTTTATGAGTTCCCGTGCCATACCTTCGTTTTTCAATTCCGGTGTGACCGTTACGTCAAGAGCAACCGTGACATTGCCGTCGTTCGCTACAAGCCAACCGGGGACATCCTCCGGTATCACCTCCACATCTTCAAGTGTGATCACAGGCTCTCCGGGCAACTCTGTGAATTTGAAACTGCCTTCCTTCTCAAGAATAGCAATCTGCTTCTGATCCAATTCGGTTATGGCTTTTCCGAGTTGCTTCATAATCTTACCGAATTTAGGACCAAGTTTCTTGAAATCAGCCTTCACTTTTTTCACAAGTCCACTCTCCTCGTTGTCGACTATCTTCAGATCCTTGATGTTTACCTCGGCACGGATCAACTCCTCAAGCGCTTCGACAGCATGACGCTGATGTTCGCCTGAAACGGGGATAAGCAGAGTCTGAAGCGGTTGACGTACCTTGAGATTTACCTTGCGCCTCAATGCGAGAACATTTGATGTGATAATCTGAGCCAATCGCATACGCTCCTCAAGATCTGCATCTATCAAGGCGGGATCAAACACAGGGAAATCCGATGTGTGCACAGAGGCATAACCATTCCCCTCCATTGAAGGCTCCACCAAGTCAGTATATAATCTGTCAGAATAGAAAGGTGCGAATGGAGCGATAAGAAGTGCTACTGTCTTGAGGCAAGTATAAAGTGTCTGATAGGCTGACAACTTATCCTCGTTCATCTCTCCGGCCCAGAATCTACGACGGTTCAGACGCACATACCAGTTGCTGAGATTATCATTCACAAAATCATCTATTGCCCTGGCTGCCTTCGTAGGCTCATAATCATCAAGAGCCTCTGTCACCTCTTTGACGAGTGAATTGAGGAGTGACAGTATCCACCTGTCTATTTCAGGACGTTTCTCTGACGGAACCTGGCTCTCTGACCCTGTAAAGCCGTCTACATTTGCATAGAGGGCAAAGAACTTATAAGTATTGTAGAGTGTGGAGAAAAGTTTACGGCTTACCTCACCAACTCCCGTCTCGTCATATTTAAGATTGTCCCAGGGTGCCGAATTTGATATCATATACCAACGCACGGGATCACTACCGAAACGTTCTATATTATTGAACGGATCTATTGCATTTCCAAGACGTTTCGACATCTTGTTTCCATTCTTGTCAAGTACAAGACCATTTGAAATCACGGCCTTGTAGGCTACAGTATCAAATACCATCCCGGCGATAGCATGTAGGGTGAAGAACCATCCTCTCGTCTGGTCTACTCCTTCTGCTATAAAGTCGGCAGGATAGACCTCCTTATTATCGAGAAGTTCCTTGTTTTCGAAAGGATAATGAATCTGAGCGTAGGGCATAGAGCCTGAATCAAACCAGACGTCTATGAGGTCAAGTTCCCTCCTCATAGGTTTCCCAGTCTCAGATACAAGGATGATATCGTCTACATACGGTCTATGGATATCAATTCTGTCATAATTCTCCTGAGAGAAATCTCCAGCTACGAAACCCTTATCTTTCAACGGGTTTGATTTCATTACGCCGGCAGCGACTGCATCCTCAATACGGTCGTACAATTCCTGATAACTGCCTATGCACACCTCCTCTTTTCCATCTTCAGATCTCCATACGGGAAGCGGGGTTCCCCAATAACGGCTTCGTGATAGATTCCAGTCCTGAAGATTTTCAAGCCATTTTCCGAAACGTCCGGTTCCTGTAGAGGCCGGTTTCCATTTGATTCCGCCGTTGAGTTCCATCAGGCGTTCACGTACCGCTGTAGAACGTATGAACCAACTGTCAAGAGGGTAATAAAGCACCGGTTTATCCGTGCGCCAGCAGTGAGGATAGTTATGCACGTGCTTCTCTATCTTGAAAGCCTCGCCATTCCGCTTCATCTCCATGCAAAGCACGATATTGAGATCCTCCGCCTGAGAGGCTGCCTTCTCATCATACTTGCCGTCAACGGTAAACTTCGGATCATAGGCATTTTTTACGAAATCACCAGCATGGCGTCTGTATTCCTCAAGGTTGACACATTTTTCTACAAAAATAGGTGCCAATTCATCCACAGGATAATATTTCCCGGTAAAATCCACCATGGGACGTGTCTCCCCTTTCAGGTTTATCATGAAGAGTGCAGGAATTCCTGCAGCCTTCGCGACCTTGGCATCATCCGCACCGAAGGTCGGAGCTATATGGACAATACCTGTACCGTCGTCAGTCGTGACATAGTCACCCGGAATCACACGGAACGCCTCTTCTGCGATTTCCACAAACTTGTCGTTACCGTATGTGAAGACATTCTCAGGGTGTGCTTCTGCAAATTTCTTTATGAATTCGGCTGAATTGTCATCTACTTTCTCAACGGGCTTAACCCAGGGCATCAGTTGTGAATATCGCATACCCACCAGTTCTGAGCCTTTCCATTTTCCTACCACTTCGTATGGGATAACCTTATCGCCAGCCTCATATTGGTCAAGAGGTTTCTCAGCACCCTCTTTCTTGAAATATGATCCGACCAAAACCTCCGCTAGAACTACAGTAATCTTCTCGCCGGTATATGGATTATAGGTCCTGACAGCCACGTAATCAAATGAAGGCCCCACACACAGCGCTGTGTTGGAAGGAAGTGTCCACGGAGTGGTGGTCCAAGCCATGAAATACGGTTTTCCCCATCCCTTCATCTCCTCTTTAGGATCAACCACAGAGAAAAGAGCGGTAGCCGTGGTATCCTTGACATCCCTATAACACCCGGGCTGATTCAATTCGTGCGTGCTCAGACCGGTACCCGCTGCCGGGGAATAAGGCTGTATGGTGTACCCCTTATACAGGTAACCCTTGTCGTATAACTGACGCAACAACCACCAGACACTCTCGATATATTTATTGTCGTAAGTAATGTAGGGATGCTCAAGATCCACCCAATATCCCATCTTGTGGGTGAGATCCGTCCATTCCTTTGTATATTTCATTACCTCCCTGCGGCAGGCGGCATTATAATCGTCAACTGAGATTTTTGTGCCGATATCTTCTTTCGTGATACCGAGACTTTTTTCTACACCGAGTTCCACCGGAAGTCCGTGAGTATCCCAGCCGGCTTTACGTTTCACGTGGAAACCCTTCATTGTCTTATAACGGCAGAAAATATCCTTAATTGTCCTTGCCATTACATGATGGATGCCGGGCATTCCGTTTGCTGACGGTGGTCCCTCATAGAATACGAACGTGGGTGAGCCTTCCCGCTCTTTCATCGACATCTCGAACAGCGAATGGTCATCCCATATTTGCAGCATCTCCTTATTTACGTCAGAGAGGCTGAGTTGTTTGGTATATTCCTTAAATTTCTTGCTCATTTTTCCAGTAAACGGGTTTCCTGTTATTTTCTTGATGATAGTTTTCCTTTGACGCCACCTTTTGTCCCGCCACCCATTGCAAAGATATTGGCATCATACGTAAACGTCTTTCGGTCTGTCTCCCTTTTCCTGCGGAGAGCGAGTTCCACAAGTTTATCCATAAGTTGGGTGAAGGATATTCCGCTCTCTTCCCAAAGGTAGAATGACAGTGAGCCGGGGATTGTGTTAATCTCATTGACGTATATACGGTCGCTTTTCTTGTCGACCATGACGTCAATCCTGCTGACTCCATGGCATGAAAGCACCCTGAATGTCTCTCCCGCAAGCCTTTGGATCTCCCTGCTCATCTCTTCAGGTATGTCTGCGGGGATACGCTTCTCGCTCGCCTGCATTCCCGCTTTCGCACCTCCTCCATATTTTTCTTCGTATGAAAGGAAGTCTCCCTTGGAAATGGGCTCCTCGCAAACGCTGCTCTGATGGTCGTCGCAATCTCCGAGCACCGAACAGTTGATCTCCATCATATCCTCTACCATGTCCTCAACGATAAGACGCTGGGAGAACTTCGCAGCATCATCGACTTTCGCAATGAGGCTTTCTCTATCCGACGCTTTACCTATCCCTACGCTTGAACCTAAATTAGCAGGTTTCACTATTACCGGATATCCGAGTTTGTCCTCTATTTTCTTAATAATGGAATCTCTGTCGGAAATCCATTCCTTATCGGTGAACCAGACATAATCCACAACGGGTATATCCTCCGACCGGAGAATCATCTTCATGGTGATCTTGTCCATACCGTTCGCACTTGAGAGGGTGTCGCATCCTGCAAACGGTATCCCTATGGTCTCGAGCAATCCCTCAAACATGCCGTCTTCACCATGAGAACCGTGGAGCACCGGTATGGCTACATGGAGTTCGGCTACTACGGGATTCTTTTTTGAAAAAAATCCTCCTCCTGCATTTGCACGGTAAAGATTGTAATCACCGTATTCAGGGCGCATGAACACCTCTTCCGACTTCTCCACAAGCCCTTTCATATCCTTGTAATTTCGGATATCGAGAAGTTGCGGCCCCGTGTACCATCTCCCTTGCTTGGAAATGTACACCGGGACAATATTATATTTCTCCTTGTCAAAGGCATTGATTGCCTGGAGGGCTGAAATGACAGAGATCTCATGTTCTACCGACCGTCCGCCGAAGAACACCGCTACGTTAGTCTTCATATCTGATGGAAAACCATTTAATTTATGGAGGTTATTATTTCAATCTCCTTTGTTTTATTCAATTTGCAAAATTAACTATTGTGCAGGAAATAAACAAATTTTTCAGAAGCATCTATGCCATGGTTATCCTCTCGGTCTATTTCTTTGCTGAGTTCCGCTTTTCCCTTGGCCATGGGAAACCGGGAGGATTTAATGTCAGATATACTTCCCGCTCCTTCAACCGTACCCGCAGGTAGTTGACGAGTCTCTCTCTATCTTTCGTATCCAGTCCTCCGGGTGAGTTTACGAAAACCATGTTGAGAGTGTCAAGCGCACCTGAACTCGTGGAGTTTGCAATCATTCGCGATAATGCGAAGTCACTGATTGAAGGGAAAAGGGCTTTCACCTCCGGCGCAAGTTCCACACCTTCGGAATTAAAAGACTGATAGAGCCCTACCACTCCTCTAAGTGAATCAATGAGTTCCTGCCGTTTTGCTATCTCCTGTTGCATGACACTATAGAACTGTTGGAAATCCCTGTCGTCATCCCCCTTAGCGGTCTCCAATGAGAAACCTTGCTTTATGTTAAGAACGGTTCCCCCCAGGCCAAGACTGTCAAGTTTGTTGAGCATGGCAAGTTGAAGGGAATCCTTCGGAAGAGCCTGTCCTATCAGTGTCACCTCGATATACCTTTTACCATGTGAGATATATTCCTCATGATTTAGGACCTGGGTATTCGGGAACACCATCTCATTTTTCACGAATTCACTCGCCTCAGCCATGAATACATTTTTCCTTATCATTTGGTATGTGAGGAAGCAACTTACGGCAACTGTAAGGCCTACTACGGAATACACCATCATCTGCACTCGCTTGTTGCGCTTTGTGCTTTGATAGACAACCTTTTTATATCCCATCAACTTTACCCCTATTAAGGTAGCAAAAAGGATAAATATCATATTGGTGAAAAAAAGATACAGCGCTCCGAAAAAGAAATGGCTCTGCCCTGTGGCCAATCCATACCCTGCCGTGCATAAGGGAGGCATGAGCGACGTGGCTATGGCGACACCAGGCATCACCTGTCCCTTGTTTCGGCAAGCTATGCTGACGATTCCGGCTGCTCCGCCAAATAAGGCAACAAAAACATCATAAATCGATGGCGAGGTACGCGCGAGAAGTTGACTCGAGCCCTCGTATTGGGGTGAGACCAAAAAATAGAGAGCCGAGGCAGCCAATGAGCCGATTATTGCCATCCCTATATTTTTGAAACTTCGCCTCAATAACTCGTAATCTTCAATTCCTACAGCCAATCCCATGCCGATGATCGGACCCATAAGGGGAGATATTAGCATCGCGCCTATTATGACAGGTATGCTATTCGTATTCAGTCCCAACGACGCTATGAAAATTGCGAATATCAACACCAGAAGTTGACTCCCTTTGAAACTTACGCCCGATCTTATCGCCATCTCCGCATCATTTTGAGGCTCGAGATCTTCCGCTACATTGAAATATGACAAAAGTTCTTGCCAAAATCTTTTCAAACTGGCAGTAATATTTTCTTTTTTCATCATGTTCGTTAAAAGTTTTCCGCAAATATACTGTTTTTTTATTAACTTTGCATCAACAAATGAACCAAGTTATGGCTGATTTTCAATTAAAAGGTCTTGGGGTGGCTCTTGTCACTCCCTTTAAAAGTGATAAAACTGTAGATTTTGAGGCTCTTCGCTCTATGGTGGAGTATGTGGTGACCGGTAAAGGCGATTACATTGTTGTACTCGGCACCACCGGTGAAACTCCCGCATTGTTCCCTGAGGAGAAGGAACTTATTAAGAAAGAAATTATCAAGGTCAATAATGGGCGTGTCCCACTTGTTCTCGGAGTCGGCGGCAACAATACTCAGGCCGTCGTAAACGAACTTCTCAATTCAGATTTCACCGGTTTTGATGCGATACTTTCGGTTGTGCCTTATTACAACAAACCTTCTCAGGAAGGTATTTACCAACATTACAAGGCTATAGCCGAAGCATCCCCTCTCCCTGTGATTCTTTATAATGTACCCGGCAGAACAGGTGTCAACATGACTGCCGCGACTACCCTTTCTCTGGCACGTGACTGCGAGAACATAATTGGAGTCAAGGAAGCATCGGGTAATTTTGCACAGATTGAGGAAATTATCAAAAATAAGCCGGCCAGATTCGAAGTAATCTCCGGCGACGACAGTATAACATATCCCCTGATGACTCTGGGTGCGGTGGGCGTGATTTCAGTAATCGGAAACGCATTCCCCATGCAGTTCGGTAAAATGGTCAGGCTTTGTCTCGAAGGCAAATTCCAAGAGGCTCTTCCTATTCACTGGGAATTCAACGAACTCTTCAACTTGCTTTTCGTTGACGGTAACCCTGCAGGGGTGAAATGCACTCTGAATGCTCTGGGGCTTATCGAGAATGAACTCCGTCTTCCCCTCGTCCCCACCCGTCTCAGCACAAATGAAAAAATCCACAAACTCCTGAAATCCCTTTATACCCCCTCCAATGACGAACTTAAAAGCGGGCTAAAGAGAATCTGGGAATATTGATTTTTATACACCGCCCTTTCTGACCAATCCATGATTGATAAGTACACGGCACAGAAAATAAAGGATACCGCTGATATTGTCGAAGTGGTTAGCGATTACGTGCAATTGAAACGCTCAGGTTCCAACTATATGGGACTATGTCCGTTCCATAATGAGCGCACCCCTTCTTTTCATGTCAATAAGGCAAGGAATTTCTGCTATTGCTTTTCCTGTCACAAAGGTGGATCGCCGGTAAATTTTGTCATGGAGAAAGAAGGCGTGTCATATCCTGAGGCTTTAAGGATGCTCGCCCTCAAATATGGGATAAAGATTGAGGAAAGGGAATTGACTGATGAGGAGAGGGAACGCCAGAGTGAAAGGGAAGCCATGCTGGCTGCCAACTTATGGGCCATGTCATATTTCGAGCATAATCTGCATGACACTGAGGAGGGTAAAAATGTTGGGCTCACCTACCTTTACGACAAAAGGGGGGTCACATACGAGGCGGTCAAGGCTTTTCATTTGGGATATGCCCTTGAATCGGGTAAGGAATTTATAAAGGCGGCTAAAGCAAAGGGGCTCCGTCTGGAGGTGCTCCGCACACTTGGTCTATTGGGGAAATCCGAGAACGATTATTACTACGGAAGATATTCGGGAAGGGTGATTTTCCCTATCCAGAATTCCGCAGGGAAAGTGGTCGGTTTCGGAGGACGTGACTTGAAGGGTCACAATGCCAAATATATCAATTCTTCGGAATCCGATATATACAAAAAGAGTTATCAACTTTATGGCCTCTATCAGGCTAAGGATTCTATTGGCAAAGAGAATGAATGCTTCCTTGTGGAAGGGTATCTCGATGTAATAGGAATGTGGCAGGCGGGTCTCAAAAATGTGGTCGCCTCTTCAGGTACGGCACTGACAGACGGACAAATCGGGCTTATAAAAAGATTCACGAAGAACGTCACTCTTATCTATGACGGTGATGCACCGGGAATAAAGGCAGCTCTTAAGGGTGTGGATCTCCTGTTGAAGAATGAAATGGATGTGAATGTCCTTATTCTTCCCGACGGGGATGACCCTGATTCTTTCGCGAGAAAACATTCTCCGGAGGATTTGAAGGAATATATTCGCTCCAACAAAACGGATGTGATAAGATTCAAGATAAAGGTCCTAATGTCAGATTCCGGTAATTCCCCACAGAAGAGATATGAGGCTATTCAAAGCATCGTAGAATCTATCGCCCAGATTCCTGACAGGATGAAAAGATTGGTCTATGCTCAGGACAGTAGCCTACTCCTTGGTGTGTCGGAGACTGAAATGGTTAGGGAAATCGACCGCAGGCGATACATCAACGAAGGGGAGGAACAGAGGCGTCTCATGATGGAAAACCAACGTACGGCGAAATCAGATGCCGGAGAGACGATTAAAAACGAGGCTTCTCATCAGTCACAAAATATATCACCCACCGGTTCGGGACAGGATGACGAAAAGACGGGATTACACCGGCTCCAATCCTCAAAAAAGCCCATAGGTTCCGTCGCTGAATTTCTAAAGAAGGAAATGGCCGTCTATCCTCTTCTTCCTCTAGAGTGGAAAGTGCTTCAATACTGTATAAGATATGGATTCTCAACTTTCTGTTATGAGGATATTGAAGATGAGAATGGTTCGGTGCAAAGAGCAATAAATGTAATGGAATTTGTCGAGGAAGAACTGGCGGCTGATTCCACAACATTCTCAGTTCCGGAATTCAGTTATATATTTGAGTTGATAAGACAACTTATCCCGGATTTCAAACAGGCAACAGAAAATTTCATCATTCAACTTGAATCAAAGAAAATGGATAGGCTGACTGCCGGGTATGCGGCAATCGGAGAAACCTATTCCTCCATGAGGGATATCCAAAGGGCGGAGAAGAAGTTGGTGGAGGAAGTTGATGACTGGTACAATAACAGACTTGAGGAATTTGCTCGCGAATATGTCGCCGGCCAACTCTCTAACCATGAGGAAGAGACCGTACGACATTTTGCAAATGAGGCATTGTTTGAGCGTTATCAATTGAGCCACATTTATTCCCGGGAGAGACCTGCGGAAAAAGAGGAAGATAAACTTTTTACCCTTCTTCCTACTTCTCTATCTGTGTGGAAAAGCGGTTTGCTTGATCTGAGGATAAAGATACTCTTTCAACGATTCCGCGAGATTAGCGGTAAAGGGAATATCGAGGAGGAACAATCGATTCAACTTGAATTGAATTCTTTAATGCAGATGAGAAGTTCTATCGCAAAAAATATCGGAGACAGGATTCTGCTCCCCGGTAAAAGGGGGAACCGATAATAATTACTAATTTATGAATATTCTTGAAATTAACGGCCTTTCAAAACAATTCGCAAATACAAAGGCTCTTGACGGCGTGTCTTTCAATGTGGCGGAAGGTGAGATTTGCGGGCTCCTCGGACCGAATGGGGCCGGAAAGACAACTCTCCTCCGAATCATCAACAGTCTCCTTGTCTCGGATGAAGGTTCCGTGACTATCGCCGGACAGCCGGCCTCTTTGGAAGCCGGGAAAAATATCGGATACATGCCGGAAGAGAGAGGTCTCTATGAAAAAATCAGCGTAGAAGACCAGATAATGTATTTCGGTCAACTAAAGGGGGGTGACAAGAAGCGCCTGCGTGAAGTGATGCACGAATATATGGATATATTCGAGTTGACCGGACAGGGGAAAAGGAAAATTAAGGAACTCTCCAAGGGTAATCAGCAGAAAGTCCAAATCATCTCAACTCTTGTGCATGAACCGCGTCTGGTTATTCTTGATGAGCCTTTCAGCGGTTTCGACCCTATAAACGGACTCCTCCTCCGTGACCTCATCGCAAGGCTTAATGAGAAAGGAGCGACCATCATGCTCTCTTCCCACAATATGCCGGCAATTGAGGAGATGTGTTCGACAATAGCATTGATAAATCATGGAAATCTCCTCGTAAAAGGGGAAATCTCGGATATCAAAGAGCAGCATAAGACTTCAGAACTTCTTCTGACCACCCGCAATCCCCTTTCTCTACCTTTGCTTACTGACAGCGGGCTGCTTTCAGATGTCAAGGAGACTCAGACCTTAAAATGGAGAAAAGGGAATGCCTACAGTCTTACAAAGAAAGAGGGCGTCAGAAACAATGATGTTCTTGAAGCGGTAGCCCTCCAGGGTGAGGTGATACATTTTGAGGAAAGGATTCCCACACTCAATGAGATTTTCATAAACTATACCTCTTCAGATAAGATTGAGGCTGGTAATAATAACTTATCCAACTGACCTTAACAAATATGTCAAAATTATCTTTGATAGTGCGTCATGAATTTCTGTCTGACGTAAAATCGAAAAGTTTCTGGATAGGCACCATTATTGTGCCGGTAGTGGTCTTGGTGATTGGCGGGATTTTTGGTCTGCTGATGTCGGAGGCCGACACTTTCAATAAAACAATGCAGGATCTTTCCACATCGCCTGATCCGGAGGAAATGACAGCCGCAAAGGCTGTAGGCATGATGATGGGTGCATTCCTCACATTCTTCCTCATGATTTATGGTGGAATGATTTTCAATAAAGTCAAAACTGAAAAGTCTAACAGGATTATGGAAATCCTCTTGACCAGTGTTGATGGTCGCACCATGATGCTTGCTAAAATCATTGCCGTAGGTCTTGTCGGCATTGTCCAACTATTGGTATGGGGTGCTTTGGTATTTGTTGGCGTTGCAGTATTTTTCATGGTGTTCCAATCCGCTATTCCATGGGATATTCTCTTGAACCCGAAATTATACCTTTATCTTTTATGGATGCTCCTTTACTTCATAGGTGGGTACATTCTTTTCGGTTCACTTTATGCAGCGAGTGGCGCAATTGTCGATAAGGACGGTGAAAATCAGACGTACATGACTGTGATTACGTTTATTCTCCTTGCCGCGTTCTATCTCGGCCAATTTGCGGTTGATCATGGAGGTTCCACTTTAGCCATAGTATGCAACTATATCCCCTTCACGTCACCAACGGTAGGAACAATTAATGCGGTGTCCGGAGTCTCTCCAATCTGGCAAACCATAATTTCCCTGTTGATACTATATGCATCGGCTGCAATTTGCGTGATTTTCGCCGGCAAACTATACAGAGCCTCACTATTGTTCAAAGGGAAGAAATTCACTCCCAAGGATATCATTACTTTCCTGCGTGCTGAGTAATAAATTAGGTCAATCTTTGTAAGAGAGCCCGACCGAATCGAATAAATAATAATTGAATTTAGAAACTTCACCATTATAAAACGACAGCAGGATTGAAAATTCAGTCCTGCTGTCGCTCTTTTATACTATATAAGATATTTCGCCAATCATGACAATAGATTCTCCACTTCCTCTACGAATCTACTGTCAGGGATATCGTAAGGCAACCAGTGAATCTTGAATCCCCTTCTCTCCATTCCCCTGAACCAGGTCATCTGTCGTTTTGCAAATTGGTGAATTGCGATTTCAAGTTGTCTTCTCATCTCATCATAACTGAGACTGCCGATTACGTAAAGGGTGAGGAACTTATATTCCAATCCGTAGTAAATTAAATCCTCGGGTTTGACACCGTCTTTAAGAAGAGACCTTATCTCATCCACCATACCTTCGTCAAGACGCTTATCCAGTCTCATGGAAATTCTCCGTCTTCTCTTCTCCCGGGATATATCTACCCCTATGATTACGGTCTCAAGGGGTGTTGCCCTCCCCCTGTCAGCCATTAAAGCAGCCATTGGATTTTTAGAATAATAATCCTCGATCTCAATAGCCCTGATTGCCCTTTTGGCGGTATCTATGTCAGTAGTATTATGAAGTGTCTTATAGCCTCGCAATATCTCTTCAAGTTCCTTAAGCGACTTAGTTGCGAGACTATTCCTTAATTCTGTATTTTCAGGCACCTCAGGCAATCTAATTCCGCTTATGGCGGTCTCCACATACATCCCCGTTCCACCACATAGAATAGGCTGCACTCCTCTTCTTTTTATGTCATCATATACCCTTGAGAAGTCAGATATAAATCTGTGGAGATTATACTTCTCCCCTGCGTCACAAATATCGATAAGATGATACGGCACTTCGCCATATTCCTCCAGATCCTTTCCGGTCCCAAGGTCCATCCCCCTGTAGACCTGCCTTGAGTCACCACTGATGATCTCACCTCCCAAAGCCTCTGCAAGAGCGACGGCCCTCCCCGTCTTTCCGGACGCGGTAGGGCCGACTATCGTAATCAATTTCTTTTCATTCATTGCCAAGAGCCATTTTTTCTCTTATTAGATGATCCATTCAGGAATTTTCTCCACCATCTCTTAAATCGGAACATCGGTGTGTCGGAATTAAACAATGAGATGTTTATCCATTTGTCATCCTGAAAATCAAGATTGGAATTCTTTACATCAATCAGATTGAACGACGGGTTATACATCTTGATCTTAGACTTGCGGAATCCGTTCTCATCAAATGTCTTCTCGGTTAGCATTATGGTTGCAAGGCGTGTCGTATCGGTCACCATGGTGTCTCCCAACTTCCCGGGATTACTTGAATAAAGATACTTGAGCCTCTCGAAATCCATCCATTCACCCTCCACATTAATTTCAGGATAATCCTCCGGTTTCCCGTCAAGGAAATAGAAGTAACGCAGAATGCTGTGATTGGTCAACTCTGAATTTTTACGTCCGTAAAAGAACCTCAACTCTCCATCGCGGTATCCGGTCATATTGCCTATTATCCTATTCACCTCATCAACAGGAATACCGTTCATGCTCCGCTTCGTGAGGAATGGTGTGTCGACCACTTCCTTGTAGGATGCGTGGGGGTCTACCGTATGGCTGTCAACATAGATATAATTCCCGCATACCACATAATACCGTATATAGGTCTTGGCGGTCATATCGTTCAGTTCCTCCTGTGTGATTATCTCATCTTCCTCCTTCAAATCAAGATAGAGATTATAGTATCGGGCGATGAAATAAAGTTCGTCAAGCACAAACAGGATTATTGCAACCCATACGAAGATGTACTTGTCTCGGGCATTAAAACTGATGTTAACATAGAATTTCAAGAAGTAAACCCAAATGATAACCGACAACAGCCCGAAGATAATCGTCAGGTTACGCAACTGGAATGGCGATTCAACCTTCATCACCTGCCGCATCATTCCGGTTTCGTATGCTTCCGATCCGTTTACCCTGCAAGATTTGCATATCCTTAACGACTTCCTGAACAAGAGGAAGTATCCCGATACAAGGAAACATACGGGACTGAGAATCAGCGAGGGCACGTATGTGCCGTCGAAGAATATAAATTCATTTGGTATGGACTTTACGCCCCAAGCATAAAGCACGTTCAGAAGAATTGATGCGAAAGCGTAACCGAGACATCCGTAGAGCGTGGCGAACGGCACAAGCATACATGATGTCACATGGGTTGTCCGGGTGTTATAGATATATACATACAGAACTGCTGCTGTCACCAATGCGACGACCGGCGACAAAAAGTAAGGCAACATGTGAGAGAAGGTGATCAGAGCAATGATGGAGGTCATGCCGATCGTAAGATTCTTCCACATGACGTAGAGCTGCATACTGTTTACTTTCCCTATATCTTCCATATTAGTAATTATTGTTACAGGAGCCTTGTGGACCACCTATCAAATTGAACATATTAAATAGAAATGAGATTTGACCTGTCATTTCAGAGATTCTTGCTGAGGAAATGGCTTATCTTCCGATACACCTGTTCCTTACCCGTGCATTTCCTGAAGGAGTGCTCAAATTCGGCGAAGGCCATCATATCGAATATTCCTCCCTCATTGCTGAGTTTGGAGGCATACTTCAAGGTATTGTAGAAATGAACGTTGTCATCACTCGTTCCCGACATAATCAGAAGTTCTCCATTTACGTTTCCGGTACGGTTCAACGCCGAAGACACCTCATATCCTTTGGCATTCTGTTGAGGTGTCAGCATGTAACGTTCCGTATAGATCGCATCGTAGAATCGCCAGTCTGTCACAGAAGCCATCGCGACACCAGCCTTGAAGGGTGAATTTTTAGAACCGAGTTCCATTAGAGTCATGTATCCTCCGTAACTCCAGCCGAAACATCCCAATCTGGTCTCATCAATATAGGGCAGAGTAGCGAAATATTTCGCTCCGGCTATCTGATCTTCCGACTCCAACACGCCGAGTTGCTTGTAGACACTGTATGCCCATTCTGTATTTCGGAATCCGGTGCCACGTCCATCCACAGCCGCTACGACATATCCTTGTTGCACGAGGTAGAAAAGGCCGTCCATGCTCCAACGATTTTGCACCTCCTGAGATTCCGGACCGTTGTACTGATACATGAGGAGAGGATACTTGTTGTTAGGATCAAAATCGTAGGGCTTGATCATATATGCGTTCATCTCCTTTCCCTCAGCATTCTTTACTGTAAGGAATTCTTTTTTCGGAGCCTGAGCGAATTTCGTCCTATAAGCCTCGTTCATTTCCACATCCGCTATTTTCCCACCTTTGATACTGTAGATGGAATACTGCGGAGGGGTTGCTGCATTCTGATAGGTAAGTAGATAATAGGAGAAATCACGGCTGAAACGTGCTGAGGCGAAGCCTTCCTCTTTATTTACCAGCCCTATCGGAGTCTTGACATCAGTGAAACATACGTTCCTGTTTATCGCTCCCTTGTAGGTCGATTGGAAATAATGGCGACCGGTCTTGGCATCATATCCATAATAGTCCGTGACATTATAGTCGCCCTTGGTAAGTTGCTTACGGAGCGTACCGTTATAGTCATACTGATAAAGATGACGGTTGCCACTTCTGTCACTCGCAATCACAAATGAATCATCGAGGTATGTCACCATCTGGTAGGATTTGGGACTCAACCATGCGGTTGAGGAGTCGGTATAAACCTGTTTTCCTACAGTTGATCCTGGATTCACACTGAAAAGACGGAGATTATTCTGATCATGGTTCACAATCATCACCATTATTCTCTCTCCTTTTCCGTCAAACTCTATAGAGGGGACATAATCCTTCTCCCCTATCGGAAGATCCATCTTCTTCGAGACCCTGTTGTCCACGCTGAACGCATACACACCTACGGATGCCGTAGGATAGCCGGCCAAGGGGTACTTGTAGGAATATGAGTCAGGATATACATCTTGCAAAGGGTCTGGGTTGCAGTAATTGAGATACTCGTCAAACGAATATGTCGGCACTTCCGACTCATCAAAGCGGATATAGGCAAGAGTCCTGTCATCACCACTCCATCTCATGGAATGAATCATTGAGAATTCCTCTTCATATCCCCAGTCGGGCGAGCCGTTTATTATCTTTCCCTCCTCACCGTCTGAGGTGACAGCATAATCCGTCTTATACTCAATATTGGAAATATAGATATTGTTTCCTCTCGTATAAGCCACCATCCTACCGTCGTGGCTGATTACCGCATCGCGCTGCGGACCGTTAACACTCACCCTCGAGAGAGTGGAGCGCATAATGTCATATACGTAATACTCTGCCGTGAAACTATGACGATACAGCAATTGAGTATCGTTCCACAGTAATATCTTCTTACCATTTGCTGAAATTCTGAAGCCGTCAAAATCTGAAATCTTGACTTCTCCCTTTACTCCCGAGATGCTGAACAGTTCGCCGGTCTTCTTACCTGTTTTGTAACTGAACACTTCTATGGCTTCGCCATTGTCACTGATCGCTGCGTATGTCTCTCCATCCGCCAGAGGCGTCATAGCCTTAACCGTGGCCGGTCTTACCTTGCAGAAATCCTGTAAGGTCAATGGAGAGGCGGATACTCCGTATGATGTGGCCATAATAGCCATAGCCGGTAGTAAAGGTTTGAGTTTCATATTGGTGCGGTAAGATTAGTTATCGAATGTTTATGTAATTTCCTATTTGTTTCAGATATTACAATCCGCGTGAATGTCTTGCATGACACCCACGCGGGTCGTTGTTTAGTAGGCACGCGCTATTATCACCCTTCTCTTGGATGGTTTGCCCGTTACCATGCAGACTCCCTCTTCCTCCTCGCTGTCAAGTGGCACGCAGCGTATTGTGGCTTTTGTTTCCTCCTTGATCTTCTCTTCTGTTTCGGTTGTCCCATCCCAGTGGGCAAGGAAAAAGCCCCCTTTCTCTATCTTCTCCTTAAATTCTTCGTAGGAGTCGACTTTGTAGGTGTGGGATTCCCTCAGACGGAGTGCCCTGTCGAACAATGCCTTCTGTATATCGTCAAGTTCATTCTCTATCCTTTCGGTGATACCTTCAAGCGGAACAGTCTCCTTCTCGAGTGTATCCCTACGCATGATCTCAACCGTGCCGTTCTCAAGATCCCGTGCGCCTATGGCAAGACGGACAGGAACACCCTTCAACTCATAATCAGCAAACTTGAAGCCGGGTCTTCTGTTGTCGGCATCATCATATTTGACGCTGACACCCTTCTTTTTGAGGTCGGCAACTATCGGCATGACAGCCTCGCTTATCTTTTCAAGTTGCTCATTATTCTTGTATATAGGGATTATCACCACCTGAATCGGCGCGAGTTTCGGAGGTAGGACAAGGCCATTGTCGTCTGAGTGAGTCATAATGAGGGCACCCATAAGGCGCGTTGAAACACCCCATGAATTAGCCCAAACATATTCCGGCTTATTCTCCTTATTCATGAAAGTCACGTCAAAGGCCTTTGCAAAATTCTGACCGAGGTTATGCGACGTGCCGCTCTGAAGAGCTTTGCCATCTTGCATCATCGCCTCGATGGTATATGTGTTGACTGCACCGGCAAATCTTTCATTCTCAGATTTAACGCCCTTTATGACAGGCATCGCCATATAATTTTCAGCGAAATCGGCATAAACGTTGATCATCTCCACTGTCCTTGCCTCCGACTCTTCGGCAGTGGCATGTGCGCAGTGACCCTCTTGCCACAGGAACTCAGATGTGCGCAGGAACATCCTTGTGCGCATCTCCCAACGCATCACGTTAGCCCACTGATTTATCAGAAGAGGCAAATCCCTGTAACTGTGAATCCAATTCTTATAAGTTCCCCAGATGATGGTCTCAGATGTGGGACGCACGATCAACTCCTCCTCAAGACGAGCGGCAGGATCGACTATCACACCCTTTCCGTCGGGATCATTTTTCAGACGATAGTGGGTGACGACAGCACACTCTTTGGCAAAGCCTTCCACATGCTCCGCCTCACGACAAAGAAACGACTTCGGAATCAATAGAGGGAAATAGGCGTTCTGTACACCTGTCTCCTTAAACATTCCGTCCAAAGTCTGCTGCATCTTTTCCCAGATTGCATAACCGTACGGCTTGATAACCATACATCCCCTCACAGCACTTTGCTCTGCAAGGTCGGCTTTAACAACCAGTTCATTATACCATCTGGAGTAGTCTTCACTACGTTTCGTAAGATCTTTAAGTTCTTTTGCCATATTTAAGATGTGGGCCTTTCCCGCCCGCTTGATTAATTTTCGGGTTTTGAATACAAAATTACAAAAAATTCGTGACAAACAATATAGATAAATATTTTTTATCAAAAAATAACAGTCCCCTTTGAAATGATTTCAATGGAGACTGTATTTTTCTTATTATGGGAAGGTCAGCGGATGCGGTCAACCGACTTGAGCATGTTGTGATCCTTCTGCATTCTCTGGTATGCCATTATCGTTGCTATGAGGGCAATCACAGGGGCGCATATTACAGACGACCACCCTATCTCTCCTCCCGGGACAGTAGAGTAACCTATATATGCGGCCTCCGCTGCCGATGCCACTATAAATAATACGGAAACAAGACATATCTTCTTTTGAAGTGGCAATTTCTTATATAAGAAAATATCTATAAGAAGTAGAATCATTGAAGTGAGAGAGATGATGAAAAGAGACACTGTGGAGTAACTGATATATTCAGGAGCACCTTTCCCTTCCTGTGAGATTCCCAGTGCAGTGAAGTTGAATGTGTTCATTTCCGTCTGAATTTGTCCCAGGGAGCAGAAGGTAAAGATACCCATCATAACGGCAGCCGCGAGAAGCAGCACAGATTGCCAACGCTGTATTACCATATTATCTTTTTATATTTATTGAGTTTATAATGTCGGTTTATTCCTTTTGAAAATACATCTGCAAATTTAACCAAAAAGATTTAATTTCCGTCATGGTTAGATTCCAAAAACACGGGTCTTTAATTAAAAAGAGATTTCCCTTGGAGGAAGTAATGCTCAGGAATCGTTCCGGGGGTGGAACGTGTTGCAGGATAAGGAGAAAGTTGTAACACATAAAGGCACTGTAAGTTATTGCTGAATTTGAGCGAATAAAACTGTGAAATTCTGTTAAAATCGTTCCGTTCCAAAAATTAAAAAATCACAAAAATTCAAATTTTGGGGAAGTTCGAGAGATATTTTGAAGAAAAATAAGGTAAGCGCAAATAATTTTGAAACACAAAGAAAGCAAAAGGAATTTACAAGGGAGACTTATTTTACAATAGGGCAAGAATATTAGTTACTTTCACAAAGGCTCCATACACTTAAATGAAAGTGTTGTTTTCCAAAAAAGAGTTTTTTGTTGCAATGACACTTTTCGGCACGGTATTTGTTATTTAAAATAAACGACAATTATAAAAAATGACAGATAAAAACCAAACCAGACACGACAAAATAAAGAGCCTTCTTTTCAAAGGGAGACTCAACGATTCTTTCCGCCTGTTGCGGAAATTACTCACTCTCCAATCTGATTCCGCACTCACCGACCGTCTGAATCATAATGAACAGACCTACAAATATATGATCCACTATCTTGTGGAGGGGTACCCTGACGACGGTAGGGAGGGAATGATTTCCGACATAATCTCCGACCTCCATCATATCAATGATATGATCTTGAGAAATGCCGTTCTCCCCGCGAGTGAGGATATATATTCTTCGGCACTCCGTTTTGAAAATATCAGAAAGGCCACCTTACAAGGGCGTCTCAAGGATTATTTCGATTCTTACCCCAAGTCTGAACTCGCAAGAATAGCGGGAGGCGACCGTGAAACGGAAAGAAGCACGGAGACGGCTCTTGAATCCGTCTTTACTTATGTATGGACAATGTTCGGTGCCCCTGCCGAGGAATACAAGGAGTTGACGAAACTTGTAAAATCAGAGGAGGTCCCTTTCCTGTTTAAAGCCCAGGTTATCTCCGCCCTCTTATTAGGTAATCTCCGATATTTCGACAGGGAGGCATTAATCTCCCTTATTGATATATATGAGGCCGAGATCTCTCCGAAGATTTCTGCACGGGCTCTTGTGGCAATTTTCCTGATTGTCGCAGCCAACCATGAGCGCGTACAGGATGATTACAGGCTCCGCTCGCGCCTTTCTCTCTGGAAAGATGATATAATGGCATATCCGCGACTGAGAGAGGTGCTCATGAATATTCTCCGCGCACGTGATACTGAACGCATAAACAAAAAGGTGCAGGATGAACTCCTTCCCGAGATTATGAAAATGAGGCCCGAGATCATCAGCAAACTTAAGAATGCCACTGAGGAGATGGATGTAGATTCCTTGGAGGAGAACCCTGAATGGGAAGAACTTCTCAATAAAAACGGCATCGGCGACAAACTCAAGGAGCTCACGGAGATACAACTTGACGGAGGAGATGTGATGATGATGGCTTTCTCCAATCTTAAATCATTCCCATTCTTTAACAATGTGGCCAACTGGTTTCTACCTTTTTCCTCGAATCACTCTGAGGTGGCAACGGATAAAGACGGGGCGCTGGAAGGGTTTGCCGAGATTCTCGATATGGAAGGCGTGATGTGCGACTCAGATAAATTCTCTTTTGCCCTCTCGCTCAACAGAATGCCTTCCGAACAGAAGAAGATTATGTCGCAGCGAATGGGTATGGAGATGTCGCAGATAAAGGAGATGATGGAGGAGAAAAAACTGGTTCCGGGCTCTTCAGATTTTGATCTGGAGGTCACAAGATACCTCAGGAACATATACCGTTTTTTCAAACTCTTCAGAAGAAAGGGTGATTTCCGCGATCCCTTCGAGTCTCCTATCGACTTCCGATCTCTTCCCTACCTTAGCGAACTCCTTTCCGACAGTGATATACTCAATCTCGTGAGTGAATTCTATTTTAAGAGAGGTTACTATAAGGAGGCACTCCCCTTGTTCCTCTCCCTTGAAAAGATGGGTGGCGACGCCTCCTTACTCTGGGAAAAGATTGGATATTGCCACAATGCGCTCAATAATCTGAATGAAGCCTTGGTATGGTATAGGAAAGCGGAACTCATAAACCCTGACAGCCAGTGGCTCATCAAAAAGATAGCACTTGTCAGCAGGTTGCTTAACCGCCCCGAAGAGGCTACCGAATATTATCTTAAGGCTTTGGAGAAAGATCCCGACAACTTCAAACTGTTGATAAGCACAGGCAACTGTCTTCTTGAAGCCGGTTTGCCCGGAGATGCCCTGAAGCATTATTACCATGCGGCATATCTCCAGCCAACCCGATTAACCGCAAAGCGCGCAATCGCATGGGGCGAACTACTGAACCGAAATTATCAGAAAAGTCTTGATACTTATTCAGAGTTATTCTCAAGTGGGGAATCGACTTTCAACGACCACCTTAATGCCGGCCATGCAGCTCTACTCATGGGTAGATTGAAGGATGCCTCTGAATATTATCTCCACTGCGCCAAAGAGGAGGGTGGAATGAATAAACTTAGGGAAAGTATGGCTGAGGATTTGCCCACATTGCTTAAAAATGGAGCCGACCCCAACATAATGAATTTCATTCTTGACAAAGTGGCATACGACGTATCAGAAGCGTAAGCGTAAGTCTGAGGCATATAACTGAAACGTATCTCGGAAGCGTGTCCCTGAAAATATAATTGACTCGCCTACCTTCTAACAGAAATGCCACCGATGAACTTATCATCGGTGGCTTCTTTAATTTTTCAAGACCTCAATTCTTCCTCAATTTTCTCGACTGCAAGGGAGAGTTCCTTTGTATAAGGCAATCTGTCGGTGATCGCTGATATGCCGTGCAAGACAGTCGCGTGCCTTCTGTTCAACTTATGCCCTATCGCAGAAGATGAAAGGGAGGTGAGTTTATGGCAGAGATACATTATCACCTGACGTGCATCCGCTATATCTCTCACTCTGCTTTTCGAGAATATCACATCCGGATTCAATCTGTAAAATTCCGCTGTGGCCTCCACAATCATATCAAAATTGATTGTTTTCTTTTCAATCCTCTTTATGGAGTTTTTCATCACCTCCTGAGCGAGGGTAAGGTCGATGGGGACGTTGAGAGTTATTGATCTCGTCAGAATACCCATCACTATTCCCTCAAGTTCGCGGACAGAACCTGTGGACTGCTCCGCAATGAGGTCAATCACTTCCGGAGGAAGGCTAAGTCCGCTCTTTGACGCCTTAAATGAAAGAATCTTCTTTTTGAGGGCAAGATCCGGCTTCGGAAGGCGTTCCGTAATACCCCATTTGAAACGGTCAATGAGGCGGTCGGCAATACCGTCGAGTTCCATCGGAGGACGGTCGCAGGTAAATACAAGCGCCTTGCCGTTCTGATGAAGATGATTGAATATAGGGAAGAGCACCTTTGCCGTTCCATCCTTATGCGAGAGTTCCTGAAGGTCGTCAATGAGAAGCACATCCATCTGCTGGAACCAATTGAGGAAGCTCGGAATCTGCTTCCTTATCGTGGCATTCGCCATAAGATTCTGGAATTGACGGAGAGTTACGAACAGAACCTTTGCATTTGGATTACGCTCCTTTACCCTTATTCCTATAGCCTGTATGAGATGTGTCTTGCCGACTCCGACATCGCCATAAAGGAAGAAAGGGTTGAAATCATTTTTGCCGGGATGGTTTGCGATATATTCTGCTATGGTGAAGGGAAGACGATTGCTTTCACCTATACAATAATTCTCGAACGTCAGTGTCTCATTCAACTGGGGATTGAAATCAGGTGTTTTCTCAGTTCTTGATTCCCCCATAGGAGAGGCCGACTGCATTGATTGTACGAACTTATTCTTGACAGCCGTGCTTTGTTTGGTGCCCTGCAATTTCACTTTAGAATCCTCATCATTCTTTATAAGGGAAATCACATAGTCGAGTCTGATGCCCTGACCAAAGACCTTCTTGAGAGTTGTCGACAGAATGGAATAAAATTCATCCTCATATTTCTCATAAAAGAAACTTGAGGGTATCCCGAGAGTAAGGGTATTATCCTTAAAATCGAGTGGCTTCGCCGGCTGAAACCAGGTCACGGTTTTAGTGTCACCGATATTATCGCGGATAATATCGAGACATCTTTGCCATTTTATTTTATAGTCTTCCGTCATATCTCAAATCGCAAACTGGACTACAAAATAACGACTTTTTTTTTAATTAAAAAATAGTTTATGCGTTTGCATTTTTACAATTTTATATATTGATTTGTAATTCAAGGAAATAAAAATTCACTTATGTTAAAAAAAATGCCGCCCCTCATATCCTGAGAGGTGGCATTTCTACCTTCTGCAACACTTAGAGAAGTTTTATGCTTATATATCGTTTTGGGTTCTTCTGAATATCCAGAATCAGAGAGTCGATATCAGCCGTCACACGGTTGATGCGGTTGTAGAGTTCCGGATCTGAATTGAATTTACCAATCGTGGAGTTCTGACTGTTCAACTGATCAGAAAAACGGACCAGATTCTCCGTAACTTGGTTGACGTTACCCATAGTCTTATCAATGGGAAGTTGCTTAAGTTGGTATGACAGGGATGCGAGATTACGTGTCAAGGAATCGAGATTAGTTGTCACTTTTCCTGCCTTCGACATTATTGCCGGCACCTGAGAGCCCATCACGGTACGGAGTCCTGCTGTAGTGGCAGAAATATCGGCCGTGATGTTGTCAAGTCTTTTTATTGATTGTGATAAGGCCGGGTCAGCCACAAGATTATTCAAGTTGGCAAGCAGGCTGTCAACCTTAGGGAGAATAGTCCCTACCGCAGGAAGCACCTGATCGGAAATGGAAGCCATCATGTCAGGTGTTGTCTCTCCGTTTATAATGGAGCCGACTTCCGCAAGTTGACTGCTCTTACCCATTTTTATCTCTACGTAAGCGCCACTGAGAAGAGATGTGGCAATAACGGCTTTAGAGTCTTTCGGCAACCTTAAAGATTTATTCAGTGCCATCACGACCTCAATCTCCCCGGGATGCTCATAGTTGAAGTTGATTTCACGGACCTGCCCTACCTTATACCCGTCAATCGAGACCGGAGCCGATACCTCGAGACCTGCGACATTGGAATACTTAGCAACATAAAAGTTGGCCGGTTTAAACAGGTTGATGCCTTTCAGATATTCTATCCCGAAGAAAAGCACAAGAATGGCCACTATAACCGAGAGGCCGATAATAAACTCCTTTGAAAACAGTTTTTTCATAAAGTATGAATAAGTTTAGTGGCTTGACTTAGTGCTGGCAACCACAAAAGCATCAGGAATCTTTTTCCTAACCTCTTTCAGAAGGGATTCCATCTCCGCTCTCTCCAGACTCTCCCCATAATAATACTTATAGAGGTTGTTCTCCTTAAATGTGGAAATCGGAGCGAGCCCGCAGAATCTGGGATTGTTCTGTTTCAGCAAATCAGCCGATGCCAAGATTTGAATTTTATATACTGTAACAATTTTACCTCTCTTTGCGTTGTGTGCATCAGCCTTTCTTTTACGCTTCTCCTCCATTTTTTTTTGTTTTTCCCTCTCCTTGCGTTCTTTTTTGGCTAATTTTTCCATCCTCTTCCTCTCTTTCTCTGATATGGAGGCACTCACAACATCGCCGCTTTTCTCTTCACCTGACACGGAAACCCGCATCCCCGAACGCTCGCTCTCCTTGTGGAGAGGTATCGAAGCGGTCTCCACATCCCTTTGCATTGAGAGTTCACGAGAGGCATCGCTACGTCTTCTTCTCTTGGCGGCGTATTCCCTTCTGGGAGATGAGGCTTTTGATATACGCTTCTCCTTCTTCTCTGCGGGAGTTGCCGCAACAGCCTGACGAGGCATTTTGGAGTTTGACGCCTTTGAATTTAATGCCTTGGAGGATGTAGCCTGACGAACACCCTCTTCTTTGATGTTTCCGGAAACAGCAGCCACTTTGGCGCCGGGATTTCCCGTCTGCGTCTTCTCCCAATTCTTATAGTACCCCTCCACAGCCTTGAAAATGGCAGAGGCAAACTCCTCCTCCCCTTTTGAAGAGGTCATATATGCTGCCGATGTCGGGTTGCAGATAAAATCAAGTTCGATAAGCACCGCAGGCATCGAGGTGGCCCAAAGCACCCAGAATCCGGCCTGGTGCACTCCCCTATTTGCCCTACCTATACCGACCAACTCTTTCTGAACCTCCTCGGCAAATTTCAGGCTTTTTGTAAGATTTTTTTTCTGAGCCATTTCAAAAATGATATAAGACTCATCCTTACTCGGGTCGAAGCCCTTATATTTCTGCTCGAAATTGCTCTCAAGTTCTATCACAGAATTTTCGCGCTGGGCCACTTTCATATTATTGTCATCCTTATGGAGACCGAGGGCATAGACAGAACTTCCCGTCACGGTCTTGCGGTTCTTGTTGCTCTTGTCGACCGAATTGGTATGGATTGAGATAAACAGATCTCCCTTGGCTTTATTTGCTACGTCAGCCCTTTGCTGCAATGTGAGGTAGGTGTCGGTGGAGCGCGTCATCACGACCTTCACGTTTTTAAGTTTCTTCTTGATAATCTCCTCAAGACGCAGGGCAACTCCGAGATTGATTTGCTTCTCCATCGCCCCATTGTCGGCCGCCCCTATATCCTTACCCCCATGCCCGGCATCAATCACAACCGTAAATTCTTTGAGGTTAGTATCCTTCGCCTTTATGGAGACAGGCAGCATCAGAAATGCGGAGATTGTTATGAATATTGCGATTAGAGTCTTCTTCTTCATTTAAAATAATTTTACCTACAAAATTAATAAAAAAATGTAGCCTGACTACAATTTGAAAATGAAAAAGTGTCTTTTTCAGGTAAAAGCGAGTTTGCGCCCCTCCGTTAAGGCGAGCCATATATGGGCACACGCCTCTGCGTCAGCCAACGCGTGATGATGCGATTCAAGATTGAAGCCACAGGCCCTGGCTACCGTTGGGAGCCGGTGATTGGGGAGTGATTTTCCGAAATGTTTTCTTGATGCCGTGCAGGTGCAATAAAACCGATAGCCCGGATACGTCATCTGAAACCTTGTGAAAGCCGCTTTGAGGCAACCTTCATCAAATCTGCTGAAATGGGCCACGAGCGGCAACCCTTCTATATACTGGGATATCTCTGCCCACACTTCCGGAAAAGTATCCTCGCTCTCGGTATCCTCTTTCGTCAGACCGTGAACCCTGACGTTGCCCGGGCTGTAATAGTTTGGCACAGGATGGATGAGACGATATATCTCCCTGACAACAATACCGTTTTTTACGATTACAACACCTACACTACAGACACTGCATGGATTTCCGTTAGCTGTCTCAAAATCTATTGCTGCGTAATTCAACATTTTATTCTTTATTCTTCTTTCATGATACTCTCATTTATTCATACGGAAATCTTGCCCGAATATTTTACTTTTTGACGTTCCGCTTTTGTGAGACTACGGTTATTTCGTAAATTTGCATAAATTAACGATTGAATTATATGCATTCACCACTTCTTACCGATGATCTCCTGAAGTTCATTGCCGAACACCGCAATGACAATACAGAACAACTTAGACTGAAATGGCACGGCAAAAACCCGGGGTTTGATATTGATTTTGCTCTCACGCAGATAGAATGCAGGAGGAGAAGCAGAATAAAGTTAAGCAGATTTACGGCAGATGAGAGATTCCTTTTCCCCACAGTGGTTGCCTCTGAGCAGGCAAGCAATCAATGTGTCGCTGCATATCATGCCGAGACTTTTGCCCAAGGGGGGAGTTTACTTGATATGACAGCCGGTCTCGGTATTGACGCATTCACATTTTCTAAAAAGGGAATGAAAGTCACTGCTTTCGAATTAGACGAGTTTAAGGCTGATGTACTCAGACATAATTCGGAGATTATTGGTCTTAAGGATTTTAAAACCGTTTCGGGAGATTCAGTGGAGGCTTTGAATAATAATAATGAATCTTACGATATAATCTACATTGACCCGGCAAGAAGGAAAGGAAACAATGAAAGGGCTTATAATTTCAAGGATTGCCAACCGGATATCCTCACCCTACAAAACGATTTGCTTGAGCGTTGTGAAAAACTTCTGATCAAAGGCTCCCCTTTGCTCGATGTCACCCAGACCGTCAGGGATATCCGTGAAATCAAATCCATACATGTGGTGAGTGTGGAGAATGAATGTAAGGAAGTTTTGATTGAGGCAGGAGAAAACATGAATGCCATAAAGTATGTGGCTGTAGACTTGAATAAAGATGGTAAAATAATTTCTAAATTAGAGTTTCTTGGAAACGACACCGGAAAAGCCTGTGACTATTCCTGCGAATTTACACCCGGTCTTTATCTATATGAGCCGAACGCCTCCGTCATGAAACTCGCGCCTTGGTCCATATTGTCTGACAGATATCCGGGATTGAAGAAACTCGGTAAGGATTCACATCTATTCATAAGCGATTCAAGGTTTGACGATTTTCCGGGTAGAGTATTGAGGATAGATAAAACCATAAATAAAAAAGACCGGAAAACCCTGAAAGGTTTTCCGGCCAATGTGGTTACAAGAAATTATCCTTTGTCAGCCGACAATCTCAGAAAGAAATTGGGGGTGAGGGAAGGAACAGATTCCTTCATCTATGGGACCCGAATCGAAAAAGACCCGATACTCCTACTTTGCGAAAGATGTCGGAATGACGATAATCAAAATCGGCAGCCCGCCGTCAACACAAGTTGATTATTTGTGAGCGACAATTTTGACTTTGGTGAAGGAAGCGCGCCGGCACCAGTATCGGGTGTGTAGGCATGATATTCCGATTGCATATTCTTGTAGACGTAAGCCAAATCAGCATAAAAATGACTTCCTCTGTATCCGAGACCTAATGTTATGTAATTGGTTTCGTTATCAAGGCGGTAATTTGTGAGAGTGCCGGAGGTGTAGACAAACTCCTTATCCTCCTTCACTTCATTCTTCACCGGAGAGGAAACATAACTGTAACCGGCACGAACACTGAAATTAGGGGTCACACGATACTCGGCACCTATCCTGATTGTGTTGGTCGACTGGTAATAGGTCTTGATATCTTCATTTGTGTAGTAGAACTCATCTGAATCCCAATATGAGGCGCGAGAACCGGGAAGAGCCGGCGCTCCCTTCATATCAGCAGAACCATAATACCAGGGATAGTCATACCCGTAATCCCACGAACTGCCGGATGAGTAACTACCGGCCTGCGAGAATTTCATCTTGTTGTAGGGGGTCCATTCATAGTCCAAAGAAACTATGAGGCTGTTGCCTATAACCCCTGCTGCAGATGCAATAAACTTCATCGGTGTGCGGAAACACATATCGTTATAAGCCAACTGACCGTTATTGGTCTGTGCTCCTCCGGTCTCTGTCCCGCCATATCTGTAATCGATATTGGCGCCGTATGTTTCCGTCATGTTATACCATGTGGGGGTATGGAATGCAAGACCGATACGGAATTCCTGAATTGGTTTCAGAATTACACCTATCTGATAATTGAATCCGCTTCCTGATACATTGTAGTAATTATGCATTGTCCAGTCGGCTGAGGTTCGAACGGTTTGGGTATCATCTGCATCCGGCACGTAAGCGTCTTGCAATTGCTCGCCCCAATACGCATTCTGTGTGTAGTTGAAATTCACTATGTCAAAGTTCATTCCCCAGTACACCACATTGGAAATATTTCCACCGAATGCGATATTATACTCGTCCATAGATCCTTTCTCCTGCACCTGGAAGCGTCCGACACCTGTAGTGCCATTACCCCATTGGCCGAACCACTGTGTATTCTCACCCTCACCGGATGGAGTGGTCAGGTAACTGTCATAGCCGAGAATGGTGAGCCAAGGTGCGGCTGTGCCACCGTCGTTTGGGAAATAGGGATCAAATTTGTTGGTTGTCGTAACGTCTCCCACATATAGAGGACCACCGTTGGGTCCGCTTGAGTTAGCCACTCCCGCAATATAATTGCTGAGTGAGTTTCCAAGAGTCATAGTTCCACCATACTGCCTGTTGAAAGAGGCTCCCTTATTATAAGTGAAACCGAAATTCAGGTTAGGCACTGTCGTGCTTGGCAATTTGAGGGTAAATACTCCTCCTATATTGTTGAGAAGGAACTTGGTCTGAGTGAGAGAGGTCTCCCCTAAATCAGATTTTCCGAGGCTCTTCTGAAAATCGAGATCAACGGTGAAGCCGATATCGTTGCTTCTGTAGATGCCGATACCTCCCGGATTTTGTGACAATGTCGACAAATCTCCTCCCAGGGCGCCAAAAGCACCGGCCATACCCATGAAGCGTGCAGTACCCTTCAAATCGGGTTGTGAGAATCGATAACCGTCGATAGCACTCTGCGCGTTGGCAGCAATTCCGGAAGTCATCGCAAGCGAAAGTGTGATAAAGAATTTATTCATGTCTTATAAATTTATATCAGAGCGTATGGAGAGATTTATCTACGACCGCCCCTTCCTCCTCCCGAGCGAGACCCGCCTCCACTTGTGGAGCGACTGCCGCCGTAACTTCCGCCCGTAGAGCGGGAGGAATTATAACTACCGGAACTATTATAGGATCGATTGTTGTTGTATGACCGGTTATTATTGTAGGAACGATTACTGTTGTTATTATTCGTGTTCACTGTTCCGGTGCCTCGGTTATTTCCCGGGCGAGAAGTGCCGGTTCCGTAGTTACGGTTGCTGCTGCCGGAATTGACTGCTCCTGTACCCGGAGCCCTATGTCCAGTTGTGCCGGTGGTGTTATATTCCCAGCGTCCGTTATTGTTTGATACCCCTACTCCATTTCCGGGTCTTGTGCCGGTACCTGACGGGCGAGTGGAAACCGAACCGGGACGATAGCCATTATTCCCCGGACTACGGTGTGCGACATTCCCACCGGGACGTGTGTTGGTAGACCACCCGGGACGTGCGCTTGTAGGACGGTTGCCGTTAGGTCTCCATGATGCCATAGGAGGATTCCAGACCCCGGGTCTATATGCAGGCCCCCAGCCCGGACCCCATGCGGGACCCCAAGCGGGCCCCCAAGCGGGCCCCCATCCCCATGCAGGGCCATAACCCCATACGGGTCCATATCCCCAACTCGGGCCCCAACTCCACGCCGGTCCCCAGTTCCATGCATACCAAGGATCATAGTATCCTATATTCCAGCCCCACAGTCCCACATTAAATCTCCATGACGGAGAAGTCCACCATGAGGAATAATAGGGCCAAGAATATGTATAAGGTGAAAATACGGGAAGGCCGTTGTTGTCTATCACTATCTCCACGTTTCCGTATGCGTTGGCAAGGACATCACCGAGCACGTCAGCATTGTCTACGACTATAGTCGGGTTATAGTATTTCTGAATCTGCTGCGTATAGACAAAGTCTTCACCATTCTCCACATATGAGCCGACAGTGTCAATAGGAGATGCGTAATATGCTTCACCCCTCCTGTTGTATGTGTCTACATCCATATCGGCCATATTGGCGATATAGTTGCTCTGTTTCTTCTTTTTCTCCTTTTTCTGCTGCACCTCCGGCTTAGCCTTGTCAGGATTGTAGTATATGTCATCTTCGAAAGCACTCTGTGCCCATGCCGAAGTTGAGCCGAAAAGAATTATCGCCGCAAGTATGTGTTGATGTTTCATAATCTTTTCCTTAATTTTTAGACGTATTAAGATAACATTATCGAAGTTGTTTGAACTTCATCTTTTTATCTCACACCTTTTAGACATATAAACGTTTGAAAAGTTTAAAAAGATATGCCTTAATTGTTTTTTACCCTAACATCAGAATCTGAGATAAAAATCCTTGCATATCCGGCGGTATTCATCAGTGGGTCTTCCCGGAGTTGTAAACATTGTCAGCACAGGTATTTCCCCTTCATCAAATCCGATGTGTGGGTTGTTATCATAAGTGTCCCGCAATGAGAATTCCATCAATACTCTTTTCACCTGAGCCCCCGGATGATCCTTTACCCTCAATGCCGAAGAAAGGAGCATACCGCTTCGCATTGCCTTGGCAGACACATCCGCACCGATCATGTCAGGAACCACCATAACAACCCTACCTCCGGGCGACAGCAGCAGAGGCGCCTCGCTCAGCAAAATATCCGGGGAAAGATTTCCCTGATGACGCGCTATTTTTCTGGAATCGTCCAACTCCCTCACTCCTGCATCGAAATATGGAGGATTGCTGACTATCAGATCAAACTTTCCTTTTACCGGACCGGACTCTCCCTTTATGTCAGTGTACGAACATAACACGGATTTAAGTCGGCTTCCCCAAGGTGATTCCCTGAAATTAAGTTCAGCCTCCCTCACCGAGGGTTCGTCAACATCAATCGCCACAATCTCAGCCTCGGGATTTCTCTGCGCCATCATCAGGGCAATGATCCCGCAACCTGTCCCTACATCAAGAATCCTTTTCCCCTCAGGATTTGCCCATGCGCCTACCAGCACCCCATCGACACCAACTTTCATCGAACTTAAGTCATGCCGGACAGAGAAATACTTGAACTTGAAAATACCGTCTTTATTTTTCATTCTGCAAATTTAGTCAGAATTGATAAAAATCTACTGAGAAATGTGTAACTTTGTGGCATGTTAAAGAAAAAATTACCTCTCATGACTGCCGAAGGACCTGAAGTACAGATCAGCGGCTCTTTCATTGCCGAGTTTCCTACCGGTGAAGAACTCGAAAAGTTTGAGTTTGACACAGGTTCCCTTACCATTCTGCCTCTGAAGGATGAAATGGTTTTCCCCGGATTGCCACAGCCGGTCAAACTTTCCGACAGCAAAATGGAGAAAATTGCCGAGCAGGCATTTAAGAATAAGGAGTGCATAGTCTGCGCCATGCCCCGGAACGATGTTGCGGAGCCAACCAAAATCAAGGATTTCCATACTGTGGGAGTGATCGGTAAGGTTGTCAAACTCATAAATCTCCCGGGGGCTGTCTCCGTAGCCTTCATTCTGCCGGGCCCGAGGGCAAAATTAAAAAAGATTACAAAGAAATCTCCCGATCTTGCCTGCGCTGTTGACCCCCTTCCGAAAGTAGAGATTTTCAAAAACGACGAAACTGAGATTCTCGAGCATGAAGTCAATGAGCTTTTCGAACATATCCTCAGTTTTTTGCCCGAACAGGAGGCCAAGAGACTTCAGTTCTCAATTTCTGAAATAAGCAAGGATCCGGAAAGGAGGATTTACTTCATGGCCAATAATTCCCCACTCTCTTCCGACGAGAGGGCGGAATTGATAGTGCCCGACACATACAACGGAATGCTTGAGAAGTTCCTGAAAAGTCTGAACCATGCCGGCGAGATACTGACTCTTCAGGCGGAGATTCAGATGCGCACACACGAGGATATCTCCCGACAGCAGCGTGAGGAGTATCTCAAGCACCAGATGCGAACGATACAGAACGAACTCAGTGGCGAATCGGAGTCGTCTGACGTGATGGAACTCACCGAAAGGGCATCAAAGAAACCCTGGAGCAAAGAGGCAAAGGCTCATTTTGAGAAAGAGTTAAGGAAACTGGAAAGGATCAACTCCAATAGTCCGGATTATTCCGTGCAGTATTCGTATCTTGACACACTTCTCAACCTTCCTTGGCAGAAGTATTCTCCCGACAATTTCGCGCTGTCGAAAGTGGAGAAGATTCTCGACCGCGATCATTATGGGCTTGAGACTGTGAAGGAGAGAATAATCGAACAGATGGCCGTCATAAAGTTGAGGAACGATATGAAGGCACCCATCATCTGCCTTTACGGCCCTCCGGGAGTGGGCAAGACCTCGCTGGGGAAGTCAATAGCAGATGCTCTCGGGCGTGAATATGCACGAATATCGCTCGGAGGATTACATGATGAGGCAGAAATAAGGGGTCATCGTCGCACTTATATCGGCGCAATGCCCGGCCGCATTCTTGAAGCTCTTGCGAAGTGCGGCACCGGAAACCCGGTTTTCGTACTTGACGAGATAGATAAACTCGGAAAGGATTTCAAAGGAGACCCCTCCACTGCCCTGCTCGAGGTGCTTGATCCGGAGCAGAACAATAAGTTCCACGACAACTATATTGACTTTGACTATGACTTATCCAAGATAATGTTCATAGCGACCGCCAATTCTCTATCGGAACTCTCACGGCCTCTGCTCGACCGTATGGAGATAATTGAAATCAGCGGCTACATACCCGAGGAAAAAATCGAGATAGCACGCCGTCACCTTGTCCCCAAGAGCCTCCGTGAACATGGGTTTCCTGAGGATGAGATAGTTTTCTCAAAAGAAGCCCTGCGTTATGCCATCGAGAGATATACCCGTGAATCGGGAGTAAGGCAACTTGAGAAGAAAATCGCAAAAGTGCTCAGAAAGATAGCGCGGCTCAAGGCATCGGGCAAGGAATATCCTACTCACGTCACCGCTAAGGATATCAAGCATTATCTCGGCAAAGAGGAGGTGAATCCTGACATGTATGAGGATAACCGTTTTGCCGGTGTGGTCACCGGACTCGCATGGACTCAGACCGGCGGGGAGATACTTTTCATAGAATCATCCCTGTCTCCTGGAAATGGAGAGAAATTGACGCTAACCGGTAATCTGGGAGATGTCATGAAAGAATCAGCGGTGATCGCCTTACAGTATCTCAAGGCACATTCCAAACGGTTCGGCATCAACCCTGATGTATTCTCGAAGACCAACATACACATCCACGTTCCTGAAGGGGCCATTCCTAAAGATGGACCTTCAGCCGGCGTGACTATGGCCACATCGCTGGCATCAGCATTTCTCGGGCGTAAAGTGCGAGAAAAGATTGCCATGACGGGAGAGATCACTTTGAGAGGTAAAGTGCTTCCCGTCGGTGGCATCAAGGAGAAGATACTCGCGGCGAAAAGAGCGGGCATCACAGACATTATCCTTTCAAAGGAAAATATGAGGGATATTGAGGAAATAAACGACAGATACCTCAAGGGCCTTACTTTCCATTATGTCGATACCGTTGATGAGGTGCTCGACCTGGCACTTCTTCCTGAGTTGGCCGATAATAGATTTGAGATAGACTAATCTAATATAACTGATAAAGAGGCTGTGTCGTAATTAAGGGTTACGGTGCAGCCTTTCTTATTTTTTTGATGAATGTTGTAAAAAAAGAGGTTGTGTCTGTTTTGACGCAACCTCTTTAATATAAGGATATATGATTTCTCTAATTTTTGGTGGAGTTGCCCTTTTCAGGCATTGTTCATTCTCTTAAATTCCTCCTCCGCTTCCAGACGTGTTGCAAGAGCATTCGCCATCTTTACCGCTATTGTGATGTGAGAGCAGATATGGTCGGCACCAATCAACTTATCTATACCGGCATGTTCGAGCACTGCCTTCACATTGTCATTGACTCCTGAAAGCACCACGTGGATGCCTTCCATCTGCGATGACTTTATAAGTATCTCCAAATTGTGGACGGCTGTAGCGTCTATGAAGGGCACTTTTCTCATTCTGATAATACGGACTTTCGGAGTTTCCGCCATAGAAGTGCGCATCATCTCGTCAAACTTAGTAGCCACACCGAAGAAAAACGGGCCATCGATCTCATAGACCTGAACACCGTGAGCCACATCAAGCACCTCGTGAGTGGTGGATTCAGTGCCGGCTGCAATATCGAGTTGTTCGCTGTAGACCTTGATTTCCGTATTCTCCGTGACACGGCGGAGGAATAGGACAATAGCCAGAAGGAGACCGATTTCGATAGCGATTGTAAGGTCGAAGATTACAGTAAGGAGGAATGTGACGATAAGGATGGTCACGTCACCTTTAGGATTGTTGAACATCCCCTTTACTATTCTCCATCCGCTCATGTTGTAACTAACCATAATCAGCACTGCTGCAAGACAGGCCATGGGGACGAGATTGATCAGCGGCATCATGAACAGAAATATCAGAAGGAGCACAATAGCATGAATGACACCTGCAATCGGAGTACGACCGCCGTTGGTTATGTTGGTCATCGTCCTGGCAATTGCACCGGTCACAGGAATGCCACCGAAGAACGGCACAACAATGTTTGCTATACCTTGCCCGATAAGTTCCGTATTGGAATTAGTGCGTGAACCTGTCACACCGTCGGCCACAGTGGCTGAGAGGAGAGACTCAATTGAACCGAGTATCGCTATAGTGAATGCCGAAGGAAGGAGAAGATTTATCGTATCCATCGACAGTACGAAACCTTTAGGTTGGGGAATATCGGTAGAGAGTTGACCGAACCTGTCTCCAATGGTGACAACATGAATATCAGGACACCAGGTGTTGAGAATCCAGACACCGAACGTAACAACTATGATTGCAATCAAAGCACCGGGAAGTTTCTTTGATATTTTCGGCACAAATATTATTATAAGGAGCGACACCACGCCCACCGCGAGAGTTATCGGATCTATATGTGATAGATTTGTGAGGTACATACCCCATTTAGGAAGGAATGCAGCAGGGATATCTTTAAGCCCGAGCCCGAAAAAGTCGTTCATCTGTGTGGAGAAGATTGTCAGGGCGATACCGGCCGTAAAACCCACCACAATAGGATAAGGTATGAATTTTATTACAGTACCCAAATGAAAGAGTCCCAGTAAGACGAGAATCAGACCGGCCATGAATGTAGCGATAGCCAACCCTTCAAGTCCGTAATTCTCGATTATTCCATATACAATGATAATGAATGCACCTGTAGGGCCACCAATCTGCACAGAGCAACCACCAAAAGCAGATACAAGAAAACCGCCGATAATAGCCGTGATAAGACCGATTGAAGGACTTACCCCACTTGCAATAGCGAAAGCCACGGCAAGGGGAAGAGCAACGATGCCGACGACGATGCCGGCAATAAGATCAGACTTGAAACGTGAGAAGGAGTAATCCTTCAAGGCCGAAAACAGTTTAGGCCTGAAATCGATAGGACCTGAAAGCTTCATTTCGCTGAAAGTTTGGTTAAAATTTGTTGCAAAATTACTATTTTTATGTTTAACAACATAATTTTTCAGCATAAATCAAATTTTCCACCACAGAGTTTCTTTCTATTGAAAGTATTTCTAAGGAGTAAGCATTGCTGCTGAATCGTTTCAGGGGTGGAACGTATTGCAGGATATGGTGAAGATTGTAACGAAGTGAGAGGCTGTATGTTATCGATGAAATTTAGGAAATAAAACCTTAAAATTATGTTAAAATCGTTCCGTTCCAAAAAATAAAAAAATCAAATTTTTATAAAACAGGAACAATCCGGAGCGATTATAAAGAAAATTCAAATAAAATTGAATGGCAAAGAAAGTAATCTGGAGTTAAAAGAGAGGCATATTCTACAAATCAGAGATGCCTTCATAAACAACCACTTTCATGAACGACTAAAGCAGGGGGCAAAAAAAATTGATTGTCATCCCGACAACCAATCTTCTGTTAACCTTAAAATCTAATACCATGAAAAACTCACTGCAAAATTACAAATTATTTTTCAAAGTATGTTATAAAACATATAAATTATTTAGTATTTAACATATTTTAATAATATATACACCAAAATAAACCTCTCTCCCTATAAAAGAGGTATATTTCTATGCAGAGATGAGGATAATTGCATATATCGCCATGTCGTGCCATACTGCGGGGCAAGACGATGAGAGCACTTACATGCTCAAAAATATTTTGCAGCGCTTTTTACAAATAGAGAATAAAGAGGTCGGAAAAGGGTATAAAAAAAATTGATTGTCGTCCCGACAACCAATCTTCCGTTAACCTTAAAATCTAATACCATGAAAAACTCACTGCAAAATTACAAAATATTTTTCAAAATATGTTATAAAACATATAAATTATTTAGTATTTAACATATTTTAATAATTTACCATATTAAAGTCGCTCTCTAAATCTAACCATACCCTAATTATCTGGTAAAAAAAAGTCGGTAGTAATATGCTTATGAGTATCAAATCTGCTGAAGCGGAAAAATTGTCTGCCCTATATGTCAATCCCATGGGATGCGCCACACTCATTTGATTTGACAAACGTTCAACCCGTCAGGGCAAAAGCAACGGCGTTATTGTTCACATAAGAGTAGCAGTGTATCTGAGTAAATTGATTAACTCTGAGATATGGGAGATATAAACATAGAAAGCAATCTGAGACGGCACAGTCTCTGAGGCCATTATTGCGGCCTCCTGAAAATTATTGGATCGTTACCGAATGGGCTAATCTTGCGTAAAGCATAAGATGTCGCCGCGAACGATTCTTAATTTTTGGATATTATTTAAAAATGTCGTATTTCGTCGGTAGCAGGGAACAGATGACCAACTGAAGCCAATACATACTGTATAAAAAAATTGATTGTCATCCCGACAACCAATCTTCTGTTAACCTTAAAATCTAATACCATGAAAAACTCACTGCAAAATTACAAAATAATTTTCAAACTATGTTATAAAACATATAAATTATTTAGTATTTAACATTTATTAACTTTAGAAATAAATTTCTACTCCAATTTCCAAAGTCGGTTGAACTTTTGTCCCACTAATCGGTCGTTTACTCCCTCTCATAGGTTGCTTCTCCCGCTTTACTCCCTTTTAGAGAGACAAAATCATCTCCAAAATCTGATAAAATCTCTGAGGGAAAATCTAATGACTCGATGTGAAGGAAAAATAATAACAAGCCAATACATTAATGAAAATTTTAAGAATGCGATAATGTTGGAACACACTGAGAATGATTGGAGGAATTGTATTAACAAAAATAGAGAACCGGCTGATAAAAGGGTAATGACAAAAAAAAATTGATTGTCGTCTCGACAACCAATCTTCTGTTAACCTTAAAATCTAATACCATGAAAAACTCACTGCAAAATTACAAATTATTTCTGAAACACTGCTGTAAAACATATAAAAATTTTATGCTTTAACATAGATTTAACTTTTGCAGAGTTTTTATATAGGCATATTTAAGTTTGTTAACACGAAGATTGGGCAAATTCAGAGAAATCTATGTTTCGTGTGCCAAATAAATTTGTTTAAGCCCTCCGGCTATTTTTTATAAGTGAGATTTTTTACACACTATATATTGTGTGCGCTAATTTCAAAGAAAAGGTTTTCCAATATCAGACTCATCGAGCAAAAGTAAAATCTTCTACCGTCAACTCCTACAAACCATCAGAAGTAGAAAGATCAAAAGGAAACCTTCTTAATCCTAAAAATGAAATTTGCAAGAGAAAGGCGTAAAAAAATTGATTGTCATCACGACAACCAATCATCTGATAACCTTAAAATCTAATACCATGAAAAACTCACTGCAAATTTAATAATTTTATCTGAAATACAACATTCCACCTATCATTATTTAAGATTTATTAACAGTATAGTCGGGATTCACCACAAAAGGGTAAATCCCGACTACATATTTACTAATAAACCTTCTTATGCTGTTTAGCGGATGAAGAGAAGTTCGCGATACTTGGGAAGCGGCCAGATCTCATTGTCAACCATCAATTCGAGATGATCGATGTGGTAGCGGATCTCCTCAAGGAGGGGAGCAACCGTATCATGGTAAGCGATTGCCTTCTCACGCTCACTCTCGATCTTATTCGCAACCTTGCGGTTAGAAATCATCTTATCGACAAGTTGCTTGATCTTTGACATGTGCTCTGCCATCTTCTCGATCGACTTGAGATCCTCACCTGCAATCTTCTTTGCAGTCTCGGCATCAAACAGTTCCTTAACCTTGTATACATTGTCCACAAGGAGACGCTGATAAGAGACGGCAGCCGGGATAATATGATTTACCGCAAGATCACCGAGCACACGAGCCTCAATCTGAATCTTCTTCGTGTAGAGTTCCCATTTCACCTCATTACGGGCCTCAAGTTCCTTTTCGGTAAAGAGACCCACCTTCTTGAACATTTCAACGCTTGAAGGTGAAAGATAAGAATCGAACATGAGGGGAGCGGAAGATTCGGTGTCAAGACCACGACGTTTTGCCTCCTCTTTCCATTCATCAGAATAGCCGTTACCGTCAAACTGAATCTTACGAGAGAAGATAATGTTGCGGCGAGCCTCATCAAGAAGAACCTTGTCAAGATTCTCACCCTTCTCGAGACGGCGCTCCACCCTATCGGCAAATTCGTCGAGTTCGGCGGCTACAGCAGCGTTAAGAGATATGAGAGCGGAAGCACAGTTTGCAGAAGAACCTACCGCACGGTACTCGAAACGGTTACCTGTAAATGCGAACGGGCTTGTACGGTTACGGTCGGTATTATCGATTATCAGTTCAGGAATCTGGTTTACGTCAAGACGCATACCTTCCTTACCCTGAAGGAGAATAGTATCAGTCTCGTTCTTCTCAATGCTGTCAAGAATCTCGTTGAGCTGGCTGCCGAGGAACATTGAGATGATTGCCGGTGGTGCCTCGTTTGCGCCGAGACGGTGAGCGTTGGTAGCCGTCATGATGGAAGCCTTCAGAAGAGCGTTGTGCTTGTAGACGGCCGCCATAACGTTACTTACGAAAACAATGAACTCAAGGTTGTCTTTCGGAGTCTTGCCGGGAGCGAAAAGGAGTTTGCCGGTATCTGTACCGAGGCTCCAGTTGTTGTGCTTACCGCTACCATTAATTCCTGCGAAAGGTTTCTCGTGGAGAAGCACACGGAAATTATGGCGACGAGCCACCTCATTCATCACTGACATGAGGAGAAGGTTGTGGTCGTTTGCGAGATTGGCCTCCTCAAAAATAGGAGCGAGCTCAAATTGGTTGGGAGCCACCTCATTATGACGTGTCTTTGCAGGGATGCCAAGACGATGGCACTCAATCTCAAGATCAAGCATGAACGCCTCCACACGACTCGGGATCGCGCCGAAATAGTGGTCTTCAAGCTGCTGGTTCTTAGCACTCTCGTGGCCCATAAGGGTACGGCCGGTCAATACGAGGTCAGGACGCGCAGCGTATAATGCCTCATCCACGAGGAAATACTCCTGCTCCCAGCCGAGATAACACATAACGTGCTTCACCTCCGGATCGAAGAATTTTGCCACACGTGTAGCGGCTTTGTCCACAGCGTTGAGTGCGCGCAGAAGAGGAGTCTTATAATCGAGAGCCTCACCTGTATATGAAATGAAGATTGTGGGGATACACAGAGTGTTGTCAACTATGAATGCGGGAGAAGAGATATCCCATGCAGAGTAACCGCGAGCCTCGAAAGTGTTGCGGATACCACCGTTGGGGAAACTTGAAGCATCCGGCTCCTGCTGAACGAGGAGTTTGCCGGAGAAAGTCTCGATCACTCCGCCTTTGCCATCATGCTCGATGAAGCCGTCATGCTTCTCGGCCGTACCGCCGGTCATAGGCTGGAACCAGTGTGTATAGTGGCGGGCACCCTGTTCAACCGCCCATCTCTTCATGCCGTCGGCAACGCTGTCGGCAACCTCACGACTGAGAGGCTCCTTGTTGTCGATAGCCTTCACCAGAGCCTCATAAGTTTTTGCCGGGAGGTATTCGAACATCTTCTGACGGTTGAAAACCTTCTCTGCATAATACTTTTCAACTCTCTCCTTGGGGAGTTCCACTTTCACTGCTTTGCGAGAGGATGCTTCCTCAACGCTTCTGAATCTCAAATCAGACATAGTATAATATTGTTATTGAAATTTTTCTTTTATAAGTCTTTCCATTGCTCTCTCTGTATTCTCGCGGCTGTTGAAACCTGTGAGACGGATGTACCCCTCCCCTTTCGAGCCGAAGCCGGAACCGGGAGTAGTCGAAAATCCGTAGTTTTGAAGCAGATCGCCGAATACTTTCCAAGAATCCTCCCCGGTGCCCGAGGTAGCCCAGACATAGGGGGAGTTCTCGCCGCCGAATGCCTTGAATCCTATTTCCGTCAACGCTTTCCTTATGATTGAGGCGTTTCCGAGATAATAGTCGGTGGCGCGCTTCACATCCTCACGTCCTTCAGGAGTATAAACAGCCGAGGCACCTTTCTGCGCCACATAACTTGCACCATTGAATTTGGTGGTCTGACGTCTGTTCCAAAGTGTATTGAGAGCCACTTCCGCACCGTCGGAATAGACACCCTTCAAATTCCGAGGCACAACGGTGTAACCGCATCGGAGACCGGTAAAACCTGCTGTCTTGGAGAAACTGCGTATCTCAATCGCCACTTCATCAGCACCCTCTATTTCATAAATGGAGCGAACTACGCCCGGTTGACGGACGAAAGCCTCGTATGCCGAATCAAATATTATGAGTGAGCCATTTGCGTGCGCATACTCCACCCATTTCTTCAATTCGTCGTGCTTAATTGCCTCCCCTGTCGGATTATTGGGGAAGCAAAGGAAGATTACGTCGGCCTTCTCTACCGGCAAAGAGGGCAGAAAATTGTTTTCAGGATCGCAATCGAGGTAGATGAGATTGCTCCATAACCCGTTTTCAGGTATTCCGGCCCTTCCGTCGATCACGCTGTCGTCAACATAAACAGGGTATGCGGGATTCATCACAGCCACCTTGCATTCACGGGAGTAAATATCCCCGAGGTTACCGATGTCGCTCTTCGCACCGTCGCTTACGAATATATCCGCCGCTTCAATATTGACCAATCCCCTTTGATAATAGTCAAACTCCGCTATCGCATCACGAAGAAAAGCGTAACCCTGTTCGGGTCCGTAACCGTGGAACCTTTCGGCAGAACCAAGTTCATCCACAGCCTCATGCATTGCCGATATGACACTCGGGAAAAGGGGACGCGTCACATCGCCTATATCCATTCTTATGACTTCGCGGTCGGGGTTCTCACTTCTGAAAGCCGCCACCTTCCGTCCAACCTCGGAAAAGAGGTATGACACGGGGAGAAGTTGAAAATTATTGTTAACCTTTATCATTATTCCTAATCTTTACCTGTAGAAGAATCCTCATTCCGGATCATAATAATAAGCGCCATCGGCGACAAACTCAGCCGGTCCTGTCATCATCACATGCCCTGTCTCCGTGTCATACACGATATGAAGCGTGCCACCAAGCAATCTCACATCCACCTCAGCATCTGTAAGTCCTTTAATATAGGAGGCCACTGCAGAGGCACAGGCACCGGTTCCACACGCCAGGGTTTCCCCAGAGCCTCGTTCCCATACTCTCATGTCTAAGTGTTTGCGATCCACGACCTTTATAAATTCGATATTGGCTTTTTCCGGCCAGACCTCGGCTTTCTCCAGGAGGGGGCCGTAATGGAAAATATGACGGTCGGTAATATCATCAACAAAAATCACGCCATGAGGATTACCCATACCAACGGCGGTCACCGGGAACTCGCTGTCATCCACCATCACCGGGGAATCCACCATTTTAGAATCCTTGTCGCCGGCAGCAGGCACATCCCCCCGGCTAAGCATCGCCTTCCCCATATCTACCGTCACCTCTTTGGTGACACCATTCTCAATATGGAGATGAAGCACCTTGATACCGGCAAGAGTCTCGAGCGTAAACACCGTCTTATCGGTGAATCCCTTATCATGAAGATATTTAGCGACGCATCTCGTACCGTTGCCACACATCTGCGCCTCTGAGCCATCGGCATTAAACATTCTCATACGAAAATCGGCGTTAACGGAGGGCATGATTACTATCAAGCCGTCGCCGCCAACGCCGAAATGCCGGTCGCTTATCTTAATTGCCAAATCCGGGAGACTTATCTCGTCCGGACTGACTGAGGTTGGACTTCCAAGGGTGTCAATATAAACGTAATCGTTTCCTGCACCCTGCATCTTTGTGAAGTTGATTGTTTTCTTCTCAGCCATGCTATACTTTTTTTACCTTTAAGAACGACTTTAACTGCCGTTCTGAAACATGGCGCAAAATTACACATAATTTTGATAAAATGCAACTTTATCTTAAAAAAAATTTACTTTTTTTCATAATTTTCCAAATTCATCAACTATAAGTCACCGATAACCTATTATAAATAACATTTTCCTTATACTTCTACATTGAAAGAGACACAATGACACTATCCGCCACCATTATCCCTTCGCGGGTCAGCACAATGCTTCTCTCTTTCATACCGACGAATCCCGATTTTACCTCGCTGTCATAGTTCCTCATCAATCTCATATAGGCCTCCTCGCCGAATCTGCTCCTATATTCATCCACAGGCAATCCTTCCGCTGTCCTCATCCTCGTGAGGATAAACTCCTCTGAAAGTTCACTCTCATTAAGCTCCTCCTCATCGTAAAAGTCTCCGGCTGATTCAATAACTTCGTTGGCATAATACGCCATATAACCATTAAGATCACCGGGATTGAAACGTCTGACATTTTTCCCGTCGTAAGAATGCGACGAAGGTCCCAATCCCAAATAAGGCGACTGATTCCAATATTTCCCATTGTGTCTCGATTCAAACCCCGGGAGGGAATAGTTGGATATTTCGTATTGACGGTATCCATGCTTCTGTAGGGAATCAGAAAGATATTGCCACATCGCGGCATTATCCTCATCATCCGGGAAAGTCAACCTTCCTCTATCTCTCAATATACTTATCGGAGTGCCCTCCTCAAACATCAGTGTATACGCTGAAATATGATCGGGTTTGAGCTCAACGGCGACCCTGACAGTATTCCTCCATGATTCCAGAGTCTGCCCCGGCAAACCGAACATAAGATCTATCGATATGTTTGAAAAGAATTTTCTCAGGGTGTTGAAAGAATCTATGGCAGTTTTGCTGTCATGTCGCCGCCCTATCGTCTTCAGTTCATCATCATTAAAAGACTGTACCCCCATACTTACCCGGTTTATACCCTCTTCTTTCCAGACACGGCACGCATCCTCATCCACATCGTCGGGATTCACCTCGATAGTAATTTCCACATTTCCGCCGTACCAAGGTATCTCATTTTTAAAGAAACCCAACATCTCCCTCAGACAGTCGGCAGCCATAAGCGAGGGGGTACCTCCCCCTATATATAAGGTGTCGACGGGAATACTCAACTCCCCTCTTCTGGCCCGGTACTCATTTTTCAGCGCGTTGACAAGTGAATGCCAGTCGGCCTTACGGTCTCCTCCGCTAAAAAAATCGCAATATATGCATTTATTCCGGCAGAACGGAATGTGAATATAGATACCTGAGTTCATTTATCTGATATATTGAGGATTACAACAAATACAAATTCGACATGAATCCGACAGCGAATAAATATTCGGATAAAGATTCAATAAAAAAACGGGGAATTATGTTTTTTAACATATAAAATTAATATTGTTTTTTCAGAATTAATTGCTAAATTGCGAGCGCTTTCCCAAAAAGATGGAAAAATAACCTTTAAAATCAAAATAAATGAAAATTTACAAAACCGACGAAATCAAGAATATCGCCCTTATCGGATCCAAGGGCTCGGGTAAAACCACACTTGCGGAGTCAATGCTCTTCGAGTGTGGTGTAATCAAAAGACGCGGCTTTATCGAAGGAGCAAATACAGTTTCCGATTATTTCCCGGTAGAAAAGGAATATGGCTATTCCGTATTCTCCACTGTGTTCAATGCAGAATTCAACGGAAAGAAACTGAACGTGATTGATTGTCCCGGAGCAGATGATTTCGTTGGTAATTCCTATACAGCACTTGGAGTGTGCGACACAGGTGTCATTGTAGTCGACGCAGAGTATGGTGTTGAGGTCGGTACACAGAATATTTTCCGCACGACAGGGAAACTCAAGAAACCGGTTGTGTTCGCGCTCAATCAGATAGATGGAGAGAAGGCTGACTACGAACATGTGATGGAGCAACTCCATGAGCATTTCGGTTCAAAAGTTGTGGCTGTGCAGTATCCTCTTGAAAGCGGCCCCGGTTTCCATTCCATGATCGACGTTCTCCTGATGAAGAAATACGAATGGGGTCCGAACGGTGGCGTTCCTACTGTGACAGAGATACCGGAAGACCAGATGGAACGTGCGAATGAACTACACAACGCATTGGTCGAGGCAGCCGCCGAGAACGACGAGACATTGATGGACAAATATTTTGAGCAGGGTCACCTCACAGAGGATGAAATGCGCGAAGGTATCCGCAAAGGTCTTATCGACCGCAGTATCTTCCCTGTGTTCATAGTTAGTGCTCTCAAGGATATGGGGGTACGCCGAATGATGGAGTTCCTTGGAAACGTTTGTCCTTTTGTTTCAGATATGCCGGCACCCGAGACAGTCAACGGTGTAGCTGTCCCCCCCGATTCCAACGGTCCTCTATCAGTATTCTTCTTCAAGACTTCAGTAGAGCCTCATATTGGTGAGGTGTCTTACTTCAAGGTAATGAGCGGCACGTTAAAAGCGGGCGATGACCTTGAGAATGTGTCGAGAGGTGGGAAGGAACGTCTGGCTCAGATTTTCACGGTCTGCGGCCAAATTCGTACTCCGATAGAAAAACTTGAGGCCGGCGATATAGGTGCGGCAGTAAAACTCAAAGATGTGCGTACAGGAAACACTCTCAATGAGAAGGGTTGTGAATATCAGTTCAATTTCATCAAATATCCTCAGCCCAAATATACACGCGCTATACGCCCGCTTACAGAAAGCGATTCAGAGAAACTTATGGCCATACTCACCCGTATGCATGAAGAGGATCCCACATGGCTTGTAGAGCAGAGCAAGGAATTGAAGCAGACCTTGGTTAAGGGTCAGGGAGAATTCCATCTCCGCACACTCAAATGGCGCATAGAGAACAATGAGAAACTTCCGATCGAGTTCTACGAACAGAAAATTCCCTATCGAGAGACCATCACCAAGGCAGCCCGTGCAGACTACCGTCATAAGAAACAGTCGGGTGGTTCCGGTCAGTTCGGTGAGGTTCACCTCATAATCGAGCCTTATACCGAGGGAATGCCCGAGCCGGATTCATACAAGTTCGGTAATCAGGAATTCAAAATGAACGTGCGCGACAAGCAGGAAATTCCTCTTGATTGGGGTGGCAAACTTGTAGTCTACAACTGCATTGTCGGAGGTGCTATCGATGCACGTTTCATCCCGGCTATCGTAAAAGGTCTTATGGACCGTATGGAACAGGGTCCCCTCACCGGTTCATACGCACGCGATGTAAGAGTCATGATTTATGACGGAAAGATGCACCCGGTAGACTCCAATGAAATTTCATTCCGTCTTGCCGGCAGGAACGCTTTCTCCCAGGCATTCAAAAATGCCAATCCCAAGATTCTCGAGCCTGTATATGATGTCGAGGTTCTCACCCCGGGCGACACCATGGGTGACGTGATGAGTGATCTTCAGGGACGCCGCGCCATAATCATGGGTATGGAATCTGACAACGGCATTGAGAAACTCAACGCCAAAGTTCCTTTGAAGGAGATGTCGTCATATTCCACTTCCCTGAGTTCAATCACCGGCGGCAGAAGCTCATTCTCAATGAAGTTCTCATCATACGAACTTGTTCCCGGCGATGTTCAGGAAAAACTTCTCAAGGAATATGCAGCAACACAGGAAGAGGATTAACTCAAATATTTCACCGGAACAGTCAACCTGACTTAACCACTGACACCGGTAAGGGATGACCAAATGGTCATCCCTTTATTTGTTGCGACTCAATAATCACTTAGCAAGATTAATCACCCATAAATAAAAACAGGGCATCCGGAGAGACCGAATGCCCTGTATCTTTTATGATATCCGTTTATCAGAACCAGCGAGTGTAAGCGAAATCCTGACGGTGAGGAAGTGCGGGGTTAACCGGATACATGCGGAGTGCATAACGGAATGTACCTGCGCTTCCGAGATTAGTCTTGATCTCGTAAGTGAGCACGCTACCATCCTCTTTCACAACCTTGAGAGGCTCTGTGCCAACGAAGTGGCTCTCGCCATCGATATCGCGGTATTTCACAACCTCGACACCGATTGACTTACCGAGACCCTTAGTGTCGAGAGTGCACTTGATTTCAAGGGGATTCTCATCACGGCCGCTTGCGCTACCGGTGTAGCCATCCTTGATATCGACGTTGAGGATCTGAATGTCGTTCCACTTGGAAGCGACTTCCTCTTTCCAGCTTACGATCTCACGAGCCTCCGCGAAGTTGTTCTTCATGAGTTTGGCAGCACGCTTAGCCTCGGGGATATAGAGCCAGTTGATATAATCATCAAGCTGACGCTTCATTGTGAAATGAGGAGCGATGTGGCCGATTGAACGTTTAATCTTGTCGATCCATTCGGGGCTGTAACCCTTGTAGTTCTTCTTGAAGTAAAGAGGAACAATTTCGTTCTCGAGCATAGAGTAGATAGTCGCGGCATCGAGACGGTCCTGCTGAGCCTGATCAGTGTATGTACGCTTCTCAGTTAGTGCCCAACCACCCTGCTCGTCAAACTTGTAGCCTTCATACCACCAGCCATCGAGGACTGAGAAGTTGAGGACACCGTTCATCTCAGCCTTCTCGCCGGAAGTACCGGATGCCTCGAGAGGACGTGTCGGAGTATTGAGCCAGATATCAACGCCGGAAACAAGACGTTTTGCAACAATCATGTTATAGTCCTCAAGGAAGATAATCTTGCCGAGGAACTGAGGCATCTTTGAAATCTCAACGATACGCTTGATGAGACCCTGGCCTGCACCATCAGCGGGGTGAGCCTTACCGGAGAATACGAACTGCACTGGATACTGCTCGTTGTTTACGATTTTTGCAAGGCGGTCAAGATCTGTGAAGAGAAGATGTGCACGCTTATAAGTAGCGAAACGACGTGCGAAACCGATGATGAGGGCATTGGGATTAATTTTCTCAAGGATATTGACAACAGCACCCGGATCACCCTGGTTCTTGAGCCATTTCTCTTTGAAATCCTTACGCACGAAGTTGATGAACTTATTCTTCATCGTCATACGCATATTCCATATCTCCTCATCGGGAACACTGAAGATGCCCTTCCAAGCCTCGGGATTGCTCTGATCTTCGAAAACCTTCTCGCCGAGGTGCTCACCGTAGAACGTCTTCCACTCAGAAGCAGCCCAAGTAGGCATGTGGACACCGTTGGTGACATATTTCACATGGCTCTCCTCTGCGCTGTAGCCTTTCCATATACCTGCGAACATCTTCTTAGACACCTCACCGTGGAGCCAGCTTACACCGTTAGCCTCCTGGCAAGTGTTAAGAGCGAATACACTCATTGAGAAACGCTCGTGGGTATCGGGATTCTCGCGGCCCATGTTCATGAGATCCTGCCAAGAGATACCGAGTTTTGCGGGATAAGCACCGAGATACTTGCCTGCGAGGCTCTCCTCAAAGTAGTCATGACCAGCGGGAACCGGAGTGTGTACTGTATAAAGAGAAGAAGCGCGAACTACCTCGAGAGCCACATTGAAGGGGAGGTTATCTTTCTGCACGTAGTCAACAAGACGCTGGAGGTTGAGAAGCGCTGCATGACCTTCGTTTGCATGGTAGATATCAGTGTGGATGCCAAGTTTGTTGAGCATCATCATACCACCGATACCGAGGAGATATTCCTGCTTCATACGGTTCTCCCAGTCGCCACCGTAAAGTTTATGAGTGATGGGACGGTCGAACTCAGAGTTCATGTCGAAGTCTGTGTCAAGGAGATAGAGGTTCATGCGGCCTACGTTTACACGCCAAACATGGCAGTAGATAGTATAGCCGGGGAAAGGAACCTCAAGAATCATAGGCTGACCATCCTCGCCGAGAACCGGGTCAATAGGAAGCTGGTCGAAGTTCTGGGGCTCGTAGTTTGCTATCTGCTGGCCGTCCATAGATAGAGACTGGCTGAAATAGCCGTAACGGTAAAGGAAGCCGACGGCAGTCATTCGGACACGGCTGTCGGAAGCCTGCTTGATGTAGTCGCCGGCGAGGACACCGAGACCGCCGGAATAGATCTTAAGACAGTTGCAAAGACCATATTCCATTGAGAAATATGCTACGGAAGGAATATCCTGACGCATGGGCTCGCTCATATAAGCCTTGAACTCAGCGTATGCGCCATTGATTCTCTCCATGAGAAGTTCATCGTTGATGATTTCCTGAAGACGGTCTGCGCTAATCTGCTGGAGAAGCATCACGGGATTTTCTCCAACCTTTCTCCAAAGATCATGGTCGAGGTCACGGAAGAGGTTCTTACCTGAACTGTTCCAAACCCACCAAAGGTTCTTAGAAAGTTCCTCCAGAGGCTTCAGAGCCTTGGGAAGCTCTGTGCTCACTGTCGCATTGCGCCATACAGGCTCATTTGTGTTACTTACTTGAAGTTTCATATTAAACTTTATGTTTGATACTTGATTTATTCTAAATTATCTCACTCTCTCATCACGTCTGTCGGAAGCCACTTTGAAAGCCTTATCGTAGGCACTGATGAAGAATTTCCAGTCGGCCTTCGCGGAAGTAGCCGAGGCAGCCTCGCGAGCCTCCTTCTTCTCATCCTGAGTCTGAACCGAATAGCGGGCAATCTGATTGGCTATCTCATCAGCAGCCTCGTTGTAGTTGGAGTCGCTTCGGCCCACAACTTTCACGCCACAAGCTGAGAGGGAGTTGACAAAGTTGGAAAGAATCCATTGTCCGAAGCCGCTCTTGTCGCTTGTCACTGTCGGGACACCGAAAGCGATACTTTCAAGGGGAGTGTAACCCCACGGTTCGTAATACGACGCGAAGACTGTAAGATCGAGGGCCGGAAGGACATCGTAGTAACTGATGTTGACAATACCGTCATGTCCGTCAAGATAGCAGGGCACATACACCAGGGATATGTTACCTTTCAGTTTTCCTTGCTTCTCAAGGTCTGCCGCACGGCAGGTCACTGAATCATAACCCTCGTTGTTGAGACGGTGTGTGAGGAAATCGGGCGATTCCTTTACAGATGTTTTGTTGATGAGGGCAGCGACAAGTTCCTGCGACGGCTCCTTCACCCAGGCCGGCACGAGAATAAGGGCCAGCACATCTTTCGACATCTTTTCCTCAAGTTTCACAAGTGAATCGAGGAAAAGGTCAAGACCTTTGTTGCGATATTCATTTCTTCCCGAGGTAGCTACGATCATAGTGTCGTCAGCAAATATCTTACCTTTGAGGGCGGAAGCGACTTCAAGGAGTCTCTTGCGGGCCTCATTCCTTTTGGCGACATATTTCGCGCCACCGGGCACGAAGTCAGGTTCAAAGCCATTAGGAGTGACAACCTGCGGACGAATATCGAGAAGTTGCTCACATTCCTTAGCGGTAATCTCGCTTACGGCAGTGAAGCAATCGGCCTGATGTGCAGCAGTCTTTTCAAGGGAGTGTTTAGCCTCCATATTTAGTTCGCCGGCCATCTGGTCGCCGTTATAACCTGTGAAGTAATCGTAGAGAGGTTTGCCATTGCCACAAATGCTACGTCCGATGCTCGTGGCATGAGTAGTGAAAAGAGTGGCTCCTTCAGGTTGAATCATCTTGAAGTAAAGGAGCCCCATAGCTGTGGTCCACTCGTTGAAATGAGCGAAAACACCTTCCGGCTTTACTTTGAGATGTTGAGCCAAGGCATTCATCACTATTGCTGTGGCAACAGCGAAGGCACAACCCTCATGATAGTCGCCGTAAGCATTCATTGAATTTACTCCGTAGAGTTCCCACATTTTCCCGAAGATACCGTTAAGTTGGTCATAGACTCCATCAAACTTCACGAGTATGACCTGCGGGGATCCGGGTATGTCCCAACGACCGACCCTAACAGATATGCCATACGGCAATTTTAATTTTGAGGCGCAACTCTTGAGCAGTGTCTTTCTTTCAATGAAATAAGGGGAGGGTTTAGAGTCGGTCCAGACATCCGGGCCGATAAATATGAGTTTATCTCCATATTTTTCCTGAAGCACTCTTGCTTTAGTGGAAAGCACGGTGTATATACCACCGATTTTGTTGCAAACTTCCCAACTTGTCTCCAGGAGAAGATCTATGTTGGCGCGACTCTGTCGCCTGACATTCTGCATATTAATCTGTTTATTTAGCCTTACTTAAAAGGCTGTCCAACATACTAAGATTGCCTTAAGCAAAAAGAAGAGTAAATTTCTATCGGGCGCAAAGTTACAAAAAAATTGCTTAGTATGCAAAAATCATTAATAAAAATTAGTATTTCAACCGATTTCGTTTTGAATTTAGGTAAACTAAAACCGTCATCCGGTTGGTTTTTAACATTCGGATGACGGTTTCGGTACTTACAAAGTTTTCACTGTGTCAGAATGGGAGATCCTCAGAATCACCTGCTGAAGGGGTGAATGCGGGGCCAGCCGGCTGCGGCGGGAATGGTGAGGCGGGTGCTGCACCCGGGAAAGGCTGCTCACTAACCGGTGGCTGAGGATAATCCGGGCCGGTAGGTGCCGGATTATACGGACGGGCTGCGTATGCCCTGACGTCTGTGTACCATTTGCCATTGAACTCACGACTCTCAATATCTACCGAGACTGTATAATCTCTACCAGTCTCGAGTTGCAGAGTGTCAATGCGATCACCAAAGGCATAAAACACAATCTTCTTGGGATACTGACCAAACGTCTCAAGCACCCATTCCTTCTTCTTCCAGGGATTACCGGCACGCGATGTTCCCTGCTGCAAGGGAAGGTCGAGGATGATTCTTCCTTCTATTTCCATATTCTTAAATTTCTTGATTAAAGGGTGTCGTTATCTTTTTGTAACTGCGAAATTACTATTTTCAAGCCGAAGTACCAAACATTTTGTGCTTTTTCGTCTCCTGCTTTATTTGTCTCTCTAAATAATAATACTTAATTTTGCCAAAAGTAAATCCCACTTTAACCTTTCTCCTATTTCAATTATGATCGAGACAATAAAAAAATACTTTCCCCACCTCACTCCCATCCAGGAGGAGCAATTGGAGCAGATGACCGAACTATATCCCGAATGGAATGAGAAAATCAATGTCATTTCAAGAAAGGATATAGAGAATATTGAGGTGAACCATCTTCTGCACTCCCTTGCGATAGCCAAATTCATTGAGTTCAAACCCGGAAGCAGAATAATGGATTTCGGTTCGGGAGGTGGGTTACCCGGATTACCCCTTGCAGTATTGTTTCCGGACGTACATTTTCATCTTATCGATAGAATTGGAAAGAAAATCAAGGTTGCCTCAGCGATAGCCGAAAAAATAGGGTTGAAAAACGTAACTTTCCAACATGGGGATTCAGGTGAATGCCATGAGAAATTTGATTTTATTGTCTCAAGGGCTGTGATGCCCCAACCGGAACTCGTGAAACTTTCCAAAAAGAATATTTCAGAAGTTCAGAGAAATGCCCTGCCGAACGGAGTAATTGCACTAAAAGGTGGTGATCTCGAAGCGGAAATCCGCCCCCTCAAATCACGGACTGAAGTGGTGGACGTTGAAAATTATTTCAAGGAACCGTTCTTTGACACCAAAAAGATTGTTTATACTATAGTGTAACCAATCCGTTTGACGGCAATTCGAGCGTCTCTCGGTTTCAATGGAAGAAATTTATGAAGGTAGCAATTTTTCAATTCAAATTATTCGGCATAAACACATACGTGGTATATGACCCGGCAACACTTTCATGTGCCATAATCGACCCCGGAATGATGGATAGCGAGGAGGAAGAGGCCATGAAAGGGTTTATCGATAAGAATAACCTGAAAGTGACAAATATCATCAACACCCATCTCCACCTGGACCATGCAGTAGGCAACAGTTTTCTAAAGAAGGAGTATGAAGTGCCGGTGCTCGCCCATAAGGATGACGCACCGTTAGGGGAGCGACTACGCCAACAGGCCCTGATGTTCGGCATGAATATGGATGTGGACGATGTAAAGGTAGACCGGTATCTGGTTGATGGAGAAACAATAAAAATCGGTGACGGCCAACTCAAGGTAATCTGCGTTCCGGGACATTCACTCGGAAGCATCGCGCTTTATGATGCCGCAGACCATTTCGTAATCGTAGGCGACGCATTATTCAAAGGGAGCATAGGCAGGACTGACCTTCCGGGAGGAAACTACCGACAGTTGATCGGAAGTATTAAGGATAGGCTTCTGACTTTACCGGGTGATACTGTCGTCTACCCGGGACATGGAGAGCCCACCACCATCTCCGATGAAAAAAGGCTTAATCCTTTCCTAAATAATTAACAACCTTTTTCCTATTATTTATATGATTACATGGAGGCGTGCAAACGTGCGATCTCCAAAAGAGACTGAGAGCCTCTTCTCAAAAAAATGGGAAGAGACCCTCAGTCTGAATACCCGGGTGAGTCAGGGTATGTAGTAACATTTCACTTGACCGACCGGTAGGCTCCCGACTACCATCAGGGGTATATGTGAAGGGTCTGTGGATATCCATGTGTCAATGTCGTCGCTTGATTTGGATTTACCAGCTGTGGTGAATTTAAACTTTATGTGGTAAGCCTCCCTTTTAGACTTATCCCTCAGTTTCACCGTTTCCTTCCCCACACTTCTTATCGTCAGAGTCTCCGCTTTCGAGCCGGAAAATACCGTAGCCTTAACGACCTGCCCTTCCGAAAGGCGGGAATAATCTATGGTACGGAGGAAATAAAACACGCTCAACATATCAAAAACCTTTCCTGAGCCTGTAAGTTTCTTTTCACTCGTGGTGATTTTACCGTCTTTACCTTGTCGGAGACGTTTCACCTCCCCTCCTACAACATTACCGGAATATATAAAACTAATGTCGTCTCTGCTATAACGCCCCTTCTCATGGGCTATCTTTGAGTAAGTGAGGGGTCGGAATCCGTTTTTCCTTACTGTTCCCAATAGCGTATCCCTCACCTGATAGAAACTGTCGGCCCAAGGTTTTGTCCGTCCGACAAGAGTAAGGCTATAGTCCGAACCTTTGTTTTTCAAAGATAGCGTAGCCTCCCCCGCATCCTTATGTATAAGACCCCACTTGTATGAAATCACATAATGAAGCGTCTCATTGCTAAATTCTGCGGCCGAGACGTATGCGATGAACAGACAGTTAAGCAACATTGTCAGAAAGGCTATTTTTTTTCTCATATCTTTTCTTTTTTTAAGATAGACACCTATTTTCGGGAATAGTTTATCCGTGTTTGATTTTTTGGATTATTAGGCGTTAGGCATTAGGCAGTAGGCAGTAGGCAGTAGGCAGTAGGCGGTAGGCAGTAGGCGGTAGGCAGTAGGCAGTAGGCGTTAGGCGTTAGGCAGTAGGCGTTAGGCGTTAGGCGTTAGGCGTTAGGTAATTGGGGCATGGGGATATCTGTTATAGGGAAGGCGGGGCATGAATCATGCCCCGCCTTATTTCACTTTCTACTAATTTTCACTTGCTTCCAAATTTCTCTTTCTACCAAATCAGGCGAACTGATCGATCAACTGCTCCAGTTTAGGAAGTTGCTGAAGTCCGGCCTCGCGCCACTCAATCTTACCATTCTTGAAAATCATGAGTGTAGGCACTGACCTGACATTATACAACGCTGCCAACTGTTCGTTCTTGTCAATATCGATGGTTAGGATGCGTGCCTTATCACCAATCTTCTGATGAAGTTCCTCAAGAATAGGATGCTGCATCTTACACGGGCCACACCAGGTTGCAAAAAAGTCGACCAATACAGGTTTCTCAGACTTGATAATATCTTCAAATTTTTCCATAGTATAATTTATTTATCCTTTATCTTTCACCTATTATAACCTCAGGAATGGGTAATGGTTCATTATGACGAAAAGATTTTTACTTTTTCATGTGAAAAAATTTGGAAAATGAATTAAAATTTGTACTTTTGCTACGACAATACAGTTCTTTCACGTGTTTAACGGCTGACAATGTTACAATTCGTCATAATCAGCATTATTTTACGAGAGAATTTTGAATATTTTTCTTTAATCAATATAATTTCTCTAATCTTAAAATAAAACCATGCCATGAACAAGACACTATCGCTTAACCCCAACAGAGTGGTTCAGTTTCTTCAGAAAGAACCATCTCAATTCAGAAAATCCGATCTCATCCGTTTTGTAAAGGAAAACGGCATTGAGATGGTGAAGTTCATGTATCCCGCCGACGACAACCGTCTTAAAACACTGAATTTTGCCGTCAACTCAGAGGAGTATCTTGAATCTATCCTGTCATACGGAGAAAGAGTTGACGGCTCCAGTCTGTTCCCCTTCATTGAAGCCGGCAACAGCGACCTTTATGTCATACCTCGCTATTCGACAGCTTTTGTAGACCCTTTTGAGGAAATCCCCACTTTAACTCTTTTGGCCACTTTCTTTGACAAAGACGGCAATCCACTGGCATCTTCACCCGAATTTACATTAAGGAAGGCGGCGGAGGAATTCAGGAAGACGACCGGAATGGATTTTTACGCTATGGGAGAACTCGAATATTACGTCATCTCCGAAGACCCAGGGCTGTTCCACGCCTCCGACCAGAAAGGATATCATGAATCAGCACCTTTCGCGAAGTTCAATAATTTCCGCGTAAGTTGCATGAATCTCATAGCACAGGCCGGAGGACAGATAAAGTATGGCCACAATGAGGTGGGCAATTTTACTCTTGACGGAAAGATCTATGAACAGAATGAGATAGAATTTCTTCCCGTCCCAGTAATAGAAGCGGCAGATCATCTCATGATCGCAAAATGGATTATCCGCACCCTCGCAGCCAAACAGAACCTTGACGTGACGTTTGCACCAAAGATAACTATAGGAAAAGCCGGAAGCGGACTCCATATTCATTTCAAAATAATGAAGGGGGATAAAAACATGATGACTGAGGGAGGACGCCTCAGCGACATCGCCAAAAAAGCAATCGTCGGTATCCTCGAGAACGCTGATGCCATAACAGCAATGGGCAACAAGGTGCCCACAAGTTATTTCCGCCTTGTTCCCCATCAGGAGGCACCCACCTCCATATGCTGGGGCGACCGCAACAGATCCGTACTCGTAAGGGTTCCTCTCGGCTGGACCGGAGAGAAGGATATGTGCTCGCAGGCTAATCCCCTTGAAGCTGATTCATTTTCAGAGGCACCTCAGAAGCAGACTGTGGAATTGAGAAGCGCAGACTGCTCCGCAGATATTTACCAACTGATAGCGGCTATGGTGACAAGCGCACGAATCGGGTTCGAGATGGATAACGCACTCGAGAGGGCCGACGAACTGTATGTCAGCGTAAACATCCATAACGAGGAAAACGCCGCCAAACTTGCCCAATTGAAATCACTTCCGGACTCTTGCGTGGCCTCCGCCGATGCTTTGGAAAACAAGAGAGAGGCTTTTGAGGCTAAAGGGGTGTTCGCACCACAACTCATAGACGGCATAATTTCCAAACTCAGGAAATACAATGATGCCGAACTTCGCAAGAAAGCCGCTGCCAATCAGAATGAGATGATGAAGATAGTCAGAAAATATTGGCACTGCGGATAATTCTTGGAATCGCCTATAATTAAAATAACGGTTAACAAAAACGGTGCCCTCCAATTTCCGGAAGTCACCGTTTTATTCAATATCATTCTTGTCTGTAAAAGGGGAAAGAATGATTCCCTTATTCGTTGACGAGATGGACATCCATCTGCGGGAACGGGAAAGAGAATCCATGCTCCGGCAATTCGGTATAAAACCTCTCATTCATGTCGAAGAAAAGACCCCAATAGAAGTCGGATCTTGTCCATACCCTTATCGTTATGTTTATACTGCTGTCGGCCAGTTCACCGAGTGCCACAAAAGGTGGCGCCCCGTTCTGTTTTGTAGGGAGACCCTCCTTCAATGCTGTCTGCTCAAGAAGTTTCTCATGAAGAATCCTCTGTTTCTCAGCCCTACGCATCTTGAATCTGCTCCACCAACCTTGCGGTTTGCTACCTTTTACCCCGGAGTTCATATCGCCGTTCTCTTCATCATTCAATCTGAGACTTTCCTCCCGGCGCTTCTCCTCCTCCTTCTCTTGCTTCATACGAAACAACTTGTCATCCTCTATACTCTGCTTCACAACACGAGAATCGGAGTCAAGCATACTGAGTATTACCTCTTTTGCCGCTGAGAAATCCGTGCCGTAACTCAGGCCAATCGACCAATCGACACGCCTGTAATCCTCGCGGGAATAATTGTTGATGCTTCCTGTGGACAGACCGCCATTTGGAATAGTGATAGATTTATTGTCGGGGGTAGTGATAATCGTGCTGAAAATCTGCACTTCCCTTACAGTACCGGCGAAACCCTGAGCCTCTATATAATCACCAACCTTATAAGGTTTGAGAAGAAGTATGAGCACACCGCCCGCGAAATTCTGCAAAGTTCCGCTTAAAGCCATGCCGATAGCGACACCGGCGGAGGCAAACAAAGCAAGGAACGAACTTGTCTCAATTCCGATAATGCCGATGACCGTTATTATAAGAATAAAGTAGAGCACCATCCTCACGAGCGAAAGCACAAATGTAGTGAGAGAAGCGTCTACTCTACGGGAAACCATTATTCCGAAAACGAAATTATAAAGTTTCCGGATAATGAATTTTCCTATATAAAAAACGAGTATCGCTATGCATAGCCTGAATGAGAACTGAACTATGGCATTGGCTATGGTTGTCATAGCGTCCTCAAAGCCAAGTCCCTTCAACGAATCAAATATGCCTCCACCTGAGGGTATCTCAGGGGAAGGCTCTGCGGGTGTGGTAAGAAATTCAGTTTGTATCATTTTAACTATAAGAACGTATGGTTTATAAAATGTAAGGCGAGAGTCCTGAAGACCCCCGCCTGATTTTATCATGATCAATAGACTCTCTTGAACCAATCGAGCGAGCGATAGTAGTCGGCCGCTTTCCCCGTCTGACTGTCGGAGTAGGCGTGCGAAGAGATACCTGAATATTCATCGAGATTAAGTTTTTTACCTGTAAACTCAGTCTCTGTCGCATTCCTGTAAATGACAAGTTTGTCGAGCAACCTGCGGAATTCTTCCTCAGAAGCGTCATCCTCATTTTCAGATCCACGAGCAAGAGTGTATTGCCCGAAATCATAATATTTGTAGGCTACTCTTTGATTTCCTGAATAGTAGTCGAGACCGTAAGTGGCTGCATCCTTTGAGCCGGCATATCTGCGCTTGCAAAAATCCGCCATAGGTTCAAGTTCGCTCATATCTATGACGGCTACGGTCGCTGTCCTCAACTGGGCATATTTATTCTGCGCGTAGTAGTTGAAAAATTCTATCGCGCATCCCTTCATATCGGCCTTCTCCCTGAGCAGGTATGGAAGTGTCAGGTCGTAAGGCATACCGGGAGCAAAAACTTCCGTTGGATAACCTCCGAAATAGTCGCACTTGTCGCGCATCTCGTATATAGTCTCAATACCACTCATCATGCAGGCATCAAACCAGATGAACTCAAAAAGATGGTCAGGGATCGCACCGGCAAGTTCATCTATATCGATTTTGTCGGTATACCCGGTCTGCGAATTTGTGTCGGAACCGAAAGAATAGTTCATCGGTAAGTCACCGCCATATTCAAGAGTATAAGAAAGATTACTGCCGGCAGCAGAGGTCGTTACAGAGGGAAACTCAGCCCGTGTATCCCTTTCAGAGAAAAATGGGGACCACCCGAGAGCATGCGACCATAATATTAGGCCGTAGGAATCCGCCTCCCTAAGAGTCTGCATATCCTCAATCACCTGAGAGATTCGCTCAGGGTCTGTAGAGTAAATGCTCCTGTCATATCGCTTAAGTTCAACAAATTCCGTCTCCCCAGCGGAATTCCGGGTAAGTTCGAGAAGCCTGGGAGTATCGCCATACTCCTGACTGTTAGGCACGACCTCATAGACAAGCATTGAATAATGATTGAGATCAATATTTTGAGCGGCCAATTGCATCTCATGCTTATCGTTGATAAGATTGGAATACAGGTTGTTTGACGCTACCGCATAAAGAAGGATTGTCTTTTTCCTTGTCGGTTCTTCATCCGGCTTAATCTCGTATGATTTATCTTCCGAACAGGAGGGGGTTATAATAGCAGCCAAAGCCGAAAAAGCAATGGCGGGAAAGAAGTTATGTCTCATAGATGTGGATGTCTCTAACAATTATGTCAAAATAGTAAAGAAAATTTGGATTTTCACTAAGGTATTAACGGACGATTGAAGCATTTAATATATTGCCTCGCCCTCAAAATATCCAAAATCGCATGATTTAACATTTTTTCTTGATTCCACCTGAAGAATAAAAAAAATGCCATGCGAATCTTTTTTGTCTTAGGGTTAAACCACTAAATTTCCGTGAAATAACGGCAAATTTTTATTAATTTTAAAACAAAATGTTAAAAATGTTGGTCTCCCGATACCGTTAACAATAAACTAACTTCGTTTATTTTTGTTAAATCTATGAAAAGATTTTTATAAAAAGGAATTTTTCCACCCCAATTCATATCCGTTATGAAGAAATCAGTAATCTGGCTGCTCACCATAGTGATGTCCATCACGTTCGGCGCCCTCCTATATTTCCAGATCATGTATCTTGAGAATATGGTCAACATGAGGGAGGCACAATTCTCTGAAACAGTGATGCGATGTCTTTCGTCCACTTCCGCCTTTCTCGAGCGGAAAGAGACCTTGCATTTCCTTCAGGAAGACGTAAACATCATCGAGTCGAGCCTTTATTCTGACAACAATTTCAATGCTAACGGAGAATATAACCTCCGCTATTCAGTGGAGAACCATGACAGCACTGTCACCAATTATACCCTCACAGCAAGAGAAGATAAAGTAAGACAGCATAAATCCGGGCTCGGAGGCCAATCCTCCGTCGGAAACCTTGAATCACGCTACCGCGATATGCAGGAGGTGATAAGAAGTCAGTACCTTTATCAGCAGGGGTTACTGAACGAGGTGATACTTTCCATTTTGCGTGACTCGGGTTCACGCCCTGTCTTTGAACGTGCTGACTCCACTTTGGTAAGGAATTATCTCTCTTCAGAACTTGAGAACAACGGGCTTACGGTTCCGTTCGAGTTTGCGGTCACCACAAGCAAAAACGCTCTTATCTATGCCTCCAAGGGTTACGACGAGAATATGGAGAAAGGGAAATACACCCAGATACTTTTCCCCAATACCGACTCTCAATTGCGTCTTATAGTGGAATTTCCCACTAAGGCCAATTATATCTTCTCCTCAGTGAGATTCATCATCCCTACTCTGGCTTTCACCCTCATTCTGTTGGTTATATTCCTCTATACCATTATCCTCGCGTTCAGGCACAAGCGGCTGACCGAGATGAAGACGGATTTCATCAACAACATGACCCACGAACTCAAGACACCGATATCAACCATCTCCCTCGCGGCTCAGATGCTCAACGACAGTTCGGTAATGAAATCGCCGGCCTCCCTGCAACATCTCTCTCAGGTGATTGCCGATGAATCCAAACGACTCAGATTCCAGGTGGAGAAAGTGCTTCAGATGTCAGTGTTCGATAATTCCTCAAGCGCACTGAAGTTCTCAGTCGTGGATGCCAATAGGATCGTGGAAAACGTGACCCATACCTTTAAGATTAAGGTGGAGAAATATGGAGGGTCGATTTCCTGCGACACGGAGGCTTTGGATGCCAAAGTGAACGTTGACGAGATGCACTTCACCAATATCATCTATAATCTTCTCGACAATGCGGTGAAATACATGAGGGAAGACACCGAGCCACAGTTGTCGATCACGACGAGGGATATTGATTCGCGTCTTCTTGAAATAAGGGTGAGCGACAACGGCATAGGGATAAAGAAGGAAGATCTCAAGAAGATTTTTGAGAAATTCTACAGAGTATCGACAGGGAACAGACATGACGTGAAGGGCTTCGGTCTGGGTCTGGCCTACGTCAAGAAGATGGTGACAATATTCGGTGGCACCATAACGGCAGAGAGCGAACTCGGCAAAGGCTCCACATTCATCATCACTCTTCCTCTTGCAAAATGATATATGGTGAATAATCAATAAGAAAATAATTGAAAAATATAATTAATATGGACGAAAAACTGAAAATTCTGCTCTGCGAGGATGATGAGAACCTGGGAATGCTTCTCAGGGAGTTCCTTCAGGCAAAGGGCTTCAATGCCGACCTCTATCCCGACGGGGAAAAGGGATATAAGGCTTTCCTCAAGGGGAAGTATGACCTCTGTGTGCTCGACGTAATGATGCCGAAGAAAGATGGCTTCACTCTCGCACAGGAGATAAGGAATGTGAACAGCGAGGTGCCGATAATCTTCCTCACGGCGAAAGCCCTGAAGGAGGATGTGCTCGAAGGCTTCAAACTTGGAGCCGACGACTACATCACCAAACCATTTTCAATGGAGGAGCTTGTATTCCGTATCGGAGCGATACTTCGCCGAGTAAAGGGTAAGAAGGATAAAGAGATCACTCTTTACAAGATAGGCAAGTACACATTCGACACTCAGAAGCAGGTGCTCATCTCTGACGACAAGACTCAGAAACTCACCACGAAAGAGTCGGAACTTCTCGCGCTCCTCTGCTCACACATAAATGAGATTCTCGAGAGGAATTTCGCCCTGAAATCGATCTGGATAGATGATAACTATTTCAATGCACGCAGCATGGACGTATATATCACCAAACTGCGTAAACTGCTCAGGGATGATCCGAATATCGAGATTATAAATATTCACGGAAAGGGGTACAAACTTATCGCCCCGGAGGAAAACTCCACTTCCGACAATGATTGAGAATTTCAAGTCGGGCCGCATGAAGAAGTTCATGCGGCCTTTTTTTGCATATATACCATTTATTGCTTAATTTTGCTCCCATGAAAGTCGTCTATTTTCTATACCAGTGGCTGATAGCCGCCCCCATTTTCGTTGTGGTGACATTCTTCACTGCAATAATCACTATATTAGGTTCTCTTGCAGGGACACATTTCTGGGGTTATTATCCCGCTCACCTGTGGTCAAGATTCTCCTGTTGGCTCGCATTGGTGAATGTAAAGGTCGAAGGGAGGGAGAATATCGACAAGAAAACCTCCTATATCTTTGTTGCAAACCACCAGGGAGCGTTCGACATATTTTCAATTTACGGATATCTCAACCATAATTTCAAGTGGCTGATGAAAAAGGAACTTGAAAAGATCTTTATGGTAGGCTGGGCTTGCAAAAAAGCGGGACACGTCTTCGTGGATGATTCGCACATAAGCAGTATCAAACAGACAATCGAAGAGGCGGAAGAGAAACTGAAGGATGGGATGTCGCTCGTCATATTTCCGGAGGGGAGCCGCACTTGGGACGGCAAGATGATTCCTTTCAAGAGGGGTGCTTTCATGCTTGCCTCGGAGTTCAAACTTCCAGTCGTGCCGATAACGATAGACGGCAGTTACAAGGCGATGCCAAGATTCACGTATAATATAACACCGTGTACGATAACCCTCACAATCCATAAGCCGATATATCCCGGAGAGAAGGGATTCAATACAAAAAGACTTATGGCCGAATGCAGAGATGAGATTGAGTCGGCACTCCCTGAAAAAGATAAAGGGCTCAGCACTGAGCAACGCCCGATGTGACAGGGAAGCACCATTTGTCGTTCATTTTAATCCGAAATTGAACAACTCGGCGTTTGCAAGCATTTAGAATATATAATCCTACTGCCCGAAAATACCTTACAAGGCGGAGACATTATAATATTAATGTAAAACAAATTCATTATGCTGCAATTCATAACAGATAATAAGGCGGAGATTCCGGTTGCCGACCAGATTTTCAAAGCGATAGACGGAGGCTGCCGCTGGATTCAGATCAATATGCCCGGATCTTCCGATGATGAAGTGAAGGAAGTGGTTGATAAGATAAAGCCTTTGTGCGAGGAGAAAGGTGTCTTCCTTATCATGGCGCATAACGTGGAGTTGGCCAAGGAGTGCAATGTGGGAGGCGTTGAAGTCGGGAAAGACGACATGCCTCCGTCAAAAGCGAGGTTGATACTTGGTCCGGCCGCCGTAATCGGAGTGCAGGCTCACTCCTTTACCGATGTAGTTGCGGTCAGCCAACTCGACATAGATTATTACGCACTGATGCCCTTCAGAAGTGACGACACTCAGGACTCTCTCGGCATCGAGGGAATCAGAAATATCTGCTATGAGATGGAGCAGAAAGAGGTGAACATCCCAAGAGTCGCAAGCGGAGGTATCAAACTTGACGACACACTTTCACTCATTGAGGCCGGTGTCAACGGAATTGCTGTCGGCAAAGCGATAGCACGTTCGGAAAATCCGGAAGAGGAGACCAAAGAGTTCATCAAGGTTCTACCCAAGACTCCTGAGGAATGAATCTCGTGACTAAATTATAAAACCAATTTTTTACCGCAAAATCAATAAATATTATGAAATTCACACAACCGAAACTCCCCTATTCCCCTGATGCGCTCGCTCCCGTGATATCTCCGATGACTATCGAATATCATTACGGGAAACATGAGCGCGCCTATATCGACACGCTCAACAAACTCATAGAAGGGACAGAGTATGCAGAGATGCCTCTTGAGGAGATCGTCGTTAATAGCGATGGAAAGATTTTCAATAACGCTTCCCAGGCTTGGAACCATATATTCTATTTCTTCCAGTTCTCCCCGGATGGCCTCAAGGAGCCGGCGGGAAAACTGAGGGATAAGATTGAAGAGCAATTCGGCAGTTTTGAAGAATTCAAGACAAAGTTTGAGGAAGCTGGCACAACACTATTCGGTTCGGGATGGGTTTGGCTTGCCGCTGATGCCGACGGAAAACTTTACATTCTTCAGGGCAAGGATGCGGAAAATCCGATGACAGGAGGTATGAAACCAATCATGGTATTCGATGTCTGGGAACATGCCTATTACCTCGACTATCAGAATCTCCGTGGCGCCTATCTCAAGAAACTTTGGGATATCGTAGACTGGAGTGTTGTTGATGCAAGATATGAGAACTGAAATCAGCAAGTCAGCAACTATAAAACAGATTAAGTTTTTTCATAGGCCCGGCTTCTTTGAAGTTTGGGCTTTTTTTAGTAATTTCGCAGATTGTTAATAATAAGGCAAAAAAATATCCGGTATTCCGATATTTATTGCATGAAGATTGTTATATCCAAAGAGGGAGACCGTAAATTCCACCATCTCCCTTAAACCTTTAACTTTATTTATTTTATCTGCAGCGAATGCAATCAAAAAAAAACCTCTCACCGTTCATCATTGAGGCGATACGAGACAAGAAGGGTAATAAAATCGTAAAGATCGACCTTTCGGAAATACAATCAGCCTCAACCGACAAACTTATCATCTGTCAAGGGAACAGCACTTCCCAAGTGGCGGCGATAGCCGATTCCGTGCGAGATGCCCTGCTGAAAAATGAAGGCGTCAAGCCTTATAACTATGAGGGTTACAACAACTGCCAGTGGATCGTTATAGATTATGGCGACATCATGGTCCATGTGTTCCTTCCCGACTACCGTCAATTTTATAATCTGGAAGAGTTGTGGAACGACGCCCCTACCGAGTACCTTCCGGAAGAGGACTGACTCTCATTCAGGATATTTAACACATTACAACGCTAATAACTTTTCAAGATATGCTGAAATATCCAAAGTCTCCCAGAAACGGGAACTCCAACAAAAAGCCGCTCTTCAATATGTATTGGATGTACGGCATTATCCTCCTGTCGCTTTTTGCCCTCTTCTATTTCCAGGATGCTTCGCAGACAAAGGAAGTGAACTGGACCGATTTCGAGAAAGCAGCGGTAGCGGGAGATATCAACAAGATCTATGTGTTTTCAGAAACCGGAATTGCCGAAGGATTCGTCACGGAGGCCGGGGCAAAGAAATTGAAGTTCGATACCTCGGATGCTTTTGACGGAGACAAGAAAATCAAGACCATCATCCCCTCGGCAGATAAGATTCAGGAAAAGATAGATTCCTGGAACGCCGCTTTGGCGGCAGAAGGGAAGCCACAGATAAAGGTCAACTATGAAAAGGGTTCGGATCTGATGAAACTTTTCTGGTATTTCGGACCTATCCTCCTGCTCGTGATGTTTATGGTATTCATGTCCAAACGTATGAGCGGAGGCGGAGGCGGAGGCGGCATCTTCAACGTCGGCAAATCAAGGGCTACAGTTTTCGACAAAAACAACGGTCCGGCCGTCACCTTCAAGGATGTGGCAGGTCAGGCCGAGGCCAAGGTGGAGATTGAGGAGATTGTGGAATTCCTCAAGAATCCTCAACGTTACACCGAACTTGGAGCGAAGATTCCAAAGGGAGCACTCCTCGTAGGTCCTCCCGGAACCGGCAAGACCCTTCTCGCAAAGGCAGTTGCCGGTGAGGCCAATGTCCCGTTCCTATCCATGTCAGGTTCTGATTTCGTGGAAATGTTTGTCGGTGTCGGTGCAGCCCGTGTACGCGACCTTTTCAAGCAGGCGAAGGAGAAGGCACCTTGTATTGTGTTCATCGATGAGATCGACGCCGTGGGTCGTGCCCGTGGTAAAAACCCGAATATGGGTTCGAATGACGAGCGGGAGAATACCCTCAACCAGATGCTTACCGAAATGGACGGCTTTGGCTCAAATAATGGAGTGATAATCCTTGCGGCAACCAACCGCGCTGATATGCTTGACAAGGCCCTACTCCGTCCCGGACGATTTGACCGTCAGATTTTCATTGACCTCCCCGAACTCACCGACCGCGTAGAAATCTTCAATGTGCACCTCAGGAACATTAAGGTGAACAGCAAACTTGACGTGGAGCAACTCGCCCGCCAGACTCAAGGCTTCTCCGGCGCTGATATAGCCAACGTCTGCAATGAGGCAGCCCTTATCGCCGCCCGAAACAACAAGAAGATGGTGGAATGGGATGATTTCATGGCCGCGATAGACCGTATAGTAGGAGGTCTTGAAAAGAGGTCACGAATCATCACCGACGACGAGAAATTCGCTATAGCCACCCACGAGGCGGGGCATGCAACTATCAGTTGGATGACTCAATATGGCAATCCTCTTGTAAAGGTGACAATCGTGCCACGCGGACGTGCCCTCGGAGCAGCGTGGTATGCCCCGGAGGCAAGACAGATAATCCCTACCCAGGCCCTTTTGGACACGATGTGCGGCCTTCTCGGTGGTCGTGCCGCCGAGGATGTCTTCACCGGACAGGTTGGTACGGGAGCAAGCGACGATTTGGAGAAATGTACGAAAATAGCACGTTCACTTGTGCTGATGTACGGTATGAGCGACAGGCTTCCCAACATCAACTATAATGACTCGACAGGTCAGGATTACGGTTTCACCAAGCCATATTCCGAGGAGACTGCCCAGATTATTGATGAAGAGGTGAAGCGCATTGTCAACGAACAGTATGAGCGTGCCAAAGAGATACTCCGAAAATATGCCAAGGAGCATAACAAAATCCGAGACCTTCTCGTAGAGCGCGAGGTTATCTATCACGATGATGCGGAGGCTGTCTTCGGCCCGAGAAAATGGAAATCACGCACTGATGAAATCATAGAGATCAACAAGCGTGAAGAGGAGGAGAGGAAACTACGCGAGGCTGTAGAAGTACAAGCCGAGGAGGTAGACCCCGACCTTCAGGGTAAGAAACTCCGCAAGAAGAGCAATACGGAGACTTCCGACTCTCATGATAGTAATGAAGAGGACGTAAAGAATGAGGATAAACCTTCTACCCCGCCTCCCTTCAACAAAGAATAGCGGCTGAATTCTTCAACAGAAAATAAATGACCGCCTTCCTGTTTCCGAAAATCGGGATAAGGGAGGCGGTTATTTCTTTTTACATTTTTCATTAAAAAATATTTTCTAATAATAACAAAAATTGTTCTTTTTTTCTTATTTTACATATATTTCACACCCCTTTATTTATAATTTTTGTTAACTTTGCAGGAATATGAATCAATACGGTCTATTGATTCAGGCCTTAGCAATAATATATCGGCCTAACTTATTCGCGAAAATTTTCACACTAAAAGTATAATATGAAGACCAACCAGATTAAAGCGCTGGCTCTTGTGCTGGCTACAGGAGGTCTGCTCCTGCCTTCTTGTAAAGGTGATGCAAACCAGCAACAGGGTATGCAAGCCCCCGAACTCGCGGTACTGACCGTCTCGGAAAGTGATGAATCGCTGGAAACGGCTTTCCCCGCCACTTTGGAGGGAACCAACGATGTGGAGATACGTCCGCAAATCTCAGGCTTCCTCACAAAAGTACACGTTGATGACGGGCAGAGAGTATCAAAGGGTCAGGTATTGTTTACGATTGACCAGGTTCAGTTGAAGGCAGCTGTTGACCAGGCACGCGCCTCCGTTGCAGTGGCACAGGCAAATGTAAATACGGCAACTACAAACGCCAACAACAATAAAATTCTTCTTGACAAGAATATCATAAGCGCGTCGGCCTATCAGACTTCAGTTGACGCCCTGAATGCGGCCAAAGCCCAGCTCCAGCAGGCTCAGGCTGCACTCACTTCGGCACAGAAGAACCTCTCATATTCAACGGTCACTGCACCGGTTCCGGGTGTCGTTGGAACAATCGACTACAAGGAAGGTGCTCTTGTAAGCCCGTCGACACTGCTCACCATACTTTCAGACAACGTCACTATGGATGCGGTGTTCTCACTCAATGAGAAAGAGGTGCTCGCTCTCACAGATAACGGATCAAAAACCCTTTCCAACGCAGTAGCTGCCCTGCCGGAAGTATCCCTCAAACTCGCCAACGGTGATATCTATCCCCGCAAAGGGAAAATCATCTCCGCATCAGGAGTTATCGATGCCGCAACAGGTAGTGTGCAGATGAAGGCCTCTTTCCCCAACCCTGACGGAATGCTCCACAGCGGCAATACCGGCCTCGTGCTTCTCCCTTCAGTGCATAAGAACACTATCAAGGTTCCGCAGAGCGCTACCTTTGAAATTCAGGATATGAAATTCTGTTATGTTGTCGGTGATTCTGCAAAGATTCACTCCACACCTATCACGGTTGCTCCAGAGAGCGACGGTCAGACCTATATCGTGACTTCCGGTCTTAAGCCTGGTGATGTGATTGTTGTGGAGGGTGTGGGCATCTCTACCCAGGACGGTATGGTGATCACTCCCAAATCTGCGACAGCAGCGCCGGCCCAGAAGCCGGAGGAGACAGCAGCACAGGCTTCAAAATAAATTCCTTTCCATAGTATAAAGATAAGATAAATGAAACTTGACGGATTTATCAACAGGCCTGTCCTCTCGACCGTGATCTCGATTTTCATCGTGATTTTCGGTATTCTCGGCCTGTTCAGTCTTCCAATCGAACAATATCCTGACATCGCACCACCTACCATCCAGGTTTCAACCACCTATACAGGTGCGAATGCTCAAACGGTTCTAAACTCCGTTATCGCTCCTCTTGAGGAGCAGATTAACGGCGCAGAGAACATGGACTACATGGTTTCTTCAGCAACCAATAACGGTTCCGCCACCATCAACGTATATTTCAAGCAGGGTATGGACCCCAATATGGCAGCCGTCGACGTGCAGAACCGTGTAGCAAAGGCTACCGCCTTCCTTCCGAGTGAGGTAAATCAGGTGGGTGTCATCACTCAGAAGCGACAGACATCCATGCTTATGGTAATCGGTATGTATGACCCGGAGGATAAATACACGGCTCAGTTTATCGACAACTACATGGCCATCAACATCATTCCTCAGATCAAGCGTGTATCGGGTGTGGGTGATGCAATGGCGTTCGGAGCCGACTACTCCATGCGTATATGGCTCAAACCTGATGTTATGGCGCAGTACAAACTTATGCCCTCCGACATCACGGCCGCCCTCGCCGAGCAGAATATCGAGGCCGCTCCCGGTCAGTTCGGTGAGCAGGGAAACCAGACATTCCAATATACACTGCGCTATAAAGGTCGTCTGTCAGATCCAAGCGAGTTTGAGAACATTATCCTCCGTGCCTCATCAGACGGCGAGATACTCCGTCTGAAGGATGTTGCCAAAGTAGAGTTGGGGCGCCTCACCTACGGCTTCCAGAACCTCAACAACGGTCACCTCGGCAGCTCGGCAATCGTATTCCAGTCAGCCGGCTCGAATGCTACAGCCGTGATTGAATCTATCGAGAAACTACTCGATAACGCCCGCAAGGATCTTCCTGCAGGCATGGTGCTCCAGACCACCATGAGCGTCAACGACTTCCTCTTCGCATCTATCCACGAGGTTGTAAAGACCCTTATAGAGGCATTCGTGCTTGTGTTTATCGTGGTGTTCGTCTTCCTCCAGGATTTCCGCTCCACTCTGATACCTATGATTGCCATTCCCGTGGCATTGATCGGTACGTTCTTCCTCCTCAATATCTTCGGGTTCACCATCAACCTTCTGACCCTCTCAGCACTTGTGCTGGCGATTGCGATTGTGGTCGACGACGCGATAGTCGTCGTCGAGGCCGTCCATGCCAAACTTGACCAGGGCTATAAATCGGCAAGGAAGGCCTCAATCGATGCGATGCGCGAAATTTCGGGAGCCCTTATATCAATCACCCTCGTGATGATGCTCGTGTTCATCCCCGTGTCGTTCCTCGGGGGTACGTCTGGTATCTTCTACCGCCAGTTCGGTCTGACCATGGCTATGGCAATCGGTCTATCGGCAATCAACGCCCTTACCCTCTCCCCCGCCCTATGTGCGCTCTTCCTGAAGGGACACGACAATAAATCCACTTCCGAGAGAATGGGTGAGGCTTATAAAGAGGCTGCCAAGACAATGGCTGAAACGTATAAGAAAAGATTATCCTTCCCTCCGCTCATTACGGCTATTTTCCTTATTGCTGCAATCGTCTTCCTCGTCCTCGGATGGTACACATTCGAGAATGTAGCACTGAGCATCATCGCCTATATCGTAGCCATAATCGCGGTGATAGGTATGTTCTCAAAAAATTTCATCAATGCCTTCAACAAGACATTCGATAAATTGCTCGGAATCTACCAGAAGGGAGTGCGTTTCTTCGCAGGACATAAGATCCTCTCGTTTTTTACTGTCATAATATCAATTGGAGTACTCGTCTTCCTTATGGCAATCACACCTACCGCCCTTGTTCCGACAGAGGATACCGGTACGATCATGGGTGCCGTGACGCTCCCGCCTGCCACATCCCAGGAGAGAACCCAGCAAGTCATGGCGAAAGTCGACAGCATCATCGGCTCAATCCCTGCCGTACAAAGCCGCACAGCCATCACAGGCTACAGTTTTGTGGGTGGTCAAGGAAACACATACGGCTCCTTCATCATCAAACTGAAACCTTGGGATCAAAGAGATGAGAACACGGAAAGCGCATCGGCAATCGTAGGGCAATTGTTCGGCATGACTTCACAGGTGAAGGGCGCAAGGATAATGTTCTTCCAGCCTCCGATGATTTCCGGTTACTCAGCGACCAACGGTTTTGAGATAAAACTCCAGGATAAGACAGGAGGTAGCCTCGATAAATTCTTCGGTGTCTACCAGAAATTTATCGGCGCACTCAACGCCGACCCCAATATCCAGATGGCATACTCCAACTTCAACCCGACATTCCCGCAATATATGGTTGAACTTGATGTCGCCAAGATCAAGCAGGCAGGTCTGACCCAGAATGCTGTGCTTGCCGCTCTCCAGGGTTATTATGGCGGTATGTACATCTCCAACTTCAACAGTTTCGGTAAACTTTACCGTGTGATGATGCAGGCAGCCCCGGAGGCACGTGTTTCTCCGGAGACCCTCAAACAGATAAAGATCAGAAACGGGATGGAGATGGCCCCGATTGATAACTTCGTGAAATTGACACGAGTGTACGGACCTGACATGATTGACCGTTTCAACATGTTTACGGCAATCTCGATCACAGGAACACCTGCTCCCGGTGTGTCATCCGGTCAGGCGATCGAATCGATCAACGCCATTGCGCAGGCCACTCTTCCTGTCGGTTACGGTTTTGAATACTCAGGTATGACCCGTGAGGAGGCAAGCGGCTCAAGCGGCAGCACAGGCTACGTGTTCGCCCTCGTGCTTCTGTTCGTCTATCTGATTCTGTCGGCACAGTACGAGAGTTATATCCTCCCCTGGTCTGTTATCCTCTCCGTTCCATTCGGACTCATGGGCTCATTCATCTTCGCATGGATAATGGATATCGCCAACAATATCTACCTTCAGATTGCACTCATCATGCTCATCGGCCTCTTGGCTAAGAATGCCATCCTTATTGTGGAGTTCGCGCTCGACCGAAGGAAGACCGGCATGAGTATCCTGAATTCAGCAATTCACGGTGCCAAGGCTCGTCTCCGTCCTATCCTCATGACCTCATTGGCCATGATTATCGGTCTTCTCCCGATGATGTTCGCTCATGGTGCAGGTCGTAACGGTAACCAGGCACTTGGTACAGGCGCAATCGGCGGCATGTTGATCGGTATGGTTCTTCAGGTTCTCGTAGTGCCCGCGTTGTTCGTTGCGTTCCAGTCATTGCAGGAGAAACTGTCACCCCCGAAATGGAGGGATACGGATAATTCAGGAATTTCTTCTGAACTTGACCAGTATGTTCCCAATCACGAATGATCAGTCATCGCTTAAGCAATCAAATTTCATGAATAAGATAAGTATATGCGCCGCCGGCGCAATCCTGGCAATCTCCCTCTCCAGTTGCCACATATATCAGAAATATGAACTTCCGGCCGATCAAAGCCAGATTGTGTCAGATTTCAAGAAGGCCTCTGAAATGCAGGTTGACTCCACCTCCCTCCCCTTTCTGGGGTGGGAGAAGGTGTTCACCGATCCAAAACTTCAGACTCTCATTCGTCTCGCCCTTGCCAACAATAAGGATCTGAAAAATGCGAAACTGAACGTCGACATAGCCCATGCCCAACTCAAAGGTGCTAAACTGAGTTATTTCCCCTCTCTTGCCTTCACTCCCAATGCGGGTATAGGGCAATACGGAGGTAACAAGATGCCCCGCACCTCTGCGGAATGGAGTTACACTCTCCCGCTTGCCGCACAGTGGGAAATTGACGTCTTCGCGAAGATTCTCAACCGCAAGCGTGGTGCGAAAGTATCGGAAGAGATGGCAATGGATTATGAGAACGCCACCCGTTCACAGATTGTGTGCGGAGTTGCGAACGTCTACTATTCCCTGGTGATGCTCACCCAGCAACTTGACCTTACGAAACGTACGGTAGAGATCTGGAAAGAGCAGGTGGAGAGTATGCAACTTCTTAAGGAGGCAGGGCGTACCAATGAGGCTGCCGTAGTCCAAAGCCGAGCCAACCTCTACAATATCATGAGTACGATTCCTACCCTTGAATTGTCGTTGAATCAGTTGAACAATACGATGTCGCTTCTTCTGAACACTTACCCTCAGACTTGGGAAGTGACCTCCGATTGTGATTTTACTCTTCCTGACAATATTGTGAACGGCATACCCCTCTCCTACCTTGCAGCCCGTCCGGATGTCAGGGCTGCCGAGCGTTCGCTTGCTGTAGCGTATTACGCAACAAACAGTGCGCGTGCAGCGTTCTATCCCAGTCTGGTCATCTCTGCACAGGGTGGCTTCACAAACCTCGTGGGGTCAATCATCAAGAATCCGGGTGAATGGTTCTGGCAACTTGCGGGTCAACTCACTGCCCCCATCTTCTCCCGCGGACAGAACATCGCCACACTGGAGGCGGCCAAGGCTCAGCAGCAACAGGCAATGAACACGTTTGAGTACACGGTACTCAGTGCCAGCGCCGATGTCAGCGACGCTCTGGTAAGTTATTCCAAGAATGTGGAGAAAGACAAATACCTTCAACTTCAGGTAGACGAACTGGAGAAATCAGTGGAATTTACCAATGAACTCTTCATGTATAACCAGACAACAACCTATCTGGAGGTATTGACTGCACGTTCAAGTCTGCTTCAGGCTCAGTTGGCTTGTATAGCCAACTGGCATGAAAGGGCGGCTTCCCTGATCTCGCTATATCAGGCTGTCGGAGGCGGTAGATAATCAATAACCTTAAAACCTAAATATTATGGCAAAAATCAGTAATCTGGCATACGTTCATCCTGACGCACGTCTTGCAGACGATGTGGTAGTCGATGCATTCGCCTATATAGAGGGGAATGTGGAAATCGGCCCGGGATGTCATATCCATCCCCATGCGAGCATCCTCTCAGGCGCAAGAATCGGTTCGAACAATGAAATCTTTGAAAGTGCAATCATTGCGGCAACTCCTCAGGATTTCCGTTGGAAAGGGGAAGATTCATTCGTAGTCATAGGCGACAACAACAAAATCCGTGAGCAGGTAATAATAAACCGTAGCATACACCTTAACGGGAAGACCGAAATTGGAAGCAATTCCTTCATTATGGCTCAGACCCATATCGGACATGACTCGGTAATAGGGAATTATACCGTGCTCGGTAACGCAGTGAAAATTGCAGGAGATGTGAGAATCGGCAACAAGACAATTCTCTCGTCGCATGCACTTGTGCATGAAAAATGCCATGTCGGAGATTGGGTGCTCGTAAAAGGTGGGTGCCGTGTCAACGGACATGTACCCCCCTTCGCAGTGATGGCCCATAACCCTATCTCCTATTTCGGAGTAAATGCCTTTGTGCTCAAAAGGGGGAAAAAATCTGACGAGATAATCACTGATATTGCCAAATGCTACCGTCATCTTTATCTGGAGGGAACTTCAGTGTTCAATGCCCTGCGCCGCATACGTCAGGATGTCGACCCCAGTCCGGAGCGGGATCAGGTCATAGCGTTCATTGAGGAACATGACCAGAAACTTGCCGCCGTACCGGTGATAGATACTGAGGATTAATTACGGATTATTCCAGAATAAAGGGCTGTGCTAATGCACGGCCTTTTTTCTTGCATAAATTCTTTAGAATAATTATCTTTGCGACATAATACCCAAAAAAGGAAACAAATGAACTTTAAATCCCTTTTGGTCCGGGCTACTTCCGGGCTTGTTTACATAGCGATTGTGATTGGTTGCGTACTTTGGGGTTCCATTCCCCTGGCTTTCATGGCAGCTGCTTTCGCTGCGCTCGCTATCGTGGAGTTTGAGAAAATCACCAAAGAGTTATCAAAAGCCACTGTCCCCACCCTGCTTCTTGACATAGCCGGAGGATTATGCCTCGCATTCAATTGGATGCTTTATCCCCTTTTCATCTGGGTATTTGTGTTGATCTGCCGCCTTACTCTTGAGCTCTATATCAAGAGCCCTACTCCACTCGCAAATATGGCGAAATCGATGATGTCTCAGCTTTACATTGCCCTCCCCTTGGGCATCATGTCAACAATGGGGCAATGGTGGGGGACTCATCTTATCCTTGCCATATTCTGCATGATTTGGCTTAATGATACAGGCGCATTCATCGTGGGAAGCCTTTTGGGTAAGCATCGCCTTTTCGAAAGAATATCTCCCAAGAAATCGTGGGAAGGATTCTTTGGCGGCCTTTGCTTCAACCTTATCGCAGGCGCTCTTTTCTCAAACCTATGGGCTGATTTCTTCGGGCTTTATGGTCTATGGCAATGGCTTGTGATGGGAGTGGTCGTTACTTTGTTCGCAACATGGGGCGACCTTGTGGAATCACTCATTAAGCGAACTCTCCATATCAAAGACTCCGGCAATTTGATTCCGGGGCATGGAGGAATCCTTGACCGCATAGATTCCCTGCTCTTCGTTATGCCGGCAGTTTTCATTTACGTTTGCTTCCTGAAGGTGATTTAAACCTTTCGTAAGATATAAAGGTTTACACACTATAATATCAGCGGGTGAGTCATTTTGACTCACCCGCTGATATTATAGTGGCGAAGTTACCTTTTATTTTATTCTGAACCAGTAACCCACAGTCGCTGATATTGTCATCTGATTGGATGCACTGAATGTATCGGCTCGTTTTGAAGGGAAGACGTTTCCGAGTCCGTAATAGAATCTCGCCTCTATGTTCAAGGAGTTTTTCTTATTCAGGTTAAACTCACCTCCAAGACCTGCAGAGATGCCGTAATCAAACTTCTGGCTGACCTCAAGGAGCATCTGTGTATTGGTTCGGTTTCTTATCGGGAAATCCGGGAGAGCCGCCATATCCCGGGGATCAAAGTTGGCTGTCACCTTGTCGCCGAGATAGAGTCCGACCTGTGGTCCGGCATTAAAGAAGAACTTTCCCCTCCTACCGAAAAATATATGGGCAAACACAGGGAGTTCAAGATAGTTGAGGGTACGCCGGTAATTGTACGGCGCTCCTTCAAAATTCTCTTTCCATCCCCTCTGCACGAAGTTCAACTCAGCGATTAGTCCGAAATGGTTCTCCTCTATATATCGCACCATTACGCCTCCTATCATTCCTACATTGAAGGTCTGCCTAACGGAAGGATTGAAGAAAACCTGCGACATATCCACGCCCCCCTTCACTCCTAAAGCGACATTGGAATTATAATGAGTCTGCCCCTTTACGCTGAATCCGATAGATGCCGAAATAAGAAATACAATGATTTTTATTAAATGATTCTTCATCTCAATAAATCTTTCTTCACTTCAACATGATTCTTTCAATATAACCACCGGGGCGGAAACGGACAAGGTAGCCCACCTGATTGATGAATCCTCCCCAATTGCTTACCCTGTCAAGACGTATCTCAGATTGCACCATCTCTTTATCGGTGACATCATATTTTTTATTGAAATCGCCACCGTTCTTCGCTGCGGAAGGAATGAAGAAGTTGGCAACGTCATAACCGCTTGCCGCAAAATTCGGGAAAGATTTCATGGGAGCGGCCCCGAAAAGAGAGTTGAATGTCCGGATGAATTTTTTCCCTGCTGACGACTCTGTGTCGAACCATACGCGGGAAGGGATGATGACACCCGCCTCGCCAAACTTGTCGGCGTAACTGTCGGCTAAAGTGACCCAGTTCTGACGCCCTATCACCACGATGTCGGCAAACGGCTCATTCTCCTTGAGGTTTTCTACCCCTTGCAGTATATCAGCCACCTCATCTTTCCTTGTAGGGTAACAATAGAAAAGATATTCCTTGTCGGGCGAAATGGTGTAGGTGGAGAGATTGGAGACGCTGACGTTATCCACATTGGAGGCGGGAACCTTTGAGAGGAAAACCTCAGCGATTCCGTCGCCGCTATCCTTACCCCCTACCACTACAATCCTGCGGTTGCCGTATGAGCCGGCGAGCTCCTCTCCAATCTGCTGATTGAAGTAAGTGGCCGAAGGCAACAACTGAATAATTGATTGATTCCCCTCGCTCAACTCATTCTTCAAGTCAAAGACATTTACGACTTCCACGCCATTACTGTCGCCCAATTCCGCAAGATAGACGGGGAAATCCTTATCGGCTGTAGAAATCACTATGGTAGGCTCATATTCCTTCAAAACTGCCGTAGTCTTGTCTTGATTCCCTCGCCCGTCGATCACCTTGAAATCTATTTTGTAAGGTGTATCCTTCATGCCGTCAAGAGCGGTTAGGAATCCGCGTGTGAACTCAATATCCTTTTTGGAGGCCGGATCATCAAGAATCAATGCCACCTTTACCCTATTGAGTTCCTCTGTGCCGGAAACGTTATGGATGGAATCATAAAGTTCGCGTATGCCTTCCGCTGTCTGTTCTCTTGGGTCAGATTCCACATATTCTTTCTCGACCTTCACAGTCTCAATTACCGGAATATTGACAACGTCGTTTTTCCTGGGACTACCTACATTCTCATTGGCCTCCTTCAACGTCTCAACGGCCACACCGGTTTTCTCTGCGATACTGTTCCAGTCGTCTTTTTTCCCGACCTTGTAACTGTCAAGACTTGCCACTCTCTCCTCCTCCACAAGCTCCGTATGAATACGGCGGGCATTGGAATTGACAGCGATGCGTACGGTGTCACCGCTCTTGAAGTTACGCTCGGAGATGCCCGGATTAGCCTTGAGGATATCTTCCACAGAGGTATGATAACGTTGTGAGAGTCCATAAAGGGTATCACCGGGTTTTATCTCATAATAAAGGAATCCACCCTGAGAAGAGGAGGGTTGCCTGATTTCTAAGGTCTCACCGGCCTTTATCCCATACTTGGCATTCGGACACGATGCATAGATGGTCTCGACAGGGATATTATACTGCCGTGCGATTCCATATACCGTCTCCCCTCTCTTTACGAGATGACGTATAGGTTCCGGCTCTTTGGCAGGGGCTTCTTGCTGCGATTGCGGATCAATTTCCTTGACCACCGTGACTCTACCGGTCGGATAGTAAAGGCGTGAACCCTTGGCCATGTCGGAAGCGGTGGTCGGATTCAGACGTACGAGTTCGTCAAGATCCCAACCATGTTGCTTGGCTATACCGTAGATGCTCTCCCCTTTCTTTATCTCGTGGTAATAATATTCCTTTCCGAGGATTTCCACCTTCGGAAGTTCGGGTTCCGCTGCGGCTGCGGATGTCGCCGCCGTAAGAAGGAAACCACTTATCATCAACCGTATGTTCTTTCTCATTTTATTCTTATGATAATGTTCTTCAGGTAGAGCATCGGGCTCTGCCGGACCAATTCAATCTGCAAATTTAGCAAAAAAACTCTAAATCAGCACCAACGGACTGCCGTTTCCCCACTCGCACTCCGTAGATGTGGCGTAATTGAAGTTAAATTTTGCGATTCCGAGATCAATGAGATTCTGCTCGCTCCCCTTATCGACTTTGGCGCAAGGAAGTATCGCTCCATCGTATTCCTGAAGGAATACTCTGACGGGCTGCCTGTTGAGTGCGGAAGGGGCACACGCTATCCCTTCCAATCCAAGATGCAGACATTCGATTTTCTCCTCGGCCTCACTCAGTTCGCTCTGAGGAATGAAAAGCGATTCAGGTTTCCTTTGTCGGAAGTGACACAATCCCGACATTATCCTGGCTCCGAATTTCTCTTTTTCCGCAGGATAACCCACAACCACGATGAAGAGTATCTTCTCTCCAGCCCTCATCTGAGCGTTGACTTCGTTACGGTCAAATGTAGAGCCTACGAAACATGTCCCGAGGCCAAGTTCAACTGCCCGCATTACAAATTTCTCAGCGAAGTATCCTGCCCTTTCCATAACATGGGTTGTGGCTGTATCAACTACGGCGGCGAGATAATTGCGGGGATTTAGAAATGTGCCATAACTCTTGGCAACACCCCGCATAGGGTTGGGATCATCAGTTATCAACTGAAATCTGAACCCCTGCTGGTGAGTGTTGGTCATCGTTATCTCAGCCCTGAGTTTGTTGATTATCTCTTTCGGTAAAGACTGTTCCGTAAATGAGCGCACGCTCCTCCTTTTTCTCAATAACTCTATCGGGGTCATGTCGATTACTTTCTCTTTTCAAGTCTTACCACATTCTCCACATGATGGGTATGGGGGAACATATCCACGGGCTGCACGTCTGTCACTCTATACAGATTGTCGAGCAAAGCCAGGTCCCTCGCCTGAGTGGCGGGATTACAACTGACGTAGACTATGACTTCGGGAGCGGCATTTGCTATCACTTTCACCACATCCTCATGCATACCGGCACGGGGAGGGTCAACGATCATTACATCAGGCCTTCCGTGTTCCGCCACAAATTCATCTGTCAGCACATCCTTCATATCGCCGGCGTAGAAAAGAGTGTTCCCGATTCCGTTTATCCTCGAATTAAGTTTGGCATCCTCTATCGCCTCCTCCACATACTCGATACCCACTACCTGACGTGCCTGACGCGCCACGAAATTCGCTATCGTACCTGTCCCTGTATAAAGGTCGTAGACAAGAGGTTTGTCGCCTTCCGTAATCTTATCCGGAGACAGCCCCGCAAACTCCCTTGCCACTTTATAAAGTTCGTAGGCCTGCAGTGAGTTGGTCTGATAGAAGGATTTGGCATTTATCCTGAACTTTAGGTCCTCCATCTCCTCTTCTATATAGTCGGGTCCTTTGAAGGGAACCACTTCCTGATCGGAAATGGAATCGTTGAGTTTAAGGTTGATGACATAGAGTAGAGATGTGATTTCAGGAAAACGGTCGTCAATCGCACTCATTATTTTCCGTATCTTCTCAGGATTATCCTCTCCGAATGTCAGGCATACCATAATCTGACCTGTTGACGCTATCCTTATCATTAGGGTACGCAAAAGGCCTCGGTTCTCCTTAATATTAAAGAATGGGAATCCGTTCTCAACGGCGTAATCGTAAATGAAATTCCTTATTTCATCGCCCTTCCCATCCTGAAGGACACATTTCTCAATATGGAGCACCTTGTCAAATGCTCCGGGGATATGAAAACCGAGAGCGGTGCCGTTATCCTGAAATTCCTTACCGGAACGGATATCTTCCCAAGTGCGCCACCTCTTGTCGGAGAAGGTGTACTCCATCTTATTACGGTATGCCCATTCCTGCCGCGAGCCTAAGGCCGGTTTGATTTCAGGCAACTCCACTTTTGCAATTCTTTCAAGGGCATCGGTCACCTGACGGTGTTTATGCCGCAACTGTTCTTCGTAAGGGAGATGCTGCCAACGGCATCCTCCGCATGTGCCGAAAGATGAGCACAACGGCTCCCGTCTTGATTCCGACGGCTTGATAAGACGTGTGACATGACCCTCCGCATAATTATGTTTCTTCTTGTCAATCTTAACGTCCACAATATCCCCCGGAGCCGCATACGGGATAAACACCACTATGGGCGATTCGTCCGTCTCGCGCAACCGCACTCTTGCGAGTGCTTTCCCTTCGGCAGCCACTCCGGTCACCTCTACGTTATGTATTTCAGGTAATTCTTTTCTTTTTCGTGCCATTATGTCAATTTTATCTGTGCAAAATTAGTATTTTTAGCAGAGATTTTATTAAATTTGCATACCCAAATTGTTTAAATAATATGCGAAAAGGAAAAAACTAATGGCAAAAACCCGATTTTTCACCTACGGGCCTAATTTCTTGTCAGTAATTTTACCTTGAAGTCTGAAAATTTTTCTTTTAAACCAAATATTTTATCTGAATGGCAAAAGCGATTTATACATTCGGCGATGGTAAGGCCGAAGGTAATGCCGGGATGAGAAACCTCCTCGGCGGCAAGGGCGCGAACCTTGCTGAGATGAATCTCCTTGGTATGCCGGTTCCTCCCGGTTTCACAATCACAACTGATATCTGTACAGAATACACTCAGTATGGCCGCGACAAAGTCGTGGCTGATATAAAGACGGATGTCGAGAAAGCAATTGCTCACGTCGAGGCCCTCACAGGAAAGAAATTCGACGATTCCTCAAATCCCCTCCTTGTGTCAGTGCGTTCGGGCGCACGCGCTTCTATGCCCGGTATGATGGATACTGTCCTGAACCTCGGTATGAACGACGCCACTGTGGAGACAATGGCTGAGAAAAGCGGCAATCCCCGCTTCGCATGGGACAGTTACCGCCGTTTCGTCCAGATGTATGGCGACGTGGTGCTGGGTATGAAGCCTAAGAGCAAAACCGATATCGATCCTTTCGAGGCGATAATGGATAAAGTGAAAGAGGAGAAGGGTGTGAAATTCGACAACGAACTTGACGTTGACGATCTCAAGGAACTCGTGAAACTCTTCAAGGCTGCAGTTAAGGATTATACCGGCAAAGACTTCCCCGAATCCGCCTGGGAACAACTCTGGGGTGGTATCTGCGCCGTGTTTGACAGCTGGATGAACGAGCGTGCAATCCTTTACCGCCGTATGAACCAGATTCCCGAGGAATGGGGAACTGCAGTAAACGTTCAGGCCATGGTATATGGCAACATGGGCAACAACTCTGCTACAGGCGTGGCTTTCAGCCGTGATGCAGCTACCGGTGAGAATATCTTCAACGGTGAGTACCTTATCAATGCACAGGGTGAGGATGTTGTGGCCGGTGTCCGCACTCCGCAGCAGATCACTATCGAAGGCTCACGCCGTTGGGCTGCTCTTCAGGGCATTTCTGAGGAGGTGCGCCGCGAGAAATACCCTGCGCTTGAGGAGTCAATGCCTGATTGCGCTGCCGAACTCATCGCAATCGCTCACAAACTTGAGGATTACTACAAGGATATGCAGGATATGGAGTTCACAATTCAGGATGGCAAACTCTGGATGCTCCAGACCCGTAACGGAAAACGCACAGGTGCCGCTATGGTGAAGATCGCATGCGATCTCATGCAGGAAGGTATGATCGACGAGAAAACTGCCCTTCTCCGCATGGAGCCTCAGAAACTTGACGAACTTCTTCACCCTGTATTCGACAAGAGCGACATCAAGAAAGCAACAGTCGTAGCAAAGGGTCTCCCCGCTTCTCCGGGTGCGGCAGCAGGTCAGATCGTATTCCAGGCTGACGACGCTGAGGCTTGGGCTGAGAAAAAGAAGAAAGTAGTGCTTGTACGTATAGAAACCTCTCCCGAGGATCTTCGCGGTATGGCTGTGGCTCAGGGTATCCTCACTATGCGCGGCGGTATGACCAGTCACGCAGCCGTAGTTGCCCGCGGTATGGGTAAATGCTGTGTTTCCGGAGCCGGCGAAATAAAGGTTGACTACAAGGAGAAGACCGTTGAAATGGGTGGTAAGGTTTACCATGAAGGTGACTGGATCTCTCTCAATGGCTCCACAGGCGAGGTATACGACGGTCAGGTGCCCACACGCGAGCCTGAACTTGACGGCGACTTCGGAAAGATCATGAATCTCGCTGCAAAATACACCAAGACTCTTGTCCGCACCAACGCTGATACTCCCCGCGATGCTAAACAGGCCCGACACTTCGGTGCTCAGGGTATCGGTCTCTGCCGTACGGAGCACATGTTCTTCGAGGGCGACCGTATCAAGGCTGTTCGTGAGATGATCCTCGCTTCTGATGAGGAAGGTCGTCGTGCTGCCCTTGATAAACTCCTCCCCATGCAGCGTGGAGACTTCGAGGGTATCTTCGAGGCTATGGATGGCTTCGGCGTGACTATCCGTCTTCTTGATCCCCCGTTGCATGAGTTCGTTCCTCACCAGACCGCTACCCAGAAGGAACTCGCTGAGGAAATGGGTCTGACTCTCGAAGAGGTAAAGGCTAAAGTAGACTCTCTTGAGGAATTCAACCCGATGCTCGGCCACCGTGGTTGTCGTCTCGGCATCACTTATCCTGAAATCACCGAGATGCAGACTCGCGCTATCATCGAGGCCGCCCTCAACTGCAAGAAGCGTGGCATCAAGGTTGAGCCCGAGATCATGGTTCCTCTTGTAGGTGTTCTCAAAGAGCTCCAGAACCAGGCAGACATCATCAACCGCACCGCTGCCAAAGTATTTGAAGAGAGAGGCGAATCTCTCCACTATAAAGTGGGCACAATGATTGAGGTTCCGCGTGCAGCCCTCACAGCCAACAAGATTGCTGAGGTTGCCGACTTCTTCTCATTCGGTACAAACGATCTCACCCAGATGACATTCGGCTACTCTCGTGACGACGCTCCCAAGTTCCTCAAATTCTACAAGGAGCAGGGCATCGTGAAAGTCGATCCGTTCGAGGTACTCGATCAGGAAGGTGTAGGCCAACTCGTTGAGATGGGTGTCAAGAAAGGCCGTTCTACTAATCCCGACCTCAAGGTTGGTATCTGTGGCGAGCACGGTGGCGAACCCTCAAGCGTTAAGTTCTGCGCGAAACTCGGCATGAACTATGTCAGCTGCTCACCTTACCGTGTGCCCATCGCACGTGTAGCAGCGGCGCAGGCAGCGATAGAGGACTAAGACATACTTCTAACACATAAAAGCGTTAGGCTGTAACACTCCGATAAAAAGGAGGTTACAGCCTAACCTGTTCTTAGGAGGTTCGTTCATTTGGAAACAGAAATCGAGCCAAATAAACGGAATTAGCATACACCAGAGCATACACCCCTAAACAACATCACATACACCGAACATACACCAGTGCATACACCTCAAAAATCAGACGTATATGGCTACACTTAAAGCAGTTGTGAGAAAACAGAGAGCCGATGGATTCTATGCTGTGTATATTCGCATAGTCCATCGCAGTCGAATGGGCTATATCAAGACCAATAAGGTTATCAGCCCAAAGAATGTAACAGCTTCTGGAGAGTTAAAAGATCCGGTAGTGAATGAGTATTGCAGTCGAGTAATTCTTAAGTACTCTGATATGCTAAATCGAAAGGATCTGACGGCATATTCTGTTGCAGAAGTGATAGAGTATCTTACTCGGGATAGTGGGACGGAATGCTTTAGTGAATATGCACGTCTCCATATCGATAGAATGACAAAAGCTGGTCATGGTCGAAACGCAAAGGATTATATGTATGCCTTGCAGCATCTGGAAAGATACCTTGGAACAAATAAGATCCTGTTTGCTCAACTTTCATCTACGGTTTTGAAAAAATGGATTGAAACTATGGCTCTGACTAATCGTGCAAAAGAAAAATACCCAATCTGTCTACGGCAAATATTCAAGGCAGCCTTAGTTGAGCTTAATGATGAAGAAAAGGGCATAATTCGCATAAAGTTCAATCCTTGGTTGAAGGTTCAGATACCAAAAAGCGACAAGGCTGCCCAGCGTGCTATAAGCGCGGAAGCGTGTAGAGAGTTCTTCAATCGTCCACTACCACAGACGAAGATGCTTTCCTCTCTCCCGGAATTGGGACGGGATGTGGCTATGCTCGTGCTCTGTCTTGGAGGAATAAATACGGCAGATCTTTATGCCCTCAAAAAATCTGACTATCGTAACGGAGTCATAGGATACAAGAGAGCCAAGACTAAGCATAGTAGAAAAGATGAAGCCTACATCGAGATGCGTGTGGAACCGTTCATACAGTCAACATTTGACAAATATCTGGCTGAAGAAGATGATGAATTTCTTTTCACGTTTCATAATCGCTATTGCGATACGGATAGTTTCTGTGCGAACGTCAATAATGGCATCAAGAAAATCTGTGCCGATATGAATATGAATAAGGAGGATTATTATTGTGTATATACTTTCCGTCATACATGGGGAACCATCGCGCAAAACGATTGCGATGCAAATCTTTATGAAGTCGCATTTGGAATGAACCATAGTCATGGGCTCAATGTAACCAGAGGATATGTAAAGCTTGACTTTTCACCTGCATGGCGATTGAATGCGAAAGTGATCGATTTTATTTTCTTCAGTGATAAACCGAGTAAACAGGGTATTGCGAAAGACATTGAAGATACAGAAGACAAATTTTTCAGATTGTCTCCGAAGAAAATGGTACATGGCCGAGCATACTTCAAAGGGAAGATTCTTGCAGAAGTCAACGATATCGGTTTTGGAACAGTTGATGCTGTCATCAAAGCGTTGGCGCAACAGTTACCCTCAGACTTACCTGTTGGATGCGCTGTACACTTCAGAATTACTAACTGTGATAATCAAAAGGAAGTCGTTTACGAAAGAACCAAAGGCAAAGGATTTTGACCTAACCGCTACAACAAAGAGAAAAATCATTTCACATAAGGGAACAGACTCAAAACATACCCTATTAAGCCGTGTCGGGCATTTGTCCGGCATGGCTTTTTTTACGCCAAGAAGTCAGAATAATTGTCTGAACTGACCGAAAAGAACCCCAAGCAGCTTAAATGTCAACTTTACGGCATTCTTTACAAGACGCATAGCGAGCTTGATTATAAGTTTGACTGTTTTGATAGCAACCCATATCACCAACAGGAAGGGCGAGAGTATCAGAAGTATGACGATATTGTAAGGTATAAACATAATTCGGTGTATTAAAATTGATGGCATCAAGGACTGTTCCGTTATTAAAATTAATAAAAATTTTTGACATACGCAAATTTTAACACCCTTATTTTTAGCGTATTATCCAATTTTCTAAGTTAATAAAACTTCAGTTCAATTAGCCATATTATCGGATTACTTCGGCTATGTGTATAGGGAATCTTTGGTGTATCGACCCTGATTCCCTACATTCTTTGGTCAATCCGTCCAAGCTATGTCAGTCCACTTATACTTGGCATCTTTGACTGCTCAATATAATGAACCCAACTACCAATATTCTAAATTCCGGAGGCTATGAACCACAGTTTCATGGTCGAAAGATGTATCAGTGTTTTGAACCGAAGATTCAAATTCTCGGTATTCTCTGTTATTAGATTCTCCGGCTGACATAACTTATATCCTGAGATAACGGTGACTTCAGGATTATTGTCTATCAGTTTTAAGAACCCAGCGTCCTCAATTCATCGGGTGATTTGGCTGCATAGCCTGAGTCGGTAACTTCACCAATCCCGGTTCATTTGCCTACCGTACCTGCGAAGCGGAGATAAGCAGACTTATTCTTTCAAGATTCGATAGCCGAAGTATCCCGGTAACGGAGTCCATGAAACCGAGATTCTAAAGATTTGTGTTGTGCATTTCTTCCGGGAGCGGCCATTGCCGCTAATTTCGTAGTGAAAAAGGCCACGGAAGACATCGAACTGCGTTACAGGTTTTGTCAAGCAAGTTGTGCTTTTGTCATTACAAAAGCGACTTGCCGACTGCTCCGCATCGGGGCGATTTCATCGCTGTTTCGCTTCGCGAAAGTGTATCCGGGAGCCTTGGAACCAAGATAACCCAGCTACTATGACTCAAAGAACCAAGTATTTTCAACTCCGGCTTACGCAAGAGGAATATGACTCATTGAAGGCAAAATCAGCCTCCTACACGTCTGTAAGCCATTATATTCGCTCAGCTATAAAGGAATACTCCGACATCGACGCAAAACGGAAGTTCCAGTTGCTCAATGACCTCAGTTCATTCTACCGGAAGTTTCAGGACGAACTGGCATGGGCAGGTGGCAACCTAAATCAGTCGGTCAAGAGAGCCAATGAACTCGCAGTCGCAGGATTCCTGACCCCAGCCTATATGACCGAGGTACTTATGCCCACAATCAACAGTACCCGGAAGACTCTGGACTCTATAAAACTGGAACTCCTAAACGTCACTAAAAAAGCCATCGAGTGATCCGGATATTATGACCGATACCCTTTGTAAACCTATTAAACCGACTGACGGACCAAGAAACCCCAGTCCGATAAACCGAGGTTCCTAGGTTTCTTGAACCGGGAATCTGAATCTGATAAGCCGATATGATAGCGACCATATTACCGGGAAGCGCAAACTTCCATGCCGTCGGGTACAATGAACGGAAAGTCTCAAAAGGAGCAGCCCGACTTATCGAGATCCTGAATTTCGAGAGAGCCACGTCTTTCGGTCCTCCGACTCCGGAGAAACTGAGAGACTATCTAATCAGCTACAGCGAACGCAACGACAGGATAAAGAAAGCCCAGTTCCATCTTGCCATTTCCTGCAAGGGTCGTGAGATGACTGAGCAGCAGCTTCTCGATTTTACACACCGATACCTCAAGGAGATGGGATATATGGAACCGGGACAGCCCATTCTTGTCTATTCCCACTATGATACAGAGAACACTCATCTCCATATAGTGACCTCCCGTGTATCACCGGACGGTAAAAAGATAAATGACCATCATGAACGACGCCGTTCTCAGGAAGTAATCGACAGAATACTTGGGGAGGACAGCAAGAAGAAAGTGGAACAGGATTTTGAAAAAGCCAAGCAATATAGGTTCAGTTCCTTCGCCCAGTTTAAAGCCGTGATGTCCTCGATGGGATATGAGGTATTCAGGAAAAATGAAATGGTATTCTTCAAAAGGGGCGGCAAGATTCAGAAGACGATGAATCTTGGAGATTTGTACGACCTTCATTATCATGGGGAGACGGACAAGGCACGTGCACGTCAACTGCGCTCCATTCTCAAAAAGTACCGGGATACGTGTGCGGACAAGGAGGAACTTAAAAAGGAGATGAAAGCCAAATTCGGGGTCGATATAGTGTTCTTCGGCAAGAAGGACAAGCCTTATGGTTATATCCTTGTTGACCATAGCACCAAGTCTGTGTTCCACGGTGCAAGAATCCTCGCGGTTGATGAACTGCTGGACTTCGCTACACCGCAGGAACGCTTCGACCGCATAGAGAGTTATATCGATCAGCTTTTCACCATCAATCCCAAAATCACCCAGGGAGAGATATTCGACAAGCTTCGACGCTATAAAGCATATATTAAGAAAGGTGTGATCTATTTCGACGGCCAGAGCAAGCCTTTGAAGCAGTTTATGGTTGATGCGCTTCAAAGAAACAACCGGATCCAATGGGTCGAGAGCTTCAAGCCTATGACTGAAGCCGAGAGGGATATTCTTTGCAAAATGGGCAAAGGGACTCCTTCCGATCTGATCTCACTCGCTCCAAAGAGATATAACGGCTACACTACATCATTGGCAACGCTGCATGATATTTTCGATGACCCGGATGTGACCGATGTCCGTAAGGAACTCCGGAACGAGGGTTTTATTGTCATGAAAGACGGTGACAACACTTTTGCCATTGACTTCAATCACCATATTATTATCAACCTTACAGAAGAGGGCTTTGACCTCACACGCCTGCAACGACAGAGGCAGACACAGAGTCAAAAGCAGACGCAAAATAATCAACAGCAAAGGAAGAAGCCTGTACGGATACGACCGCTACGCGATGCCGGCACAGGTCACGGAGAGAACCGTGAATGGGAGGTCGGATATAAAGGGAACTATGACAGGATTGATGATGGCAGCAGCCTGAAAAGATAGTCCGAAAACCATAGTGAGACTTTCTATCGTCACTATTTCGGGCATAATAAACCGAAAAACCTCAGATATTTATACCCATGCACTCCGGTTCAAGTGACCGAGGTCAGATAAGTGTTGTGCATTTCGGTTTAAGGTACCATTGGGTGATAATTTTGCATCGGATTTCAATCGCAGGACAAAAAATGATGCAGACACCTGTCATAGTGACTTTCGCCAACCAGAAAGGGGGCGTCGGAAAAACGACGCTCTGCGTCACCTTCGCCAACTATCTCGTGACGAAGGGTGTCCGCGTCGTCATCGTTGACTGTGATTTCCAGCACTCGATCCTCAAATGCCGTTGTAGCGACCTGCGTAAGTATGGGGATGGAACTGTGCCTTACAGCGTGATCGAAAAGGAAGCGACAGACAGGGATGATATGACCGAACTGATGGAGAAACTGCACAATGACCCCAGCATCGAGGTGGCGCTTGTAGATTCTCCGGGAAGCCTGAAGGCCGCCGGACTCGTGCCGTTGTTTGTGAACTCCGACATCATAGTTATACCGTTCCACTACGATCTTGTGACCGTTCCTTCCACAGCGAGCTTCATCATGTTTCTTGACCGTCTTCGTCAGGCAATGGCCGGAGGAATGAGGGCGAGGCTATTCATGATCCCGAACCTGAACGACGGACGTGTAGGCAAGCGGTCGGAACTACTTATATGGGAGAAGTCCAGGGAGACTTTCTCGACTTACGGGGATGTCACACCCAAGATGCCTAAACGTGCCGATATGGAGCGTTTCAGCACGATAGCGGCTCTTGATATGCAGAATGAGATTGTCCGGCCTGTGTTTGACAAGATATATGCAGCGATGTTCGATACTGTCAATCCTATCAGGGAGTCCAACCTCAGAGGAATACAGCT